>NZ_JBPJSR010000024.1:0-123971 GCF_051390675.1 Streptosporangium heterodermiicola
ACCGCTTCCAGTTCGTTGAAGATCACAAGGCGCTCTACGGGGTGAAGCGGTTGTGCCGGGTGCTGCAGGTGTCACGCTCGGGTTTTTACCGGTGGCTGAAGGGCGCCGCGGCGCGGCTGGGCCGCCGCCAGGCCGATGAGCGGCTGGCCGAGCGGATGCGGCGGATTCACACCGAGCATGAGGGCACCTACGGCTCGCCCCGGATGACGGCCGAACTACGCGCGGCCGGGATGAGGGTCAACCACAAGCGGGTGGAACGGGTGATGCGCGAGCACGGCATCGCCGGGCTGCATCTGCGCAAGAAGGTCCGCACCACTATTCCGGAGCCGGACGCCGTGCCGGTGGCGGACCTGCTCCAGCGCGACTTCACCGCCGAGCGGCCGAACACCCGCTATGTCGGCGACATCACCTATCTGCCCGTCGGCGGCGGCCGGTTCCTCTATTTGGCCACCGTGGTGGATCTGTATTCGCGCCGGTTGGCCGATTGGTCGATCGCCGAGCACATGCGCACCGAACTCGTCGTCGATGCGTTGCAGGCCGCGGCGCAGACCCGGGGCGGCCGCCTGGACGGGGCGGTCTTTCACAGCGACAACGGAGCGCAATACTGCTCGCAGGAGTTCGCCCGGGTCTGTCGCCGCCTCGGGGTCACCCGCTCGCGCGGTGCGGGTGGCACCAGCGCCGACAACGCGGCGGCCGAGTCCTTCAACGCGAGCCTGAAACGCGAGACGCTGCAGGGCGCACACGGCTGGCCCGACGCCCGCACCGCCCGCTTGGCCGTGTTCGGCTGGATCACCCGCTACAACACGATCCGGCGGCACTCCCGCCTCGGCCACCTCAGCCCGATCGACTACGAGAAGACGGCAGATAACCTGAAGCCTGCCGCCTGAAATCGGTGTTCACGTTCATGGGGGAAGCCCCGAAGGTCATGAGGCATCTCCCTGGCTGGCGGCGGATGGGCGATCACGGCGGCGCAACAGCTGGTCGTAGGCGGCGACTGAGGGCAGCGGCCGGGAATCGACCGGTAACGTCGTCAGCCGCCGCTGGGTGAGGGAGGCGACGTCATCAGGAATCTCGGCCGGGTTGCCGACCGGGCGTGATCCAGGGGTGGTGTGCCGAGGTTCGGCGCTGCCGGCCTGGTCGGCTTGGGCGGCTTTGCGGGCTTCGACGGCGACGACGTCCGCAGAGAGCGCACCAACGCTCAACGCCGTGGCGATCCCGGCGACGACGTGGTCGTGCGCCATGGTCCGGTGCAAGAGCAGAACCTCGATCAGCGCCCGGGTCCCATCAGCGTCGCCATGGGCTCGACGGACCGCCGCCCACCACGCGTCATGCACCGGGGTGAACTTGCCGGTCTGGCGCGCCTGCTCTAGCGCGGTTGAGCCCGGCAACGCGCCAGGCTTGCGTATCAGGATTTCCAGATAGTGATTCAGGTCCAGGCGGGACCGATGCCGGGTGTCCATCCGCTCATGCCGGGCGACCTCGGCAGCCGCGCCGTCATCGGCCAGGACCCGGTAGGTGCTGGCCGTCGAGGTGTCGTACCAGACGCGGTTGCCGCGCCGGTCGGGATCATTCGCTTAACCATGGTCGGGGGCGGGAAAAGCAGCCTCCACCTCACCAGCGTTAATGAGTGCTGTGCGCAGCAGGTCATGCTTAAGGCTGTCGCTTGTGCTGGTACGAAGCAGCTTGAGGGCGTGGCGTCGGACCTCTAACGTCGTAAAGGCATCGGCGGAAACGCCCAAGATGGCTGTGACGATGCTCAGAGCCTCGGGCGAGGAAGGGGTGGCTGCGGCGCGGGCGGCGATGTTGGGGGCGTTGTCCAGGGCGGGTTGCTGTTGGATGGTGCGGGCGGTGAGGTCCAGCCACCTGTGCTCGTCGATCGTGTGGGCATCGGCGAAGTGTCCGGCGCCAGTCAGCGCGATCGGTGGGAGCGCGGCGTCCAGGGCCGAAGCCCACACTGTGCAGGCCCGTTCAGCTGCAGGAGGGGGCGTGGAAGGGTGGCCGATCATCCAGGCCAGCCGCTTCAGCAGGGCCGATACGGCGGCAGATCCGCCGTCATGGGCGGTGAGTTCGGTGAGGAACACCCGAGCTGATCCCAGAGGGTTGGCGTCTCGCATGAGGGCCAAACCGACGCGCTCGAGTACACCGACGTTATTTGGCGCGCATAGTTCGGTGTAAAGATCATCGCGTTTGAGTCGGGCCAACAGGTCGGGGCTGGGGGTGCCGTACCTGAGCCAGGTGTGTGCCGGACGCCAGCGATGGTCCAAGGCGAACAGATCGGTGGTGTGTGCGGCCGCCCAGGCAGGGTCGCTGTTGACGAGCTGAGTGAGGCAGAATCCGATGACTGCCAGTGCCTGATCGTCGGGAGCGGACTTCAGAATCTGGTCCAGGCGAACTGTCACCTGCGACGGCAACCCGTTCCCGGCGGCCCGGGCATGGTGCACGCCCCAGGCGATCATGGTTCGCAGCGCGGTCCCGCCCAACTGCATGGCGGCGTTGATCGGCTCAGGCGTGGAGGTGCGTGGCCGTATCCAGGCGATGGCGTGGTCGTCGAGCCAGGACAGGGCGGTGGGTGTGATGTCGCCGAGGTCCACATCGGCGTTCCAGGCCTGTTGGAGCAGCATGCAGATGATCAGCTGGAAGGAGTCGGTTTCGGACGGATCTGTGGTGGAATCCGTTGGTCGGTGTGCGAACGCGGCACCAGCGACTGCGGCAAGGGAGCTGGTAGGGGCGAGGTTCTCGTCTTGATAGGCACGCTGCAAGGCGGCGAAGTAGGCGAGGCGCAGGTCGGGGTCGCGGGCTACAGCGGTCACGCGGACTGGATCGGCTGCCCACCTGACGGGATCCGCGGCGACCAGGTCGGAGATGATTCCGCCGTAGACGGATACCGGGTCGCGGGTGTCTTGCGGGATCGGCGTGCGGATCAGAGTTTCGACGGCGGCTGCTGGGCCTTCTTCGGCCGCCTGCTGGGCGAACGGCGCGGGGGTCAGGCCGCCGTTGATGGTCCAGGTGTGGGTTTCCACGGCCCAGAGGGGTTCGGGTCGGCCAGGGGGAGGACCACCCGTCACCTCTTCAAGAAGGCGCAGGAGCGGCTGCCACGGGGCCAGGAGTGTGGCGGGCAGGATTTGGGCCAGGTCCCACACGGTGTGCCAGGCATCAGGCAGCGGTTCGCCGTTGCTGGTGTAGTCGTCCTGCCATTGATCGATGCGGGCCTGGCCTGGGGCAGGCCCCAGGCCGGCGGCGAGCGCGGCCTCCACCGTCGGCCGCTGATCGCTGGGCGCCACCTGCACGACGTGCCGCAGGAAGTCGAAGACGTCGGCGCGCACCGATTTCATCTCCAACGCCTTTTTGATCACCTCGATGGCCATGCTCCACCACGTTGACAGGGCGAACTCATCGAGAGCGACGTCGTCTGAGGGGTAGCTCTCGCGCAGATGAACTGCCAGCAGCCGTTCTCGTGTGGCCTCGGCGGGCAGGGCGTTTTGCAGCGGATTCACACGAAGGTGAAGCGGAACGCCGTGGGCGGTGTCGGCGCGCGCCAAGTCCAGCACAGCACCCAGCAGGAGAACCACGAATTGGTCCCTGCCCTCATCAACCGACACCGCGGCGAGGTCGTTCACAGATTCGATCGCCCAGCGGGTATCTCGGTTATTTGTCAGATGATGACCGAGAGTATGCGCGAGCGCGTACCGGATGCCGGTAGCCAGCTTGCCGTCGTCGTCGCGAGCGGCATTGCCTGGGTAGGCGGTCTCCAACAGCATGCGGAGAAGCTGGCCGCAGCGCCAGGTCTCGTGATCGGTGAATGAGGTCTTCTTGAAGATTTCCTCGATGACCTGGGCCCAGCGGCGGTTTCTTTCAACGGGGCTCACCGCGCCCACCCAGTTGGCGATGCGGAGCAGCACACCATGGTCGTCGGTGGCTTGGGCGGTTTTCCACATGAGGGGGAGGGCATACATGCCAGCCTCACGCAGCAGATGAAACGTCATCTTCACCGCGTGCGGGCCCCGCTGGTCAATGAACTCCAGCTGAGTTGTGACCCACGCGCAGACCAGTTCCGGATCATCAGCCAGCAGCCGTTGCAAGTAAGGGCTGGCTGACCAGCGGTTTTGGTCTGGAACCAGCCGCTCCGGCGGCAGCAGCTTCAGCCAGTGCGGGCTGATCGCGACGCGGAAGAAGTAATCACCTGCTCGCGGGTCGGTCATCAGCGCGACCTCCGCGGCGTCTTTCTCCAGGGGGTTTGCCAGCAGGGCCAGCTCACGCAGGCGCTCTGCGCGCTCGGGCAGGCCCAGGAACAACTGTCTGATCGCGGCGACCAAGTCTTCCCACAACTGGCGGGCGCTGTCCAGGCTGCTGGCCGAACCGTGTAGTACCCCTGAGGTGTCGCGGTAGAACTTCGCCCACGAAGCGCGGACCGCGGTCTGTTCGGCGATGCCTATATCCCGGCGTGTCCGTTCCCGTACCAGGTAGCCGACCTGCCGGACCCGGAACCCGCCCGGCTCCTTCTCCTCCAAGACGAGGGCGTCGACGGCGTCGCCGAGGGCGGTCAACCTCTCGGCCAGATCCGGTGCGTTTGCACGTACCGCCTCGACCACCGACTTCGCCTGGCTGGTCACCTTTTTTTGCGCCGACTGAAGACCGGGAAAGTCATCTCCCGCGATCTTCAGGATGCTGTCGAGCGCGTTACGACAGCAGGACTGAGCGACTTCGGCAGCGGCCGGATACTGCTGCGGTGTCGACAGCATCATGCCTGCGGTCTCTAGCAGGTTGACCGCCCGTTCCCCGTTGGGACCTCGTGCGGTCAGTGCGGCGGCGAGATCAGCCTGCACGATGAACCGTTCGAGCGAAACGACGTCATCTGTATCGTGGGAAGACATATGACTCACTGAGACACCGTAGCTCTTGTGTGAACTCGCGCCCCAGGAGTTTGATCGCGAACGTTCACGGTGGGGGAGGGGAGCGAAGTTAGCTGGTCCGCTAACGCCGGCGACGGGTGACCTCGGTTGGCATGTGCTGATCAAATCGGTGGTGTTCACACGGGTCGAGTTCAGGCACGCCTCTCGCGCGTGATCGGCGGGGTGCGACGACACGTGGATCCCGAGCACCACTGATCGGTGCTTGCCGTGTGCGCATCGAGGAGGTTGCGCTTTCGCTCACCGTGCGCTCTTTGACGGCTGGGTGGCCTTGGTCGGCAGCGGGAGGCTGAGACGGGGAAGGCCGTCGGCGCCCCGGCTCACCTCGGCGGTGACTCGATAGACCTCCGCCAGCAGTTGTTCGGTCACGATCTCCTGCGGCGCCCCCGCCGCCACTAGCTGGCCGTCGTGAAGCACCACTAGGCGGTCGCAGGCCGCCGCGGCCAGCTGCAGGTCGTGCAGGGCCGCCACCACCGTCACTCCCAGCTCGCCGATCAGTGCCAGCAGTTCCACCTGGTGGCGCAGGTCGAGGTGGTTGGTGGGCTCGTCCAAGATGAGCAGGCCCGGTTCTTGGACCAGGGCGCGGGCCAGTTGCACCCGCTGGCGTTCACCGCCGGACAGGCTCGCGTACACGCGTCGCGCGAGATGGGAGACCTCGCAGCGGGTCATGGCCGAGGCGATCAGCTCTTTTTCCCGGTCGGACAGGCGGCCGAGGGCGCCCAGGTAGGGAATGCGGCCGAGCGCGACGATCTGCTCCACCTGGTTCTCCAGGTCGGCGGGGGAGTCCTGGGTCACGGCGGCGACCCGCCGGGCGACCCGCATGGCGGGAGTCGCCCAGACGTCGGCTCCGTCGAGACGAACCACGCCGCGATCGGGCCGCTGGCGCCGGTAGGCACATCGCAGGAGGCTGGACTTGCCGCTGCCGTTGGGGCCGATCAAACCGACGATTTCCCCGGGTTCCACGGTGAGGCTGATGCCGCGCAGGATGGGTTTGCCACCTGGAGCCCAGTGCACGTTCTCCACCCGCAGGGCGGCCGGATCGGTCATGTGCCCGCCTCTGATGCGGAAGGTTCGGGCTTCGGCGGTGGGGGGGACGTCACGACAGGGATCTCCGATCGGCGCGTGCCAGCAGGACCAGGAAGAAGGGGGCGCCGAGCACGGCGGTGATGACGCCGATGGGAATCTCGTCGGGCTGGTTGAGCAGGCGCGCGCCGACGTCCACCCACACCAGCAGGAGCGCTCCGCCGAAGGTGCTCAGCGGCAGCACCCATCGGTTGTCGCCGCCGACGAGCATCCGCGCCGCGTGGGGCACCATGAGCGCGACGAAGCCGATGCCGCCGCTGACCGAGACGACCGCGCCCACGGTGACCGCGCCGGCCACGATCAGGCGCCATCGCACCCGGTTCACCTCGACGCCCAGGCTGGTGGCCCCCTCCTCGCCCAGGACGAGGGCGTTGAGCAGGCCCGCCCGTACCCAGAACCAGGCCGCGGCGCACGCCACGACGGCGGCGGGCACCCACAGGTCGCGCCACTGGGTGCCCGACAGCCCGCCGAGCGTCCAGAACAGCGCCGAGCGCAGTTGCGCCTGCGGTGAGGTGAGCACGATGAAAGAGGTCACGGCCTCGGTGAGGGCGGCCACGGCGACCCCGGACAGGATCAGGCGGGTGGTGGCGAGCTGGCCGCCCCGGCGCGCCAGCAGCACCACCGTCGAGAAGGTCGCCATCGCGCCGGCGAAGGCCGACAGCGGCAGGGACAGCACGCCGAACCAGGAGGCGCCCGACAGCAGGGCGAGCACGGCTCCCAGGGAGGCGCCGGAGCTCGCGCCGATCAGGTAGGGGTCGGCCAGGGGGTTGCGCAGCACCGCCTGCAGCACCGCGCCGGTGACCGCCAGCCCGGCGCCGACGACGGCGCCCAGCAGCACGCGAGGCAGGCGGATGTCGAGCACAATGGTGGCCAGCGGCCCGTTCAGCGCCCCGGCCGCCGCGTCCGCCGCGTCCGGCCACACCGCGCCCGCGATGATGGCCCAGACCTCGCCGAACGGGATGGACACCGGGCCCAGCCCGACGGCCGCGACGAGGGAGGCGGCCAGGGCCAGGGCGAGCAGGGCGACGGTGGCCGACAAGGTGAGCCGTCGCCGGGTTCGCGCCCGGTGGGGGCCGGCACTGGTCCCCACCGGGGTGACGATGTCGTTTTTCACGCGGTCGTCACCTGGCGAAGCCCTCGGCCAGTGCCTTGAGCGCCCGGCCGCTGCGCAGGCCCGGCTGCAGGTCGTTGACCGGGATGACGACGAAGCGGTTGTTCTTGACCGCGGTCACGTTCCTGATCGGCGCGTACGAGCGCATCCACGCGATCGACGCGTCGGCGGGCTCGAAGGCCTGGTCCTCCACGACGATGACCTCGGGGTCGCGTTTGACGATCTCCTCCCAGCTGACCTGCCCGAACTCGGTCACCTCGGGGAAGATGTTCTTCCCGCCGGCCCGTTCGAACAGGTCGTCGTACAGGGCGGTCGAGCCGGTCATCATTGGTTTTTCCTTGCCGCCGGCGTAGTCGAACACGCGCAGCGCCGGAGTGCGCGGGGTGACGGCGTCGATCTCGCTCTTCAGCGCGGTAGCGAGCTCTTCGGCCTTGGCCTCGACGTTGAAGATTTTGCCGAGGTCGCGCAGGTCGGTGTAGGTGTCCTCGACGTTCGCGGTGTGGCCGGGGCAGCTCGCCGACAGCAGGTGGGTGTTGACCCCGTCCTTTTGCAGCTGTGCTCGATCGCCCATGGCCTTGGGGCCGTAGTCGTCGGGGTAGCCGCTCACCACCATGTCGGGGTTGGCCGAGTAGACGACTTCCCGCGATGGGGGCGGGAAGGCGGACTCGGCGATGACCTTGATGCCGTTCAGGTCGGCGGCGTAAGCGTCGAGGATGTCCTTGGCCGCGACGGTGCCGGCCATTCGCTCCTTGAGGCCCAGGGCGAGGACGACCTCGGTGGCGACCGTGCTGGAGGTGACGATCCTTTCCGGCGTTTTGGTGTAGGTGTAGACGCTTTCGCAGTTGGTCACCTGGACCGGCCCTGCGCTGGAAGCCGCCGCGGACGCGACGGCCGAGGGCGTGGCGGGGGAGGCGGCTGTCGTGGTCGTGCCGGACTGTGCGCCGCAACCGGTGAGCAGGACCGTGGCGAGTGCTCCGGCGGTGATCGGCATCCGTGTGGTCATCGGACGTGGTTCTCCTTCATGGTTCCCGCGCTGTCGCGGGAGGTGTGGGGTGCGCGTGCGGCGGCCAACCGGGCCGCGTACTCCCCGCGCACGCGCAAGGTGTCGAGGATCGCCGAGGGCAGGTCTTCGGCGACCTCGGTGGCGGCGGCGACCAGGCAGGCCTGGTCTGCGGCGAAGCGGGCGAGGGCGTCGGCGTCCAGGTCGGCCAGGTCGGCGGGAGCCAGGCGCTCGACGACCAGGTCGATCCACTCGCGCAGGGCCGGTCCCGTGGGGCGCGCCCACCGGGTGGCCGCCACCCTGCGCAAGGTGGCCGCCCGCTCCAGCTCCTCGTACAACCCTTCCTGTCGCAGAGTGTGCAAGACCGCGTCGGTGAGGGCGGGAGGCAGCCCGTTGCGCGAGGCGGGGCGCACGGCCCGCCACTGCACCGTCTCCTCGAAGTGCCAGGCTTGCCCGGCGGGCGGGTGGGGCAGCGCGTCGGCGGCGAGCAGGGTCAGCAGGTGGCGGGCGTCGTCGGCTTTGACGTCGCGGCGCCCCTCGGGCAGCCAGCGGCGCAGCCCGGGGTGGCGGGCGGTGAGGGCGGGCCAGCGCCGATCGGGGTAATGCGTTTTCTTGGCCGTGCCGATGACCTCCTCGGCGGCCGCCGCGTCGATCACCCCTGCCGACAAGGCGGCCCGCATGGTCGCACGGATGTTGACCATGGCCTCACTGACCGGGCGATACCCCTCCTCAGGGCCCAGGTGGGCCACCGCGACCTCGTCGTCGTCGGTCAGCTCCCCGGACATCAGCGCCCGGTAGACCTCTCCGGCGCCGATCATGCCGTAGGGGGTGAGTTCGGCGGCGCGTAACGCGCCCATGCTGGCCGCCCCCGCCATCACGACGCCTTCGCGTAGCGCCCACAAAATCTCCTTGTGCCACACTGCGGGCACCCGCTCGTAGACGCCGTCAATGATCGCGATCACCCGGGGCCGGTCGGCGGCAACCAGTGCGGCCACGTCCCCCTGGGCGGCTGGCGGCAGCACTGTCGTCGTCCGGCCGGCCAGGAGTGTGCGGATCTCCCTTTCGCCGAGAGTGGGACCAGCAAAGACCGCGATATCAGGCACGCTCGTCCTCCAGCGGCATGGACAGTGCCCGCGGGCCGGGCACCGTGGGCTCCCCGGTGAGCGCTCCCGCGCCTTCCAGGCCGGGAACCAGCACCTTGACCACCGGGACGGCGAACTCGGGCCTGGTCAGGTCGACGGCGACGACCTCGCCCAGCCCGGACGCCTCCAGCCGGGCGATCAGCCAGTCCAGGTCGTCACCGAGCACGTCGTGGTCGGCACCCGCGCCCGCGTCAAAGGACCTGGCATGGGCGGCGGTCGAACGCAGCGCATCTCGCAACTCGACGATGCCCTCCACGTCACCGGTCTGCTCATAGCGTTCGCGGGTGATGTCGTCGCGGGTCCCGGAAATGGTGATCAGCCGGCTCTGAGCCGCCTCGGTGATCGCCCGCTGCAGGGCGATCACCGGGTGCGGGTGACAGCCCAGACCGGCGGCGGCCGGCAGCGGCCGAAATAGGTCGGGCTCGGCGTCGACAATGTGGCACAACACGCAGGGGACGCCGATGTCGGAGGTGATGTCGAACAGCGCGACCTCCACCCCGGCCGCCGCGTAGCGCTCCAGCAGCGCCACGGTCTGCGGATCGGTCACCGTGGCCGTGTCAAGACGCGCATCGGCCTGCTGCTCGGCCTCACGCAGGTCCCACAGCGCGGCCGCGTCCCGCTCGATCACCTCGCACAACGCGTGCACCAGGGCCTCCAGGGCGCTGTTGCCGCCGGCCAGGCCGTTGCTGTCGCGGCACAATCCGTGGTCGGTCAGCGCGGGCGGCAGGGTGAAGTCCAAGCTGACCGCCTCGAAGGGCACGAACACCGGCTCTCCGCCGACCACGTGGCGTCCTTCGACCCACAGCAACGCGGTCGCCTCGTCGAGCACCCCGTCGGCGGTGCGCGGCAGCGAGCGGGGGTCCAGGGCCGAGGTCAGCTCGGCCCGCCGGGCCAGTCGCAACGGCAGGTTCACCCGCTCGGCGTGGGCGTGCTCGACGGCCTCCATCACCGCCGAGATTCGGCTCGCCGCCCGGCTGACGCCCTTGCCCTGGCTGACGGCCAGACTGCGGGAGTTGGGGCGGTAGGCGGTCATGACGGGAATTCCGATCACGTCCAGCCCGGTGATGTCAGCCACCCGGGTGATGCCGCAGGCGGACATGACCGGCTGCAGCCGCCGCCAGGTCTGCTCCAGCAGTGCGGCGCGGTGGGTGCCGACGCGTTCGGCCTTGCGGCCGGGGCGCTCCAGGTTCCACGGGGCCGGCTCAGGCATGAGGCACCGGCAGCAGGTCGCAGGTGCCGGGCAGCGGGTCGGCGCCGTCGCCGAGGAAGGGGAAGGCGGCCGGGGCCGTGGAGCGCAGCCCGGGGACCACCACCCGGGTGACCGCGAGCCCCGATGCGGCCAGGTCGCGGGTGGTCAGGTCGACGCTGATCGGCCGCAACCCGTGCGCGGCCAGCGCCCGGCGGGGACTCCAGTCCGGCGAGCCGACTGGCTCGGGGGAGACGCTCTGCGGGCCTGGCATGAGAAATCGGTCGCGGACGGCGTCGGCGATGCGCGGGTCGGCCAGCAGCTGCAGCGTGCACAGCAGGTCGGTCGCGTCGCTCAGGTCGGCGGCGTAGGAGTCGGCGTAGCGGCGGTCCTCGCGGTGGGGCATGAGGGCGCCCAGGGGTCTTTCCCACTCGGGGATGCCGGCGATGACCTCCCGCAGGGCGTCGAGTGACCGCAGCGCCTCGGCGGCGGCCTTGCGGCCGGAGGCCTCCGCGCTCTCCGACAGCGAGCAGCCGGCCCCGAGCAGCCCGTCGCGTTCGGCCAGGCACAGCACGACCGGCGCCCGCAGCAGGTTCGGTACGGCGTACCAGCGCAGCCGGGCTCCCACGGGGCAGGGTAGGGGCGGGGCGCCCAGCGAGGGAAAGGCGTGCGCGCCGTGCCAGGCGGTCGCCAGCGCGTGCCGTTCCACGACCTCGGCTAGCGCCGCGGCACCGGCCGCCCGCGGGGTGGGACCGGCGGCGATGCCCGCGGCGACGGGCAGGTGGACCGGACGGCCCCGCGCGGTGGCGTGCTCGCCCGGGGCCAGCCACACCAGCGAGGCGGGTACCCACACGACGCCGCCGTCGCCCGCGCGGCCGGCGACCCAGTCGACGGCGTCGGTGCGGCGCAGGCCGGCGAACGGGAAACCGGGACGCTCGTGCTGGGCGGGGGTGTACAGGGCGAGCGCGGCGGGGTCCACGGCGTCGTGGCCGTCGGACGTCAGCCGCTCCCAGCTGTCGCGGCGCAGCCGGGAGCGGGGGATGAGGTGCCCGGCGTAGCGTTCGGCGGCCTCACCCAGCGCGCGGGCTCGGGCTCGGGCCGGGTCGCCGAAGGAGGCGCCGCCGACCGTGGGATTTCCCAGCGGGTGGGCGAAGACGCCGGTGTCGGCGAGCACGGCGGTGGCGGTGTGCAGTACGCCGTGGCTGCGGCCTCGCAGCACCCGGGTGACCAGGCCGCTGCGCTCGTCGCGGGCGAGGGCGGGGGGCGGTGTCATGGCGGCCTTCACGTGTGCGGCAGGGGAACGAGGTTGATGTCGGCCTCGGCCAGAGCGGCGGTGCGCAGGCCGAGCCGGACCGGGTCGTCGTACAGGCGGCTGCCGCCGAGGAAGGGGAAGGCCGCCGGGGGGTTGGAGTAGGCGCCCGGGACGACGACGCGGCTGACCCGCAGGCCGGTGGCGGCGACGTCGGCGGTGGTCAGGTCCACCGCGTGGGCCGTCAGGCCAGCGGCGGCCAGCCGCCCGAGGTAGGCGAGGTAGAGGTCGCCGGTGATCGTGGGCAGCTGCTGCAGCGACACCGTTGCGTTGCCGGCGGTGATCGGCGTCAGGTATTCGCTCATCGCCGGGTCCAGCCAGATCTGGCTGTGGCAGGCCAGGTCGACCACGTCGCGGAAGTCGGCGCGGTAGGAGGAGCGGTAGGCGCGGTCGGCGCGGTGGGGGTGGAAGAGGTCAGCGCTCAGGTCGCCGTCGGCGACCGCCTGCCAGATCGCGCCGTCGGGTTCGAGCAGGCCGAGCGCGTAGACGCGCAGGGTGACCGCTTCGGCGAGGGCCTTGGACACGGCCGCGACGGGGTCGGGGCGGGCGGCGACGCCGAACACCGACAGTCCCAGGGTGTGGTCGCGCAGCAGCACGCCGATCACGGACACGTCGAAGACGGTGGGGATGGCGACGACCCGGTAGCTCAGCTCCGTACCGGTTCCGGCCGCGTGACCCCAGCCCGGCCCCAGGTCGGGGGCGGGGCGCAGCAGGTGCGCCAATCGTGGGTCGTTCAGGTCCACGGGTGTGGCGGGCAGGTGGTTGGCCCACCAGATCACGGTCGCGTCGCGCTCGATGACCTCCTCCAGCGCCGCGGCGCGTGAGGCGCGCAGGTCCGGGCCGGCGGCGATGCCGGCGAGCATGGCGAAGTTGGTGAGCGGTTCGGCCTCGCGCGGCGGCTGGAAGTAGTTGACGTAGGTCAGCGAGGACGGCACCCAGATCTCCGCCTCGTCGTCGCCGCCGTCCAGGGTGACGCCGCGGCTCCACAGCACCGGCAGGTCCGCGGTGAACCTGGTGAACGGGCAGCCCGGTTCGGCGTACTGCGCGGCCGAGTACAGGGCGAGGGCGGCGGGGTCGACGGCGCGCTCACCGGCGCTGACGAGGTCGGTGTAGGAGGCGCGGCGCAGGCCGGCGGGGACGAAGTTGCCGCAGTAGCGTTCGATGGCCTCGCCGATGGCGCCGATCCGGGCGCGGCCGGGGTCGTTGAAGGCGGTGCCGGTGGAGACGCGGTCGGCGGGCCAGGGCAGGTGGCGGGAGATCGCCGCCACCGAGGTGGAGTAGACGTCCAGTCCGCGCGGCCACCAGGGCTGCGGCTCGGCCCGGTCCACGCGGGTGATCAGCCCGGTCCGCTCATTCACCAGCGCTTTCACGGTATCTCCTTACGCGGCCGGGGCAGCAGCAGCGCGGTGTCGGGGTCGAGGTCGAAGGTGAGGGTGAGCGATCGGCTCGGGGCGCGGTGGCGGGGGTGGCGGCCCGCGGTGAGTTCCAGGTGCAGCAGGTGTCCCTCGGGTAGTTCGGCGGCGACGGGGGCCAGGCGCACCTCCACCTCCTGGGTTCCCGTGGTCAGCGGCGCCGTTCCGTCGCACAGGCGTACCCGCGTCCCGCCGGGCCGCTCGTGGACCAGCGTGGCGACCAGTTCGGTCGGCGCTTCGGCGGTGACCTCGCAGCGCAGCCGCGCGGCGCCGTGCCAGCGCGCCGGGGGACGGGCCGTCAGGCGCACCACGTCGTCGCGGCCGGCGAGTACGGACAGATCGGCCGAGTGCGGCAGCGACGGGTAGGGGTCGCCGGGGTCGTGGCGCAGCGTGTGTCGCCGCGCGCGCGGTAGCACTGGGACGGGCTCCAGCGTGGGTCCGGCCGGTGGCAGCGGGTTGGCCTCGTGCCATCGGTCTGCTCCCAGGGTGAGAAGCAGGTCGCCGGTGACCTCACGCGGGTCGCCCTTCGCAGCGGCGGTGGCCAGCCAGGAGAGGGCCAGGTCGCTGGGGTCGGGCTCGTCGGGCACCTCGATGGCGCACTCCTGCTGAAGCCGGTGGGTCAGCGGCGAGGCCCATCCGCCCATCACGACCGTGGCCTGGCGGGCGAGCGCGGCCTGGCGCAGCGACGTGCCGGCCGATCCGCAGTACCAGCTGCCCAGGTGCAGGGTGGGGACCCGGGCGGCGCGCACGCGGGTCAGGGCGCGGCGCTCCTGGGCCTTCCAACTGCCGGGGGTGGGTGGCCAGGGGCCGATCGCGACCGGCCAGTTCGCCGGATCGGCCAGCACGCCGCGCAGGCCGGGGTCGCGGGCGGCGGCGAGGTCGTACAGGCCCGGCCGCGGGTGGCGGCCCGTGCCCAGCTCCGTGCGCCACCACAGTTCCTCGTCCACGGCGATCACACCGGGTGGCCAGGGCTGCCTGCTGACGACGCCGCGCACCGAGGGGTGGTCGGCCGCGCACCAGGCGGCGTAGGCCTCGTACGCGGTGCCGTACAGCAGGCTGGTGCCGTCCGACCAGCTCTGACGGGCGATCCAGTCGAGGGCGGCGTGGCCGTCGGCGCTCTCGTCGGCACCGGCGCTGAACGTTCCGGCGGAACGGTAGCGGCCGCGCAGGTCCTGCAGGACGACGGCCGCGCCCGCCCCGGCCAGGACCTCGGCCTCTGGCCACAACGCCGGCGTGCCGTAGGGGGTGCGCACCACGACCACCGGGGCCGGGAGCCGTTCGGGCAGGAACACGTCGGCCGGCAGCTGGCCGGTGCCGTCGGCCGGGATCGGCACGTCGATGGAGATCACGGGGTTTCCACCATCAGCAGGTCGCCGGGGACCGGCAGGACGGGGTGGCGGCGGATCCGCCCGGTGGCCGGATCGGCGCCCACCTGGACCCCGGCGCCGGGGGGACTGCCGCCGTGCAGGAAGGCGCGCAGGTCGGCGGTGATCAGCGCGGCGATCAGGTGGGCGCCGATCGGGGCCGCCGGGTCGGGGTGGGGCAGGCCGCCGGCGTCCAGCCAGGCCCAGTGCGCGGCCAGCTCCCGGGGCCAGGGCGAGGCGGCCAGGCGGCGCAGCCGCAGGTCCCGGTAGGAGGCGGTGTCCGGGCCGGTGTGGAAGGGGCCGGCGTACCAGCGGCGGCCTTCGGCGTACCCCAGGTGCCAGGGCAGGCGCCGCGAGCGGCAGTACTCGTCGATCAGGGTGAACCGTTCGTCGCGCAGCCGTGAGGTGGCCACCACCAGGGCGGCGACGTCGCGCAGCCCCTCCGGTTCCCGCGCGTGGGGGGCGTCCTCACCGGGAAGGACGCGAACGGCCAGGCCGGAGGCGGCCAGGAGAGGCGGCAGAACCTCCAGCAGGGGTCCTTCGCCGCACACGACGACGTCGCCCGGGACGGCGGGGGCGGTGGGGGCGACCAGCACGCCCTCCTGCCTGAGTACCTCCAGCAGGTCGGCGTTGTCCTGGCCGTCCTCGGCGAGCAGGTCCGGCACCGTGGTGGCGCGCTCGCCGTCCACTTCGACGGTGAGGAAATCCTCCTGCGGGGTGTGGATGAGCCAGCCGTCCACCGTCGGCACGAACGAGGTCCCGCCGGCAAGGGCGTCCATCGTGTTCTCCCGTCCTTCCTGGACTACTGTGCGAGTCCCGCGTGGGGGCGCGATTGGAGCGCGCCCCCACGCGGGCGACGACCCTCAGGTCATCGGCGGGTCACCGGGCCTCTAGCGCCAGGCGACGTTGGTGCGGGTGACGGTCGCGTGGTTGTGCGAGTGCACGCTCGCGCGGACCTGCGAAACCTTCAGCTTCTTCACCTTCATGTCGATTCACCTCCTTGGGGGGATAGGGAATTCGTCTGCGCCGGGCCAGCTGACAGCAGCGCGGCCGCGTCACGCTGAGCCTGGACCAGACGTCTGTAGGGTTCACATCGCGCCATGAGCTCGGCGTGTGTGCCGAGATCGGCGATGCGTCCCTGGTCGAGGACCGCCACATGGTCGGCGTGCAGCAACGTCGACAGGCGGTGGGCGATGAGGAGTGTGGTGCGTCCCTGGCGGGCGCGCTGCAGCGCCTGCTGCATCTCCTGCTCCGACAGCACGTCGAGCTGGCTGGAGGATTCGTCCAGCACCAGGATGGGGCTGTCTCTCAGCAGGGCCCGGGCGATCGCGACCCGCTGGCGCTCGCCTCCCGACAGTGCCGCGCCGCGCTCACCGACGACGGTCTCCAGCCCGTCCGTCAGCCGTTCGAGGAAGGGGGTCACCCGCGCGTCCTCGCAGGCGCGCCGCACCTCCTGCGGTGAGGCGTCCGGCCGGGCCAGCTCCAGATTGGCGCGAAGCGTGTCGTGAAAGAGGAAGGCCTCCTGCGGGACATGGCAGATGAGCCGGGTCAGCTCGGCGCTGGGCAGCTCGCGGATGTCCACCCCGCCGACTCGCACCGTGCCGGAGGCAGGGTCGAAGTGGCGCAGCAGCAGGTGAGCGAGGGTGGACTTGCCGGCCCCGGTGGGTCCGGCCAGCGCGAGCGTGGTTCCCGCCGCGACGGTGAAGGAGACACCTTCAAGGACGGGGGAGCCCTCGTCGTAGGCGAAGGTGACAGCGTCGAACTCCACCGTGAGCGGGCCAGGGTCGGCGAGCAGTAGGTGCTCGCCGTCATCGGGCACCGCGGCGGGCTCCTCTAACAAATCGAACACTCGCCCGGCCGAGGCCGAGGTCAGGCCCCAGACCTTGGTCACATTGAGCAGCATCGTGATCGAACCGAACGACCCCGCCGCCAGAGCGACCGCGGCCAGCAGCGAGGTCAGACCCAGTGTCTGCAGGTTCACCAGGCCAACGGTGAGGACGCTGAGCGCCGCGCCACCGGCCGCGATCCCACCACAGGCGCTCTCCAGCCCGGCTCGCAGCGCTTGCCGCCGCTGAGCGCGGGCCAGCATCCGGTCGGTCTGGGCGAGTGCGGCCAGCCGGTCGCCTTCCCGGCCGAAGGAGACGATCTCGCGAAGCCCCTGGACGAGGTCGGTGACCTCGATGTTGACCTGTGTCGTACGCAGGCTGACCTCGCGTCCCTGCCGGGCACCCAGCCTGCGCAACCACAGCGGGACCACGGCGGCGGCCAGCAACCACGGCAGCAACGCGAGCGCCAGCCAGCCGCTGATCCATGCCATCACTCCTACCGCGAGCGGCGGGAGCAGCAGGGCGACCGCGATGTAGACCGAGGTGTGCGCATAGAAGATCTCCAGGCTTTCGCTGTCATGCAGCGCGCGCACCACCAGGTCTCCGCTGCGGCGTCGCTGCAGCCCGCCGGGCGCGATGCGCTCGAAGGAGCGATACAGCCACTGGCGGACTTGGGCCAGGACGCGAAAGGACAACTCGTGGGAGATCCACGCCTCCACCCAGTTGGCGACGGCGCGCACGGCCACCAGGCCCAGTACCCAGCCGGCGAGGGGCCACAGCACCGACGGTGTGGCGCCGCTCAGTGCCCGCGCCACGGCGACGGCGGCCAGTACGACGGCTGCGGTGGCGGCGGCCTGGTTGAGGGCACCAAACAGCACTGAGACGGCGAAAGCGCGCTTGTGGGTGGACAAGACCTTCAGCAACCCGGCCGTGCCGCGCCGCTGGGGCGGAGCGGAGTCAAGAAGTCCCTGCTCCCATGCCGTGTCCACGATCGGTGACGAGGTCATCGCGGGCCTCCCGCGGAGGCGTTCGCGGTGACCAGCTCGGCCCAGGCGCCGCCGAGGGTGACCAGCCGCTCAGCAGGACCGGCTTCCATGATCTGCCCGCCGTCCATGACGACCACCACGTCGGCGGTGGCGAGACTGGACAGCCGGTGGGCGATCATGATGGTGGTGCGGCCCTCGCGTACCTCGTCCAACGCCTCGCGCAGCGCGGCTTCGGTGGCGCCGTCCACGCTGGCCGTCGCCTCGTCCAGGATCAGCACGGGTGCGTCCTTCAGCAGCGCGCGGGCGATGGCTAGGCGCTGGCGCTCACCCCCCGACAGTCTCGCGCCGCGCTCGCCCACCACCGTGTCGAATCCGTTGGGCAATGCCTCGATCACCTCTAGGACGCGAGCGCGGGCGGCTGCCTCGGCGAGCCTCCGCGGGCTCGCACCGGGTCGGGCCAGCAGCAGGTTCTCGGCGATCGTGCCGTGAAAGAGATAGGTGTCCTGGCTGACGACGGCGCTCAGGGCCCGTACCTGGGCCACCGGAAGGTCACGCAGATCCACACCGTCGGCGAGCACCTGACCGCCGCCGGGGTCGAAGAAGCGTTGCAGCAGGGCGATGAGCGTGGACTTTCCCGATCCCGAACGGCCGGTGATCGCCACGGTGGTTCCGGGCTCGATTGTCAGGCTCACCTCGCGCAGCGCCGGATGCGCGGCGCCAGGGTAGGTGAACGACACCTCCCGCAGCTGCAGGTGGGGCGGGCGGCCGGTGACCGGGCGTGGAAGTGACCGTGACGGCGCCGGCGTCAGGGAAGGGGTGTCGAGCAGGGCGAAGACACCGGCGCTCGCGGCCAGGCCGTGAAACCCCTCGTGCCAGTAGTTCTGCAACTCCAGCAGCGGGCGGAAGGCCTCGGCCGACAGCCACAGCACCAGCAGCAGAGCCGCGGCGTCCAGATGACCTTCGGTAAACCGGACGGCCCCCACGACCACCGCCAGCGCGGTGCCGGCCGTCATGACGAACGCGTTGAGACAGTAGACGCCGCTGGAGACGGCCAGATCTCCCATCGTCGCTCGGTACAAGGTCACCGCGTCGCGGCGCAGCAGCCGCCCGTACAGGGCCGAGGCCCCCAGCGACTTCAACGTGGTCATGCCTTGCAACGCGTCCAGTACCCGGGCGGCGAACGCCTCGTAGGCCTCCCAGTGCCGTGCGCTGCGCGTGCCGATGAGGCGGCGCCACAGCGGGCGAGACAGCGGGACCAGCGTGACGCACACCCCGCTCACCGCGCCCGCCACTGGATCGGCCTCGACTATCACGGCGACGATCAGCAGGGGGCCGAGAACGCTGACGACCAGTTGCGGAAGGTAGAAGCCCACGTAGGCTTGGATGGCGTCCACGCCGTCGGCGATCGTGGTGCGTAACGCGCCGCCGGGGCGAGTCACGCCGTAGCCGGGTCCCAGATCGAGCAGCCGCTCGGCCAACTGGGCGCGCAGGCGCCGTTTGACGATCGACGCTGTCCAGGTTCCCGCCTGGTCGCGCCCCCACAGCAGCAGCGAGCGTGCCAGGAGCAAAACGGCCGCAGCCAGGAGCGGCCCGGTGAACAGGCCCAGGTCAAAGGCGCCGCCAGGGGCGGCCAATGCCCGGCGCACCGTCTCGGCGATCGCCACTGCCTGTCCGGCTCCGGCGGCCGTGGCTAGCAAGGACAGCAACGCGGTCACGGTGACCGGGCCCGGAGCCTGACGTGCCAGAGCCAACAGTCGCCGACGGACCAACACGTGCCAACCTCCTGTGTTTCGGCCCGCCGGGCGGCGAGAGCGATCGGCTCAGATAACGGGCGATCAGCCCAGAACCTATGAAGTAACGATAATCATTGTCAATGATTATTTGGGGATGGTTTTCACTTTCTTTTCCGGATACCGTGAGGCGCCGTGGACGACATCAAGAGCGCGCCTCCCCCCGCGGCCGAAGGGCTTTTCACCCTGCTCGCCGGCAACCGGGACTTCCGGCTGCTGTGGTGGGGCAACCTCGTCAGCGTCTGCGGGGGCTGGTTCACCGCGGTCGCGGTCTTCGCCATGATCTACGAGCACACCGGTGCCGCCCTCGCCGCAGGCGCCTCGCTGGCTGTGCGCTACCTGCCGGGAATCGTCTTCGGAGCCTGGGGCGGCGTGCTGGCCGACCGGCTGGACCGTCGTACCGTCATGCTCACCGGTGATGCGGTCATGGCCGTGCTCGCGCTGGCCTTCCTGCTCGCCGACAACTCTGCCACCATCTGGCTGGTCTATCCCCTGACGTTCGCCTCCGCCGCGGCCGGGTTCGTGTTCCAGGCGGCCCGCAACGCGTGGATGCCCTCGCTGGTCCAGCCGCGGGAGTATGTGTTGTACTCCGCCGCCGTCCAGGTCAACGGCCTGCTGTTTCAAGCGGTCGGCGGCATGGCCGGCGCCGCCGTCGTCTCCTTGATCGGCTGGCGCTGGGCCTTCGCGGTCAACGCCCTGTCGTTCGCGCTGTCGTTCTACTTCACCGCCAGGGTGCGTCGCGGTGCCCGCCGGGGCGACACCGGTCCCGGTGCCGCGCGCGGCTGGCGGGCCTTTCGCGAAGGGCTCGACGTCGCCCGCCGCAACCGAGTGATCAGCGCGCTGCTCGGGCTGGAGGCCGTCTTCTGCCTCGGCCTCGGCGGCACTATCACCACCATGACCTTCCTGGCCGTTCAGGTCTTCCACCTGGGAGACGGCGGAGTCGGCTGGTTTTACGCGGCTCAGGGCGTTACCGGCGCCGTCGTGCTGCTGCTGGCCGCCCCTCGCCTCAAACGCCTCTCCGCCCGACGCCAGCTTGTTGTCCTTGGCTGGTCATGCGTAGGCGAGGGGGTGTTCACCGCCGCGCTGGGCCTGCCCTCCACGGTGGGGCCGGCGCTCGTGCTGTGGGCCGCCGCGGCCGCCGTCGACGTGTTGTACGGCCCCACCTCGATGGCTGCCCTCCTCAACGGCGCGCCCAACGCTGTACGAGGTCGGGTGATCTCTCTGTGGAGCGCCGTGGCGACCGCCAGCCTGGGCGTGTCCGCGGTCGCCTCCGGCGCCCTGCTGGACATCGTCGGCCCCGGCACGCTGCTGCCGATTCTCGGAGCGTGCATGGCCCTGCCCGGCGCTGCTTGGCTTTTGGCCTTGCGCCTGGGGGGTGTCACCACTTCCGGCTGAATCCTCGCCCGCCTCGCCTGGGCCGACAACGCCGGGGACCTGTCCTGACCTTCACTCGGTAGGTGCTGCGGGCCGGACCGGAGCACGCAACGGATCGCGACCGAGGCGATCAAAGGCCGGTTGAGCGGAGTGGTCAGTGAGGTGAACAGATCTCGGGGACCTACGATCTGCTTCAGCGAGAACTGCGTCAGCACCTTTCAGGCCCGAGGCATCGGCCCGATCATCCTGGGCCGTCTGGGCGAGCACGTTTGCGGCGGGAAGTGCCCGTGTCCGTGAGTCAACGGCGAATGTGCGCCGGGTTCGGCCGCGTGAAACCGTCGCAGACCGGCGGGAGCGAAAGTTATGCCGGCATACCGACATGAATGCCCTATCGGCCTAGGGCGCCTGCAAACGTGCCTGCGGCCCGTGCGGGATTTTCGTTACCAGCATGGCGGCAAATATAACCAAAGCTGGCATTGGCCGGATTTTATGACGATGTCGCGCCATTAAGGAAACCCGGCTGTGCCCTTGCGGGTTCCGTGCCGCCGAGAGGTTCATCGGGCGTCAGTGGTCGTCCCAGTGCCCCTCGTGTGAAGCGTGGCGATGCCCGTCGTGAACGTAGTCGACGTGGCCGTCGTGCGGAATCGCCACGTGGCCGCAGCCCTCACCGTGCTGGTGATCATGCCCAACGTGCTCGACATGGGCAGTTGAGCCGCACTCGTCGGCATGGTCATCATGAGGCCGGTGCAGGTGCCCGTCGTGAACGTAGTCGACGTGGCCGTCGTGCGGAATCGCCACGTGGCCGCAGCCCTCACCGTGCCGGTGATCGTGTCCGGTGTGTGGACGATGCTCAGTCGAAACAGACATGATTCCCCCCGCTGAATTTGGTATGCCAATACCGAACAATACCCAGGGAGGTTTGGGTTTCAAAACTCACGAACGACGACGGTTCGATCTGGATAACCATTGTCGATTGCTGTTCTATCTTTGCGGTTTCTGTATTGTTAATTTAAAGTGAGGGGAAAAATTGTGTTTTGAGAAAGCAGGGATCGGAGTTTGCCGGGCCAGATGGCCTCGCGCGGCGGCCGGTTGTTCGCGTTGGTCGGTCGGTAGCGCCGGTACGCAGAGAGATCGTTCGATCCAGTGGAAAATACGGCAGACGGAGGCGGCCTCCGGGAGACGCGCTCCCGTCACCCGCCTCCGATAGACGTGCTTGATGCATCATTCGCTCGGGGACTCGATAGGGGAAGTCGACCGCCCCCCTGGCCTCCATCGGCAGGAGATGGCCGCAGGTCCAGGCGCCCGAAACGCCATACCCCACGCTCTGTGGCCCGCTCGATCTGCATTCTCGGGGCCGGTGAACCAATCGGAAAGCCTGCCCCGGCGTGCTACGTACTTCGCGAATCCGAAATATTCAATTATGGTTATCAATATTATTACGGGTTGGAAGATTGCCTTCCGCAAAACACTCAGCTGGCGTGCTTCAGCTGAGGCGGTCAACGAGCATCTATGTTCGCTGGCAGGCAGCGGTGCAACGACTCTTTGAACTTCTCCGCTTGGTCAGCGGGATCGCGAGGCGGAGGCGTAGGGGAGCAGGGCCATCTCGCGGGCGTTCTTGATCGCGATGGCGAGTCGTCGTTGCTGCTGGACGGTGACCCCGGTGACGCGGCGGCTGCGGATCTTGCCGCGGTCGGAGATGAATTTGCGGAGCAGGTCGGTGTCCTTGTAGTCGATGTGGCTCACGCCGTGCAGCGGGTTGGCCTTCTTGCGGGACGTGCGGCGGGGTTTCACGCGGAGGTCTCCTTCAGGTCGAGGTCGAGGACGGAGGCGAACGGGTCGGGGTATCGGGCCCAGACGTCGGAGCCGGCCAGGGTCTCGGCCTCGGTGAGCAGGCAGGAGTCCAGCAGCCGGTGGATGCGGTCGTGGTCGAGGTCGGGGCCGGTGAAGGCGAGGTGCTGGACGCGGTCACCGAGCTGGGGGGTCCAGTCGAGGGTGGCGGCCATGCGCCGGGCCGGGCTCTCCATCTCCCAGGCGGCCTCGGGCAGGGTGACCAGCCAGGGACCGGCGTCCTCGACGGTGATGACGCCCGCGACGGCGTCCCAGGCGAGCAGGCGCTCGTGCCGGGTGGCCAGCCAGAACCGGCCGCGGCTGCGGACGGTCTCGGTGACGAGCTCGTCGACGGCGTCGAACAGCCGCTGGGGGTGCAGGGGGCGCAGCCGGTGCCAGACCACGGTGGAGATCTCCCCGGTACGCGCGTCGCAGGGCAGCTGGGCGGTCGCCGGGTCGACGCGGGCCCCGAGCATCTCCACGTCGATCCCCGCGCCGGTGACGGCGGGCAGGGCGAGGTCCGGCGGGGCAGCCGGGGTGGTGGGGGCGAGGTGGCCGAGCACGGCCAGGGCCAGCTCGACGTCTTCTTCGTCCGCGCCGGACACGACGAGGGCGGTGGCGTACTCGATCTGGCGGACGAGCACCTCGGCCAGGTGGCGCGTGTCGCCGGCCGCCGCGTGCTTGCCGTGGGCGGCCAGGGTGTCGCCGCAGCAGATGTCCTCGGTCGTGCGTGCCGCGTCGAGCGCGGTCAGCACTCCGGTCAGGCGCAGGCGGTGCACGGTGTCCTCGTGCCAGGCGAGGGCCTCGGCCACGGTCCTGGGCTCGACCGAGTCCCACAGCTCCACGATGAGCAGCGGCGCCGAGCCCGCCAGGGATAGCAGGACGGGGATGAGGTCCTCGCGCACGGTGCAGGTGACGCAGCCGTGCGCGAGTCGTACCTCGTGCAGGTCCAGCGTCCCCGACGTGTCGCGCACGACGCGCTGCACCCGTCCGGTGCTCACCTGCCGCAGGTCGTGGTGGATCGCCACCGATCCGGGATGCTCGGCGAGCAGGCGGTCCACCAGGGCCGAGCGCGGTTCGGGATGCAGTCCGGAGACGATGACGACGGGGACGGACATGACAGCTCCTCTCATGGTGCGGGGTTCACCGCGCGGGGTCGGCGCGTGGTCTCACGGTGCCGGTTCGCGGCGGTGGTGGCTTCGGGGTGCGGGCCGGTCCTCGGGGGATGCTTGCCGGGAAGCTCGGGAGGCGGTTTTCAGGGGGTGAGCAGGCCGCGCCGGTAGGCGCGGACGAGCCGGCGCGGTACCAGCAGCTCGCGCCCGTCGATGGTGATCGGGACGAGGTCGGGCGCGGTGGCCTTCCACTGCGAGCGGCGGTGGCGGGTGTTGCTGCGGGAGGTCTTGCGTTTGGGGACGGCCATGTCGTAGTGCTCCTACCAGCTGGACTTGGTGACGCCGGGCAGTTCGCCGCGGTGGGCCAGTTCGCGGAAGCGGATCCGGGAGAGCCCGAATTTGCGCAGGTGGCCGCGGGGGCGGCCGTCGGTGCTGTCGCGGTTGCGCACCCGAGTGGCACTGGCGTCGCGCGGCTGGCGGCTCAGCTCGCGGACGGCCTGAGCCCGCTCGTCGGGGGAGCCGGTACGGATGATCTCCTTGAGCTCGGCCCGGCGCTCCGCGTAGCGGATGACGACGAGCTTGCGCCGCTCGTTGGCCGCGATCTTGCTTTTCTTCGCCATCAGACGCGTTCTCCCCGGGCGCGGATGCGGGCCACGGCGGCCTCGATGCCGATCTTGTCGACGGTCTTGACCGCCCGGGCGCTGAGCGTCAGCCGTACGAAGCGACCCTCGGCGGGCATCCAGTAGCGGTGGGGCTGGATGTTGGGACTCCAGCGGCGCCGGGTGCGCCGGTGGGAGTGGGAGACGTTGTTGCCGAACACCGGCTTGACGCCGGTGAGCTGGCAGTGGGCGGACATACGGTTTCCTTTCTGAAGAGAGCGGGTCAGGTCTTGCCGTAGCGCTGGTTGAACCGTTCGACCCGGCCCGCGGTATCGAGGACGCGGCTGCGGCCGGTGTAGAAGGGGTGGCTAGCCGAGGAGACGTCGACGTCAACGAGCGGGTAGGTGTTGCCGTCCTCCCACTCGATCGTCTTGCTGCTGGTGACGGTGGAGCGGGTCAGGAAGGCGAAGCCCGCGCTTGGGTCGCGGAACACCACGGGGTGGTAGTCGGGGTGGATGTCTTTTCTCATCGCGTCAGCGGTCTTCTCGAAACAGCACGTGCTGGCGGATGACCGGGTCGTACTTGCGCAGGGTGAGCCGGTCGGGATCGTTGCGGCGGTTCTTGCGGGTCACGTAGGTGTAGCCGGTGCCCGCGGTGGACCGCAGCTTGATCACCGGGCGGACGTCGTTTCTGGCCAAGCGTCTTCGCTCCTGAGAGGGGGACAGATGGGGCAATAATAGCGATAACCGTTTTCATTAGCGAAGTGGGGGTGGCGATGACCCACCGTCTCGCCACACACTCCTTGACGATCTACTTAAAAGAGACGGCACAACCTGCCGTGGAAGAGCGCGGCGGGTCCTCACCCGGCATTCGACGCAGGCAGGCCATACGGGACTGGTGGAGGCTCTGGCGCCCCTGATCCTGTGGAGGCGGGGGCCTGGATTCCTGGAGCACTCATTGAGGGGGAGTGGCATGGGCGCACGCCATCCATCGGAGCTTCGGTGTGAGACGTCAGATCTCGTCGAGGCGGGCCATGAAATCGCCGATGTGGTTAGAGATCTAGTGTCCTGCGTCAGAAATTCGTCGGCAATATCGGGCTAACGAGTCGAGGATCTCCTCGGCGGTCTTCTTCCAGACAAACGGGCGCGGGTTGTCGTTCCAGTCGGCGATCCAGGCGCGGATGCCGCTCTCCAGGGCTTGCACGCTTTTGTGCACTCCGCGCCGGATCATCTGGTCGGTCAGGAAGCCGAACCAGCGCTCGACCTGGTTGATCCAGGAGGAGCCGGTCGGGGTGAAATGCATGTGAAAACGGGGATGACGGGCCAGCCACGCTTTGATCGCCGGGGTCTTGTGGGTGCCGTAGTTGTCGCAGATCAGGTGGACGTCCAGGTCCGCGGGGACACTCTTGTCGATCGTGATCAAGAACTTCTTGAACTCCGCGGCGCGGTGCTGGCGGTGCAGTTCACCGATGACGGTGCCGTCGGCGATGTTGAAGGCGGCGAACAGGCTGGCGATCCCGTTGCGGACGTAGTCATGGGCGCGCCGCTCGGGCATGCCCGGCATCATCTGCAATACCGGCTGTGAGCGGTCCAGGACCTGGATCTGGGACTTCTCGTCCACGCACAACACCACGGCCCGCTCGGGCGGGTTGTGATACAGCCCCACGACGTCAACGACCTTCTCCACGAACAGCGGATCACTCGACAGCTTGAAGGTGTCGGCCCGGTGGGGCTTGAGGCCGAAGTCGCGCCAGATTCGCCCGATCGTGGACTTCGACAGTCCGCTGCGGGCGGCCATCGAGGTCCTTGACCAGTGGGTGGCGTTCCTCGGCACCTGCTCCAAGGTCGTCACCACCACCTGCTCGACCTGATCCAAGGTGACCGAGGGCGGGCGGCCGGGGCGCTGCTCGTCCATCAGCCCCTCCAGCCGGAGCCGAACGAACCGCCGCCGCCATTTGGAGACCGTGTCGCGGTGGATCCGCAGGGCGGCGGCAATCTCAATGTTGTCCAGGCCGTCCGCACACGCCAGCACGATCTTCGACCGCATCGCCAGGACTTGTGAGGACTTCGCACGCCGGGCCCAGCGTTCCAACGTGGCCCGCTCATCAGCGGAAAGCGTCACCGGAGTCTTGGGCCGTCCCGTTCGCGCCATGCAGCCCATTCTAGACTTAGCCGACGAACTTTAGACGCGGCACACTAGCGACGCATCGCTCCAGCGGCGACTCGACACCGCGTTGGAGCGTAATCGTCAGCTCTGGGATCAGGTCGGCGATCTCACTCGGCGACTGGAGGCAGCGCTGGGTGAGGTCCGCAGGCTCCGGATTCTTGGACCTTCCTCAGATCAAGGATCTCAGCTCCAGTAAGGGACCTGCTGCGAGACCTCGGATGGCCACCGCGCGAATGATCACCCATGTCTTCAATTAACACTTAAAAGTAGAATCTCATTCTGAGATTTTCTCACCTGAAAACATAAGGTCCACATTTGTGGCGAAATGTCGGATTGGAACGAAATAGAAACTGTCGTTGCGGGGGAGTACGCTAATCGACGTAAGCGAAAACCCCGGCGCACGCGGGTTCACGCGAGCACCGGGGTGTGTCTTGATTCGCGCCTTGACTCTATCCCGAGGTCAACAGCCAGGCCATACCGGCCTGCCACGTTGTCACCTCTGCGTGTTCCTTCCTGATGCGCCGGACCTACCCCCTGGAAGGAAACATGCAGCTCATCAGGGCGCACATCACGCACTATCGGTCGATCGAGGATTCCGGCCAATTCGATGTCGAGAAGGCCGTCACCTGCCTGGTCGGCAAGAACGAGTCGGGGAAGACCACCGGACTACAGGCCCTCTATCGGCTCAACCCGGTCGAGTCGTCGGCGAAGTTCGACGAAGTGATCGACTTCCCCGCGAGGCTGACCCGCAAGCGCAAGGAATTCCGTCCGAAGCAGAGAATTCCCGTCATCGTTGCCACCTTCCGCTACAGCGACGACGAGGTGGCCGAGATCGAAGAGGACCTCGGTCCCGGCGCTTTGCTGAGCCCGGAGTTCACCGCGACGAAGGGCTACCGCAACGACAACGTCACCATCACGCACTCCTATGACGAGGAGGCGATCGTCAAGCACCTCATCTCCGGGCTCGACCTTCCCAAGGTCGCCGCCGAGGAGGTCAACGCCACCTCCACAATCGCGGAGCTCCTGGAGACCCTGGATAACTTGGAGGAGCTGCCAGCAGCCGCCAGGGAAGTCGCCAGCCGCATCCGCGAATGGCGGAATCAGGGTGTCAGCTACCATCTGATCGACGAATATGCCTGGCCGCGAATGCCCAAGTTCGTCTACTTCGACGACTACGACACCATGCCCGGCAAGGTCTCCATTCCCGACCTGATGCGCCGCCGGGATGAGGGACAGGTCACCCGGGGTGAGCAGGCGCTGCTCAGCCTGCTCACCATCGCCGACGTCGAGCTGGAGGACTTCCACCGGACCGACCAGCACGAACGCCTGATCAGGGAACTGGAGAACTCCGGCAACGTGATCTCCGACGAGGTCTTCGAATACTGGTCACAAAACGACGAGCTCGAGGTCCAACTCGAAGTCCTTCCGGTGGAAGACGGGGCGCCCCCTCCGTTCAACGAGGGCCCCATTCTGCAGATCCGGGTGTTCAACCGACGCCACCGCGCCTCCGTCCCCTTCGACGAGCGCTCGCGCGGGTTCGTCTGGTTCTTCTCCTTCCTGGCCTACTTCACCGACCTGGAGCGCGAGTCCAACCGAGACCTCATCCTGCTGTTGGACGAACCCGGCCTGTCCCTGCACGGCCGGGCCCAGCAGGACCTGCTCCGCCTCATTGATGAGCGTCTGGCGCCTCGGCATCAGGTTCTCTACACCACGCACTCGCCGTTCATGGTCTCGTCCGACCAACTGCATCGCGTGCGCACCGTCATCGACCGGGACAAGGTCGGCACGAAGGTCTCCTCCGAGATCTTCGAGGCCGACACCGATACCGTCTTCCCCCTGCTGACGGCCATGGGAATCGAGATGAGCCAGACGCTGTTCGTCGGCGAGCACACCCTGCTCCTCGAAGGCCCCAGCGACCTGATCTACCTTGACGTCCTGTCCGATCTGGTCCAGGGCCAGGGGCAGAACGGGCTTGACCCCCGCTGGGTGAAGACGCCAATCGGTGGCTCCGGCAAGCTGTCCACCTTCGCCACCCTGCTCGGCGCGAACAAGCTCCACGTCGCCGTCCTGGTCGACTCCAGCACCAAAGACGTCGGGGCCGTCCAGCGCCTGCGCGCTAACGGCCAACTCGCTACCAACGGCCTCATCGAGATCAGCGAATTCACCGGCACCGCTGACGCCGACATCGAAGATCTCTTCAATCCGGACTTCTACCTCGCCCTGGTTAACCGGGCCTACAACCAGCAGTTGGCGAGCCCGATCACCATCGCGGACCTCAACCCCCACGACCCTCGCATCGTCCGGCAAGTCGAGGCCTACTTCCGCCAGCACAACATCGCCGGCGGCAAGCTGGACCACTTCAAGCCCGCGGCCGTCCTGCTCCGTCAGCAGCAGGACATCCTGACCCAGCACCCCATCGACCAGGCCACCTTCAACCGCGCGACACAGTTGTTCACCCGACTGAATAGCCTTTTGCCCTGACGTTCTCGGCCGCAGCATGAGGAATTTCTGCCGCGGCCGATGCTGATCCATGAGGTCAGGAACGATCTTCTAAGGTCTGGGCCCGCGAAGCGGGCCCAGACCTTAGAAGATCAGAACGGGGCCTCTTGCTCATCGAAACCGGCACCAGCGCCAGCCATGGCCGGCTCCTGGCGCTCCTGACTCTCCCCGTTTCAGGGGGCGGAAGCGTTGTCCCAGGACTCGGCCGGGTGCGGAACCTTTTCCCGCTTGACACTGTCGACCTTGGCGGTCGTGAACTTCAGCGAGATACCGGCGTCCTCGGCGATGACCTCGTTGACCCATCGCTTGATGCCCTGTTTGTCCTCATAACTGCGCTGCTGGAGTCGACCGGTGACCACCAAACGGGTCCCCTTGGAGGCCGACGCAGCGATGTGCTCTGACAGCTCACGGAAGGCCGAGCACCGCATGAACAAGGTGTCTCCGTCGACCATCTTGCCGCTGGCCTTGTCGAACACCCGGCGGGTGGAGGCGACGGTGAAGGCCGCGATGGCGGTGCCCTTCTCGCTGAACTTGAGCTCGGGGTCGTCGGTGAGGTTGCCGACGATGGTGACGGTGGTGTCGCCGATGGACATGCTGAAGCTCCTTCGTGAGCTGAAGGTGGATGGAAATCGAAAGATCGGGAACCCGAGATACAGGGAACGGGCAGAAAGACCCGGGCGGGAGAAGCTGAGCCAACCCGCGTCGAAGACATGTCCGCGACGCATTACCTCAGGTCAGCGCATGATCAGTTCAGAGAACTCTGCATAAGGACCGACCTTCGCCCCGGGTTCATCGCCCGACGATTGTGCTGCGCCGCTCCATCATGATCACATCGCGCCAGGTGCCGTGGTGGGCAGCGGCCAACGGCGGCAATGCTCTCACCGCTGTTGGCGTCGTTCCCGGCGGGCCCGTTCCCGGGCCCGGACCAACGACACCATGCGCGGATCCAGCTCCTGCTGCGGCGGCGGCGGCGACCACCGCTCCACCGGCGAGAGCGCCGCATCCAGTACCGCCTGCGCCGCCTCATCGGCCTGATTCCACCGAAGCTTTTCGGCCTCGACATCACGCTCGGCGCGCTGAGGCGCCGCCCGCTGGCGGGCGAGGATCACCGCGGCG
Organism: Streptosporangium heterodermiicola; assembly: GCF_051390675.1. Taxonomy (NCBI): domain Bacteria; kingdom Bacillati; phylum Actinomycetota; class Actinomycetes; order Streptosporangiales; family Streptosporangiaceae; genus Streptosporangium; species Streptosporangium heterodermiicola. The sequence continues at coordinate 29,810 of NZ_JBPJSR010000024.1, forward strand.
GCCCTCGGCGATGCCATGCCCAAGACGAACCGCGCCCACTGCGCAGCTTGAACGGGCTTGGCACTGGCGTTGGCCACCATCACCGCCCAGTGGCGTCGTTGGCGCTGCTGCTGTTTGCGCAGCTGTCGCGCATGCTGCTCCAGCACCGCCGATCTGGGCATGATCGGCCTGCCGTGCCCGTCCAGCCACCCGGCCAAGCGGTACTGCGCCCAATCGCCTGTCCCATACGGGAACGGGTTGTACAGCCACGGGGTGCCATCAGGCCGGTTGTCCAGCGCGTACAGCACGTCGCTTTCCCACCAGCCCGCCTCCAGGAAACGGCCGGCCGCCTCCCGCGCCCAGCCCGGAACCTCGAACACGATGTCTCCAGCAGTCACCTACGCTTATCAGCATCGAAATCAGCGTTGAGTCTCATCCGGCCAAAGCCTGCCCTCCAGCACGGCACACACCACTTGAGACGGCGTATGCCAAAAACGCAAAAAGCCAAGAAGGACCACGTGCAGTGCAGGAACCTCCCGCCGGGTGAGGTCTGGCCACCGCGTCAGGAAAGCGCTGTCGACGTGCCGTCGCAAGGAGGCCTCGCTCGGTAAACACGGACATCTCCGGCGGGCCGGTGCGCCAGGATGAACGCTGTGATAGCGGACTTGGACTCCTACGAACTTCTTTGGCCCACAGCGTTGTTCGTCGCCGAGGGACAGCGGGTCGCGCGCTCCAGCGCAGGAATGTGGAGTGATCGCGTTATCTGGTTGCTGACCGAGGCGCTGTCGGGGGCAACAGCGGTGGCCGACTTCGAGGATGTCGCAACCCTCAAAGCCTTCGGACAGGCAGACCCCTGGGCGTCGGCGGATCCGTGGGCATCGGCGTCAGCACAGGCGGCACACAGGGATCCCCAGCGGGAATGGTTCACCGAGCTGATCAATCGCGCCGGCGAACTACGGCACGCGATCACTCCGCGACCGTACTGGCCGCAGCGCCACGCCGACAGCTTCCCCTCCTTTCGCAGCGGTCCCAGGGATGTACGCCGGGAGTTCGCCCGGATCGTCACCGATTTCGAAGCCAACGGCTACCTGGTGGAAGCGTTCGGCAAGGAATGCGTCGACGACCATCGCGACCTGCCAGAGCCCGCGGAGGTCATCGACCGCCGCCTCGGCATCGCCGACCTGTGGCCGCTGAACCCCGCCGCGTGGGACGACGACACCTTCTACGGGCTCGTGGAGGTCTTTCACGACCTGCTCAGCCGGCCCCGCCGGCGCCACTATCACTCATGGAACGACTGCGGCTGGCACTACTCGGAGTTCCACGCCGTCCCCGGACAGACGCTGTACCGGTGGAAGATCAACCACATGCTGCGCTCGGCCGGGATCGACTACGAACTCGCCGCCGAAGGGGAAGACCTCGGACGGCTGGTGGCGATCACCGATGATGGGCGCAGCCAGCTCGTCCAGCAGGTCTTGCACGCCTCGGCGCCCAGTATCAAGGACCAGGTTGAGCATGCGATCGCTCTTTTCCGTAGCCGTTCCACCTCACCCGAAAACAAGCGGTCAGCGATCGTCGCGCTGGCCGGAATCTTGGAGGAGCGCCGTCAGCTGATCCGTGACGACATCGGCAAACCAGACGAAGGCGCGCTGTTTGAGATCGCCAACCGCTATGCCCTGCGTCACCGCAGAGCCGACCAGCGCGGCGACTACGATGACGCGTTCTTGGACTGGATCTTTTGGTGGTACCTGGCCACCGTGGAGCTCACCAACCGCCTGATCGCCACCCGGCAGTAATCACATCGGCGTCAGCAACGATGTTCCCTCAGCCAAGACCTCCGGCCGGTGGCCGATCCGCAGGCCACCGACAGCGCATCCCCAACCTGGCCCATCTTCACGGCCATGACCGGCCTTTCCCGCGACCTGCTGTTCAACGTTGTGCTCGCCACCGATCTCGCCGGTGCACAAGAACCGTAACCACCGCTCCCGCTGGCGGCCGCCGAGTCGTTTTAACGCGTGACCTGCGGCCGTAGTGGCACTGTTCACCCGGCAGGGGCCGCGGCGGCCGTTATCAGCACGTTCGAACCTGGTGACCCGGGCCCGGACACAAAAAGAACTCCCCTCAGGAAACCTTGCATCGCGCTCGTAGGGTGTTCACGGCCGACCCTCGAGTGGGCTTTCCGGCGCTGCCTGGCGGGCCTGGGCCGGCGGCTGCGGGCGGCGCTATGTCCGTTCGGCGTGCATCCGTTTCAGGGCCGCAGGGTGTCGTGGTGCGGGGCGGGGCGGTGGTGGATGAGCCGAGAGGAGGTGTGGCGCAGGCGCCGCCAGCGTCGCAGCGGGGTGGTCAGTCTCAGCAACTGCTGCAAGGACGCCTCGCCGGTGGCCCAGCGGTCGAGCTCGTCGCGGCCGAGTAGGTGGATACGGAAGTCGACGGCTGTCTGGCGGGCGTCGCGGGTGAAGGAGCCGTTGGTGACTACCACCGCGACGTCGCCTCCGTGTGCGGCGGCGGCCGTGCCGTTGACCTCGTAGATCACCCGGGAGGCGACCTTGGCGGCGGTGGTGGTGTGCTTGCACTGCACGACGATGACGTAGCCGCCGCGCTCGCGGCCGATGACATCGGCCGCCTTGTCTCCGCGCTGTCCCACGTGCCGGGCCGCGATGCCGTCTCGGATCATGAGGTCACGCACGGCCCACTCGAATGCGGTGGGACTCATCGCATCCAGCTGCGGCAGCGTCAGCTGCAGATCGCGCAGCCGCGCAGAACGGCGCCGGGCGGCAGCGGCTTTCCATTGCAACCATCCGATAATCGCCGCAACGGCGCACACTCCTGCCGAAACACCGATGTACCAGGTGCTGAAAATCGCGTCGGCCACGGCGCTGATGATCTGAATCGCGAACGAGCCGATAACGAGTGCGATGACGGCGGCGGCGCACCATTCCGCCGGCCCGGCGGGCGTACGCGGCCGCGGAAGGCGCCGCCGCAGCGATCCGATGCGACGTTTCACGGCGCCCCGGTCGGGTCGGGCGGCGGCGGCTCCTGATCGACGTTGGCGACCTGCTCGGGGGCTTGGACAGGAGGTGCGGGCTCCGACACCGAAGACGGCGGCTGGGCCGGGGCGGGTTGCCCGGTTCCGCTCTGGTTCCAAAACCATGCGAGCGCGGCGATAGCCGCCAGCACAACCCAGCCCGATCCCTTCGCGCTTTTCGGTTTCGGCCTGCTAACCCAATGTCCGCGCCGATAATACTTACCTCGAGGCATAGCGACTCCCTGGAAATGGTGATGGCGTTTTGCCGGGTAGCGGCTTATGTGAGATGTAAACACGAGCCACCGACAGATGAGCCCACATTCGCAGCGTTCAGGAAAGCCGGGAATAGACAAATGTGTTTCCATCGGGTGAGTGGATTGTCGCGTTTTTGACGTAGCAGCGAGTGGACTCAACGCCTCATATGCCACCGAAAACGGCTGAACGAGCAGGCCCCGGCCGAGAAGAGCGCGGGGCCGATGATCATCCCAACGAGGTACCTTCGAAGAGGCCGCACGCCCAGGTCAGCACCTGCGCTGTGAACACGGGCTTGGCCTCAGCGGTCAACTCCACGATGAACTCCACCTCGATCTCGCCGTCCGCGCCGCGCACCGCGTCCGCCAGATCAATCTCCGTCACGCCGCCTTCAAGCACCGGGCCGCTGCCTGCTGCCTTCGTCTTCTCGGCGGAAAGGAGCGGGGTGCGGCGGTACTACGGGATCACCCACCGCAAACCAGGCACCCGGTCAGCGTCGACGGTGCTCCTGGATCGACATCCAATACCCCGGTTGTGGGCGGGTCGATCCGTTACCGATCGCTGTGATGGCGGATCTTTTCCACCCCAGGGGCGAGGTCAAGGGGTGATGGGCAGGTCACGGCGGGCTTGGTCCAGGTCATCGCTCCAGATCCACAGTCGCTGGGCGGGGGGTACCTGGTGGTAGCCGTAGAGGCCGACCTCGTTCAGGCCGCGCAGGTCCACGCAGATCCGCTGGAAGGCTTGGGCGATCGCGGCGGCGGGGCCGTCTTCCAGGTTGCGGGCGCCGAGTTTGATGGCGGCCCGATACTCATACCCCAGCAGCAGGTCTTCGCCGAACTGCGCCCACGCTCCGCGCTTTTCGGCCCAGGCGCTCTCGGCGTCGCTCACCAGCAGGGTCAGGTCGGCCGCTGAGGGCAAGGAGGGGTAGATGAGGAAGGTGGCGGCCCAGCCGGAGGCGACCATGTCGAGGTTGAAGGTGCGCCGCCGCGGGTCGGTGCGGGGCGGTAGCGGGTCGCCGGCGCTGCCGGTGAACCAGGCGCCGGTGTAGGCCAACAAGCGGCCGTTGCCCTCGATCAGCTCGCCGGTGGCGATGACGGCGAGTTTGCGCTGGGAGCCGTCGGGGCGGGTCAGGCGGGCGGTCACCATCGCCTGGTGGGCAGCGGCCGCAGCCTTGCCCGCGGCCAGGTGCCGCGCGGCCGCGTCCGGGGTGATCCGGGAGATCAGGTAGTCGCGCAGCTCCTGCGGCAGGGCGTCGTAGGTGCCATCCAGCAGCCGGGCCTTGGTGCGCTCCAGGGTGGCTTGCGCGGTGGCGGGGTTGCCGCCGTAAGAGCTCTCGGGCGTGTCGATGGACACCATCCGGATCGCCATCGCGATCGTCGGGGTGTCGCCGTCGGTCACCCCGAGCAGCTGGTAGTCGTTGGCGGGTTTGCTCGGCCCGACAAAACCAAGATCAACCATCAGTGCTCTCCTGAACGGGGTGCGGCGACGGGGAAGGTGTGCGTGCTCAGCAGGAACATCGCCGTTGATCACTACTTCGTTGCCGCCCATGCCGATTCGGTCATCTGTCCCCGTTGTGATCCGGCGAGCTGGCCTCGCCGGCCCATTCGCGCTGATTGCCGCGGACCCCCTTTTTTTTCGGTGACGTCGAGGGTGCACCTCTCGTCGGGAGGGGCAACGGGGGTGAGGCTTTTCGGGGTGCGGTTAGCCGTCGATGTGAAGGATTCTTACACGTTCCAAATTGGTCACCATCTGTATCGAATTGAACCCATAAGGCTACGGTCGAGGCTCTGTACCGTGTGAAGGAGTCCCGTGAGCCGAAGCATCAACGCCTCCCTGCTCGCCGTCGCTCTCGCCGTGCCCCTGGCCGTGGCCGCGCCCGCCGCGCCCGCCGGTGCTGGCGCCATACCGAAAAGCGCGAAGAAGGCGACGGTCGTGAAGATCGTGGACGGTGACACGATCGATGTGCGCTTCGCCCGCACCGGCTCCACCGTCCGCGTCCGCCTCCTGCAGGTCGACACCCCCGAGCGCGGCACGTGCTGGTTCACCGCCGCCACCAGGCGCACCGGCGCCCTGCTGCCCGTCGGTAAGACGACGTACCTGCTCGCCGACAAGGAACCCAAAGACCGCTACGGCCGATCCCTGTTCTACGCGTGGAACACCGGCGGGGTGTTCGTCAACCGCAACCTGGTGCGCTACGGCTACGGCAAGGCCGTGCTGTACAAGCCGAACGACAAGTACATCACCGTGATGCGCGCCGAGCAGGCCAAGGCCAAGCGCGAGCGGCTGCGCATCTGGTCGGGCCGGTGCGACACCACCAACACCCCGACTCCGACCCCGGCACCCACCTCGACGCCGGATCCGCCCTCGGGCGGCAACGATCCCCGCTTTCCCACCTGCGCGGCGGCCAACGCCGCCGGATACGGGCCCTACCGGCGCGGAACCGATCCCGAGTACGCCTGGTACCAAGACCGCGACGGCGACGGCGTCGTCTGCGAACGCTGATCCCCGGCCTCGGAAAGCCCCCGCCCGCAGAAGGGCGGGGGCTTTCTACGATGGGGTGAGGTATCGCTTGGCGTCCGCGTCGATGACGTGAATGTCCTGGTTGTTGGTCTTCACCCTCTGCGCAGGACTTCGCAGCCGTCGAACAACTCACTGACCGAAACCTCGAGGGCATCAGCGATCTGGAAGACGTTGTCCAGCCGGGGGCTGTACATGCCGTTCTCGATACGGTTGATGGTCTTGCGGTCGACGTCGGCGAGTTCTCCGAGTCGTTCCTGGCTGAGCCCTTGACCTTCCCGCACGTCGCGCAGCCGCAGACCGAACTGTCTGCGCAGCTCAGCGAGGCGTGGCGGGATCGGGGCGGGCACCTACCCAAGGTGACGTGCATGATCCTTCAAGGTCTGTACCAAGATTGGTACACATCGTGAAGGGGGGCCAGCGCACGCCTCCACGGAGCGCAAGGCTGGCGGTGATCCTTTGCTCACCCCGGCAAACCTTGAAGAGGCAACGATGATCACTACGGAGCCGCATCGTCCCGCTCGCACGGTCCCCCTGCCCCGACGTAACCATCACGGTGGTCACTCTCCCGCCTGGCTGCTGGCCCAGGCCGCTCAGCTGTCGTGGGAGATCCACTCCATCTTGACCTTGATCCACGGTGCGCGACTCAACCTCACCGAGGAGCTGTCGCTGCAGTACGAGACGACCCAGGCGCTGATGAACGCCGCCCACGCCGGCGTCCTGGTGGAGGCGCGGTTGCCGCTCGCGCCGTCCTGGAGCAGCGGGGTGCCGCGCCCGCGGTCGGTGTTCGCCCAGGCCCGCGAAGCCGGCAGCGATCCGCAGTCGGTCCTGCCGGAGATGATCGTGCCGGCCAAGCCCGCCATCCCCGCCGAACACCTGCAGGCCCTGATCGAGGCCTCCCGCCCTGACCCCTTTCCCCACGCCCAGTGCGCGGGCGTCAACCTCAAAGGAGCGCGCTGCGCCAAGCGCATCTTCACCGGCATCGGCGCCGCGCACTGCCACGTGCACCTGACCTCGGCCGAACAACAGCGCCGCGAGCAGCTGCGGGCCGCCCGTGAGCAGGTTCGCCAGGCCGAAGAGGACGCGGTCGAATCCCAGCAGATCACCTTGGCCCACGAATGGATCGACCGCTATGGCCGACGCCCGCACCGGGTGGAGCTGCCCACCTTGCCGCCGCGCCCCCACCAGATCACCCTGGCCCACCCCGATGCTCCCGCGTCGACCGATCAGCCTCATCCGATCATCACCGCTTATGAGAGCGGCTGGCTGCCCCTGTGCCCCCGCGCCGGTGAGATCATCAGGGTTTTCCTCGACACCCCCCGCGCCACGGCCGAGGAGATCGCCGTCCATGCCGCGGCCCAGACGCCAAGCCGCTGGAGTGATGCCGAGCAATGGCTGGACTCCAGCATCTGGGACGGCATCCAACCGCCTCTGGAGCACCTACCGGTCACCGGTGAGGCGCCTGATCTCGACGAATACCCCGGCATCTACACCTTGCGCCTGCAAATGATCAGCGATGAGCGCACCTGGAACCACTGGGAGAGCGGGTTTTACGCACTGGTACAAGCCTGCGGGCATCCAGCGGTGGAAACCATGGCCGACCTCGTGGCGTTCTGGCAGCACGTCGGCATCTTGACGCAAACTCAGGGCGCACCGAGCAGTTCCCCCACCGGCCCGCAGCTGATGATCAGCGCTACAACGCGCTCACCCTGGCGGGTTCTGCACGCGATGGGACGCCCCCAGACTCCGCACGCGCTGATGCAGGCGGTGCGCTTTTTGACCCAGGCGGCCGTCCCATGGGATCGCGAGATCTCTCCCAGCGAAGTCTTCGACCTGGCGCGTATCGCGATATAGACCGCACCACACAACGGGGCCTGACCGGCGGGCCCGGACCCGAAGTTCGTGAGGAGCGCGCCGCCGGTCAAGGCGGCGCACATCTCAGCAGGCCAGGCGAAGGTGAGATGATGCGTGGCCGCCCAGGCATCGATGTGATCGACAGCGCCGCGCAGGGCGATTTCGTGTTCGGTCACGCGATAGGTGATCAGAGTGGGGGGCACGTCTGCGACGACGCGCCGCACCAGCCCTTGGCCGGCCAGTTCGCGCCTCACGGTTGCGGGACCGAACGGCGATCCGGCGGGCGCACCCCAAACGGCCGCTCACCCCTTGTCGGCCCCATCGGCACGCATGAGGCGTCGTCTCCTTGGCCCTCATCACCGAGTGATGACCGACAGCCTGCCCGAGGCGACCAGCCCAGCATCATTCTCCTCATAACCACCCACCCGGCCGTCCTGGCCCGGTAAGGCGGCGCAACCGGCGCTCAGCCGGGGACGATGGGGCAAGCCACAGTGCTCGGCAAGAGCGCGCACGATGATGAGCACGCGCGCGCTGGTCAAAGGCAGGTCGCCAGTTCCCCCTTCTTCGGCAGGGGTGGTGGCCAGCAGCGGTCCGCGTAGTTGCTCCCAGTGCCGTCCCAGCCTCGCGCTGCGCCGTTCCAGATACCCGCGCACCAGCCGGTCGGCGTGACCGCTCAAGGGCACACGATCACTGCTGTCGGCCTTCACCAGCCACAGCTCGCCTACGGTGAGCCTCAACGCGCTCAGCTCATATGCCAGCAACGGCGGCGGCGCGATTTCGGTGTAGAACCACATGGCCACCAGGGCGGCATCGCGCCAGGCCCCCTCAGAGCCGTCATCTGATGCGCGCGCATCGGCGTAGTCGACCAATACCGCGCTGGCCAGCACTCCATGAACGCGCACACGGGGACGTGCCGGCTCACCGGACGGAAACTGCACCCCTTGAGTAGGGTCGCGCACACAGACCCGATGCTGCACCAGATGCGCGTACCACAAGCGGACGCTCGCCGCGCGCTTGGCCGGCGGCATCGACGTCTCGCTGCGTTTCGAAGTACTGACCCAGTAGATGACATCCCAGGGAGTCGCCGTCAACGGGTTCACGTGCGTCTTCTGGCAATGGCTGAGCCAGCTGCGGATGCCCTCCAGGTGGGCGGCGCGGGCGTGATCTGGTCTATCGGCCAGCCAATCAGCCGTTGCCTGGACGGTCAGATCGAGGGTCGCCGCTGATTGAGGGTCTGCAAACGGCAGGTGAGCATCGCCAGCGCTGCCGCGCTCAGGAACGGGCCCGCTCATCGGCGCCGCCGTGGTGGGTGTGAGGGCCAGCGCACCGGCCTCGTGCACAAGGCTCGACCGAAGCCGTTCACAACAGGTCCGAGCCGTGATCGGCGCACACCTTCACCACCTCACCAGTCATTGGCGGCTCACCGGCGCTGAAGGCGAACACGACATCGGGGTGCAGCACAAACGGCAGACCGTCCTCTTCAGCAGCGCGAGCCTCGCCGGGCTCGCCGCTTTCGTCCGCCGGGGCGCGAGAAAGCACCGCGATACCGCGTTGAACCAGCTCAGTAACCGTGACAACGGGAAGTTCGACAGCATTGTGCGCGCCGTGCGACACCTGACGCAGCGAGGCGACCAGCAGGCATGCTTCCTGGGCAAGTACAGGAAGCGACCAGTCGTGGTGGGCCTGAAGGGCATCAGCCACTTTGCTTGGCAGTGCACCTTTTTTCTCCTGCAGGTTCAGCGCACCTTCGCTGCGCTGAACCTGTCTTCCCGTCGCGGCCAAAGGGCCTTCCAATGCCTCAACGGCAGCCTCCAACTCCTGCATGCTCCAGCCGAAGGCAGAGGTGACCTGTCCATCGGTGAGGGGGCCGAAATGCGCCAACGCGAGATGGAGTGCTCTGCCGTTTTCAAGATCTCGCGGCATGGATTCCACAGTAACGACGGAGGTTTCCTCCATCAGTTCCTTTGCTGTCAGCCCAAGGATGAGCTGCAGCTTCAACACCTCCCGGCCGGTGAGCTCACCCAGATCGATCGGCGCACCAGGTTGCTGGCGGGTCAGTGTGGTCACCGCGTTAGTGAAGATCCCATCATTTATCTCAGCGGTCCGGCTCCACACGCGAGCACTGTCGATATGTGTGAACGGCATAGATCCTCCCGAGCGCGAAACAACGGCGAATTCAGGTGTGCGCCTCGATCGTGCGGGCCGCATGAGCACGAGGATGAAGCGGTGCCGCCACCCAAAAGCAGCGCGTGAGTAAATGCCACTCCTCGCCACGCTCAGCCAGCATGGATTTTCCCAGACGCAGGCCACACCGCTGCGCGGTGTCTGCCAGTGTCTGCCCTTCCACACCGATCCCCGTAGCCAGGAAGCGCTCACCGGTGCCGAAGTTCTGCAAGGCGACGAACGCGTGCGCCGCTGCCAGTAAATCCCTCGCCCACACCGGAATCGGGTAGTGCACCTCGACCGGGGTCAACATCCCCACGGTGGAGGCGTCTGGCGCCACCATCGACATGTAGGTCAGGCTCAACCTCCACGTTGAAAGGCCGGTTGCCAGGAACACTGCCAAAGCACCTGCCCGCACCGGATCGACAATATGGCTGCGGATCTGTTCGGCAACGGCCGGCGTGAGCGGCGGGTCGGCGAAACCCGGCCCGCCCAGTTTTTCCGGGTCGGCGGGAACAGCAAGATGAACGCCGTGCAGCAGGAAACCCGCCTGCGCACCACGCAGGAGCGCAAGAGTATGCGCAAGGGAGGGGGCGGTAGCGACGAGTCCGGCGACAAAGCGCGTGACCGCTTGGTGATCCTTCCAAGGACGGGGCAAAGACGCCGACACCGAAGGCAGAGCGTCGGCCACCTGCAGGGCCAGGTGATCAAGGGCGAGCTTAAGCTCACCAGCAACCCGACCGTTCGGCATGTTGCGACCGTCCTGCTCAGCGCCCTTACCAGAGCCGGCAGGGGCGTTGGCTTCGACCTCATCGCAAAAGGCCTCACAGGTGGACAAGAAAGCGCATGCGGCGTCCATGGCCGAGGTGTAGAGCAGATCCACACGAGCGAAGTCCTCACGGCTCAGCGCCCGGAAGGTATCGGCACGAAAATGCAGTACATTGCTTCGCGGCACCTCGGGTAACGCTTGGCTCATCACCGCGTGAATCTGTTTTTGCTGCTCTTGCCCCACCAGGGGCGAGCATCGCTGCTCAGGTGCGACAGCGGGCACAACAGCGGGCGGCTGTGACTTCTGGTCCACGATCGGCGCGGGGGCTCCCTGCACGACCTTTATGGTCGCCGCCGGCAGCACCCCCTCCCATGTCACAGGCGGCTGAGCGTGCCAGACCAACGTCAGTGACGCGTTGGCGTCCGCGGCCAGGTGCACCAGCCGGGCCAGACTCGGGCGAGACAGCCGATGGGCTCGCAAGATCACCAGCTGCCGGATACCTGCTCCCTTGACCCACGCCGCGGCGCTCATCCACATCGCGGTGGCCGTCACACGCTCCTTCACCACGACGGCCGGCCGTTTACCCAGCGCGACCAAGATGTCTTGGGCCAGCGCCACCATCGCCGAGATGCCGACCGTGGGATGCACCGTGAGAACACCGTTGGCGACATCGTGCGCTTGGAGCGCGGCGTGGGTGATGCGGTAGTCGTCATCCGGATCCACCAGGATCGTCACCAAAGGAGGAGCAGGCGCTCGTGAGGACAAGGCGCCAGAGGTGGTTGTCACTGCACCTCCTTGCGTCCGCCGAGCCTGTCAAACACCCACAGCAAGACGTCCTGGTCGACCGTCGTGCGCTCCAGCTTCTTGAGCGCGCGAACCGCCAGCACGGTGAGTTGCGCCCAGGCGCGGAAGTTGCCGTGCCCAGCGCGCCGATTGGCGAGCAGGATGTCTTCAAGGTCGGCCTCGGCCCAGATCGAGTGGTAGACCGGCATCACCGTCATCACCTCAGCGGCGCTCATCGGCTCGAACTTCTGCCACAACAACACCCGAGAAGCCAGCATCTGTTCACGCTGCAGCACCTTGTAGCAGTTCGCACCCCCCACAAAGATGATCGCGATATCGGTACCCGGGTCATCCCACAGATGACGCCACAGCTCAAAACAGTCAGTGGACAGCCATTGCGCCTCATCACACACCAGCACCCGGAACTTTTCCGCCAGCTTCTTCTTGAGCAGGTTGTCGAATTCCAGCGGGTGAGCGGGCGGAAATCCTGGCAGCTCGAGAGCGGCGAACAACACATGACGGATATCACGCGGGTAGGGGTGCGAACGAAACTGGATACGCACGGTCTCCTCAGGAGCCAGCTCACGCAATGAGGCGTTCACCGACAACGTCTTCCCCAGCCCGGCATCGCCGTGCACGCACATCATCGCGCGCTCATCGATCGCGATCTCCACATTGTCCTGGATGAGTTGAAGCGCGTCGGTCACCACCACGCTCGCGCCCTTCAACCGCAAGAAGTGATCATGAATTTCAGCCAGCGGAGACACAAAACCCGCGCTCATGATCTATCCTCCCGCTCCGCAGAGGGGCTCTGTGGCGGCTTCTTGGGCGGCGGCTTCTTGGGCAAAACCCAGCCAGAGGCAGGAGGCCGCAACGGAATGAGATCCGAAGCCGCCCGGGCGGGCAGCTCCTCATCAGCGGCGCCCGCCAACTCGGCCCTGGCCTCCTCAGAGGTCATCGCCCCCAGCAACCGAGGCGGCTCTGCCTTGGTAACCGCCCCATACTGGACCCTGCGCTTTTTCGCAGCGGCCTTAAGCGCCTTGGTGACCCGTTTGCTCGCACTACGGCGCGCGGCTTGAACCGCCGCGACAGCCTGCTTCGACGCCTGATCCGACAAACCGGCCGAGCCCAGATGACGGCCAGTGACCGCGTCGAACACCTCAACCTCATGATCATGATGGGGCATGTACCGCAGGCGCACCTTCTTGCCCACCCCACCAGAGCCCGTCATCCACGCCCCGACATACTTGCGCCCGCGCCACGACACCCCACTGCTGGTGATGACCCGCTCGCGTCCGTCGTCTTCCAGCATGAACAACCGCAGATCCTCGGCAGGAATACCATCGACCGGCCACGGATCATCCAACCAGGCTTGATGCGGGGTCCGGCCCGACAGGGCCGGTTTAGGAATATCGAAGTTCCATTCCCGCACCCACTCCAGCAGAAGCTCGACGAAATCTTCAAACAACAGCGCGGGCTCGTCCGGATCGATGGGCTTGCCCCCGAGAAAGGTAGGTTGGCCGACATAGTGCGGCAGCGCGTTGAAGAACATTTTCTCCGCAGCGCCGTTCAACTCCTCGACGGTCCCCTTAAGCCACGGGCAATAACCCGGAAGGTCTCCGACAACAACGGCGAATCGGTTCAGCGCCGCCGTCACCGTCTTACACAAGAAGTCCTTACCTCGATCGACGCGCAGTAGTGTCGGCACTCCACCGAACGGCCCGTACTGCTCATCGTGCAAGATCGCACTGCGCAGCGCAGCCAGGATGCTGGCCCGATTGGGATATCCAGGGGTCACCGCCAGCCCGCAAATGGCATCGGTGGCACAGTCAACGAACCAGGTCACCCACGGCTTGATCAGTTGCCCGTCGACGTCGACCCGCACCGGTACCTGGACATGATCACCTTCCCAGACCGTGTTGCGATGGTGACCTTCGGTATCGGTAGGCCGGCGCAGGTAGACATCGAAACGGCGGCGCGCCAATTCCCCCTTGCGGATACCGCTCCACTCGCCCGGCGTCAACGCACGGTTGACCGCCCGATACAGCGTGCGCAGGCTAGGCGCGGCAGGGCCTCCGGCGCGTTCCTGCTTGACCAACTCCCGGTGCAGGTGCGCACAGTTGCCCCCCAACAGCGCAAGCTGGGCGAGAAGGTCGTCGGTCAGCGTGAACGCGCTACGGGACTTGCGCTCAGTATGCCCATTGGTTCGCGCTCGCTCGAGCCAGCGCCACACCGTTCGTTCCGAGGCATTCAGGCACGACGCCACGAGCCGCACATGCTGGGTGGCCAGTTCACCGCGCGCTTCCAAAGCCAGCAATCGCCGGGTCGTCGGCCCACGAAGCTCGTGCAGCGATTCAGGCTTCTGTTCCGATTCATGTTCGGGCGTTGTGCTGTGGTCTGCGTCAGGGGCGGAAGGGGGCATCTGCATTGGCCTCCAATTCGGCGGGCCGTATCAGGACATAAAGAACACAAGGCAACCCACCTCAGCGCCGATAATTAACGACAATCGACTACTGCGGTGGCCCGAGGGGCCATTGAGACGGCCCGTCGACTGTGTGAGCCACGTCACTGCCGAGTCGTATGTTAATACCAAAAATCACTTGGTGCTATGGAGTAGCCACAATGAGGTTCCAAAAACCTCGCTGGACTCCGACATCTCGATCCAACACAGTCGCCCTTTTGGCTTCGATCACGGCTTTCGTGCTCGAACTACTACATATCGCCAGATTTCATCACTTTCCTGCTATATCAGCATTGCTCTATCCGCTTCAACGAAATCGTGTAGGCGAAACCGGGCACGTTGCGCCGGACGCCGCAAGGTAGCCAGCACTGACGTTTAATGGCACAACTCGCTGACAGCTTGTGGCAAAACTGCACTTCAAGGCATAGGTATCGGTTGTCACCGTGTGGCATTTTTGACAGCCAATGACAGTTGGCTACAGGCGACAGGAAGGGGGCGGTGGCAACTGGAAACTTCCGGGGCAGGAAGGAGCTTGTTCTAAGCGATCAGCGGATCCCACAGCTACGAAACTGTCCGTAGCGCCTTTGCGTGACGACGCTCTGACCTGCGCACTGACACCTCGCGGCAAATCACCGCTGATAGTTTTATGGCAGTTCTCAGGCCGCCCTCCCAGGTACTGCCCGGGCAAGCCCTGCGCCGCCGAGGCCAAGGCCGCCCGCCTCCGCGACGGCCACAACGCGGTGGACGAGCGGCTGGCCCGGCTGCTGGAGTGGGACGAGCGACACACCCCGGTCCTTCGCGAGCAGCTCCGGCTGGTGACCGAGCTGCGCGAAAGCCTGCTGGCGCGCAACACCGACCTGGAGGAGGCCGTCAAGCAGGCCGACGAGCAGGCCGCGGCCGCCGAGACCCGCGCCGGCGCGGCCGAGAAGACGGCCGAGACCGCGATCACCGACGGCCGGAAGGCGGTGGAGGAGGCGGTTGCGACGCAACAGCGCGCCGAAGCGTCCGAGCGGGAGGCCTGGCGCGCGGTCGGCGAGCACAAGGCCGGTCGCGTCGACGCCGAGCGGGCCGCCGAGGCGGCGAAGCGCGCGGCCGAGCGGGCCGTCGCCGAGGCGGCGAAGGAGCGCCAGCGGACGGCCACCGCGGCCGCCGAGCAACAACGGACGATCGACGAGCAGAAACAGAAGATCGATGCGTTGGAGGGCGAGGTGGCCGGCCGGGACACCGCGCTCGCCGCCGCCGAGGAGAAGCATGCGGCCGCCGCCGAGGAGGCCCGCATCGAGATCAGCCGGCTACGCGCGGACCTGGCCGCCGCCATCGCCCGCACCGAGGCCGCCGACACCAGCCGGGACAGGGCACTGGCCATGGCGGAAAAAGCCCATGCCACCACCGACGCGGTGCGCACCGAACTGTCCGCTCAGCTCGCCGACCTGCGCGCTGAACTCGCCGGCCACGCCCAGGCTGTGCGGCACGCTCACGGCGAGCGCGACGAGGCTCGCGCCGCGACCGCGATCGCCGAGGCCCGCGCCGAGGCGCTGGCCGACCGGGCCCGGCGCGGCGATCGGCTGGTCGACCAGCTGATCGCCCCGTTGCCGCCGCTGGAGGATCTGGACGGCACCCCGGGCATCCTGCTGGAGAACGGGAACGCGGTCCTGGCCGAGAAGGGGATGGTCGCCCTACCCGGCGGCTACCCCGCACGCCAGGGCCCGTCCGCGGCCCGCGCCCTGGCCGCAGCCCTGCAGGCGGTCAGCCTGCGTCTCGACCGTGCCGGTGACGAGCCGCTCGGCACCCTGGCCCCGCCCGGCGGCGCCGCAGCCGAGAGCCCGTAGCCGCACCGCCTGCCCCGGGAGCCGTCACCGGCGCTGAACATCGGCTCGCTGTTCAGCGCCTACCGCTGACTGCGGCCCGCCCTCATGGCCGACATCAACGATCGGGGACGTTTTCACCGCGCGGGCGCGGTGGTAGTTCTCCGCGCTCGTCCGGCCGAGCATCCATGCCTGCTCCAGCACCTTGCGCACCGCGCTGAGGTGCTTGTTGGTCGTGCTCGGCGACCAGGCCGCCGCCTGCCGGTCCGCGCTCGCATACCTCTGTTCGATGAACAGGGTGCGCAGCCGGGCGGTGTGCCGGAAACGCAGCACCCCCCACGGCACCACCGCACCGTTGGCGAAGCCGAGCAGCTGCACGGCCTGGTCCAGGCACAGGCGCATGGTGCGCCGCGAGGCCGCGCTCGGTGGCGACCCGAGACGCGGCTTTGGCCGCTGTACTCCTTGCAAGGTGCGCAGGAAAGCCGCGACCTTACAAAGGTCGCGGCTTTCCTGCGCGAAAAGTGATCTACTAATGACTTTCCGGGGAGTCTCGGGATACTGAAACCGTCATTATCGCCGCTACTGCACTAATTGTTGCCGGTCCGGCAACGCGCACCCAGTAAAGCTCCGGCAGCCCGCTGAATCGGGTCACCAACCCTTCGGCCTCGTCAGGCCAGGATTGATTGGTCTTCGGCAAGTATGACACCGATACCTCATCAACAAATACACTTACCAGGTCATCGCCCTTGCTGATCTTGAAGTATCGAACATCTTCGAGAAGTACGGTCACCACTCCCCATTTTTGGGTCTGGATCAGTTTAAAGTCGAGGTAATCGCGCTCCCCGATGGCGCCGAATGTAACCGCATCAATATAAGACCCTTCGCAACTTGCGAAAATTTCTTGAAATTTCCTGCAAGCCGCTTCGACCTTACTCGCTAACACTTCAAAATCTCCCCGGTGTCATGCGACAAAGTCCTGTTTCCGTTTCGATCCCAGCGCCGCGTGCCGTTCTTTTCGTTTGGCCCGTTATCTACTACAGTTGACCGGCTTATGCGCCCATCCGCCAGTCGGACAGTAACCTTACTCCCGTGCCCGTCAGGGCTCTTGTAGGTGGCGTATGCGCCGCTTTCGGAAATCGAATGCAGCTCGAAGCCGTACCTCGATAGTACAGCGTCCGCCTGGGTTTGGTTCATGCCCGTCAGGTCGGGCAACCGGCTTACCGCTGGGTCTGGGGAAGCGTTGTGAACGAGGACGTCAGTGTCTCCGACAGCCACGTGATAGGTGTGCGGACCTTCGGCCGACCGATCGCATCCGTTAGTCCCTTAACCGTCCGAGCTCCGCGACCAACCGGGGCTGTGGGGGGGAACATGCTGAGCCCGTCAAGAATCGCGTTGTCGATGGGGCCACCGAGAAGGCCAGCCGCTCCCTGATCGCCGAAGTACGGCGGAGATTTACCGTCGGAGAAGCCCGGTAGCGAAGCCGAAAAGTCAAGCAGGGTGGGTGTTCGAGGGGCCCGTCCTGGGCCTGAGGCATGCTCGCGAGCCGAAACATGTCAAGAATCGCGGGGAATGCTCACTTCGCCCAAGATTCGCGGCGTCGATTTCACCTGCACGTATATCATTCATGTAACGAAAATCTTCGATTTTCACCTCTCGATGTCTTCCAGCGGAAACCCGGCGTCGTTTTCTCCAGAAAGATTTCGAAGCGGAATCTCCATCTCTTGCGGCTGAAAGTTTCATGACTTCGGGCCTCCAGGGCGAACGTCCCGGGACCGCCGCCACAGCGTACGGCACGCGTTTGCCGAGTCATGTGATCGGGCGATAAGTCGCCTCTTGACCGGGTGCGTCCATCTCGGATTTGCTTCGGTTCTCGACCCAGCCGTCGTTCGGGGTGTGGCGACCGCCCGGTTCCGAGAGCACCATGGCCAGATTGTGGGGGCGGACCACCTGCTGAAC
Organism: Streptosporangium heterodermiicola; assembly: GCF_051390675.1. Classification (NCBI taxonomy): domain Bacteria; kingdom Bacillati; phylum Actinomycetota; class Actinomycetes; order Streptosporangiales; family Streptosporangiaceae; genus Streptosporangium; species Streptosporangium heterodermiicola. Next base: position 47,371 of record NZ_JBPJSR010000024.1, read on the forward strand.
ACCCTTGATCACCTCTATCGGGAGTCGCCCGCAAGCGCCCGGAAGACCACCTCGATCAATCCCGTCGACTTGAGGCGCTGCCGCCGACTGCGGTAGCCGCGCTCGCGGATGAGCCTTTCGACCAGGGCACGGGTTTCCGAGCCGACCTTGGCGTGTCCGTTGACCACCTTGGACACGGTCGCCGTCGACACCCCGGCGAGTTCCGCCAGCTCTGCCCGGGTCAGCGCCCCTGACGGCGTCGAGCCGGCGGCGAGGGGTCCCTCGACCGCGGTCATGGAGAAAGTCTAGTTGGGGATTTCGGGCTTCGATCGGGATCTTCGCGCCGCTCTCATGGCGAAGTGGACACGGGGTCCACGACTCTCGCGTGGATCCATCGGATGAGAGTCAGAATCTTCGGAGGGTGTGATCCGAAGATCCCCCCGGCCGGCAACCTGCCCCGACTCCTCGGGCCGTGTTGAAGCCGACCGGGGTGAGGCCGCCCGTGACGATCGGCGGCCTGACGCGTGAGCGGCCCCCGTCCTTGGACGGGGGCCGCTCACCGGCTGACGAGGTCGCCTCCCGGGGCGGCCGTCACACCTGCCCGGCGGCGGGCGCTACTCGCCGCCGGCTTCCACGATCATGAACTTGGCCGTGCCCACCGACATGTTCCCGGCCTTGTCCTTGGCCCGGTACGACAGGGTGTGCGCGCCGGGCTGGTTGACCGACAGCGGCTGTGTGTACGCCGCGAACGGCTGGCCGTCGAGCGAGTACTCCACGGTGTCCAGCCCGGAGCCGACGTCGCTCGCCGTCAGCTTCACCGTCGCCGAGCCGACGTAGTTCCAGGCCCAGTCCTGGGTGCCGGTGATCGCGGCCGACACCTGCGGCAGCGTGGTGTCGTCCTCCGGAGCCACCACGGTGAACCTCAGCGTCACCACCGGAGAGGTGTTCCCGGCCTTGTCGGTGGCCCGGTACGCCAGGGTGTGCGCGCCCGCCTTGTTGACCGACACGGGGGACGGGTACTCGGTGTAGGCCCCGCCGTCGAGCGAGTACTCCACCGTGGCGACCCCCGACTCGGTGTCGCTCACCGAGATCATCACGGTCGCCGAGCCGACGTAGTTGCCCGCCGAGTCCTGATCGCCCGACAGCTGCGCCGAGACCTGCGGGGGAGTGGTGTCCTCCTCCTGCGAGGTCGCCACCGTGAACTCCACCGAGCCCACCGCTGAGGTGTTGCCCGCCTTGTCGGTGGCCCGGAAGGTCACCGTGTGCGCGCCGGGCTGGTCGACCGACAGCGGCTGTGTGTACGCCGCGAACGGCTGGCCGTCGAGCGAGTACTCCACGGTGTCGACCCCGGAGCCGGTGTCGCTCGCCGTAACGGTCACCGTCGCCGCGCCCACGTAGTCGCCGTCCGCGTCCTGCTCACCGGTCACCACCCCGGTGACCTGGGGCGGAGTGGTGTCCTCCTCCTGCGGAGCCACCACCGTGAACGCCACCGAGCCCACGGGCGAGGTGTTGCCCGCCTTGTCGGTGGCCCGGAAGGTCACCGTGTGCGCCCCCACCTGGTTGACCGACACCGGGGCCGCGTAGGCCGCGAACGCCCCGCCGTCGAGCGCGTACTCCACGGTGTCGACCCCGGACTCGGTGTCGCTCGCCGAGACCGTGACCGTCGCCGCGCCAATGTAATCGCCGTCCGCGTCCCGGTCGCCCGCCACCTGCGCGGAGACCTGCGGCGCGGTCGTGTCCTCGCCTCCGCCTTCGGTGACGACGAGTTCGCCGGTCATCTGGCCGTGACCGGGGATCACGCAGTAGTAGCGGTACTTGCCGGGGGTGAGGTTCACCTGGGCGGTGTGCCGGCCGCCGTCGGCGTCGAAGGGGCTGGCGATGATGTTGAGGCTGACGTCGTGGTTGTAGCCGGGGGTGGAGGTGTCGAACGTCAGCGTGTGCGTCATGCCGGTGGTGTTGCCGGTGGCCGCGCTGTTCTCGAAGACGATGGTGGCGGGACCCGCCGTCGCCGATTCCGGCGTCGACTTGTACGCGGTCATGCTGTTGTCGGCGGTCCAGGTGAGCACCTGGTCCGCCGCCTGTGCGGCGGTGAGCTGCGTACGGGGCTGCGCGGCGGCCTGGACCGACGACAGGAGGAGCGCGGGAAGCGCCACGGCGAGCAGCACCACGGCGAGGCGCGGCGCCGTCACCGCTCCGGACGCCCGCCGTAAGGCCCTGATCACGAGGGAGGGGAGAGATCCGACATGCATGTGTCGACGCACCTTTCCGAGCTGGGGGGGGAGTGCCGGGCACGGGGAACGCTCCCCGGCCCGGCACCCGGCCGGTGTACCGTCCTAGAGTTCGCGCACGCGGATGTTGCGGAAGTCGATCACGTCGTTGGTGCCGTGGTTCTGCAGCCCGACGAACCCGCTGATGAACTGGCGCAGGTCCGTGGGCGGGTCACCGGCGCGCGACGACGCCTTGCCCGGCGTGTTGTCGAACTCGCTGATCACCGTGCCGTTGCGGATGATCGTGTAGTGCTGGCCGACCGCCCGGACCTCGTAGTCGTTCCACCGGCCCTTCGGGGTCGCCCCGGCCCGGTTCAGGGCGTTGGGCGAGAAGTTGTAGACGGAGCCCGTCTTCTGCGGCTCGCCCGTGTCGCCGTCGTAGATCTGGATCTCGTGGCCACAGAAGATCGCGACCCACGCGGGTGACGTGCGCGCCGCGCCGACCGTGCCGCAGCTTCCGGCGGGACGCTGCTCCAGCGGGGTCCTCGGGTCCGGGAACCGGATAAAGACGCCGCTGTTGGCACGGTGCGGGTCGGGCGAGCTGTCACGGAACTGCAGCCGGACCGAGAAGTCCGCGTACGCCTTGTCGGAGTACCACAGCATGCCCAGGCCGCCGGAGCTGCGGATCGTGCCGTCCGGCTGGAGGGCGAACCGCCCGGACGGGGCCTGGCTCCAGCCCAGCAGCGACGACGCCGTGCCGTCGAAGATGGGCTGGTACCCGCTCACCCTCCCGACCTCCGACCTGGCGCCGGCGGTGCGCAGCGCCTCCGCCTCCTGGGCGGTGACGACGCCGTCCTTGAGGAGCTGCTTCACGACGGTGTCGAGGTGCTGGACGAACTGGTTGCGGTTCTTCCAGGCGCCCTCGTCGTCGATCAGGTCGTTGATCGTGCAGCCGCCGCCGGCCACCTTGTTGCGCACGCCGGTGAGGGCGTCGAGCAGCTGCACCGTCGGCCGGGCGTCGGGCGCGGCGCAGCCGACCGTGACGGCGATCTTCCCGGTGGCCTGCTCGCCGTCGGCGTAGGTGACCTTCAGCGTCACCTCGAAGGTGCCGAAGCCTGCGTAGGTGTGCGTCGGGGCGGCCTCCTTCGACGGCGCGTCGCCGTCGCCGAAGTCCCACTCCCATGCGATGCCTCCGGCTTTGGCGCTGGAGAACGTCATCGTCCTGGGATCGGCGTTCTGCCGGGCGGGACGCGCCACGGCGGCGGCCGGGTCCGGCGTCGCCGGGCCGCCCTTGTAGGTGACGCGGACCAGCTTCTGGTTCGCGTGCAGGCTGAAGAAGCCGCTGCCGTAGTCGAGCATGTAGAGCGCGCCGTCGGGACCGAACTTCGCGTCCATCCACGACTGGAGCTGGCCGGCGCCGCCGCCGCCCGGGATGATGTTCCGCAGGTCCTCGGCGAACGCCGGCCGGCCCGCGGCCCGGGCGGTCTCCGGGTTCACGGTCACGGCGACGCGGTTGTTGCCGTTGGACTGGTCACCGATGAACCACTTGCCGTCCCAGTACTCCGGCCACGCGACCCCGCTGCCGGTGTCGGTCTGGGAGCGGTGGTAGGTCGGGCCCGACATGACCGCCTGGCCGCCGCCCTTGAGGTAGGGCATGGTGAGGGTCTCCTCGCCCTGCTTGTACGTCGGGAGACCGCTGCCGTCCTGCCGCTTGGGGTAGACCGGGCCGCCGCCCTGCGGCGAGTACCAGATCATGTTGTCGCGCGCCGGCGGGATGTCGACGAGGCCGGTGTTGCGCGGCGAGGTGTTCTTCAGGTTGTCGCAGTCGTACCACTCGGCGGGCTGGGTGGCGTTGCCGTTGCTGCGGTCGCGGTAGGGCTGCTTGTCTCCCATGCAGTACGGCCAGCCCTGGTTGCCGGCGGAGGTGAGGACCGTCACGGTCTCGTACTTCGCCGGTCCCCATGTCTCGCTCGGGCCGCCGGCGTCCGGGCCGACCCAGCCGGCCGTGATCCAGTCGTTCTTCTTGTCCCACTGCAGCCGCGCGATGTTGCGGACGCCCATCACCCAGATCTCCGCGCGGGTCTTGCCGCCGCCCTCCTCCTCGCCGGTGAACAGGTTGCCCTCGGGGACCGTGTAGGTGCCGTCGGGCTCCGGGTGGATGCGGAGGATCTTGCCGTTGAGGTCGTTGGTGTTGCCGGAGGTACGGCGGGCGTCCTGGAACGAGGTGCCCTTGTAGTCCTGGGTCCAGTTGTTCCCGGAGTACCCGCTGGATCCGCCGGAGGAGTTGCTGTCACCGGTGCCGATGTAGAGGTTGCCGTCCTCGTCGAAGGTCATGCCTCCGCCCGCGTGGCAGCAGCTGTGGATCTGGGTGTCCCACTGCAGGAGGTCCTTGCGGCTGCTCTGGTCGATCGTCTGGGTCCGCGAGTCGTAGTCGAACCGGGAGACCGTCCGCTTGCCGATGCGCCTGTCCCGGTCGATCGACGCGTGCGGCATCCAGTACGCGTAGATCCAGCCGTTCTCCGCGAAGTCCGGGTCGAGGGTGATGCCGACCAGGCCCTCCTCGTTCTTGACCAGCTCGTCGCCGCTGCCGCGGTTGCCCATGACGGGCAGCGTGGTCAGCAGCTTGACCTGCTTGGTCCTGGGGTCCCACTGGTGGACGGTGCCGCAGCCGAGGCCCACCTTCGGGTCGGTCCAGGCGGGGACCGGGCCGGTGGCGCACGCCGCCTTGCCGATGTAGAACACCTTGCCGTTCGGCGCGACGGTCAGGCCGTGCGGCTCGCCGATCTGGTCGAGCTGGCCCTGCGTGTTCGGCGCGGTCAGCCGTTCCACGGTGTAGTTGGCCGCGATGGTCGCCTGGCAGTCGCCCCGGACGATGCCGGTCGCCCACCGGATGGCGCCGGCGAGGTGCGTACGGAACTGCTTGTCGCCGGTGTAGCTCGCCGCGGTGCCGCCCATGCCGGTGTAGAAGGACCGGCCGCCGTCGTAGTCACGGCACCAGGAGACCGGATGGAACGGGCCGTTGCCGTTCATGCTCGGGTTGTAGGTCCACTCCTCGACCTGCGCGATCGTGTGGACCTTGCCCACCGGGTTGGGGTTCCAGCTCAGCCACTTGTCGGTCCGCGACAGGGTGAGCGGAAGTCCCTCGTTCGCCGGATGCCGGCGGTCGAGGATGTCCACGACGGCCTTCTGCTCCTTCGCCACGGGGGGAGGCGCGGAGTCGGGCCCGAACAGCCGCAGCTCGGCGAGCTGGATCAGGGGCTCGCCGCCGTTCGCGGTGACGTTGAGCCGGTAGTACTGGTACGCCGTGGTGTTCTCGAACTTGTATTCCTTGCTCTGGAACCGCTGGGGGAAGACCTCCCCGCTGCGCTTGTCAAGATCCGTCCAGGTCGTCCCGTTCTGCGAGCCCTGGAGGGTCCAGTCCTTCGGGTCCCGGCCGGCGGAGTCGTTGGCCGACGTCAGCGCGTAGTGCGCCACCGCGACGGGCTTCTCCAGCTTGCCCTGCACCCACCCGGTCGTCGTCCGGGCCAGCCACTTGGTGTCGTTGTCCCCGTCGAAGACCTTGTCCTTGGTCTCGTTCGGCGGGTTCTCCGCGCTCGCCGCGGTCTCCGTCACCTTCTCCGCGATGGGGAGGGCGCCGACGGGGCGGGTGCCGATCAGTTCGGTGAACCAGGCCGAGTCGACCTGCGCGCGGGCGGCGTCGCGGATGCCGACGAACCCGCCGCCGCCCCTGATGTACGCCTGGAAGGCGGCGAGCTGCGCCTCGTCCAGGCTCACGCCGTTGGCGGACAGGAACACCACGCCGCGGAACCGCGCCAGGTTGCCGGCGGTGAAGACCGCCGGATCCTGGGCCTCCTCGACGGAGAACCCGTTCTTCGCGCTCAGTTCCCTGATCGCCGTCGCGGCCGCCCGCACCGGGTCGTCCTGCTGCGCGGCCTGACCGCTGAAGATCAGCACGTTGACGGCGGGCTTCTTGGCGGCCGGGGCGGGGGCCTGTGCCTGTGGCCGGGCCTGGGCCTGGGCCGGCACGGCGGTCGGGGCCGCCAGCCCGAGCACCAGGGCGGCACTCGACATCGTGATCAGTACGCGTCGCCAGGCGGGTGGCCGGGGCGGTGAATAGCCTGTTCGGCCCATCATTGCTCCTTGGGATCGAGGGGGGTGCGGGACCGTTCGCGGACGAGTTCGGGGGGGTGGCCGCGGTCCGGGGTGTCGACGTCCGCGTGGAGCCGTGCTCGTACGGCATTGGGTGACCGGATCCGGTCTCGGCGGGGAGGGGGCGCCCGGGGCCGGGCCGGCCGTGCGCGGCCGTCAGTGGCCCGCGTGACCGCCGCCTGGGTGACCGCCGCCCGGTTGACCCGGCACGTTCCCGTCCGCGTCCGTCACCGTGAAGACGCCGGCCATCCCCATGTCGGAGTGGCTCTGGACGTGGCAGTGGTACATCCACGCCCCCGGGCCGACGCGCTCGCCCGCGATCAGCTGGAAGCCGAACGACTCGGCGGGCCCGGTGATCTTGGTGTCGATGATCCGGCTCGGGTCCTCAAGGCTCTCCAGCATGCCGGTGCGGTTGTCGGCCCAGCGGTGCCCGTGGATGTGGAACGTGTGGTAGAACTCGCCGTGGGTGATCACGATCCACTCCACCCGCTCGCCGACCTTGGCGACGAACTCCGGCGCCTGGTGCGCGGGGCGGTTGTTGATCGTCATGTCGTTGAAGACGACGGTGAACGTCTTGTCCGGCTTGACGTCCTTCTTCCGCCGGACCACCAGCGGGCCGTACAGCCCCTGCCGGATGCCGCCCGTGCCGTGATCGGTCCCCACCACGTGGTCGTGGTAGTGCCAGTAGCCCGCGCTGCCGGGCTCGATGCCGGCGCCGCCCCCGCGCCTGCCCTGCGCGTGGGTGCGCCAGATGTAGGTGCGCCGGTCTCCGGGCTCGACCACGCTGCCGTTCAGTCTCGTGCCGTCGCTGGCCACGTCGTAGTCCACCCCGTGGACGTGCAGGCTCGCCGTCACGCTCAGGTTGTTGACCATCTCGATCTCAAGCGTGTCGCCCTCGACCATCTCGATGAGCGGCCCGGGAATCGTGGCCTTGCCGGGCTCCAGGCCGTAGCCCAGCCGGCCGTCCTCCAGCCGCTCGGCGTACAGGGTGATGCGGCGGACCGCGCCCATGGTCGTGCCGGTCGTGCCGGTCTGGGCCGACGCCGCGGTCTGACTCGCTGTGACCAATGGCGCCAGCGCGGCAGCCGCCGCGGACGTGGTGAAGGCACGCCGGGAGAGCAGGCTTTTCGCCATGCCTCTGCCTACCTCGGTCATGGTTCCCCAATCGGTGACGCTTGCGGAGGGTGACTTGCGGGTGCTCGGGACACTGCTTTCGCGCGACATGGATCTTGGCCTGGATCGGTCGCGTCGTGATCGGTGATGCTGCAGGGGGTAGTGAGATCGACATTCGAACAGAAGTACGCGCCATTTTCGGCGAAATGTCAAGAAGTATCACTGGAAGAGTCGGAACTTCTGCTCACATCTGGCCAAAGGTGGATGTGACTGTTACGGTAACCCCAAGATCGAACTTCCCCGCAGCCCTCACGTCCGCGCCCTCTACCCCATAACCCCTGGTCACCACCCCTCCCGGCGATCCGCACGGTGAATCCGCATGACGAATCCGCGCGGTGAATCCGCCCATATACGCACCGACCCGGCCACACGTCACCGTTCTGCCGCCACCTCTCGGGTGGCCCTCCCACTGACAGCCTGTCACCGCCCGCGCCGGCCATCGGCTCGTCCCACGCCGCGCCCCCGCCACCTGGCGCGTTCACCGGCCGCGATCCGTGCGCCCCGGCCTTCGGGCGGATGGCGCGGGATGCCGGGGACTCGCAGGGGCCGGACACGGCGCCCGGCCGCTCCGATCCCGTTGCGCGGCGATCCACGGCTTATGCCGAAGCTCATGCAAAAGATGCCGAGAATCGCGCCGGAAGTGACCATCGCGGCCCGGCCGCCATCATGGCGTCCGGCGTGACGTCGTGGTCATCGGCGCCTGGGCGGCGGCACGGTGAACAGGTACGTCAGGCGGCGGCGCGGTCACCGGTGCGGCGGCGGCGCAGGTCGGCTCGCGCGAGTGCGGGTGGCACGTAGGCGATGTCGAGCGTGCCCGGGTTCACCCCGGGCGCGACCACCTTGTCGATCCGGTCGAGGGTGTCGTCGTCGAGGGTGGTGCCGGCGCCTGCGAGCAGGTCGTCGAGCTGCGCCATGGTGCGAGGGCCGATGATCGCCGAGGTGACCCCGGGATGGCTGACGACGAATGCCAGGGCCAGATGGGTGAGCGACAGACCGGCCTGCTCGGCGATCGGGACGAGTTCTTCGACGGCGTCGTGGTTACGCTTGTCGGTCATGTGCTTCGGCACCCAGTGCATGCGGGCGCTCGATACCTGCGCGCCGCCGTCCTCGCGGTAGCGGCCGGTGAGCAGGCCCGAGGCCAGCGGGCTCCAGGCCAGCGTGCCCAGCCCGTAACGCTCGCAGACCGGCAGGACGTCGCGCTCGACACCGCGGTTCAGGATCGAGTACGGCGGCTGTTCGGTGCGGAAGCGGGCCAGCCCGCGCCGTTCGGAAACCCACTGGGCCTCGACGATCTCCGCGGCCGGCAGGCTGGAGTGGCCGATCGCGCGTACCTTGCCCGCCCGCATCAGGTCGGTCAGGGCGGCGAGGGTTTCCTCGACATCGGTGCCGGGCTCGGGGTGGTGGACCTGGTAGAGGTCGATGTGGTCGACGCCGAGACGCCGCAGCGAGTTCTCGAGCGCGGTGACGATCCAGCGGCGGGAGTTGCCGCGCCGGTTGGGACCGGCGCCCATGGGGCCGTTGAACTTGGTGGCGAGCACCACGTCGTCGCGCCGGCCGCGCAGCGCCTTGCCCACGATCCGTTCGGTCTCGCCGTCACCGCCGTAGACGTCGGCGGTGTCGATGAAGTTGATACCGGCCTCAAGGGCCCGGTGGACGATGGCGACGCAGTCGCCGGGGTCGGGGTTGCCGAACGGGCCGAACATCATGGTGCCCAGGCAGTAGGGACTGACCTGGATGCCGGTACGGCCGAGGGGGCGGGTGCGCATGATCTGTTCCTTCGGAAGGCGGAAGGCGGAAGGCCGCGTGGGCCGTGTGGGCCGAGGCGGCTCGGGTGGTCCGAGGCGGCCAGGGAAGGCCGTCTCGGACCGTCTCGGGCGTCTCGGGCCGGATGGTGCGGTGGTTGGTCAGCCGGCGTACGGGGCGGCGACGTCGAGGATCCAGGTGACGCCGAAGCGGTCGGTCAGCATCCCGAAGCCCGGCGCCCACCGCGAGGGGCCGTACTTCTCGATGATGCAGGCGCCGTCGGCGAGCTTTTCCCACAGCGCGCCGACCTCCTCGGCGGTTTCGCCGCGGACGGACACGAAGAACCGCTCGCCGGTCAGCGTCATGCCGTGCTCGCGGGTGGTGGCGGCGGGCGCGGCGGCGGGCGGTGCCTGGCCGGGCACGTCGTAGGCCATGATGCCGAAGCCGTTGCCGGCCGTGACCTGACCGAAGACGATCTTGTCGGCGTCGGGCAGTTCCTTCGGCATGCCGAAGTCGCCGTAGGTGACGGTGGTGAGGTAGCCGCCGAACACGGTCTGGTAGAACTCCAGCGCCGCGCGGGCGTCGCCGCGGAAGTTCAGGTGGGTGGTGGTGGAGATGGCCATGCTGTCTGGCTCCCTGCTGATTTTCCGGGCGTCGTACGCCCGATCAAGTCCGTTTCGGAGAACCGGCGAGGAAGGTGCCGGACGTCCGAATCGGGTGGCCGACCGGCTCGGAACGAAGATTCGCAGGGGTAGGTGACAGGATGTGGCACCTACTGCGGGCAGAATCAGGTCATGCCGAAAACCTCCGCCCGGCTGCTGGCCCTGCTGTCGCTGCTGCAGACCCGCCGGGACTGGTCCGGCACGGTGCTGGCCGATCGCCTGGACGTCAGCCTGCGCACCGTGCGCCGCGACGTCGACCGGCTCCGCGAGCTCGGCTACCCCATCGCCGCCGTCAAAGGCCCCGACGGCGGCTACCGGCTCGGCGCCGGCACCGAACTCCCCCCGCTGCTGTTCGACGACGAACAGGCCGTCGCCCTCACCGTCGCCCTGCGGATCGCCGCCACCACCCCCGGCGACGGCCTCGCCGAACCCGCCGAACGGGCACTGAACACCATCCGGCAGGTCATGCCCTCCCGGCTCCGGCACCGCGTCGACGCGCTGCGCGTCACCGCCGTCGGACGACCCGTCACCCGGCCGCCCACCCCGGTCGACGGCGACGTGCTACTGACCATCAGCGCCGCCGTCCACGCCCGCGAGATCCTGCGCTTCGACTACGGTGGCGAGGCCGCGGACGAACCCCCGCGCCGCGTCGAACCCCACCACGTCATCCTCCGGGACGGACGCTGGTACCTCATCGCCTGGGACCTCGGCCGCGACGACTGGCGTACCTTCCGCGCCGACCGGATCACCCCGCGCACCCCCAACGGGCCCCGGTTCGCCCCCCGCGTCCTGCCCGGAGGAGACGTCGCCGCCTTCGTCACCAGCGCGTTCCGCGGCTCCGGCGACACCTCGGGCGACTGGCCCTGCCAGGGTACGGTGATCCTCGACCTGCCCGCCGCCACCGTGGCCCTCTACACCCGCGACGGACTCGTCGAGGAGGCCGGCCCCCACCGCTGCCGGCTCACCCTCGGATCCTGGTCCTGGCCCAGCCTCGCCGCCGCCTTCGCCGGCTATGACGCCGACATCGAGGTCGTCGGCCCCGGCGAACTCACCGACGCCTTCGAACACCTCGCCCGCCGATTCAACAGAACCACAGCCGGCCACGGCACTAAGACCACCCGCCGCCACAACCCGCCCACCCGGGCCGGCGAGGAGCGCGCCATCCGGCGGACCCCCGTCGACGAGTAGAGGGCGCACTGAGAAACGTGTCATGAGCCCGGCCACCAGCACCACCGCGCGAGGCGGCGGGCCGTCATGACGCCACGCGTCCGGCGTCCCGGCGAGCGGCGGATGCCGTCGCTGACCGTCCAGGCCGGAGAGCAGACCAGCCCGCACTTCACGACCGTCACAGTCGGTGGGGACGACGTCCGGCACCTGCGACAGGCCGGCGTCCATTTTCTCCGGGAGGGCGGCGGCGTCCGGAGTCGCCACGGCCCGTTGTCACGTACGTGGATCATGGTCGTCCGAGCCCGGTCCGGGGTCGGCGGATGGCTGTTCGATCGGGAAGAGGATCGGGCTGAGCAGGTACTGCGCGCGGTCCGGTGCCGGCTGGTTGGCCAGCCGGGGCAGGATCGCGCGACGCAGCTCGCCGATCATTTCTTCCAGTTCGCCGTGATCGAGCCAGACGGCGTGCTGACGGTAGCCGACGAGATCCGCCACCGGGTCGGCGTTCTCGCGGTCGAGGTAGGCGTTGAACTCGGCGACCAGGACGGCCATCGACGTGGCGAATATGCGCCGGTGATCATCGGGTGACTGTGCCGCGACCGCGTCGGCGTCGACGACGACCCGGTCGTGGCGTAGCCGGTAGCGGCGTTCCACCGCGCCACGCACCCGCCTCTCGTCGGCCACCTCCAGGATTCCGCTGTTCGCGAGCAGTTCGACGTGCCGATAGACCATGGCCTTCGAGGCGTCGGGGATCCGGGCGCACAGCTGAGCGGTGGTGAGTGCCCGCCCGCCGCGCATCGCGTGCACGATCCGCAGCCGCACCGGGTGTGCCAGTAGTTCCAAGGTGTCCACGATGCAACGATCTCATGATGTGCTACCGTTCGCGAAAAATGAGAAAGGTTGGCGTGGGGGATGAGCGTGGAAACGGACCCGGCGGCGATCGCCGCGACGGTCGTCGAGCTGGCGCGGAGCGGACGCTTCGCGGACGTCGAGAAGCTGTTCGCCCCGCCGCTGCGGGCGGTGGCGTCCGCCGAGACGCTGCGGGTCGGCTGGGAGAGTCAGGTCTCCAGGATCGGGGCGATCACCGCGACCGGGACACCGGTCGGCGAGCCGGCCCCCGAGAGCTGGGTGACCGCGTCGGGGAAGGCGGAGCTGGTCAAGGTGAGCGTCCCGGTGACGCACGAACGCGGCGAGCTGACGGTGGTCATGTCGGTCGACGGGACCGGCCTGCTGCAGGGCCTGCGGCTCGCGCCCGCGCTCACCGGGCAGTGGACGCCGCCGCCGTACGCCCGCCGCGGGAGGTTCGGCGAGCACGAGGTCACCGTGGGCTCCGGCGCGTCGGCCGTGCCCGGGACGTTGAGCCTGCCGCGAGGGCGCGGCCCGTGGCCCGGGGTGGTGCTGCTCGGCGGCGGCGGACCGTTCGACCGCGACGGCACCGTCGGCCCGAACAAGCCGCTCAAGGACCTGGCCTGGGGGCTGGCCGGTCGTGGCGTGGCGGTGCTGCGCTTCGACAAGGTGACCTACGCCCACGCCGGCCAGGTGGCCGCGAGGCCCGGCTTCACGATGAGCGAGGAGTACGTCCCGCACGCCGTCGCCGCCGTCCACCTGCTCCGGCGTCATCCGGACGTCGATGCCCGGAGGGTGCATGTCGCGGGCCACAGCATGGGCGGCAAGGTCGCCCCGCGGGTCGCCGCCGCCGAGCCGTCCGTGGCCGGCCTGGTGCTCCTGGCCGGTGACACCCAGCCCATGCACCACGCCGCCGTGCGCGTCACCCGCCACCTCGCCACGCTCGATCCCGGCCCGGCCGCCCAGGCCGCCGTCGAGGCGATCACGCGGCAGGCCGCACTCGTCGACAGCCCTCACCTGTCGGCCGCCACCTCCGCCGCGGAGTTGCCCTTCGGCTACTCGGGGGCGTACTGGCTGGACCTGCGCGGCTACGACCCGGTCGCGGCCGCGGCCGCGCTGGACAAGCCGATGCTCATCCTGCAGGGTGGCCGCGACTACCAGGTGACCGTCGCCGACGACCTCGCGGGCTGGCAGGCGGGCCTCGGTCACCGTACGGACATCACCATTCGCGTCTACGACGCCGACGACCACCTGTTCTTCCCCGGCACAGGCCCCTCCACGCCCGCGGACTACGAGGCGCCCCAGCACGTCGACGCGGCCGTGGTCGCCGACATCGCCGACTGGCTCGCCCCTCGCCGATCGTCGATCGCCCGGCTCGTCGCCGGCTTCACGCGCCGGCCGTCCCGGCCCGGCACCGCCGTCAGCGGGCCCTCAGGCCTCGGGGTCGCGCAGGCCGACGCAGTCAAAGGCCCAGAAGACCTCTGAGTAGACGAAGGTGCCCGTCATCCACGGCTCGTGAGCGGACAACCGGGCGACCTGGAACGCGGCTTCGGGAATACGCAACGAGGGCGAACGGAAGCCCGCCGCCCCGGCCCCCTCGAAGCCGCGCGTGCCGTAGTAGCGCGGCGAACCCTCCAGGAACACCAGCGGCACACGCCGGCCGTCGGCCGCCGCGAGGGCGTGCGCGACGAGCCGAGTACCGATGCCCTGACGCTGGAACTCCGGGAGCACGCCCAGCGGCGACAGGGACAGGACGTCCACGATCCGGCGCGGAGCGTCCAGCCGCGCCGCGCTCAGCAGGACGTGCCCGACGACCCGGCCGTCGACGGTGGCGACGAAGGACATCGGCGCCGGCGCGGCCTCCGCGACGCGAAGTGCCTCCACGAGCCCGGGAACCCGCTCGCCGTCATCGAAGGCGCGCGTGTGGACCTCGCGCACATCTCGGTGATCGTCGGCGGTCTCCTGCCGGATCACCGGCCCGCTACCGCCGGAAACGATCCCGAGGCCTTCACGCGCATCGTGTGACGTCATGGCCGCGAGAGTAAACCGCGAGGCGGCTCGTACGCGAGGCAATTAGGCGGTCCCGGACAAGTCATCCGATTCCTGCCATCAGGGCCGCGGCGGACAGGGCCAGCGCGCCGAGTCCGCCGATCACGCCCGTGACCGTGGCGGCCCGGCGGTCGGCCATCGTGCTCAGGTGATGACGTGCGGCCAGGATGAAGGCGCATGACCGTGATTCTTCCCGAGCCGTCAAGGGGAGAGGCGAACGTCTCCGCTGTGCGGGGTATCGCCCAGGGGCTGGAAGTGCCGTAGGCGGGCGGCGCAACCGGCCAACGGCCCGGCGAGCGTTCCCAGGACCGGTCCGTGCGTGGTGAGGTGGTCGGCCAGGGCGGCGAGCCCGCCGGCGCCGATGGAGGCGATGTCGACGTGGAACGGGTGAGGTTGTCCAGGGCGACACGGATCGACACGGATCGACACCACTCCGGCCTCGGTCGCCTATCGGATGACAGCCCCTTGTCGCAGGGGTCAGCCGACCGTGATGACGAGCTTTCCCGGCGCGTTGCCCGCCGCCAGGTCACCCACCGCGGTGGCGGCCTCCGCCAGGGGGTACGTGCGCCCGACGGCCGGTCGTACGGCCCCGGCCTCGATGAGGTCGCGCAGCGTGTCCAGGTCGGCGGCGCGGGTCAGCACGATCGGCGCGTCCAGGCGCTGGCGCGTGAACGGGGTGATCAGCCGGACGGTCAGCATCCGGCTGGTCCCGCCGAACCACCGGCCGCCGCCCTCGCCGCCGACGATGACGAGCCGGCCGCGCTCGGTGAGCAGCCCGCGCAGCAGGGGCAGCGGCCGGATGCCCGCGATGTCGATGATCAGATCGTACGTCCCGGTGAGCGGCTCGCGCGTGTAGTCGATGACGGCCTGGGCGCCCAGTGACCGGACGAGGTCGGCCTTGGCCGTGCTGCACACGGCGGTGACGTGGGCGCCGCCGGCGACCGCGAGTTGCGTCGCGAAGCTGCCCACTCCGCCGCCGGCGCCGATGACCAGCACCTTCTCCCCGGTGGTGACCTGGCCGACGGCCCGCAGCGCGGTCGCCCCCGACACGGGTACGGCCGCCGCCTCGGTGAAGCTCAGGTTGGCGGGCTTGCGGGCGAGCCTGCCCGGACGGGCGAGCGCGAACTGCGCGTACGCGCCGGTGGCCTCGCCGTACACCTCGTCGCCGGGGCGGAACGCGGTCACGTTGGCGCCGACGGACTCCACGACGCCGGCCACGTCCATGCCGGGCACGCGGTTGCGGGGCCGGCGCAGGCCGAGGCCGAGGCGGGCGACGAGCGGCAGCCCGGTCATGATGTGCCACACGCCGTAGTCGACGCCGGCCGCGCGCACCCGGACCAGCACATCGTCGGCGCCGGGCACCGGGATCGGGACCTCGCCGAGGCTCAGCGTGCGCGGCGGGCCGTACTCGTCCTGGACGATCGCCTTCATGAGGGGTCTCCTTCGGTGTCGGGGTACTGGAAGACGTCGTCGAGTCCGGCCCGGAACACCCGGGCGATGCGGAACGCCATCTCCAGCGAGGGGGAGTAGCGACCCTGTTCGATCGCGATGATGGTCTGGCGGGTGACGCCGACCCGGTCGGCCAGCTCGGCCTGGGTCATCTCGCCGTGCGCGAACCGCAGGGCCCGGATCGCGTTGGTGACCCGCGTCGGCTTCACCACGTCTGGAAGCCGCCCTTGCGGTACGCCGCGATCTTGGCGATCGAGCTGAGCACCGAGGACAGCACGAACGCCAGGTAGACGACGTTGGCGATCCAGAAGTGGCGCAGCTCGGCGATGGCCATGACCAGTGCGGCGATCGCGCCGATGATGACGAGCGACTGCCCGATGCGCTCACTGACCTGGTTGATCTCACGGTCGCGCTCGTCGGTGCGGTCGGCGCCGTGGCCGCCCGCGACGGCCATCGCGATGTGGGCCGCGATCGCGGTGACGATGGCGCCACCGATGGTCCACAGCAGGGTTCCCGTGTAGGCGACGTCGGCGAGCGGGCCGTCGCCGGCCCGGCCCAGGACGGTCACCACGTAGATCGTGTACGCGCCGATGGAGATCACGATCGTCACCCAGGCGCTTTTTTCCTCGAAGGCCATGCCGTTCCCTATGTAAAACAAAGCTGACATCAGTCAATGTAAAGCGCCTTGGACACCATGTCAAAGTTTATTTACACGCGCGGTCGGCGACCGCGAACCACCGGGGGCAGGCCGGGACGTCCTGCGATATCGGCGCGGGTCGACGACCCGACGTCACGGTGGTCACGGACCGTCACTCGTTCCCTCGCCGTGCGCAGGGCGGGGAAGGTCCGGGCCGGACTAGGGTGAGCGGGCCGTCCCCCACCGGATCGGTGCTCGGTGAACGCCCGCCGCTCAGCCGCGCAGCCGCGCGTTGAGCCGCGCGGCCTGCCGCATGAGGTGGTCGCGTTCGGGCAGGCTGGGCGCCGATCGGGCGGCCTCGGCGTAGAGCCGCGCCGCGGTCACCGGGTCGCCGTCCCGCTCGCGCAGGTACGCGGCGACGGCGGTGTGGCGGGGCAGGGCGGGGTCGAGCTCCGCCAGGGCGGCCAGGCCGGCCCGCGGGCCGTCGGCCTCGCCGACCGCGACGGCCCGGTTGAGGCGGACCACCGGGCTGCCGGTGAGGCGCACCAGCTCGTCGTACCACTCGACGATCTGCACCCAGTCGGTCTCCTCGGCCGTCCGGGCGTCGGCGTGGAGCGCGGCGACGGCGGCCTGGGCCTGGAACTCGCCCAGGCGGTCGCGGGCGAGGGCCGCCTGGAGCACGTCGACGCCCTCGGCGATCAGGCGGGTGTCCCACAGGCCGCGGTCCTGCTCGGCGAGAGGCACGAGCCTGCCGTCGGGGCCGGTTCGTGCCGGGCGCCGCGCGTGGTGGAGCAGCATGAGCGCGAGCAGGCCCGCGACCTCCTCGTGGCCGGCCGTGGCCGCCAGCCGGCGAGTGAGCCTGATCGCCTCGCCGGCGAGGTCGACGTCGCCGGAGTAGCCCTCGTTGAAGACCAGGTAGAGGACGCGCAGCACCGTGGCGACGTCACCTGGCTGGTCGAACCGGATGCCCGAGACGGTCCGCTTGGCCCTGCTGATCCGCTGGGCCATGGTCGCCTCCGGCACGAGGTAGGCCCGCGCGATCTGACGCGTGGTCAGGCCGCCGACCGCGCGCAGCGTGAGCGCGACGGCCGAGGCCGGTGTCAGGGACGGGTGCGCGCACAGGAAGTACAGCTGGAGCGTGTCGTCCACCGCCTCGCCCGGACCGGGCACGGGTTCGCTCTCGACGCGTACCTCGCGGTGACGGCGGGAGGCGTCGGCGCGGGCGGCGTCGAGGAACTTGCGCCAGGCCACGGTGACCAGCCAGCCCTTGGGGTCTCGCGGCGGGTCGTCCGCCCACACGCGCACGGCCTCGACCAGGGCGTCCTGCACGGCGTCCTCGGCCGCCGCGAAGTCCGCTCCGCGGCGGACGAGGACGCCGATCACCGCGGGCACCAGCTCCCGCAGCAACGGCTCGTTCACTCGGTGGCCGCCGGGTGCTCGGCGTAGAACGGGCGCACCTCAAGCCACTCGTGGATCGGCTTCCCGCCCGCGCCCGGGGCCGCGGACAGCTCGCCGGCCAGTTCGAGTGCCCGCTCGTAGGTCTCGACGTCGATCACCATCCAGCCGGCGATCAGGTCCTTGGTCTCCGCGAACGGGCCGTCGGTGACCGGCGGCCGCCCCTCGCCGTCGTAGCGGACGAACGTTCCCTCGGGGGCGAGCGCCTGACCGTCGACGAACTCGCCGGTGCCTTCGAGCCGGGTGGCGAAGTCACGCATGTACTGCACGTGGGCCGAGACCTCCTCCGGCTCCCACTGGTCGATCGGCACGTCGTTGACCGCCGCCGGCGCGCCCCGGTAGTGCTTGAGCAGCAGGTACTTGGCCATCGTGTTCTCCTTGGTGCGGTACGGCCCATTGTGGGCCGTGTTCACCGCGGGGACGAAGCCACGCGCGGGTTCTCGACATCCCGCCGCGATGTTTTCCGGCGAATTTCAAAAACCTCGACGGGCGGGGGCGGGGGAGCACGGGGCCGCCGCGTGTCCGAGGTACGAAAGCGCGGTGGCGGGGGATCCGCGTCAGGCCCGGCCGAGGACGCAGAACTCGTTGCCCTCGGGGTCGGCCAGGACCTTCCACGAGACGTCGCCCTGGCCTATGTCGGTGAGCGTCGCGCCGAGGGCCTCCAGCCGGGCCACCTCCGCCGCCTGATCGTCGGCGGAGTACGGGAGCAGGTCGAGGTGGACGCGGTTCCACACGTTCTTCCTGTCGGGCGTGCGGAGGAACTCCAGGTACGGCCCGACCCCCTCGGCGGAGCGCAGCAGCGCGTGATCGTCGGTCACCTCGTGGAGGGTCCAGTCGATCGCCTCGCCCCAGAACCGGGCCATGGCCCGCGGGTCGGCGCAGTCGACGATCACCACGGCGATCGGCCCGGTGTCCCGGTAGATCTCCCGGGGCTCCAGCACGCAGAACACGTTGCCCTCCGGGTCGGCCAGGACCGTCCACGGCACGTCGCCCTGGCCCACATCGGCGGGCGTGGCGCCGAGCTCCTTCAGGCGCGCGACCAACTCGGCCTGGTGGGCCGCGGAGGTGGTGGCGAGATCGAGGTGCACGCGGTATCTCACCGTCTCGGGGTCCGGGACGGTGACGACGTCGACGCAGACGGCCGAAGGGTCCGGCCAGACGAATCCCACGGGTTCGACGTTGGTCACACCGGGGCCCTCGCTGGAGACGCCCCAGCCGAGCGCCTCCGCCCAGAACCGGCCGAGCGCCGAGTCGTCCCGAGCCTTGAAGTTCACCTGAACAAGTCGCAGCGCCATGCCGCCAACCCTATGCCCGGCGGATCGACCAGGGTGAACCACGCGTTTTCCGCCCAACCGGCGGTAACGGGCAGGCCGGGGGCCTTCGCCGAGCCGCCGAAGGCCCCCGGCGGAGGCCCTGGGCGGAGGCGGTGATGGTGTGATCCGCGTCGGCCCGGCCGGGCTGAAGGACAGAACGGGGCGGAACACGGCTCGGCCGTGTTCCGCCCCGGCGGGAAGCGTCGCGCCGATACCCGGACCTACTGAACCGGCCACATCAGGACGAATGAGAAGTCCAGTTTCGTCCTGCGGTTCAGCGGGATATCGATCTTGATTCTGCGGGCGATCTCGTTACGGCTGATGCCCAGCCCGTGGGCGATGAGCCGTTCGGGACGGACCGGCACGGGATCGTCGAAGGTGACCGTGATCCGAAGGGGCCACGGATCCTCGGGAACGGGAGGCGCGTGGAGTTCCCAGCACCCGTACCAATCGAGCGCGAACCGGTTGCGCCGGGCGATCAACGGGTCGAGAAGGGTCTCCGTGACGAGGGAAGGCGAGTTGTCCGAGTAACCGGCCAGAAGGCCGGCGGGCATCGAGCGGACCGGGACGCGATCGTGGACGGTGAGCTTGCCGGTCCGGTCACAGGAAACGCAGTTGACCAGGAGCCAGACGTCGAGAAGTTTGCCGTTGGCGTTGACGCGGAACCTGCCGTCGCCGACGGTGGCGTGACCGGAGGGGCAGGCCACGCACTGGAGGGCGAGCAGGGGCAGGCGGGTGCGTCGCACCGCCCAGGGCGGCACGATATGAGGATGTGAGGACATGATCTCTCTGAAGACCTGACGAAGAGCACGGGGAACAGAGCCGACGGCGTCGTCGGCGACCGATGCGCGGGGAAGGTGTCAGGTCTAAAGAGCAGGCGGCGTCATGCGCGCGAAGTCCTCACATGGTGATCGTTTGCCGGTACGGGCCGGTCGGTCCAGGGCCGGTCAGTTCAGGGCCGGCCAGTTCAGGGCCGGCCAGTTCAGGGCCGGCCAGTCCAGGGTCGGTTCGGAAGGGTCGATCGGTTCAGGGCCGGTTCGGAAGGGCCGGCCGGTTCGGGATCGGTCAGTTCAGGCGGGCTCGCAGGAGGCAGAACTCGTTGCCCTCGGGGTCGGCCAGGCAGTGCCAGGACTCCTCGCCGGTCTGGCCGACGTCGGCCGGGCGCGCCCCGAGCCTCAGGAGGCGTTCGAGCTCGGCGTCCTGATCGCGGTCGGTGGCGTTGACGTCGAAGTGCAGCCGCAGCTTGCCCGCCTTGGGCTCGGTGGTGGGGCTGAAGACCAGGGTCGGCTGCAGTCCGCCGAACCCTTCCCGCGGTCCGATCTCCACCGCGCCGGCGTCCTCGGTGTCGAGCACGACGAAGTCCAGCACCTCGCACCAGAACGCCGCCAGCCGTCGCGGATCCCGGCAGGGGATTACCAGTTCGGAGATGCGGCAGGCCATGATCGGCACACTACCGGGCGTCAACCGCACGCGGCCATTCCTTAAAACGGCCCGGGGCCGCGATGCGCCGCACTACGGGATCTCCGGGCCGAGGCATGAGGTTCGGCGTCCGCGGGCGACCGGCCCGCCCTGCCTCGGCCCTGGCAGTGGAGGTGACCCCCGGCCTCAGGGTTCGCGGGCGCGGAGGTAGGCGTCCAGGCCGGCGGCGCCCTTGAGCATGGCGCGGCCCCGGGCCGACAGGCGGGTCCGCCAGTCGTGCAGGGTCGACTCCAGCGGGGCGACGCCTCCGGCGGAGCGGACCTGGGCGATCAGCGGGGCGATCCGCTCCAGCGGGTAGCCGCCCCGCCTGAGCTGGTGGGCCAGCCGGACGTCCCGTACGTCGGCAGCGTCGTAGACCCGGTAGCCCGTCCGCGGATCGCGGTGCGGGCGGACCAGCCCGGCGTTCTCCCATTTGCGCAGGGTGGCGGGGCGGACGCCGAGCCTCCTGGCCAGCGGGCCGATGAAGGTGCCCCCGCGCTCCTGCGGCACCGGCGCCAGGTCGCGGAGCGCGGCCTCGACGGCCTGGAGGGTGCGGCGGTCGTCGAGGAGCTGGCCGTGGCTCTCGTCGACGAGCCGCAGCGCGTCCTCGGTGGCGCCCCGGTTGACCGCCTGCATGATCGCCGTGGCCGCGCGGTGGCCGTACCCGGGGACGAGGGCGAGGAACGCGTCCAGGGCGTGCGCGTGCAGCGGAGTGTAGGTGCGGTAGCCGTGGACGGTGCGTCCGGCGGCGGGCAGGATGCCGGCGTCCTCGTAGTTTCTGACCGCCTGGGTGGACAGGCCGTGCTCGCGCGCCAGGTCCACCGGCCTCATGGATGCACCACCGTTTGAAGGTTAGTCGCGAAGGGATCGAAGATTTCCGGGAAAAGTTTACACCGAATGTTCAACGATACCGTTGAAGGTATGGATATCAAGGACACGGCCCGGCCGCTCGACGGCGCGGGGTCTCGGCGTTCCTCCGGTCGCTTCCCGCCGAGCCCCTGCTGCTCGGCCTGGGCGAGGCCAGGCACTTCGTGGGGGAGCTGGGCGAGGTGCGCAACGAGATCTTCCGGCATCTGGTCGAGCGGGAGGGCTACAGGTCGTTCGCCATCGAGAGCGACTGTCTCATGGGCCTCGTGGTCGACGAGTACGTCACGACGGGCGCGGGCACGCTCGACGACGTCATGGAACGCGGCTTCAGCCACGGCTTCGGCGCGTCCCCGGCCAACCGCGAGCTCGTGCGCTGGATGCGGTCGTACAACGAGGAGCATGACGAGAAGCTCCGGTTCTTCGGGTTCGACGGCCCCCTGGAGTACTGGGCGGCGAGCCCGCGCCAGGCGCTCACCGCCCTGCACGCCCTCCTCGACGGGCCGCTGCCCTGCACCGGGGAGACCCTCGACGCGCTGCTGGGCCCGGACGAGCGGTGGTCGGACGAGGCGACGGCCATGGATCCGTCCCGGTCGATCGGCCGGTCAGAGGAGGCCCGGCGGCTGCGGCTGATCGCCGACGACCTGGTGGCGCTGCTCGACACGCAGGTGCCGGGGCTCAGCGCGGAGGACGGGGAGCGGGCGGCACTGTACGCGCGCACCGCCACCGGCCTGCTCCGCTACCACCACTGGATGGCCGACACGTCCCCGGTGCGGTGGGCCCGGCTGTCGGCCCTGCGGGACGCGATGATGGCCGCCAACCTGCGTGCCGTCGCCGAGCGCGGCCCGGCCCTGGTCTTCGCCCACAACATCCACCTGCAGCGTGACCGGAGTCTCATGCCGTTCGGCGACCAGCGGCTGGAGTGGTGGAGCGCGGGGGCGATCGCCGGGGCGCACCTGGGCGACCGGTACGCCTTCCTGGCCTCGGCCCTCGGCACGGCCGGCGACGACACCCCGCCCCCGGACACCGTCGAGGGCATGCTGTCCACGCTCCCGTGGGACCGCTCGCTCGTCGACGCCCGCCGCCTGGCCGAGGCCGTCACGGAGCCCGCTCCGCGCGTCTCCCAGGATTTCGCCTATTTCCCGCTGGACCCGGCCCGGCTCGGCATGATCGACGGCGTCGTCTTCCTCAAACGGCCGTCAGGCTGGGATGACGGGCGCCCGCGCGTCGTCCGGGACACCGCGGGCCCCTGACCCGCGGTGCCCCGGCGGGAGGGCCTCCCGGATCGGAAGGCCCTCCCCGTCCTCGTCAGGACGACGGCTGCGGGTCGCCCAGGCCCTTGAACCGGTTGTCGATGAAGTCGCCCCAGGTCGCGTCGAGCATGGTCACCTCACCGTCGATCATCTTCCACTGGGGTGCCTTGTGCGGCGGGTAGGCGAACAGCACCGACGACAGGCGTTCGTAGCCGGCCGGCATGGGCTTGGTGTGCACCCGGTGCGTCGACGGCCGGAAGCGGTCGTTGGAGGCGCTCGTCAGCATCCGGCCGATGTTGCACAGGACCACGTCCGTACCGGCGATCACCGGCTCCACCCAGGTGCCGTCGTGCAGCACGTACTGCAGCCCCTGGTCGGAGGGCGGCAGCTGCAGCCCGAGCATCTGGATGCCCGAGTGCTCGTGCGCCAGCACCTCGCGGTCGCCCACGTCCCGGTAGCGGATCACCCGCAGGTTCGTGGCCTCGCGCGACAGGTCCAGCTCGGGAGTGCCGGGCGGCAGCATGCCGCGGACGACCTCGCCGAACAGGGAGATGAGCCGGAACGCGGTGTCGAACACGTCGTTCGCGGCCGCCCCGAACGTCGGGAAGGCACGCATGACGTCACCGGCACCGGGCGGCTGGTCGGCCAGCAGCGCCCCGCTGACGTGGATGAACTCCTTGGGGTCGGGCACGCCGTTGGCCAGGCGCGGGATCTCGGAGTTGTACGGGAAGAACCCGTGCGTGCCGCCGACGGACAGCTGGGGCACCGACGACTGCGCGTAGTCGGCCAGCCTCGGCTCCGTCGACCGGCACGCCGACGCGAACTCCTCCATCATGGTGCGGACGCGCGCGCCGATGCCGGGGACCTCGGCGGCCATGAAGCCCCAGTCGGTCAGCTGGGTCCTGATGGCCTGCGCCGCCTTCTCCATGTCGGCGTCGAGTTCGTCGGCGCGCACGATGGGAACGCGACCACTGAGTTCCATGGGGGGGACGTCCATTGTCGCTCCACTTCTCTTCGGTCACTTCGGGGTGCGGGCAATATGCGAATTCGGGAGGGACGGCGGAGCCGCCCCTCACCTGACCGCCGGGTTGACGCGGGGAACGCCGGTGGTGGAGCTGAGTCCCAGCCGCTGCGCGACCAGGGCCACCTCCGTCCGGTTGGAGCAGTCGAACTTCACGAGCAGGTTCGAGACGTGCCGTTTGACGCCGTGGATCGAGATGCCCATGGCGCGGGCGATCTGGTTGTTGCTCATGCCGCGCAGCAGCAGGGTCAGCGCCGTGTGCTCGCGTTCGGTCAGCCGGTCGGTCGGCTCGGCGCCGGCGGTCCCGGGCGGTGATGCGGCCGGTGCGAGCGGGACGACCGGCGGGTCGCCGCTGAGCAGGTGCGCGAAGGTGTAGGACAGTCCGGCGACGTTGACCATGTCCCACAGCAGGCAGCCGTCGACGCCGTGGTCCTTGGCCGGGGAGGGGAGGTGGCGTGCCTCCTCCGTCCGTATCAGCGCCAGCACCCTGGTCCGGCCGCGGGGCGTACCGGCGGCCGCCATCACCTGCGGCACCGCCGCGACCGGCAGCACCACCACGTCGAAATCCCCTTCGCCGAGCGCCTGGCCCGCCTCCGCCACGCTCCGGCCGACCCTCGCCCTGACCACGTGCGGTACCCGGCGGAGCAGCAGCGGCAGCCCGTAGAAGGAGATCTCGTCCTCGGCCAGCCAGAAGACGGACAGGATCCGGCGGCGGCGGGCAAGAGACGACGTGGCGATCCGCTCGCCCGCGTCCATCGTGCTCGTGCTCATCGCATGATCCTTTCTGTGGTTGACGTCATCGCCCGTGGGGCGAGAGTGGTGAGGAAGTGCCGGTAGAACCGGTCCGCGTCGACCGTCCTGGCGCAGCGGACCGCGCGGCCGCCGGCACTTCTTACGATTCGTCCCTGGCTCGCGTTCCGGGTCACGACATCGCAGCGCACCGTCTCGAAGGTGCAGATGTCCTGGTCGGCGAGGTAGGACGTGGTGAGGCTGTCCCAGCAGCAGTAGGGCAGCCCGGTGGTCTCCAGCGTGCCGAAGGTGAGCGCCAGCAGCGACCCGGCCAGGTCGCTCACGTGCTCGCCGTACGCGCGGCCGAAGGTCTCGGCGAACTCGGCGGTCACCGGCACCCGGTTGGTCACGTCCAGCGGGAACATGGTGATCGGCACGTCGGAGTCGAACACCCGCCTGACGGCGTCGGGGTCCCAGTAGACGTTCCACTCGGCGGTGCCGTCGTGGCCGGGCTGGTGAACGTTGCCCGCGACGTCCAGGGCGCCGCCCATGAACACGATCTCCTCGATGCGCGCCGCGAGCCGGGGGTGGTGTTCCAGGCACCAGGCGAGGTTGGTCAGCGGGCCGGTGACCAGCACGGTGACCGGTCCCGGCGCCCGCGCCAGCCAGGCGGCGAGCCGCTCGTGCGCCGGGGGCGTGTCCCCGGCGGCGGCGACGGCGGCGGCGGCGGGGTCGCGCTGGTTGAGCACGGGCAGCGCGTCCGCCCGCAGGGCGTCGATCCGCCAGGCGAGCGGGAACGGGTTGCGGCCGGGCAGCACGCCCAGCGCCGTGGGCACGTCCCGGCCCGTCAGGGCGAGGATCTTGCGGGTGGCCGACAGGCCGGGCGCGGGCAGGCAGTCGGCCGGGGTGACGGCGACACCGCGCAGATCGACGTTCTCGTAGCGGGTCAGCAGCAGCAGCGCCAGCAGGTCGTCGGGCGCGCCGTCGTGGTCGAACACGACGTGGCGGCGGCGCGCGCCGATCCCGGCACCGGTCGCGGCGCCGTTGGAAAAGGGGTCAGTCACGGCGCCTCACCAGGTGGAAGGAGAAGTCGGTGCCGCGGTGGTAGTCCTGCGAGAACAGCAGGGGCCGCCCCGCGCTGTCGTGGTGGGTCTGGATGAGCAGCAGCCACGCGCCGCCGGCCTCGGTGCCGCCGATGCGCTCGGCCTGCGCCGCGTCGAGGGTGACGGCACGGACCTGGGTGACCGCGTACGCGATCGTGTGGCCGTGCTCGGTGAGGAGCTGGAACAGCGACCCCGACCAGTCGACCTCGTCCATCGGCAGGGGGACGAGCTGGCGCGGGAACAGGTCGATCGAGTAGAGCAGCGCGTCGTCCCGGTGGCGGCGCAGCCGCTCCAGGCGCACGATCGTCTCGCCGGGCGCCATCCGCAGCACCTCGCGCTGGTGCCGGTCCGGCTCGGCCGACGCGACGTCCAGGACGGTGTCGTCGGCGGTGAAGCCGCGGCTGGCGAGCATCTCCGTCACACCTTCGAGGCGGGTCAGCGGACGGTCCAGGCTCGGCTGCGCGGTGAGGTAGCGGCCGTCGCCGTGGCGCGCCTGGATGACGCCCTCCTGCTCCAGGAGCTTGAACGCCTCGCGGATGCTGGTGCGGCCCGCGTCGAACAGGCTCATCAGCTCGTTCTCCGACGGCAGCTTGTCCCCCGGGCGCAGGCCCTGCTCGACGATGAGGAGGCGGAGCCGGTCGCGGATCCTGATGGCCAGGGTGTGCGGTCGTGGTGTCATGCGGATATCTCCTGCGCCGGTGGACCGTGGAGAGGGGCGAGGCCGAGCTCTCCGGCGGACGGGTAACTGGGAGCGCAGAAACGGCGCGTGACCGAGACGGCGGCCACCCGGCAGGCGAGCCGGACCCCGGCCGCCAGGCTCACGCCGGCGCGCAGGGCCGCGGCCAGCGTGCCGGTGAAGGCGTCGCCCGCTCCGGTCGTGTCGACCGCGTCCACGCGGGGTGCGTCGACCAGCATAGTGCCGTGATCGTCGATCACCCCGGCTCCCCGCTCGCCCCGGGTGACGACCACGGCGCCCCCTTTCGTACGGAGGCGCAGGGACTCCGGCGAGTCCGTGGCGCGGCCGCCGGTCAGCACGCCCAGTTCCCCCTCGTTGAGCACCACCACGTCGGCCAGGCTCAGCAGGTCCGCCCCGCCCGCACCGAGGAACACCCGGGCCGGGCTGGGGTTGACCAGGACGCGGACCCCGGACGGGACGGCCGCCGCCGCCGCGCACGAGGTCGCCACCGGGATCTCGCCCTGCAGGACGAGCACCGACCCGGCCGGCAGGCGCGCGGCCGTGGCGGCCGCCTGCGCCGGGGCCAGCAGGTCGGCCGCCCCCGGCCAGGTCATCACGATCTGCCGCCCCCCGCCGTCGACGTAGACGAAGCTGCGCCCGGTGGCCACGCCCTTGGCGATCACGCAGTCGCCCACCTCGACGCCGTCGGCCCGCAGCGCCGCCAGCGCCGCCAGCCGTTCGGCGTCGTCGCCCAGGCAGCCGACGAAACGCGCGGGCGCGCCGAGCCGGGCCGCCGCGACCGCCACGTTCACCGCCTTGCCGCCGTGCGCGGTGGCGTACTCGGCGGCGTTGACGCTCTCGCCCGCCGCGGGCAGGCGGTCCCCGAACATGTAGAGGTCCAGGGTGTAGGCGCCGAGCGCGAGCACGGTCATGCGCCCAGCCCCAGCACGCACGGGGCGATGCTGTCGGCGTCCACCGAGACGCGCACGTCGGGGTGGCGGTGCGCCAGCGTGACCGGGAGCGGCACCTCGGGTTCGGTCGTCAGCAGCAGCACGCGCACGATGTACCGCTTCCACGCGCCGCCGTCGGTGATGAGGTGCAGCCGCCGGGCCGAGAGGATCTCCGCCATGCCCAGCGTGATGGCCATCGGCGGGATGGCCTGGGTGTAGCCGCCGGTCAGGCGGTGGGAAAGTGCCACGAGCGTGTCGTCGAGCAGGGTGACGACCCGGGTGGTGGAGGCGGCGAACTCCTCGACGGTGTACTGGTGCCAGCGGTTCGAGGGCGGCTCGTTGAAGGCCAGGTGCCCCCGGTAGCCGAAGCCCGCGAAGCACGTGTCGGCCCCGCCGACCTCGCGCAGGCGGGCGCCGTACGCGTCCGGGTCGAGGACGTCCGGGTAGACGACGTTGGCCGGGTGGGGGCGCAGCTCGGGGTCCAGCAGCTGGTAGAGGTTGCGGTCGCAGTAGCCGCGGAAGCTGAACGGGTGCGACGGGTCGACGGGCCGGCCCTGCCAGTCGAGGAACTCGTCCATGTGGAAGGCGTGCACGTCGGCCCAGCTGATGCGCTCCCGGTTGCAGATGCGCGCCAGGAGCGGGTAGTGGGCCTTGGGGCCGACGGGCAGGATCCAGCGGGTCGGCTCGCCGCGCAGGTTGTTGTCGCACAGCTCGTCGGCCATCTCGCGCGCCAGCCGGTGGTAGAGGGCCTTGGTGTCCGGATGCACGGTCACCGGGTGCCGCGCGATCGCGGTCAGCTCCTCGGCGGGCATGCTCAGGTGCTCCTCGGTGAGCTCGCCCGAGATGCGGGGATAGGGGTAGGCGTGCGCCTCTGTCCTGACGACGGTCACGTCACTCCTCTGAGGGTTTCGGGGAAAGGAACCGGGACAGGACGTTTCGCGTGACGCGCCGGACGTCGCCGTCGCAGCAGGCGAGACTGGCCACCCAGTTGATGGATCCGGCGGCGAAGACGGCGCCGCCCGCCCGGGTCGGGCGAAGCGTCATGTCGGCGCGGACGGCTTCCGCGCCCAGACGGGCCTCCTCCGGCGCGTTCTGGTAGTGACCGCTGTGCCCGCCCGCGGACGTGGCGAGCAGCAGGGTGCCGGGCGGGGTGCCGAGGCCGGGGTCGGCGCGGTCGATCTCGTCCCCGGCGGCGCCGCCGAGGGCGAGGCCGTGGCGGCCGACGACCGGTCCGGGAACCCCGTCGAACACCCAGGCCGCCTCGGCGCGGTAGCTGTCGGGCAGGCGGGTGAAGCCGGGCGCCGGGCCCCAGCCCTGGGCGGCGAAACCGACGCCGAGCAGTTCCTGGGGCGGCAGGCCGCGCTCGCGCCACAGCCCGCCGGGCTCCCCGGTGGAGGTGAGGACGTCCTCGCCGGGCTCGTTGTCCCACCAGGCGCCGGTGTGGCCGCGGCGTACCTCGATCGCGTGCGGGTGGCGCGGGTCGACGCCGGTCACCCAGTAGAAGCCGTTGCCGCCCAGGTACATGAGCCGCCCGCCGCCGGACACGTACGCCGCGACGGCCTCGCGTTCGGGCGCGCTGACGTACTCGGGGTGGCTGCCGGTCAGCACGACGCGGTAGCGCGCCAGCAGGGCGGCGCCGCCCGCGTGCACGTCCTCGTCGGTCAGGACGTCGAAGGCGAAGCCCTCGGCGCGCAGCCAGCGCAGCAGCAGCAGGTCGGCGGCGAAGTGCCGGGGCGCCCCGGTCATCCACCACCGGTAGCCGGGCGTGTGGTTGAGCACCGGGCGCCGCCCCGAGGAGTGGTAGACGGGGCCGCCCTCGCGCCGCTGGTCGTAGAGGGACAGGCCGAGCTCGCGGTGCTCGTTGAGGTAGGCGTCCGTGCCGGACAGCTCGATGCCCCGGTCGGTCACCGTCGAGTAGTCGCCGAAGTACTCGGCCTCGCTGGACTGGCGGTGGTTGGCGTAGGCCAGGTAGGTGAACGTCGGCAGGACGACCGCGACCGGGTTCTCCGGGCTCGCCGGGTCGGCCGGGCTCTCCGGGCGTACGACGAGCGGGACGACGTACGAGTCGCCGCCGGCGCGCACCCGCACGCCGAGCACGGTCGAGCCGGTGCCCGCGGGCACGGTCACCGCGCACGTCCGCGGCCAGCGGGCGTCGTCCAGGTCCTCCGGGCTGAGCTGGAGGGCGGTGCGGGTGCCGTCTCCGCCGGGGCCGGCGAGCCCGGCGAGCGGCCGGTTGACGGCGCGGGCGTGCCGGGCGTTGCCACTGATGTCCGGGACGACGGGGGCGCCCGGATCGGCGGCCGGGTCCCACAGGGCGACGAGGCCGTCGCCCAGGTGCCGGGCCAGGGCCGGGCCGGTGGTCAGGCCCGCCAGGGTGTCGCAGTCGCCGGGGGTGAGCGCGTTCCCGGTCAGCAGGGGCAGCGCCAGGCGCCCGGCGTACGGGTCGCCGTGGTCCGCGCCCGCGCCGAAACGCAGGGTCGCGGTCGCCTGCGGCGGCGGCGGGCCCGCCCCGTGCGCGGCGGCGTCGTCGCGCGCGCCACCCCGGACGGCCAGGCGCAGCCGGGTGCCGGACGGCTCCGCCTCCCAGGCGGCCACCAGCAGGGACCACGACCCGTGGGGGACGGCCGGGCCGGATCGTACGCGCAGGGAGCCGGACCGGGTCTCGACGGCGGCCCCGGGGTGCCCGGTCTCCTCCAGGGTGACCAGCAGCCGCCAGCCGCCTGCGGCCAGCTCCGCCACGACCTGGCGGGCACCGGCGTCCCGGCGCTCGTGCGGGCGCAGCCACACCGCGACGCCGCCCCGGGCGGGCACCGGCACGTCGGCGGCCTCCAGGTGGGAGCCGGTCCGGACGCGCCGGGGCTCGACGGTGACCGGCGTCGCCGGGCCGAGGACGGTCTGGCTCACCAGGTCGGTCAGCTCGACCTCCGCGGCTCCGGCGGGCCCGCTCGCGTGCACGGCCACGTGCTGTCCGGGCGCCGCCGACCAGCGGTCCAGGTAGGCCAGCAGCCGGGTCTCCGGCGGACGCGTCACGGTCAGGCACCTCCCCGCCGGTAGGGCAGGCCGACGTAGGCGGGCATGCGCAGCCGCTGGGCGACCGTGGCCAGCACCAGCAGCGTGGTCAGGTACGGCGTGGCGTAGATGAGCTGGCTGGGCACCGAACCGGTGCTCTCGAAGATCACGAAGGCGGCCGCGCCGAGCAGTGCCATGCCGGCCGCCAGGCGGGGCCGCCGCCGCGCGAGGGCGATCGCCGCCGCCCACGCCAGCACCGCGCCCAGCAGCAGCAGGGTGTGCACGGCGCTCGCCTGGCGCAGCTGCACGGCGTCGGCGTAGCCGAACAGCAGCGCCCCGCCCGCCGTGCCGAACGGCCGCCAGTTGCCGAAGATCATGGCGGCGAGCCCGATGAAGCCGCGCCCGCCGGTCTGGCCCTCCTGGTAGAGGCCGGAGGAGACGGTGACGAGGTAGGCGCCGGCGAGACCGGCCAGCCCGCCGGAGACGAGCACGCCGCAGTAGCGCATGCGCTGGACCGGCACCCCGAGCGAGTCGGCCGCGGCCGGGTGCTCCCCGGCCGAGCGCAGCCGCAGCCCGAACGCGGTGTGCCACAGTACGACGACGCTGACCGGGACGAGCACGACGGCGGCCACGGTGAGCCACGACACCTCGTGAAGCAGCCCCCGCAGCAGGCCGGCGGCGTCCGCGAGGAGGAAGACGCCGCCGCGTTCCAGGTCGCCCAGCAGGTCGACGCCGCCCGCGCCACCGGCGAGCAGCGGCACGCTGACGGTGCCGATGTCGCCCGTGACGGGCGGCGACTGGGTGGCCCCGGCACCGGGCAGGCCGGTGAACACGACGACGCACAGGAAGCGCGCCACCCCAGCCGCCAGGATGTTGACCGCGATGCCGCACACCACCTGGTCGACGCCGAAGGTGACGGTGACGACGGCGTGCAGCAGGCCGGCGGCGGCGCCGCCCAGGATTCCGGCCAGCACGCCGGCCCAGACGCCGTGGAAGTGGCCCGCCCACGCCCCGCACACCGTCCCGATGATCATCATGCCCTCGATGCCGAGGTTGGCGACGCCCGCGCGCTCGCTCCACAGCCCGCTCAGGCCGGCCAGCCCGATCGGCACCGCGAGGCGGAGCGCGGCGCCGACCATGCCGGAGTCGGCGAGCGCCTCGCCGGTGAGGACGCGGACGCCCGCCAGTGCCAGCAGCACGAGGAGGACGATCAGCGGCAGCCGCCGCGTCAGCGCGTTCACGGGACCCGTCCCGGCACCGGGGCCGGCGTGGCGTCCGGTTCGGTCCGCTCGCGCACCAGCCGCGCGGCGCGGCGGCGTTCCGCGCGGCGCACCACCTCGTGCGCGACCACGACGCTGATCACGATGACGCCCTGCATGATCGTGACGATCTCCTTGGGCACGCCCTCGATGTCGAGGATGAGCGCCGACCGCTCCAGGAAGCCGAAGAGCAGGGCGGCCAGCGCGATGCCGAGCGGGGTGTTGCGGCCCAGGAGGGCCACCGCGATGCCGGTGAAGCCCGCCCCGGCCGGGAAGTCCAGGCCGAAGTGGTAGGCGGTGCCCAGCAGGTGGGGCAGCCCGGCAAGCCCGGCGATACCGCCCGAGACGAGCATCGTCACGATGGTCATGCGGCGCGGGTCGACGCCGTGGACGCGGGTCGCCGCGGCGTTCAGCCCGCTCATCCGCAGGTCGTGCCCGAACAGCGTCCGGGTGAGCAGCAGGTGCACGGCCACGCCCAGGACGACGGCGCCGAGCACGGCCCCGCCGAGGCTCGCGCCGCCGGGGAGCGTCACCCCGACCAGGGCGAGCAGGCCGTTCAGCTCGGGCAGGCGGGCCGAGGCCGGCAGTTCGGCGGTCGATCCCGTCGTGCTGCCGGCGGCGAACACCTCGGCCAGCAGGTACGCCACGACCGCGGTGGCGACGTAGTTCAGCAGCAGCGTCGACAGCACCTCGGAGACGCCGCGCCACACCTTGAGCAGCGCGGCCAGCGCGGCCCACGCGGCCCCGGCGAGCACGGCGACCGCGCACATGACGGCCACGTGCAGGGGCGCCGGCAGGTCCAGGCTCGCGCCGACGGCCGCCGCCAGCAGCGCGGCGAGGCGGTACTGGCCCTCCACGCCGATGTTGAACAGGTTCATGCGGAACGTGACGGCCACCGCGAGACCGGCGAGGAAGTAGACGACCGACCGGTTGACGGCCGAGACGACCGAGTCCGGCCGCGCGCCGAACTCCAGCATCGTCAGGTACGTCCTCCCCGGCGACGCGCCCGCCACGGCCAGCAGCGCCGTGGCCACGACGAGGGCCATCAGCAGCGCGAGCGCGGGCGCGGCGAGCGCGCGCGGCACCCCCCGGAACCGGGCGGCGGCCGTGTTCGTCGCGTTCGTCGCGTTCATCGCGCCCCCGTCATCAGCCGGACCAGGCGCGCCGGGGTCAGCTCGCCGGCCGGCAGGGCGGGCGTCAGCCGGCCGCGCAGCATGACCTGTACGCGGTCGCTCAGGGCGAGCACCTCGTCGAGGTCGGCGCTGACCAGCAGGACGGCCAGCCCGGCGTCCCGGGCGTCGCGCAGCAGGTCCCGGATGACGGCCTGGGCGCCGACGTCCACGCCGAGGGTGGGGTGGGCGGCCAGCAGCACCTCGGGACGGCCGCGCAGCGCCCGGCCGACGACGAGTTTCTGCTGGTTGCCGCCGGACAGCGCGGCGGCGGGGAAGTCGGGGGAGGGCGCGCCGACGCCGAGGCGGGCGCCGATCTCCCCGGCGGCCTCCCGGGCGGCCGCGCGGTCCAGGCGCCACCGGCTGCGGCGGCGCAGGTCCTCGCTGCCCAGCATGACGTTCTCCCACAGCGTGGCGGGCAGTGCCAGCGCGTGGCGGTGCCGGTCCTCGGGGATGCACGCCAGCCCGAGGCGGCGGCGCCGGCGCACGCCCAGCCGGGTGGCGTCATGGCCGCCGAGGTGCACGGTTCCGGCCGTGATCTCGCGGGTGCCCACCAGCGCGTCGATCAGCTCGGACTGCCCGTTGCCCTGGACGCCCGCGATGCCCAGGATCTCGCCCCCGGCCAGCTCCAGGGAGGCCCCCTGGACGGCGTCGGTGCGCAGGCCGTCCACGCGCAGCACGACGGGGCCGCTCTCGGCGCGCCCGCCGCGCGCGGCGGACGGCAGGTCGCCGCCCGCGATGAGCCGGGTGAGCACGCCCGGGTCGGCGTCGCCGGCGGCGAACTCGCCCACGGAGGTGCCGGCGCGGATGACGGTGACGTGGTCGGAGACGCTGAGCACCTCGTCGAGCTTGTGCGAGATGAACAGCACGGCCAGGCCCCGCGCGCGCAGCTCGGCGAGGCTGGCGAACAGGCGCGTCACCTCGCCGGGCGCGAGCACCGTGGTGGGCTCGTCGAGGATCAGCACGCGCGCCCCCCGGTACAGGGCCTTGAGGATCTCCACCCGCTGCCGCTCGCCCAGGCCCAGGTGCTCGATCCTGGCGCCGGGGTCGACGGCCAGGCCGTAGCGCTCGCCGAGGTCGCGCAGGGCGCGGGCGCTCGCGCGGCGGTCGAGCAGCCCCCGGCGCGAGGTCTCGGCGCCCAGGATCACGTTCTCCAGCACGGTCAGGTTCTCGGCGAGCAGGAAGTGCTGGTGCACCATGCCGATCCCGGCCGCGATGGCGTCGGCGGGCGACCGGAACCGCACGGGGACGCCGTCGAGCAGCAGGTCGCCGGAGTCGGGCCGCTCCTCGCCGTACAGGATGCGCATGAGGGTCGACTTGCCGGCGCCGTTCTCGCCGACCACGGCGTGCACCTGGCCCGGCCGTACGACGAGGTTCATGTCGCGGTTGGCGGTGACGCCGGGGTAGCGCTTGGTGATGCCGCGCAGCTCGACGAGCGGCGCGCCCGGGAGGGAACCCGTGCCGGAGGAGGTCGTCTCGGGACGCGTCACGGGACGACCGGCACGTCGATCTCGCCCGCGATGATCTTCTTTCTGATCTCGTCCAGCCGGGGCCGGATGTCGGAGAGGTCCTCGCCGGTGGTGGCGTAGCCGACGCCGTCCTCGTCGAGCCCGAACTCGCGCACCCCGAAGACGGCCTTGCCCGCCGCCTCCTCCTCGATGATGCTCCGCACCGCGACGTCGATCTGCTTGGTGGCGCTGGTGAGGATCACGCCGGACAGGTCCTTGCCGACGGTGCGGCGCTGGTCGACGTCGACGCCGATGGCCCACTTGCCCGCCGCCTTGGCCGCCTGGAAGACGCCGAGCCCCGACGCGCCGGCCGCGTGGTAGACGACGTCGGCGCCGCTGTCGTACATGCCGCGGGCCGCCTCCCGCGCCTTGTCGGGGGAGGAGAACCCGCTGAAGTCGGGCGGCTGCGTCATGAAGACGCTCGACAGCCGGATCTTCGGGTCGATCGCGCGGGCGCCGGCGGCGTACCCGGCCAGGAACTTCTCCTGGGGCGGCGTCTGTACGCCACCGACGAAGCCGATCCGCCCGGTGGCGGACTTCAGCGCCGCCGCGGCCCCGACCAGGTAGCTGGCCTGCTCCTCGCGGAACACCACGTTGGTGACGTTGGGCAGCTTCACCGTCGCGTCGTCGATGATGACGAAGTGCGTCTTCGGGTACGCGGGCGCGACCTTCGTGAGCGGCTGGGCGTAGAAGAAGCCGACGGCCAGTACGGGGTTGTGGCCCGTCTCGGCCAGGAGGCGCAGGATCTCCTCCAGGTCGGAGCCGGCCGCGTTCGGGCTCAGCTCCTTGACCCCGACTCCGAGCTTGGCCCTGGCCTGGTCGACACCCGCCCCTGCGGAGTCGTTGAAGGACTTGTCGCCGCGTCCGCCCCGGCTGTAGGCGACGCCCACCCGCAGGTCGGAGCCGCCGGCGGCGGCCCCGTCCGCCCCCGCGTCCTGGGCGGTGACCTGCGAGCCCCCGCAGGCGGTGAGCGTGAAAAGAACGCAAAGAGCGGTCGACAACCGGATGAACAGGCGGGGCATGCGAACCTCCCAAACCGAACCTTCGACTAGAATGCGTACTCATCAGACAAGTGTCAATGCTTCTCTGATAACCGTTCCAGCCATATGGCGACGCCGTCCTCGTCGTTGGACGAGGTCACCTCGTGGACCGCCGCGAGCACCGCCGGGTGGGCGTTGGCGACCGCGACCGCCGTCCCCGACCAGGTCAGCATCGGCAGGTCGTTGGGCATGTCGCCGAAGGCGATCACCTCCGGGCGGCCGAAGCCGAGCCGGCCGGCCATCGCCTCCAGGGCGGCCGCCTTCGTCACCCCGGCGCGGGTCACCTCGCAGAACACGTCCGCCGACACGGTGACCTCGCAGCCGGGCAGCAGCACGCCCACGCTCTCGTAGTACTGGCGGGCCGCCCCCTCCAGCTGGACCATGATCTTGCCGACGCCGTGCCGGTCGATGGCCTCCTCCAGCCTCGGCACCCGCCTGGCGTCGCCGGCCAGCGCGGGGGACAGTTCGAAGGCGTCCTCCAGCAGCAGTTCCAGATGGCACTCGGCGCCCAGCCGGATGCCGGGGAACCGTTCGCGCAGCGCCGTCAGCGCCGTCACCACGTCCGCCTCGGCGAGCGGGTGGTGGTCGACCACCTCGTTCCTGGCGAAGTCGTAGACGACGGAGCCGTTGCCGCAGACCGCGATGGTCGCGTTGCTCGTGTCGGTCGTGTCGGTCGCGTCGGTCGTGTCGTTCAGGCCCGCGACCAGGTGCCGGGTGTCGCGGACGGGCCGTGCCGTCGCGACGACGAACACGTGGCCGTCCGCCCGGACGCGGCGCACGGCCGCGCGGGTGCGCCCGGACAGCTCGCCGCGCGAGTCGAGCAGCGTGCCGTCCAGGTCGCAGACGATCATTCGGCGTTCCACGGGCGGCACGCTCCTCACGGTCGGCGGGGCTTCCCCGAGGGGCCCCGGCTGATAGGTCACGACCCGCTGGTCTCACGGTCGGCGAGGCCCATGCGACGGGTGCCCCGGCCGAGGGGTCACGACCCGCCGGTCTCACGGTCGGCGGGGCTCCCCGAGGGGGGCTCCGGCTGATGGGTCACGACCCGGCCGACCGGGGACGCCACGACGTCGGCCGCGCCCGCGGCCAGGATGCCGTCGATGGTCTCGGCCACGCCGCGCCGCGCCGCCAGCCCCTGCACCACCACCAGGCCGTCCTCGCGCGGGTCGCCGACGCGCCACGAGCTCGGGGGCAGCGCCGGCGCGACGCGCGGCAGCTCGCGCGACGACGTGCGCACCGTGAGCAGCACGTGCGCCGCCCCCGCCCGCACCGAGTCCAGCAGCCGGGCCACCCGCTGGATCCTGGCGCGCTTGCGGGCGTCCCGCCAGGCGTGCGGCCCGGCGACGAGCCGTGGCGCGCAGGTGCGCACCGTGTCGACGATCCGCAGGTCCGGCGCGAGGGACGCGCCCGGCTCGAGCACCTCGATGACGGCGTCCGCGAGCTCGGGGATCTTGGCCTGGCTGGCGCCGTAGGAGTGCACCACCTCGGCCGCCAGCCCCCGGCTGCGCAGGTACTGCCGGCCGATGTCGGGGAACTCGGTGGCCACGCGGGCGCCCGGGGACAGGCCGCCGGGATCCCCCGCCGGTACGGCCAGCACCATGCGCCACGAGTGGCCCGCCGCCACCGGCTCCACGATCTCGACCTTGGCGCCGGTCTCCTCGATCCAGTCGGTGCCGGCGACGCCGAAGTCGAAGGCGCCCCTCTCCAGGACCAGCGGGATCTCCCGGGGCTTGAAGAAGACGACCTGGATCGGGCCGCCGTAGTCGATGCTCGCCCGGTAGCTGCGGCCCGAGGTCCGGTGCACGCCGAGCCCGGCGGCGGCGAAGAGGCTCAGGACCGGGCGCTCCAGAGCCGATCCCTTGGGCAGCGCGAGCGAGATCATGTGATCAGCGTCTCCAGGTAGGCGGGGCGTTCCCCAGGGGGGAGCGCATGGCGAGGGCGCGCAGGGCGAGGTCGATCATGCCGGTCTCACCGCCGCCGGCGGCCAGGGCGCGCAGCCGGGCCGCGTCCAGCCAGCCGGCCTCGACGAATTTGTCGTGTTCGATGCGGGGCCGTTCCAGGTCTCCGGTGACGGTGGCGAGCACGTCGATCTCGCGCCTGCGGGTGCCGTCGCCGCCCTGCCAGTCGAACGCCTTGACCAGGTCGCCGACCCGCTCCAAGCGCCAGCCGGTCTCCTCGGCGATCTCGCGGGCCAGCGCCGCGCACAGCGTCTCACCGGCCTCCACGTGCCCGCCGACGATGTCCCAGCAGCCGGGGAACAGCCGGACGTGCGGGGCGCGGCGCTGCAGGAACACCTCGCCGCGCGGGTTGACCAGGACGGCGCCCACCACGCAGCGCACCCCCTCGGCCGTGGCCTCCCGCTGGATCACGTCGAACTCCGGCGGGTGCGGCGCACAGCACCCCGGCTGGTGATCCGAGGGGCCGTTCACGCCGTCTCCTGGTGGGCGTAGTACGTGGCGTACAGGGCGGCGAACGGCCCGTCGCGGCTCAGCAGCTCGTCGAAGGGGCCGTCCTCGGCGATCCGGCCCTCTTCGAGGACGAGGATCCGGTCGGCCCGCCGGATGGTCGACAGCCGGTGCGCGATGACCAGGACGGTCCGGCCGGCGAACAGCCGGGTCAGCGCGTTCTGGATGCCCCGCTCGGTCAGGGGGTCGACGCTGGCGGTCGGCTCGTCCAGGAGCACGATGTCGGGCTCGCGCACGAACATCCGCGCCACCGCGATGAGCTGCCGCTGCCCGACCGACACCCCCCGGCCACCGTCGGTGAGCCGGTCGTGCGGGGACATCGGCATGCTGCGCGTCCACACCCGGCGCCCGATCCGGTCGATGGCGCGCTCGACGTCGGCCAGGTCCGCTCCGGGACGGCCGTAGGCGATGTTCTCGGCGAGCGTGCCGGCGAACACGAACGGGTGCTGTGGCACGACGCCGACGCGCCGCCGGTAGGCCGTCAGGTCGAGCGCGCCGACGTCGCGGCCGTCGACGAGCAGTTCGCCGCCCTGGAAGTCGTACGCACGGGCGATGATCTTGGCGAGTGTGGACTTGCCGCTCCCCGTTCGCCCGACGATCGCCACCGTCTCGCGGGCGGGGATCCGCAGGTCCAGCCCGTCGAAGACGGGGGCGCCGGAGCCGTAGCCGAAACACAGGCCGCGCGCCTCGATCTCGCCGTCCAGGCGGGGCACCGGCTCCCGTCCGCGCCGGACGACCGAACCGCGGTCGTCGATGAGCGCGAACACCCGTTCCGCGGCGGCGAGTCCCTGCTGGAACAGGCTCCAGAACGCCGCCGCCTGGGTGACCGGCTGCCACAGCATGCCGAGCGCCTGCAGCGCGAAGTACCACTCGCCGGGCGAGAGCCGGCCGAGCACCGCGAAGCGCCCGCCCTGGTAGAGCACCACGGCCGTCGCCAGCCCCGCCAGCAGGGTCAGCACCGGCAGGATGACCGCGTAGATGAGCCCCTGGCGCACGTACACCCGGTACGACAGCCGGTTGACGTCGTCGAAGTCGTCGTAGACGGTCTGCTCGCGGCCGAAGCCCTTGGCGACGGCGATGCCCATCATCGACTCGTGCACGTTGGCGTTGACCCTGGCCATCACCCGCCGGGTGGCGGCCGCCGCCGTGCGGGCGATCCGGCGGAAGGCCAGCGCCGTGCCCAGCAGGAACGGCAGCGCGGCCAGGATGATCAGGCCCAGGCCCGGGTCGGTCCAGAACACCACGCCGCCCAGCAGCAGGACCAGCAGCGACTGGCTGAGCAGGTTCAGGGTGAGCGTCATCACCGAGCCGAAGCCCTCGGTGTCACCGGTGACCCGGCTGAGCACCCGCCCGACGGAGTTGTCGTCGTGGAAGACGACGTCCTTGTCCAGCGCGGCGTCGGCGGCCTCGCACTGCAGCCGGTAGACCATGTCGCCGACCAGCCGGGCGGTGACGGCCTGGCGCGCCCAGTTCATCGCCCACGCCAGCACCGCGGCGGCGACGACGAACAGGCACAGCCACAGGCCCAGCCCGGCCCCGCCGCCGACCTCGTCGATCAGCTGCGCGATGACGACGGGCACCGAGGCGGTCAGCAGGGCCGACCCCACCACGAGGACGGCGCAGCCCAGCATCGTGCCGCGCTGGGCGCGCAGGTAGGTCAGGATGCGGCCCAGGAGGCGGCGGTTGCCGTAGACGCGATCGTACGCGTCGGCGTGCAGGCCCGCGAACAGGTCAGTCACTGTAGATCTCCCGGTAGAGCGCGCAGCGCGCCATCAGCTCGTCGTGCCCGCCGAGGTCGACGCCCCGCCCGGCGTCCAGCAGCAGGATGAGGTCCGCGCGCCGGATCTGGCCCGGGCGGTGCGAGACCAGCACGGTGGTGCGGCCGGACGTCGCTCGCTCGATCGCCTCGGTGATGGTCGCCTCCGTGCTCGCGTCGATCGCGCTGGTCGCGTCGTCCAGGGTGAGGACGCGCGGGTCGGTGAGCAGCGCCCTGGCGATGGCCAGCCGCTGGCGCTGGCCGCCGGACAGTGTCGTGCCGCCCTCGTTCAGGACGGTGGCGTAGCCCTGCTCCATCGCCTGGACGAACTCGTCGGCGCAGGCCAGCTTGGCGACGCGCTTGACGTCCTCGTCGGCGGCGGTCCCTGCCGGTGCGCCGAAGGCGATGTTGTCCAGCACGCTCTTGGAGAACAGGAAGATCTCCTGGTCCACGTGGCCGATCTGGCGGCGCAGCGCGCCCGGCTCCCAGTCGCGCACGTCCCGGCCGTCGATCAGCACCCGCCCCTCGTCGGCGTCGTACATGCGGCCGACGAGTTTCAGCAGCATGCTCTTGCCGCTGCCGGTGGGGCCGACGACGGCCAGCGTGCGCCCGGCGGGCAGGTGGAACGACACCTCACTCAGGATGTCCTTACCGTCGTGGCGCAGGGTCACCCGGTCGAAGGTGATCGCGCCCTCGACGGCCGTCGTGACGCCGGTGGTCTCCTCCAGGTCGCCGGGCCCGTCGATGATCTGCCGCATCCGGGCGGCGGCGGCCAGTCCCTCCTGGACGACCGGCACGGCCTGCTCCGACAGGGTGACCGGCTGCGCCAGCGACACCAGCCAGCCCAGGTAGGTGACGACCTGCGCGAGCGCCAGCTCGCCCTGGCCGTACAGGTACAGGGAGTGCAGGGCGCCGACGGCCATCGCGACGGCGAAGCTGAGCGCGGGCAGGTAGACGGCCTGCGCCCGGCCGCGCCGCACGAAGGTGTCCCGGTAGACGGCGGCGGCCCGCCGGAACGCGAGCCGCTCGTGCTCCTCCTGGGTGGCGGCCTTCACGGTGGCGATGCCGGACAGGGTGGTGGAGAAGCGCTCGTTCAGGTCGGCGAACGTCTCCCGGATGCGCATCGTCAGCGGCTGCAGCCGCCGCAGGTGCCGGCGCAGCGCGATCGCGAACACCACGATCAGCGCGCAGGGGGCGAGCAGGAGCCGGGCGTCCATCGAGGCGATGAACGCGATCGGCACCACCAGCGCCAGCAGCGCGTTGAACGCGGTGGAGACGCCCGGGCTGAACATGTAGTCGACGAGCCGCGCGTCGTTGATGGCGCGGGCCATGATGTCGCCGACGCGCTGCTGATCGTGGAACGACATGCGCTTGGCCAGCAGAGCGCGGTACAGCTCGTCGCGCACGTTCCGTTTGACCCGCTGGGCGACGACCTCCATCGAGCCGTGCGACAGCAGGTCGGCGGCGAACCGGCCGGCCGCCAGCAGCGCGGTGGCGACCGCCGCGGCGGCCAGCACGCCGAGGTCGGCGCGCCCGCCGGTCGCCTCGGCGAACGCCGCGCCGATCTGGACCGGCACCAGCGTCGTGCACACGTTCGCCGCCACCGCCGCCACGGTGAACACCAGCAGCAGCGGCCGGTGCGCGCGCAACCGGGCGGCGATCCATCCGAGCACGGCCGGCGACGCGACCGGCCGTGCCTCTCCGGCCCGGCCTACCGGTCGCGTCTGGCCCATGCTTCCTCCGTCGTCGGTCCCTCCGTGGTCACCGGCCGGCCTACGCGGAGGCCTGGACCGCGTCCGTCAGGTGTCCCAGCCCGTTCTTGCCGGCCCGGTCGATCTCCTCCATCACCTGGTCGGCCAGCACGGAGGCGGCGAGCGCGTCGGCGACCGACGGCGTGCCGTCCGGACGGGACGCGTCGCCCCGGCAGGACGCCACGAACGCCTCCAGTTCCGGGCCGAAGCCGCTCCGGCCCCAGCCGTGGTCGAGGTTCTTCGTGCTGTGCAGCTCCTGGCCGAGCGGCATTCCGTCGGCCAGGTCCAGGGTCACCCGCTCCAGGGACGGCGCGCTGTAGCGGCTGCCGTCCATGCCCTGCACCATGACGCCCACGAGGAACCGCTTGACGTGGTTGCCCATCCGCAACGTCGACAGGGACCCGTCGCGGTGCCGGATGACCACGTTCACCTGGAAGCGGTCGCCCTCGCCGGGGATGACGTGCGCGTCCACCTGGGCGGCGGGGGAGGGGGTGAACCAGCGGGCCAGGTCCAGGGCGTGCACCCCGTTGTGCCGGATCCACGCCTCCAGCGTCGTGTCCACGCCCCACTGCGGGACCGAGGGATGACGGCTGTAGAAGTCGATCGTCACCGAGCACGAGGTCGCCCGGGCGTCCTGGCTCAGCTCGTGCAGCCGCTGCAGCGTCTCGGCGTACCGGAAGTTGAAGCCCACCTGGACGTGCCGGCCGCTCCGGTCCACGACGTGGTGGAGGTCCTGCAACGCGGGCGTCGAGGGCCCGGCCGGCTTCTCCACGAAGCAGTCGACGCCGCCCTCCACCAGCTGGCGGGTCAGCCGGTACGACGGCTCGGGCGGCACCGCGATGACGGCCGCGTCCACGGTGTCCAGGTCGAGCGCCTCGATCGAGTCGGCGCAGACCGCCGCCCCGGACTCCTCCTGCAGCTCCTTGGCCAGGGACAGGTCGGGGTCGACGCAGGCCACGATCCGGTTGCCGCGTGCGCGCTGCAGGAACGGCAGGAGGTTCTGGCGCATCTGCCGGCCGCAGCCGACCAGGGCGAGGCGCGGGAGGTCAGTCACGGCCGGCCTCCACTGTCGCGCTCCACTGCTCGAACGCGCGGCGCGCCCGGCCGCGCAGCTCGTCCGGGTCGATCTCCCGGTGGGCCACGCTGACGAACGACGGGTGCCCTTCGAGGAGCAGGATGCCGGCGCCGGTGAGCGCGGCGAGCAGCGCCTCGCGCCGCGTCTTGTCGCCCAGCAGCGCGTCGTCGTGGTAGACCAGCTCGAACATCCCGCCGCCCAGGACGGGACGGGCGCCGACCAGGGCCGCCACTCCGGCGTCCTCGGCGGCGGCGGTCAGGGTGGCCGCCACCTGCGTGCCGATCCGGCCGATCTCGGCCCAGCCGTCCGGCGCGTCGCCGATGGGCTTTTCCAGTATGTCGCGTGTCGCCAGCGCCGCGTACACGGCGATCATCTCCTTGGAGAACGTGCCGCTGAGCCGGGCCCGTTCGGCGTCGGCCAGCAGATCGGCGGCGCCCACCACCAGGCTGAGCGGCGCCCCGTTGGCCAGCGCCTTGCCGATCACGACGAGGTCCGAGCCGATGGCGTGGTCGTGGTCGTAGCCGAGCGGCGAGATGCGGCCGCCGGTCTTGGTCTCGTCGAAGACGGTGAGCAGGCCGGCGTCCCGGCACATCGCGACGGCCTGCCGCAGCACCTCGGGCGTGGTGAACGAGGCGAGGTAGGCGTCGAAGACGAAACAGCCCAGCCGGTCCCGGTAGCGGTCCAGGATCTCGGCCAGCGACTCCAGCCGCAG
The DNA here is from genome assembly GCF_051390675.1 of Streptosporangium heterodermiicola. Taxonomy (NCBI): domain Bacteria; kingdom Bacillati; phylum Actinomycetota; class Actinomycetes; order Streptosporangiales; family Streptosporangiaceae; genus Streptosporangium; species Streptosporangium heterodermiicola. The sequence continues at coordinate 89,995 of NZ_JBPJSR010000024.1, forward strand.
GTCCACCCAGTTCACCGCGGGCTCGGTGTCGCCGATGCCGCGCATCGCGTCGGTGTAGCGCAGTTTCTCGCGCAGCGGCGAGTGGAGCGGCTCGTGCCATTTGAGGGAGTTGGCGATCTGCGCGTCGTGCCAGCCGATGTAGCCGCTGCGCAGCACCCCCAGCCGGCCGTTGCGCATCGCGGCCAGCCGCAGGGTCGCGGTGACGGCCTCGGAGGCGGTCTTGAAGAACGCGCCGCGGTCGCCGGTCCGCTCGCCGAGCAGCCGCTCCAGGTACTCCGAGTGGAAGGTCGTGTAGCCCGGCATCATCACGCCGTTACCGAGATAGCCGCTCAGAATTTCATTGAAGAGTTCGTCCGAGTGGCCAATTATCACCGGCCCGTATCCCATGACGAAGTCGATGTACGTCATCCCGTTCGCGTCCGAAACCTCACCGCCCTTCCCCTGCGTGAACAGGAGCTGGCGGCCTTCGGACCGGAACTTACGGGTGATCTTCGAGTGAGCTATTCGCTCATTCTGCGACAAGATCTTCTCCCTCCCCGGAAATCATGAATAAGATCATGTGCTTAATTTCCGAGACCGTAGCGGCGGGCTCCGAGCAGGGTCAAGGTGAACTTTTTTCTAGGTTTACAAAGCCGTAATAAGACTGCAACGGTCGAGGCGGTAGATCGAGCCGAACTCCGATATGGAGGCGATGTGGACCACGGATCGAGCCGGCGAATTCCGATCTCCGAAATAGCCAGAACGGTGCAGCCGGATATCGTCGGGCGCAGTAAGCGCCTGTGGCGGCTGCCCGACGGGCAGTGCCTCGTGCAGATAGTCCCCAGCCTGCGCAGTTTCACGTACCAGCGCGACGAAATGGTGGAGCGCACCGGGCCGCTGCGGCTGACTTTCTACGAAAAGGCCGCGGCCAGGATCGAGGCGGCCGGGGTGGCGTGCGCGTTCCGCGAGCGGGTCGGCCCGGACACCTACCTCGCCGACTACTGCCCGGCACCGCCCTTCGAGGTCATCGTGAAGAACCGGTCCACCGGTTCGACCACGCGCAAGTACCCCGGCCTGTTCGAGGACGGCGCGCCGCTGCCGCGCCCGGTCGTGAAGTTCGACTACCGGGTCGACCCGGAGGACCAGCCGATCGGCGAGGACTACCTGCGCGTCCTCGGGCTGCCCGTCGAGGAGATGCGCGAGCTCGCCCTGACCGTCAACGAGACACTGCGCTCCTGGCTGCACCCCGTGGACGTCTGGGACATGTGCCTCATCTTCGGCGTCACCGCCGAGGGCGGTCTCACCGTCATCTCCGAGATCTCCCAGGACTGCATGCGGCTGCGGCACGAGGACGGGTCCCCGCTGGACAAGGACCTGTTCCGCGACGGTGTCGACGCCGACGAGATCGTCAACCAGTGGAGTCGCATCCTCGATGTCATCAGATGACGGCAGGGTGGCGCTGATCACCGGTACCAACCGGGGCAGCGGCCGGGCCATCGCCGAGGAGCTGCGCGAGCGCGGGTTCCGCGTCTACTCCCTGAACCGCTCCCTCGCCGGCGCGGACTGGCTCGGCGAACGGCGCTGCGACGTGTCCCGGCCCGCGGAGATCAGGTGGGCCGTCGCCGACGTGCTGGCCGAGGCGGGGCGGCTGGACGTCTGCGTGTCCAACGCCGTCGACCGGGTCCTGGACCCGATCGCCGACCTGCGCGAGGACGACTGGGAACGCCTGGTGGCGATCAACCTCAGCGCCGGCTTCCACCTCCTCCAGGCGGTGCTGCCGACGCTGCGGGCCCGCCGGGGCGTCTTCGTCGCGATGGGCAGCCACGCGGGCACCCGCTACTTCGAGGGCGGCGCCGCCTACAGCGCCACCAAGGCCGGGCTGAAGGCGCTGGTCGAGACGCTGCTGCTGGAGGAGCGGCGCAACGGCGTGCGCGCCTGCCTCGTCTCGCCCGGCGCCATCGCCAACCTCGACGGCGACGACGACCCGTACAAGATGAGCACGCGCTCGATCGCCCGCTGCGTCGGCACCATCGTCGACTCCTGGCCCACCGACCTCGTCGTCGGCGAGATCGAGGTACGCCCCGCCGAGCTGGCGACGCCGCCGATCATCGGCATCGACCGGCTGCTGCACGTCTGACGCGCGAAGGAGGAAGCATGATCTCGCTCGCCCTGCCGACGGGATCCCTGGAACGGCGGGCCCTGGAGCTCTTCGCGGCCGCCGGCCTCGACGTGCGGCGGTCCTCCGAACGTTCCTACCGGGGCACCATCGAGTACGCGGGCACCGCGCGGGTCGCGTTCTACAAGCCGCGCGAGATCCCGCTCGTCGTCCAGAACGGCTCGTTCGACATGGGGCTCACCGGCGCCGACTGGGTCGAGGAGACCGGCGCCGAGGTCGAGGTGGTCGAGTCGTTCGACTACTCCCGCAACACCGAGAAACCCTGGCGGCTCGTCCTCGCCGTGCCCGCCGACCACCCGGCGACCAGCGTGGCCGACCTCGACGACGGCGTCCGGATGGCCACCGAGTACCCCAACATCGGCCGCCGCTTCTTCCAGGACGCCGGCCGGCGCGCCGAGGTGGTCGTCTCGTACGGCGCCACCGAGGCCAAGATCCCCGAACTGGCCGACGTGATGGTCGACGTCGTGGAGACGGGACACTCGCTCCAGCAGAACAACCTGCGCATCATCGAGACGATCCGCACCTGCGGCGCCCAGCTCATCGCCAACCCCGCCGCGTACGCCGACGAGGGCAGGCGCGCTGTCATCGGGAGGATCGCCCGGCTGCTGCGCGGCGCCTGGACCGGCCCGGCGAACGTGCTGCTGACGGTCCGCGCCCCCGCCGACCGCCTGCCGGAGGTCACCCTGGCCATGCCGGGGCGCTCGTGGCGGGCCGGGGCGGAGCTGACCGACGAGAACATGGTCGTCCTGCAGGGCGTGCTGTCCAGCCGGGACGTGCCGGAGACGATCGACGTCCTGCTGTCGGCCGGCGCCGTCAACGTCACCGAGACCGGGATCGGCATCCTCGCCACGAACGCGGTGCGGCCGTGACGCCCGCGACCCCCTCCCACGCCATGGACGACCGGCTGCTGCCCGCAGACGGAGCCGGGTGGCGGCCGGGTTCGGCGACGCTCGACCTGCGGCTCGCCGGTGCGGCCCTCGTAGCCCCCGCCACTTTCCGCCATCTGGAGGTGAACGTCGCCCTGGGCGTCGACCTGGACGAACGCGGCGACATCCTGGACGTCGACCTCGTCGGCCTGCCGCCCGAACTGCTCGCCCCGCTGAGCCGCTACACCGCCCCCGCCCACCCGTCGGCCCGCTGCGGACCGGTCGCCCTGGACCAGGACGCCGCCTGGTTGTGGCTCCACGTCCGCGACGGCCGCCGCGCGTCACGCCACCAGCGGTCCGCGCTCGTTCGCTTCTCCTTCGCCGGCCCGCGCCTCGTCGCCGTCCTGGCCGTGCCGGGTTGACCGGCACGCGAGGGCACGATGACCATTGGGGCCGCCGTGACATCGTGCGAAGGAGAGACAATGAAGTCTGAGCCAGCCCCGGACGCGCCCGTGCGACCCGTGCGGCCCGGATCGCGCTCGCGGTGGGTGACCATCGGCGTCGTCTATCTCGGCGGCGTCGTCGCCGCCATGAGCCTGGGCAAGTTCGCCCCCGTCGGACCGGCGGTGACCGGCCAGCTGTCGCTGTCGCTGTCACAGCTGGGCTGGGTCATCTCGGCGGTCGTCGGCGTCGGCGCCGTCTTCGGCCTGCCCGGCGGCTACCTGATGCGCCGCTTCGGCGCGCAGGGGTCGCTGGTGTACGGCCTCGCCCTGATCGCCGTGGCGAGCGCGGCGGGTGTCCTGGCCGGTGACTTCGCCACGCTGCTCGTCGCCCGCGTCGTCGAGGGCTTCGGCTACCTGCTGGTCACCATCGCCGGGCCGGTGCTCGTCCTGCGCCTGGCCGACGAACGCGACCGCAGCGCCGCCCTGTCGATCTGGGCCACGTTCGTGTCCGTGGGCCTGTTCGCCAGCACACTCGTCGGCGGCGCGGCCGGAGAGGCCTTCGGCTGGCGCGGCTGGATCGGCCTGCTCGCCGGTCTCACCCTCCTCATGGCGGTGGCCGTACGGCTGCGGCTGCCCCGCTCGGGGGCCGGTCCGCGGGCGGCCGCCGGGCCCGTCCCCCGGCTGGGCGCGCTGCGGTGGCCGGCCGCGCTGGCCGCCTCGTTCTGCCTGACCGCGCTGGTGACCATCCCGGTGATCGTGCTGCTCCCCACGCTCCTCATCGACCAGCACGCGAACTCGGCCGCCGCCGCGGGCGCGAGCACCTCGGTGATCTCGCTGCTCAGCGCGGCCGGCGGGCTGCTCGCCGGCATGCTGCTGCGCCGAGGCACCCGGGTCGGCGCCCTCGCGCTGCTCGGCCTGCTCGCCGTGCCCGCCGCCTGGCTCGTATACGGCGGCGGCCCGCTCGCCGGGGTGCTCGCGGGCGCCGGGACGCTGTCGCTCGCCAACGGGTTCCTGGCCGCCCTCGTCTTCGCCACCCTGCCGCTGATCCTGGAGCGGCTCGACCACGCCGACGTCGGCAGCGGCCTGGTCGCCCAGGCGGGCAGCCTCGGATCGCTGCTCGGCCCGCCGATGTTCGGCGAGGTCGCGGCCGCGTTCGGCTTCGCGGCGCTCACCCCGATCATCGCCGGTGGGCTCGTCGCCGCCGTCGCCGCGCTGCTGCTGGCCGGTGGCCGCGCCACGAGGCGTCCACCGGGCGCCGCCTGAACCACCCCCGCGTGCCGAGAACCTGGAGGACCGACAGGTGCGACCCGACGTGCACGCGCGCGGCGAAAGCCCGCTGGAGGAGGCCGAAGGCCGCCTGCTGCCCGCTCCCGCCCGCGCGCTGACGCTGGCGGGAGCGCTGATCGCGGTGGCCGCCGGGTCGCTCCTGCTCGTCATGGTCGTCGGCTCCGGCGCGGCGCCCGCCGCGTCCGCGCCGCCGCCCGGCGCCGAGACGGGCCCCGCCCAGCCCATCCTGCGCCTGTTCCTGGCCGTCGCCGTCATCGGCGGCCTCGCCTCCCTCGGCGGCCGCCTGGCCCGCCGCCTCGGCCAGCCCGCGGTGGTGGGGGAGATCGCGGCCGGGCTGCTGCTGGGGCCGTCCGTGCTGGGCTCGGTCGCGCCGGCGGTGACCGGCCTGATCCTGCCGGAGTGGGCGCACCCTCAGCTCGGCCTGCTCGCCCAGGCCGGTCTGGTGATCTTCATGTTCACCGTGGGCACCGAGTTCGACACCGCCGCCCTCGGCCGCCAGCGCACCGTCATCGGGGTCGCCTCCCTCGCCATGGTCGCCGTCCCGTTCGCGCTGGGCGTGCTCGCCGCCCTGCCGTTCGCCGCCGACCTCGCGGGCCCATCCGGCGGTGGTGCCGCGTTCGTGCTGTTCGTCGGTACGGCGCTCAGCGTCACCGCGTTCCCCGTCCTGGCCCGCATCCTGCAGGAGTCGGGGCTGGCGGGCACCCGGCTGGGCACCCTGGCGATCGTCTGCGCGGGCGTCGCCGACGTGCTCGCCTGGTGCGCGCTGGCCGCCGTCGTCGCGCTCGCGCACGCGCGTTCGGCCGTGGGCGTCCTGACGACGATCGCGCTGACGGCCGCGATCGTCCTGGCCGTGATCCTCGTGCTGCGCCCGCTCCTGCGGGCCCTGGCGGACAGGTACTCGGCGGTCACGCTGTCCACGCCCGCCGGGCTCGTCCTCGTCCTCGGCCTGATCTTCGCGCTGTCGGCCGCGACGGACGTCGCCGGCGCCCACGCCATCTTCGGCGCCCTGCTCGCGGGTATCGCGCTGCCCCGCGACGCGCCCGTGCTCGGCGCCGTGCCCCGGCGGCTGGGCGCCCTCAACCGGTCGCTGCTGCTGCCGGTGTTCTTCGCCTCGATCGGCCTGCAGACGAACGTGTTCCTCGCCTTCGACGAGCCGGTGGTGCTCGTCGGCGGGGCGATCCTGCTGGTGGCCGCCGTGCTCGGCAAGCTCGGCACCGCCGCCGCGATCGCCTGGGTCGGCGGCATGCCGGGCCGGCTCGCGATGGGGCTGGGGGTGCTCATGAACGCGCGGGGCATCACGGAGATCGTCGTGCTGAGCACGGGGCTGAGCATCGGGGTGATCTCGTCGGGGACGTTCACCGTCCTGGTGATGATGGCGTTGCTCACCACGGTGATGACCGTGCCGGCGCTGCGGCTGCTGCGGCTGTTCCAGCCGGACGGTCAGGGGAGCGCCACGGACGTGACGTCGCCCTCACACCGCGTCGAGGCCCGCCCTCTTCCCTGACCGTGACGCCTTCGGCCGCCGGCCGGGCCGCCCGCTGTGGTCAACCGGCCAGTGGCACCCGCAGCCGCTCGCGGTGCGCCCGGTTCGTGGCCATCAGCCCGTCGAGCGCGTCGCGGGTGCGGACGAGGTCGGTGATGTGCGCGGAGAGCCGGTCGCGCTCCTGCGCCATCCGTTCCAGGGCGGCGTCGGAGTTCTCCGTGCTGGGCGACTCGGTGCACGGGAGCAGCTCGGCGATGGTGCGGCTGGACAGGCCCGCGGCGTACAGGCGCTGGATGAACGTGACCCGCTCGACCCCGTCGTCCGAGTAGTGCCGCTGCCCGCTGGCGCTGCGGGTGCTGGCGAGCAGCCCCTGCTCCTCGTAGTAGCGCAGCGACCGGACACTGACCCCGGTCCGTGACGCGAGCTCGCCGATGCGCACATCGTCCTCCCGGTGTGATCCGCGTCACAGGGCTTGCCTCTGACATTGATGTGAGCTTCTAGCGTACTCGTCGTACCCGCGATCCGGGACCGACGACCATGGAGGACGACGTGACGACCCTTTTCGACAGCTATCGGCTCGGCGACCTGACGCTGCCCAACCGGATGGTGATGGCCCCGATGACGCGAGTCCGGGCCGCCGCCGGCGGGCTGGCGACACCGGCGATGGCGACGTACTACGCGCAGCGCGCGACGGCCGGGCTGATCGTCTCCGAGGGCGTGCAGCCGAGCCTGATCGGGCAGTCCAACCCGGGCACGCCGGGGCTGCACACCGACGAGCAGGTCGCCGCGTGGCGCCCGGTGACCGCCGCCGTGCACTCCAACGGCGGGCGGATCTTCGCCCAGCTCATGCACGGCGGGCGGGTCTCCCATCCCGACACCACCGGCATGCGGCCGGTCGGGCCCTCGGCGGTCCCGGCCGTCGGCGACGTGTTCACCCCGGCCGGGCCCCGGCCCGCGCCGACGCCGCGCGCCCTGGACGCCGCAGAGGTGCCCGAGCACGCCGAGTCGTACGGCCTGGCCGCCCGCCGGGCCGTCGAGGCCGGCTTCGACGGCGTGGAGTTGCACGGCGCGAACGGCTACCTGATCTCGCAGTTCCTCTCGTCGAACGCCAACCTGCGCACGGACCGCTACGGAGGCTCGGTGGCCAACCGGATCCGGTTCGCCGTCGAGGCGGTGTCGGCGACCGCCGAGGCCGTCGGCGGGGCCAGGACCGGGATCCGCCTCTCCCCGGGCGGGACGTTCTGGGGCGTGGAGGAGACCGAGGTGCCGGAGCTGTACGCCGCGCTGCTGGCCGAGCTGGCCCGCCTCGACCTGGCCTACGTCCATCTGGAGGCCACCGCCGACGAGGAGGTGCTGATCGGGCTGCGCCGCGCGTGGCCGGGCACCCTCGTCACGAACCCGGTGCTGCCGATGGGCCCGAAGCAGACCGGGCGGGCCGAGGCCGACCACTGGCTCGGGCTGGGCGCCGACCTCATCAGCTTCGGCCGAGGGTTCCTCGCCAACCCCGACCTGGTCGAGCGGCTGCGTACCGGCCTCCCGGTCGCCCCCGTCGACGAGGCGACGTACTACCAGGGCGGTGACGCGGGCTACCTGACCTACTCGACGTACCGGCACACCGCCTGACGTCTCCCCGCGCCGGGTGCTTCCGGCGCCTCGGCGTGTCGGGGTCTCGACGGTCCGTGAGTCCTTGCTCGTGCTCCGGTGCGGGCGATGTCCCGTACTCCGCCCTGGCAGGTTTGCTGTCCGCTTTTAATGACAACAATGCTATTTTTTGCATATTTCATCATGCTTGACCAGATTGGTCATTCATGATGACGGATGGCACTGTAAATGGCTCGGCGTAGACTTATGGGTAATTCGGTATGTCAATACATATGCGTTCGCTCCACGCGAAACCGATGTCGCCACACCCGTCTGTCAACCTTCCAGTCAACTCCGGGACCCGTGCTGACCATCGGCCGCGTAGGGGAAGGGTCGCGGGGTCAGGCTCCCCGTGATCACCACATCGAGCGTCAAGTCATGTCGCCCGATAACAAGTAACAGGACGGACATTTACTCGGGCATCCGGCGACGTACTATGCGTGTTGTAGATCATCTTTCGCTAAAGGGGGCCTTGGTGATTTACACCGCTGACGTGGCATAACTGCGCGTTCACGCGGGACGGCGGGGCCTGACCCGCCACGGGGGCGGGTGTTCTCACGGGGGTGAGGTGTACGTATGAGCGATCCCGGCGCGCGGAGCGGCCACGACGCCATCGCGATCATCGGACTGTCCTGCCGGTTCCCCATGGCCGGGAGTCCCTCGGAGTTCTGGACCCTCCTGCGGGACGGCGTGGACGCCGTCACCGGGCCGCCCGGCGACCGCCCCGGTCAGGCCGGCCCGCGCGGCGGGTTCATCGAGCGGATCGACCACTTCGACCCGGCCTTCTTCGGCGTCTCGCCGAGGGAGGCGGCCTTCATGGACCCGCGGCAGCGGCTGATGCTGGAACTCGGCTGGGAGGCGCTTGAGGAGGCCAGGATCGTGCCGGCGAGCCTGCGCGGCAGCCGTACGGGAGTCTTCGCGGGCGCGATCTGGGACGACTACGCGGCCCTCGCGGGCGGGCGGGGCGCGTCCGCGCTCACGCCCCACGCCATGACCGGGCTGCACCGCGGCGTCATCGCCAACCGCCTCTCCTACACGCTCGGCCTGCGCGGTCCGAGCCTCACCGTCGACACCGCGCAGTCGTCCTCGCTGGTGGCGGTGCACCTGGCCTGCGAGAGCCTGCTGGCGGGCGAGTCCGTCCTCGCCCTGGCCGGGGGCGTCAACCTGATGATCGGCCCCGACAGCGCCGAGGTCTCCGCGGCCTTCGGCGGGCTGTCCCCCCGGGGCCGGTGCGCGACCTTCGACGCCCGCGCCGACGGGTACGTGCGCGGCGAGGGCGGTGCCGTCCTCGTGCTCAAACCCCTGGCCTCGGCCCTCGCGGACGGCGACCGGATCCACTGCGTCATCCGCGCCACCGCGACCGGGAACGACGGCGGCGGCCGCACGCTCACCACACCCGAGGCGGCGGCCCAGGAAGAGGTCGTCCGGCGCGCCCACGCCCGCGCCGGGGTGCGCCCCGAGGAGGTCCAGTACGTCGAGCTGCACGGCAGCGGCACCCCGGTCGGCGACCCGGTCGAGGCACGGGCCCTCGGCGCGGCCTTCGCGGGGGGACCGGGGGTGCCCGGGACACCGGGGGCGGCGGGGGCGGCGGGGGTACGGGGAGCACCGCTGCGGGTCGGCTCGGTGAAGACGAACATCGGTCACCTGGAAGGCGCGAGCGGCATCGCCGGGCTGGTGAAGACGGCGCTGTGCGTCGCCCACGGCGAGCTGGTGCCGAGCCTGCACTTCGAGACGCCCAACCCGGACATCCCGCTGGAGGAGCTGCGCCTGAGGGTGCAGACCGAGACCGGCCCGTGGCCCGTCGCGGACCGCCCGAGGGTGGCCGGGGTGAGCTCCTTCGGCATGGGCGGCACCAACTGCCACGTCATCCTCGCCGAGGCCCCGGCCTCGGCACGGCCCGCACCCTCTTCAGGCTCCACCGTCTCCCCGGGCGCCACCGTCTCCACCGCCCCCCTGGGTTCCCTGGGCTCCGTGGCTGCCCCGGCTTCCACCGTCTCCACCGCTACTCCGCGTGCCCCGGGCTCCGTGGCCTCTCCGGCTTCCACCGTCCTCCCGGACTCCGTGGCCTCCGTGGGCTCCGCGACCTCCCCGGACCCCGACGCCTCCTCACGCTCCGCCGCTCCTTCGACTGCCGCCGGATCCTCCATGTGCCCCACCGGCGCGGAGCCCGTGGCACGCGGGGACCTTCCCGGTGTCTGGCCGGTCTCGGCACGTGGCGAGGAAGCGCTCCGGGCACAGGCGGGCCTGCTGCTGGACAGGCTGGAGCGCGACCCGGGCCTCGACCTCGCCGACCTCGGACACTCGCTCGCCACCACCAGGACCGCCTTCGAGCGCCGCGCGGCGGTCGTCGCGCCGGACCGCGAGACGCTGCTGCGCGCCCTGGCCGGGCTGGCGCACGGCGAACCCACGCCCGGCCTCGTCCGGCGAGCAGGTACGGCGGGTGCCGGACGGATCGTGTTCGTCTTCCCCGGCCAGGGCTCGCAGTGGACCGGGATGGCGGCCCGGCTCGTGGAGACCGCCCCCGCCTTCCGGGACCGGCTCGCCGACTGCTCCCGGGCGTTCGCCCCCCACCTGGGCTTCTCCCTCATCGACCGGCTGGCCGACGGTGAGCCCCTGACGGGTGACGACGTCGTCCAGCCCGCACTGTTCGCCCAGATGGTCTCGCTGGCCGCCCTCTGGGGCTCCCACGGAGTGCGGCCCACCGCCGTCGTGGGCCACAGCCAGGGCGAGGTCGCCGCCGCGTACGTGGCGGGCGCGCTGTCACTGGACGACGCCGCGCGCCTGGTCGCGCTGCGCGGCCGGGCGATGTCCGAGATCGCCGGGCGCGGAGGCATGCTGTCGGTGGCCATGTCCGCCGGCGAGGTACGGGCACGACTGGCCCGCGCGGCCGGGCGGCTCGCGGTCGCCGCCGTGAACGGCCCGGCGTCGGTCGTGGTCTCCGGAGACCTGGACGCGCTCGACGAGCTGCGGGCCGCCTGCGAGGCGGACGGCGTCAGAGCCCGCCGGGTCGCGGTCGACTACGCCTCGCACTGCGAACACGTCGACGCGGTGCGCGAGCGGCTGCTCGGCGAGCTGTCCTACCTCCGGCCTGAAGGGTCGCGCGTCGCGTTCCACTCCACCGTCACGGCCGGGCCGCTGGACACCCGCGAGCTGGACGCCTCCTACTGGTACCTCAACCTGCGGCGGCAGGTCCGCTTCGAGGAGACGGTCCGCGCCCTGGAGGCAGCGGGCCACGACCTCTTCGTCGAGATGAGCCCGCACCCGCTGCTCACCGGGGCCGTCCGGGACACCCTCGGGGCCGGGGGCGCGGTCGTCGGCACCCTCCGCCGCGACGAGGGCGGCATGGACCGCTTCCTGACCTCACTGGCCGAGGCGCAGGTCGCGGGCGCCTCCGTCGACTGGGAAACGATCTTCCCCGGCGGCCGGCCGGTGGACCTGCCGACGTATCCGTTCGAGCGGCGCCCCTATTGGCTGGACACCCGGACCGGCCCGGAACCTTCCCGCGATGCCGCCGTGTCCCTTCCCGTGTCCCTCCCCGCCACTCACGACGGTTCCCCCGAGGCGGTACGGGACCTCACGGGCGTGGTGCGCGCGCAGGTGGCCGCGATCATGGGCCACTACGCGCCCGACGCCGTGGAGATGGACCGGACCTTCAAGGACCTCGGCTTCGACTCCGCCATGTCGGTCGAGCTGTGCGACCGGCTCGCCGCCGCCACCGGACGGCCGGTGCCGGGCACCGCCGTCTTCGACCACCCGACCCCCTCGGCCCTCACCGCCCACCTGGGCTCGGCCCCGGCCGCCCCCACGCCCCCGGCCGTGGCGACGCCCTCCACCGATCCGGTGGTGATCGTGGGGATGGCGTGTCGTTTTCCGGGTGGGGTGTCCTCTCCGGAGGGGTTGTGGGATGTGGTGGCGTCGGGTGGGGATGTGGTGTCGGGGTTTCCGGTGGATCGGGGGTGGGATCTTGGGGTGTTGGGGGAGGTGTCGGCGTCTGGTGTGGGTGGGTTTTTGTATGGGGCGGGGGAGTTTGATGCGGAGTTTTTCGGGATCTCTCCGCGTGAGGCGTTGGCGATGGATCCGCAGCAGCGGTTGTTGCTGGAGACGTCGTGGGAGGCGGTGGAGCGGGCGGGGATCGACCCGTCGTCGCTGCGGGGCAGCCAGACCGGCGTCTACATCGGCGCGATGCCGACCGACTACGGCCCGCGCCTGCACGAGACCGAGGGGGAGACGGCGGGCTACGGCCTGACCGGTACGACGTCGAGTGTGGTGTCGGGCCGGGTGGCGTACGCGCTGGGGCTGGAGGGTCCGGCGGTGACGGTGGACACCGCGTGTTCGTCGTCGTTGGTGGCGTTGCATCAGGCGGTGTCGGCGTTGCGGGCGGGGGAGTGTTCGCTGGCGCTGGCCGGTGGTGTGACGGTGATGGCCAATCCGGGGATGTTCGTGGAGTTCAGCCGCCAGGGCGGGCTCGCCTCCGACGGGCGCTGCAAGTCGTTCTCCGCCGCCGCCGACGGCACGGCGTGGTCCGAGGGTGTCGGCGTGCTGCTGCTGCAACGGCTGTCGGAGGCCCGGCGCCTGGGGCGGTCCGTGCTGGCCGTCGTCTCCGGCAGCGCGGTGAATCAGGACGGGGCGTCGAACGGGTTGACGGCGCCGAATGGTCCGGCGCAGGAGCGGGTGGTGCGGCGGGCGTTGGCTGATGCGGGGTTGGTGGCGTCGGATGTGGACGCGGTGGAGGCGCATGGTACGGGGACGCGGTTGGGTGATCCGATCGAGGCGAAGGCCCTGTTGGCGTCGTATGGGCAGGGTCGGGATCGGCCGTTGTGGCTGGGGTCGTTGAAGTCGAACATCGGTCACACGCAGGCCGCTGCGGGGGTGGCGGGTGTGATCAAGATGGTGATGGCGATGCGGCATGGGGTGTTGCCGAAGACGTTGCATGTGGATGAGCCGTCGCCGCATGTGGACTGGTCGTCGGGTGCGGTGTCGTTGCTGACGTCGTCGGTGCCGTGGCCGGAAACGGGTGGGCCGCGCAGGGCTGGGGTGTCGTCGTTCGGGATCAGCGGCACGAACGCGCACGTGGTGTTGGAGCAGGGGCCGCAGGAGGTCGGCGGGAGAGCCGGGAGAGCCGGGGGAACCGAGGAAATCACGGAGATCCCGCAGGTTGTGGCAGCCCCGGGGCGCGGAGAGGTTGGGGCGGTTCCGGAGTACGGAGAGGGCCGGGTGGTTACGCAGGTCGTGACCTTCCCGGGGCGCGGAGAGGTTCAGAGGGTCCCGCAGGTTGTGGCCGTCCCGGAGCGTGGAGAGGGCGCGGGGGATCCGGAGGGCGGGGAGACGGCTCGCCCGGTGCCGTGGATCGTCACCGGCAGGGACGGCCGCGCGCTGCGCGAGCAGGCGGCGCGGCTGCGCGAGCACCTGGCAGGACACCCCGAGGCCACCCCGGCCGCCGTCGGGCACGCCCTGGCCACCACCCGTGCCACGTTCACCCGGCGCGCGGCCCTGGTCGCCGCGGACATCCGGGACTTCGACCGCGGCCTGGCCGCGCTCGCCACCGGACGGGAGACGCCGGGCCTGGTCACGGGTACGGCCTCCGGCGGGCTCGGCTTCCTGTTCACCGGCCAGGGGAGCCAGCGGCACGCGATGGGGCGCGAGCTGTACGCGGCCCACCCGGTGTTCGCCCGGGCGCTGGAGGAGGTCTGGGACGGGCTCCGGCCGCATCTCGGCCGTTCACCGGCCGACATCGTGTTCGGCGACGCGCCCCGCGAATTGCTCGACCGGACCGAGCACACCCAGACCGCGCTGTTCGCGCTGGAGGTGGCGCTGTTCCGGCTGCTGGAACACTGGGGTGTCCGCCCGGACGTCCTCGCCGGGCACTCCGTCGGGGAGCTGGCCGCCGCCCACGTCGCCGGGGTGCTCTCGCTGCCCGACGCGTGCGCGCTGGTCGCCGCTCGTGGCCGCCTGATGGGCGCGCTGCCGGAGGGCGGGGCGATGGCGGCCGTGGAGGCGTCGGAGGAGGAGGTGCTCGGCCTGCTGGCCGGGCGCGAGCACGAACTCGCGCTCGCCGCGGTCAACGGCCCGGCCGCGGTCGTCGTCTCCGGCGACGAGGCGCCCGTGCTCGGCGTGGCCGCGCACTTCGAGGCGCGAGGCCGCAAGGTCCGCGGGCTGAGGGTGAGCCACGCGTTCCACTCGCCGCGCATGGACGGGATGCTCGACGCCTTCGGGGAGGTGGCCGAGAGACTGACCTACGGGGAGCCGCGCGTCCCCGTCGTGTCGACCGTGACCGGGGGGCCGGTCGTCTTCTCCGCCGACCACTGGGTACGCCAGGCGCGCGGGCCCGTCCGGTTCGCCGACGCCGTGCGGGCCGCGCACGCGGACGGGGTGCGGACGTTCCTGGAACTCGGGCCCGACGGGGTGCTCTCCGCGATGGGGGCCGAATGCGCGCCGGACGCGGTCTTCACGCCGGTGCTGCGCCGTGGCGTACCCGAGACGACGACCCTGGCCACCGCGCTGGCGACGGCCGCCGTGCGCGGTGCGGACGTCGACTGGGGCGCGTTCTTCGGCGGCGCGCGTCCCGCCCCGCTGCCGACCTACCCGTTCCGGCGCCGTCGCTACTGGCTGGAGACGCCCCGGGCCGTGGCGGGCGAGCACCCGATGCTGGACGCCCCCGTCGAGTCGGCAGCCTCGGGGGAGACGCTGTTCACGGCCCGGCTCTCCCGCCGCTCCCACCCGTGGCTCGCCGACCACGAGGTGGCCGGATCGGTCATCCTGCCCGGGGCGGCACTCCTGGAGCTGGCCTGGCACGCGGGCGCGCGGACGGGCTGCCCGGCGGTCGAGGAGCTCACCCTCGAACGACCGGTGACGCTGCCCGGAGAGGGCCACGTCGAGGTTCAGCTCGTGGTCGCCGCCCGGGACGCCGAGGACCGCAGGGCCCTCACGCTCTACAGCCGGTCCCGGGACGGCGAGTGGACGAGGAACGGTTCCGGCCTGCTCGCCCCCGCTCACGTCCTCGCCCCCGCCTCCGCCTCCGCTCCCGCTCCCGCTCACGTCCCCGCTCCCGCTCCCGCTCTCGCCGGGACGGCGTCGTCCGGTGTGGACGCGGGCAGTACGCGCGACGCGACCTCGCCGGTCGCCGGAGACGTCCCCGAAGACGCCGGTGAGGACGCCGGTGCCGTCTACGAACGGCTCGCCGACCGTGGCTACGCCTACGGGCCCGCCTTCCGCGGCCTGCGTACCGTCCGCTACCGGGGCGCGGAGGCGTACGCCGAGGTGAGGCTGCCGGGGGGCCTGCCGCGCGGCGGCTTCGGGCTGCACCCCGCGCTGCTGGACGCGGCCCTGCACGCGTGGGCCGGTCGCCCGGCGGCCGGTGACGGACCGCCCGAACTGCCCTTCGCCTTCAGTGGCGCGTCGCTGGTCACGACCGGCGCGGAGACTTTGCGGGTACGCCTGGCGCCCGCGGACGGCGGCGGGATCACGCTGACCGCCTCCGACGAGGAGGGCAGGGTCGTCCTGTCGATCGACGAACTGGTGCTGCGCCCGGCCCGCCCGGGCTCGGCGGCGCCGGTGAACGCGATGTTCCGGCTCGACTGGCCCTCCGTGCCGCCCGGCGGGGCACCGGTGGGACGGATCGTCACGCTGGGAGAGGACCTCGCCCTCGGCCCGGTCCTCGACGCGACCCGTGCGCCGGTCCTCGGTGTGGCTCCCGAACGGTCCTCCGGTGGCGTGCCCGCCCCGGTCCCCGGCCCGGTTCCCGGTCCGGAGCGGCCCGGGGTGGTGGTCGCCAAGTGTCCTCGGTCCGGCGGCGTGCGCGCCGTCACCGGGCGTGTCCTGGCGCTGGTACGCGAGTGGCTCGCGGAGGAGCGTCTCGCCGATGCCCGGCTGGTCCTGGTGACCCGCGGCGCGGTCGCCACCGAGGCGGGACAGGCCGCCGACCCGATACAGGCCGCGGTGTGGGGGCTGGTGCGTTCCGCGCAGACCGAACATCCCGGGCGCCTGGTGCTGGTGGACACCGACGACGACTCCGCGGACCTGCTCCCGGACACGCTCGCGACCGGGCTCCCGGCCGGGCTTGCGACCGCGCTCCCGGACGCGCTCGCGACCGGGCTCTCCGCCAGGCTCGCGACCGCGCTCGCGACCGGGCTCTCGGACGCGCTCGCGACCGGCGAGCCCCAGCTCGCGCTCCGCGGCGGCACGGTCCGCGTCCCGCGCCTGGCCAGAGCCGCCACCCCGCGCCCCGGCTCGCTCCCCCCACCCGACGGGGACGCCTCCCCGGTGTCCGGCCGGAGGGTCCCGTGGCGGCTCGGGGTCGTCCGGCGGGGCACGCTGGACGGGCTGGCCCTGCGGCCCTGCCCCGAGGTGGACGGACCACTGGCGCCCGGCCAGGTCCGGGTCTCGGTGCGCGCGGCGGGCGTGAACTTCCGTGACGTGCTCGGCGC
The DNA here is from genome assembly GCF_051390675.1 of Streptosporangium heterodermiicola. NCBI lineage: Bacteria > Bacillati > Actinomycetota > Actinomycetes > Streptosporangiales > Streptosporangiaceae > Streptosporangium > Streptosporangium heterodermiicola. The sequence goes on from NZ_JBPJSR010000024.1 coordinate 106,293, forward strand.
CCTGGGCCACTATCCGGGCGATCCAGGTCTCCCCGGCCTCGAAGCGGCCGGAACGGTCAGCGAGGTGGGGCCGGGCGTCACGGGGATCGCGCCGGGCGACCGGGTGATGGGCGTGTTCTCCGGCGCCTTCGGTCCCGTCGCGGTCGCCGACCGGCGGGCCGTCGCGCCGATCCCCGCAGGCTGGACGTACGCACAGGCGGCCGCCACGCCCATCGCTTACCTGACCGCCTACCACGCGCTGGTCGAGCTGGCGGGGCTGCGGCACGGCGAGTCCGTGCTGATCCACTCCGCGGCGGGCGGGGTGGGCACGGCCGCCGTCCGGCTCGCCCGGCACCTGGGCGCGGACGTGTACGGCACCGCCTCCCCTGCCAAACACGACGCCACCGGCCTGCCATCCGAGCGGGTCGCCTCGTCGCGGGACACCGCCTTCGAGGAACGGTTCCGGGCGGCCACCGGCGGCCACGGCGTGGACGTCGTGCTCAACTCCCTCGCGGGGGAGCCGACCGACGCCTCCCTGCGGCTGCTGGCCCCCGGGGGCCGCTTCGTCGAGCTGGGCAAGACCGACCTCCGGGACCCGGCCGGAGTCCGCTACCACGCCTTCGACCTGCTCGAACTGGAACCGGACCGGATCGGCAGGATGCTCTCCGAGCTCGCCCCGCTGTTCGCCGACGGGACGCTCGAACCGCCGCCGGTCACCGCCTGGGACGTACGCCGGGCACCCGAGGCGTTCAGGTTCGTCGGCCAGGCCAGGCACACCGGCAAGGTCGTGCTGACCGTCCCGGGCGGGCCCGACCCGCAGGGCACGGTCCTGATCACCGGCGGCACCGGCGCGCTCGGCCGGGCACTGGCCCGGCACCTGGTGGACGCGTACGGCATGCGCCACCTGATCCTGGCGGGGCGCCGCGGCCTCGCCGCCGACGGCGCCGCGGACCTGCGGCGGGAACTGGCCGGGCTGGGCGCCACGGTCACCTTCGCCGCCTGCGACGTCGCCGACCGCGCGGCCGTCGCCGCGCTTCTCGGCACCGTCCCCGCCGAGCACCCGCTGACCGCCGTCGTGCACGCCGCCGGTGTCCTCGACGACAGCGTGATCACCGAACTCACCCCCGGACGGCTCGACACCGTACTCCGCGCCAAGGTCGACGGCGCCCTGCACCTCCACGAGCTCACCGCCGGTGCGGACCTGCGGGCGTTCGTCCTGTTCTCCTCTGTAATGGCCACCCTGGGCGGGGCCGGACAGGCCAACTACGCGGCGGCCAACGCGGCACTCGACGCGCTGGCGCAGAGACGGCGGGCCCGTGGCCTGCCGGCCACCGCGCTCGCCTGGGGCCCCTGGCTGCAGGCGGAGGGCATGGCCGGTGGCCTCGCCGCCGCCGACCTGGCCAGGATGGCCCGTTCCGGGCTGCGGCCCATGCCGACCGCCGACGCGCTCGCCCTGTTCGACCTGGCCCTGGCCGGGGACGAGGCGGTGTCCGTACCGGCCGCGTTCGACCTGGGCGCGCTGCGGGCGCGCGGCGGGGAGACACCCGCGGTGCTGCGCGGGCTGCTGACCGCGCGCCCCGGGCCCGGGGAGAGGGCGTCCACGCGGGCCGGGGACGCGACGCCCGCCCCGGCCGAGGATGTCGCCGGGCCCACGCTGCGCGAGCGGCTTGAGGGGGCGGCTCCCGCGGAGCGGGAGAAGCTCCTGCTCGACCTGGTGCACACACACGCCGGTCTGGTGCTCGGGCACGGCGCCGCCGCCGACGCGATCGACGGCGAGACGCCGTTCAAGGACCTCGGGTTCGACTCCCTGACCTCGGTCGAGCTGCGCAACCGGCTGAGCGCCGCCACCGGCTTGCGGCTGCCCACCGGCCTGCTGTTCAACCATCCCAGTCCCGGCGCCCTGGTCCGCTATCTGCGCGATCGGCTGTTCCCCGCGGACCCGGCCCCGGAACCGCCGGTCCCACCGGCACCGCCACCTGACTCGGACGTCACCGAGCGACTTCGTACGGCCAACCTCGACGACCTCCTCAGTTTCATCGACAAGGAGCTCACCCATGGCGAATGACGAGCAGCTCGTCGAGTATCTGCGCCGGGTCACCATCGAGTTGCAGGAGACCAGGCAGCGTCTCCAGGAGGTGGAGTCCCGCCGCCCCGATCCGGTGGTGATCGTGGGGATGGCGTGTCGTTTTCCGGGTGGGGTGTCCTCTCCGGAGGGGTTGTGGGATGTGGTGGCGTCGGGTGGGGATGTGGTGTCGGGGTTTCCGGTGGATCGGGGGTGGGATCTTGGGGTGTTGGGGGAGGTGTCGGCGTCTGGTGTGGGTGGGTTTTTGTATGGGGCGGGGGAGTTTGATGCGGAGTTTTTCGGGATCTCTCCGCGTGAGGCGTTGGCGATGGATCCGCAGCAGCGGTTGTTGCTGGAGACGTCGTGGGAGGCGGTGGAGCGGGCGGGGATCGACCCGTCGTCGTTGCGCGGCAGCCAGACCGGCGTCTACATCGGCGCCATCGCGCAGGACTACGCGGCTCCCCTGTACTCCCCGCCGGAGGGCTTCGAAGGCCACCTGCTGACCGGTACGACGTCGAGTGTGGTGTCGGGCCGGGTGGCGTACGCGCTGGGGCTGGAGGGTCCGGCGGTGACGGTGGACACCGCGTGTTCGTCGTCGTTGGTGGCGTTGCATCAGGCGGTGTCGGCGTTGCGGGCGGGGGAGTGTTCGCTGGCGCTGGCCGGTGGTGTGACGGTGATGGCGAACCCGGGGATGTTCGTGGAGTTCAGCCGCCAGGGCGGGCTCGCCTCTGATGGGCGCTGCAAGTCGTTCGGGGCCTCGGCCGACGGCACGGGCTGGTCCGAGGGCGTGGGGGTGCTCGTCGTCGAACGCCTTTCCGATGCCGTGCGTAACGGTCATCGGGTGCTGGCGGTGGTACGTGGGTCGGCGGTGAATCAGGACGGGGCGTCGAACGGGTTGACGGCGCCGAATGGTCCGGCGCAGGAGCGGGTGGTGCGGCGGGCGTTGGCTGATGCGGGGTTGGTGGCGTCGGATGTGGACGCGGTGGAGGCGCATGGTACGGGGACGCGGTTGGGTGATCCGATCGAGGCGGAAGCCCTGTTGGCGTCGTATGGGCAGGGTCGGGATCGGCCGTTGTGGCTGGGGTCGTTGAAGTCGAACATCGGTCACACGCAGGCCGCTGCGGGGGTGGCGGGTGTGATCAAGATGGTGATGGCGATGCGGCATGGGGTGTTGCCGAAGACGTTGCATGTGGATGAGCCGTCGCCGCATGTGGACTGGTCGTCGGGTGCGGTGTCGTTGCTGACGTCGTCGGTGCCGTGGCCGCAGACGGGTGGGCCGCGCAGGGCTGGGGTGTCGTCGTTCGGGATCAGCGGGACGAACGCGCATGTGGTGTTGGAGCAGGGTCCGGTGGTCGATCCCCCCGAATCTTCGGAGGTTTCTGGGGTTCCGGTGCCGTTGGTGGTGTCGGGTCGGTCGGTGGGTGCGGTGGGGGATTTGGTAGGGGGTTTGCGGGGTCGGGTGGTGTCGGCGGGCGCGGGCCGGGTGTTGGTGTCGGGTCGGGCGCGGTTTGAGCATCGCGGGGTGGTGGTGGGCGGGGAGTCGGTTGAGGGCCGGGTGTTGGGCGCCGGTGCTGGTTCGGGTGGGGTGTTTGTTTTTCCTGGTCAGGGGTCGCAGTGGGTGGGGATGGGTGCGGGGTTGTTGGAGTCCTCGCCGGTGTTCGCGGATCGGTTCGCGCAGTGTGGTGAGGCGTTGGAGCCGTTTGTTGATTTTTCGGTGGTGGATGCGGTGCGTGGGGGGTTTGGGCTGGATCGGGTGGAGGTGGTGCAGCCGGTGTTGTGGGCGGTGATGGTGTCGCTGGCGCAGGTGTGGCGGGGTTTTGGGGTGGAGCCGGTCGCGGTGGTGGGGCATTCGCAGGGGGAGATCGCGGCTGCGGTGGTGTCGGGGGGGTTGTCGTTGGGTGATGGTGCGCGGGTGGTGGCGTTGCGCAGCCGGTTGCTGGGTGGGGTGGCGGGTCGGGGTGGGATGGCGTCGGTCGCTCTTTCGGCGGATCAGGTGGAGGAGCGGCTCGGGGGTTGGGGTGGGTTGTCGGTGGCGGCGGAGAACGGTCCGGCCTCGACGGTGGTATCGGGTGAGGCCGGGGCGTTGGCGGGGTTTGTGGCCGAGTGTGAGGCGTCGGGGGTGCGTAGCCGGGTGATCGCGGTGGATTACGCCTCACACTCGGCGCAGATGGAGGAGATCGGGTCTGAGGTGGTGGAGGCGCTGGCGGATATTTCGCCGCAGGTGCCACGGGTGCCGTTCTTCTCCACGGTGAGTGGGCGGTGGTTGGACGAGCCGTTGAACGCGGGGTATTGGTTCCGGAATCTGCGGGAGCGGGTGCGGTTCGCCGAAGCGACAGCGGGGTTGATCGGGGCCGGGCATCGGGTGTTCGTGGAGGTGAGCCCGCACCCGGTGCTGACGGTGGGGGTGGAGCAGTCCCTGGAGGCCGCAGGGGTGGAAGGCGCGGCGGTGGGGACGTTACGCCGCGACGAAGGCGGCATGGACCGCTTCCTGCTCTCTCTGGGTGAGGCGTTCGTCCACGGGGTGGAGGTCGACTGGAGTCCGGCGTTCGGGGACGCGCCCCCGGACCTGGACGCGGACCTGCCCACCTACCCCTTCCAGAGAAAGCACTACTGGCTCGCGTCCCCCGCCGCCCGGTCCGGTGGTCCGGCGACGGCAACCGTGGACGAATGCCGTTACCGCGACGAATGGCGGCAGGGAATCACCGCCGAACCCGCGCCGCTCTCCGGAACATGGCTGGTCGCCGTACCACCCGGACGTCAGGACGACCCGCTCGCCGGACTGTGCGCGGAGGCGCTCCGCGCTCGCGGTGCCACCCCCGTGGTGGTCCCGGTCGACGCGGAAGGGGCACTCGCGGCGCTGCGCGGACACGCGGGCGCCGCCGGCACGCTGTCCCTGCTGTTCCTCGACGAGGCCGAGGCCCTGGCGTCGACCACGCGGCTGGTGCGGGCGCTCGCGGAAGCGGGCGTCGAGAGCCCGCTCTGGCTGGTGACCCTGGGTGCCGTCGCAACCGGCGAAGCCGACCCGCCGCGTGCTCCCCGCCAGGCGGCCCTCTGGGGCCTGGGCCGGGTGATCGCCCTGGAACGGCCGCACCGCTGGGGCGGCCTGATCGACCTGCCCGAGACCGTGACGGAGGCCGTCGCGGGGGACCTGGCCACGGTCCTCGCCGCCGGCGACGGTGAGGACCAGGTGGCCGTACGAGCGGAAGGTGTCCTGGTACGCCGTCTGGTGCGGGCGCCGCTGAACGGCGCGCCCCCGGCGCGGCCCTGGCGTCCGCACGGGACGGTGCTGGTCACGGGCACCGGCCTGGTCGCGACGCGGGTCGCCCGGTGGCTCGCGGAGCAGGGGGCCGACCGCGTCCTGATGGCCGGGCGCCGAGGCGCCGCCTCCCCGGACGCGCGGACGTCGCGGGACGAGGCGGAGGCCCGGATCCACGTGACCGCGTGCGACATCACCGACCGGGACGCCGTCGCCGCGCTGCTCGACGGCATCCCCGCCGACCAGCCGCTGACGGCGGTCGTCCACGCGGCCGGCGCGGGAGACGACGCCCCGCTGGACGACCTCACCCCCGAACGGATCGTCTCCGCCGCCCGGCCGCACCTCGAAGGCGCGACGATCCTCGGCGAGCTCACCGGCGACCTGGACGCCTTCGTGCTGATCTCCTCCCTCGCCGGGACCCTGGGCACCCCCGGACGGGCGGGCACGGCCGCCGGACACGCCTACCTCGAAGCGCTCGCCCGCTCCCGGCGCGCCCGAGGGCTGCCCGCCACCGTGATCCACTCGGGCGACTGGGTACGCGACGACACGCGCAGGGCCCACGGCCTGCGCGAACTCGCGCCCGACCTGGTGTTCCAGGCACTGCGCCAGGCGCTCGACCACGACGAGACCGCGATCACCGTCGCCGACATCGACTGGCCGCGCTTCCACCTGGCCTTCACGGCCTCGCGCGCCAGGCCGTTGCTGGCCGGTGTGCCCGAGGCGCGGGCGATCGCCGAGGCGGACGCGCACGACGACGGCTTCGCCGCCCGGCTGGCGGGCCTGGGCGACGCCGAACGGAGCCGCGTCGCGCTGGACCTGGTACGCGCCCAGGTCGCCGCCGTGCTCCGGCACGACGACCCCGGCGCGGTACGGACCGGCCTGCCGTTCAAGGACCTCGGGTTCGACTCGCTGCTCGGCGTGGACCTGCGCAACCGTCTCAACGCGGCGACCGGTGTACGGCTGTCCGCCACGCTGGTCTTCGACCACCCGACCCCCGAGGCCCTGGCCGGGCACCTGGTGTCGACGGTGACCGGGACGGCCGGACGGCTTCCAGAGCCCAGCGTCAGCGTCACCGCCGAGGACCCGATCGCGATCGTGGGGATGGCCTGCCGTTTCCCCGGTGGGGTGCGTTCGCCGGAGGACCTGTGGCGGCTGGTCGCCGGGGGCGGGGACGCCATCGGCGACTTCCCCACCGACCGCGGCTGGGATCTGGAGGGGCTCTACGATCCCGACCCCGACCGGCCGGGCAAGAGCTACGTACGACACGGTGGTTTCCTCTACGACGCCCTGGAGTTCGACGCCGGGTTCTTCGGGATCTCGCCGAACGAGGCGCTGGCGATGGATCCGCAGCAGCGGTTGCTGCTGGAGACCTCCTGGGAGGCGTTCGAACGGGCCGGGATCGACCCCACCTCCGCCCGCGGCAGCCAGACCGGCGTCTTCGTCGGCCTCAGCTACCAGGACTATCTGACCCGGCTGCACGAGCAGCCCGCCGGTTTCGACGGACACCTCCTCACCGGTACCACCGCCAGCGTCGCCTCCGGCCGGGTCGCCTACCTCCTCGGACTCGAAGGCCCCTCACTCACCGTCGACACGGCCTGCTCGTCGTCGCTCGTCTCGCTGCACCTGGCCGCCCAGGCGCTACGCCGTGGCGAGTGCTCGCTCGCCCTCGCCGGTGGCATCGCCGTCATGTCCACTCCCGGTATGTTCCGCTTCTTCAGCCGCCAGCGCGGCCTGGCCCCCGACGGCCGCTGCAAGCCGTTCTCCGCCGCCGCCGACGGGTTCGGCGCGGCGGAGGGCGTCGGCATGCTGCTGGTGGAGCGCCTGTCGGACGCCCGCGCGAACGGTCACCGGGTGCTGGCGGTGGTGCGGGGTTCGGCGGTGAATCAGGACGGGGCGTCGAACGGGTTGACCGCTCCCAATGGTCCGGCGCAGGAGCGGGTGGTGCGGCGGGCGCTGGCCAACGCGGGGGTGGCGGCGTCGGAGGTGGACGCGGTCGAGGCCCACGGGACCGGTACGGCACTGGGTGATCCGATCGAGGCGCAGGCGTTGATGGCCGCCTACGGGCAGGACCGTGAGCGTCCGTTGTGGCTGGGGTCGGTGAAGTCGAACATCGGTCACACGCAGGCCGCTGCGGGGGTGGCTGGTGTGATCAAGATGGTGATGGCGATGCGGCATGGGGTGTTGCCACGGACGTTGCACGCGGATGAGCCGTCGCCGCACGTCGACTGGTCTTCCGGAACGGTGTCGCTGCTGACCGAGGCACAGGAGTGGCCGAGGAACGCCGGAGCCCGGAGAGCCGCGGTGTCGTCGTTCGGCATGAGCGGCACGAACGCGCACGTGATCGTCGAGCAGGGGCCGGAGGTGGCGGATCTCCCGGCGGCCGACGGGGGTCCTTCGCCGGTTCCGGTTCCGGTGCCGTTGGTGGTGTCGGGTCGGTCGGTGGGTGCGGTGGGGGATTTGGTAGGGGGTTTGCGGGGTCGGGTGGTGTCGGCGGGCGCGGGCCGGGTGTTGGTGTCGGGTCGGGCGCGGTTTGAGCATCGCGGGGTGGTGGTGGGCGGTCAGGTGGTCGAGGGCCGGGTGCTGGGCGCCGGTGCTGGTTCGGGTGGGGTGTTTGTTTTTCCTGGTCAGGGGTCGCAGTGGGTGGGGATGGGTGCGGGGTTGTTGGCGTCCTCGCCGGTGTTCGCGGATCGGTTCGCGCAGTGTGGTGAGGCGTTGGAGCCGTTTGTTGATTTTTCGGTGGTGGATGCGGTGCGTGGGGGGTTTGGGCTGGATCGGGTGGAGGTGGTGCAGCCGGTGTTGTGGGCGGTGATGGTGTCGCTGGCGCAGGTGTGGCGGGGTTTTGGGGTGGAGCCGGTCGCGGTGGTGGGGCATTCGCAGGGGGAGATCGCGGCTGCGGTGGTGTCGGGGGGGTTGTCGTTGGGTGATGGGGCGCGGGTGGTGGCGTTGCGCAGCCGGTTGCTGGGGGGTTTGGCGGGTCGGGGTGGGATGGCGTCGGTCGCTCTTTCGGCGCGGCAGACAGAGGGGTTGTTGAGTGGTTGGGGTGGGTTGTCGGTGGCGGCGGAGAACGGTCCGGCCTCGACGGTGGTATCGGGTGAGGCCGGGGCGTTGGGGGGGTTTGTGGCTGAGTGTGAGGCGTCGGGGGTGCGTAGCCGGGTGATCGCGGTGGATTACGCCTCGCATTCGGCGCAGATGGAGGAGATCGGGTCTGAGGTGGTGGAGGCGCTGGCGGGTATTTCGCCGCAGGTGCCACGGGTGCCGTTCTTTTCCACGGTGAGTGGGCGGTGGCTGGACGAGCCGTTGGACGCGGGGTATTGGTTCCGGAACTTGCGGGAGCGGGTGCGGTTCGCCGAAGCGACCCGAGGGTTGATCGGGGCCGGGCATCGGGTGTTCGTGGAGGTGAGCCCGCACCCGGTGCTGACCGTGGGGGTGGAGCAGTCACTGGAAGCCGCAGGGGTGGAAGGCGCGGCGGTGGGGACGTTACGCCGCGACGAAGGCGGCATGGACCGCTTCCTGCTGTCGCTGGGTGAGGCGTTCGTCCACGGGGTGGAGGTCGACTGGAGTCCGGCGTTCGGGGACGTGCCCCCGGATCTGGACGCGGACCTGCCCACCTACCCCTTCCAGAGAAAGCACTACTGGTTGGACGCACCGCCCCCGGCGGCCGACGCGCACGGTCTCGGTCTCGTGCCCGATGAGCACCCCCTGCTCGGCGCCGTCCTCGACGGCGCGGACGAGGACGGCCTGGTGTGGACGGGCAGGGTGTCACTGGAGACCCATCCGTGGCTGGCCGGTCACGCCGTACGGGAAACCGTGCTCATGCCCGGTGCGGCGTTCGCCGAACTCGCCGTGCACGCCTGCGCGCACACCGGGCTCGGCCAGGTGGAGGAGCTGACCCTGGAGGCGCCGCTGGTCCTCCCCGAGCACGGCGGCGTGCGCCTCCGCGTCGTCGCCGGTGCCGGAGACGCGACCGGCGTCCGGCCGGTGCGCGTCTCCTCGCGGCAGGACGGCTCCGACATCTGGACCAGGCACGCGAGCGGCCTGCTCGGCCCGGCCACGGGTGAATCAGTGGACGACCCGCGACCGGCTGTGGGCGGGCCGGTGTGGCCGCCCGCCGGTGCCGAGCCGATGGACGTCCGCGACCGCTACGACCGGCTCGCCGAGCAGGGGTACGCCTACGGGCCCGCGTTCCAGGGGCTGCGCGCGGCCTGGCGGCACGGCGGCGACATCTACGCCGAAGTGACCCTGCCGTCCGCCGGTCAGGACGACGCGAGCCGGTTCGGCATCCACCCGGCACTGCTGGACGCCGCCCTGCACGCCCGCGAGATGCGCGCGGGCGAGGGTGAGGTCCTGCTGCCGTTCGCCTGGACCGGGATCCGGCTGCACGCCCGCGCCGCGACCACCCTGCGCGTGCGGCTGACCCCCACCGGCGCGGACGCCTTCCGCGTGGAGGCGGCCGACGAGCAGGGCAGGCCCGTCATCGAGGTCGACTCCCTCGCCGTGCGTCCCGTCCAGGTGAGGCGGCTCACCGGCCGTCCTGTCGCGTCCCTGTTCACCGTCGACTGGACCCCGGTGCGGGACGGCCGGCCGGTCGCCCCGCTCGTCCCGCACCCTGGCCTCGCCACCGTGCCGGAGCCCGTCCCCGGCACCGTGCTCGTGGAGGCACCCCGGGCGGCCGGGCCGGACGAGGCGGCCCGGTGGGCGCTGCGGATCGTCCGGCAGTGGCTCGCCGAGGAGCGGTTCGGCTCCGCCCGGCTGGTGGTGGTCACCCGGGGCGCGGTCGGCACCGGCACCACGGGGGAGACCGTCGCCCCCGGCCACGCGCCCGTGTGGGGACTGCTCCGCTCCGCCCAGTCCGAGCACCCCGGCCGTTTCGTCCTGGTGGACCTGGGCGACGGCGACCAGCCGATCCTCGTACCCGACGAGCCGCAGGTGGCCGTACGCGGAGGCCGGGCGCTCGTCCCCCGGCTGGCCAGGACCGGTCCCGCGACCGGCACCGGCCTGCCGCGCCTGGACGGCACCGTCCTGATCACCGGCGGTACCGGGACCCTCGGCGGCCAGATCGCCCGCCATCTCGTACGCGAGCACGACGTCCGGCGGTTGCTCCTGCTCGGCCGCCTCGGACCCGCCGCCCCCGGGGCCTCGGACCTCGTGACCGAGCTGCGCGGGCTGGGCGCCGACGTGACCGTGACCGCCTGTGACGCGGCCGACCGCGACGCGCTCGCCACGGTCCTCGACCGGACCCCCGACCTGGTGGCCGTCGTGCACGCCGCCGCCGTCCTGGACGACGGGATCGTCGAGTCGCTGGACCCCGCCCGCCTCGACGCCGTCATGCGTCCCAAGGCGTACGCCGCGCTGAACCTGCACGAACTCACCCTCGGGCGGGACCTCGGCGCGTTCGTGCTGTTCTCCTCGCTCTCGGGCATCCTGGGCGCGCCCGGTCAGGCCGGATACGCCGCCGCCAACGCCTACGTCGACGCCCTCGCCCAGCACCGCCGCGCCCTGGGGCTGCCCGCCGTCTCCCTGGCCTGGGGGGCGTGGGAGCAGCGCAGCGCGCTCACCGGCGACCTCGACGACACCGAGGTCACCTGGTGGACCGAGAACGGTGTCACCCGGATGCCGACCGAGGAAGGTCTCGAACTCTTCGACGCCGCCCTCGCCGTCGGCGCGCCGCTGCTCGTCCCCGCGCGCCTGGACCCCCGCGAGGCACGCCGACCGGCCGACGCCCCGCTCCCGCCGCCGCTCAGGAGCCTCGTCCGCGTCCCCGTACGGCGGGCCGCCGACGCGGCCGGTGCCACCTCGGCGATCGCCGGGCTCGGCGAACGAGAGCTGCTCGACCTGGTGAGGGCCCAGGTGGCCGACGTCCTCGGCTACGCCGATCCGGGCCAGGTGGAGACCGGCACCGCGTTCAAGGACCTCGGCTTCGACTCCCTGCTCGCGGTGCGGATGCGGAACCGGCTAAACCAGGTGACCGGGCTGCGGCTGCCCGCCACCATCGTGTTCGACCACCCGACGCCCGAGGCCCTCGCCAGACACCTCGGGGCGGGCAGGCCCGAACCCCGCGAGGCGCCCCGCCCCGTCCCGTCTGGCGAACCCGTCGCGATCGTGGGGATGGCCTGCCGTTTCCCCGGTGGGGTGCGTTCGCCGGAGGACCTGTGGCGGCTGGTCGCCGGGGGCGGGGACGCCATCGGCGACTTCCCCACCGACCGGGGCTGGCAGGCCGTCTACCACCCCGACCCCGACCATCGGGGCACCAGCTACGCGCGCTCCGGCGGTTTCCTGCACGACGCCGGGGAGTTCGACGCGGAGTTCTTCGGGATCTCCCCGCGTGAGGCGCTGGCGATGGATCCGCAGCAGCGATTGCTGCTGGAGACCTCCTGGGAGGCGGTGGAGCGCGCCGGGATCGACCCGTCGTCGCTGCGCGGCAGCCAGACCGGTGTCTTCGCCGGTGTGATGTACCACGACTACGTCACCGACCCGAGGACCCTGCCCGAGGAGCTTGAGGGCCACCTGCTGTCCGGCAACGTCGGCAGCATCGCCACCGGCCGGGTCGCCTACACGTTCGGCCTGGAGGGGCCGGCGATCACGGTGGACACGGCCTGCTCGACCTCGCTCGTCGCGCTTCACCTCGCCGCCGCCTCGCTGCGCCAGGGTGAGTGCTCGCTCGCCCTGGTCGGCGGCGTCACCGTGATGCCCACGCCCACTCCGTTCATCGAGTTCAGCCGCCAGCGTGGCCTGGCTCCCGACGGCCGGTGCAAGCCGTTCTCCGCCGCCGCCGACGGCACCGGCTGGTCGGAGGGGGCGGGGATCCTCGTCGTCGAACGTCTGTCCGATGCCGTGCGTAACGGTCATCGGGTGCTGGCGGTGGTGCGGGGTTCGGCGGTGAATCAGGACGGGGCGTCGAACGGGTTGACCGCGCCGAACGGCTTGGCGCAGGAGCGGGTGGTGCGGCAGGCGCTGGCCAACGCGGGACTGGCGGCGTCGGAGGTGGACGCCGTGGAGGCCCACGGGACCGGTACCACGCTGGGCGATCCGATCGAGGCGCAGGCGCTGATGGCGGCCTATGGCCCGGGCCGGGAGCGTCCGCTCTGGCTCGGGTCGGTGAAGTCGAACATCGGTCACACGCAGGCCGCCGCGGGGGTGGCGGGTGTGATCAAGATGGTGATGGCGATGCGGCACGGGGTGTTGCCACGGACGTTGCACGCGGACGAGCCGTCACCGCACGTCGACTGGTCTTCCGGAACGGTGTCGCTGCTGACCGAGGCACAGGAGTGGCCCGGAGCCGATCACCCCCGGCGGGCCGGGGTCTCCTCCTTCGGTGCCAGCGGCACGAACGCGCATGTGGTGTTGGAGCAGGGTCCTGTGGTCGATCTCCCCGAATCTTCGGAGGTTTCTGGGGTTCCGGTGCCGTTGGTGGTGTCGGGTCGGTCGGTGGGTGCGGTGGGGGATTTGGTGGTGGGTTTGCGGGGTCGGGTGGTGTCGGCGGGTGCGGGCCGGGTGTTGGCTACGGGTCGGGCGCGGTTTGAGCATCGCGGGGTGGTGGTGGGCGGTCAGGTGGTCGAGGGCCGGGTGCTGGGCGCTGGTGCTGGTTCGGGTGGGGTGTTTGTTTTTCCTGGTCAGGGGTCGCAGTGGGTGGGGATGGGTGCGGGGTTGCTGGCGTCCTCGCCGGTGTTCGCGGATCGGTTCGCGCAGTGTGGTGAGGCGTTGGAGCCGTTTGTTGATTTTTCGGTGGTGGATGCGGTGCGTGGGGGGGTTGGGCTGGATCGGGTGGAGGTGGTGCAGCCGGTGTTGTGGGCGGTGATGGTGTCGCTGGCGCAGGTGTGGCGGGGTTTTGGGGTGGAGCCGGTCGCGGTGGTGGGGCATTCGCAGGGGGAGATCGCGGCTGCGGTGGTGTCGGGGGGGTTGTCGTTGGGTGATGGTGCGCGGGTGGTGGCGTTGCGCAGCCGGTTGCTGGGGGGTTTGGCGGGTCGGGGTGGGATGGCGTCGGTCGCTCTTTCGGCGGATCAGGTGGAGGAGCGGCTCGGGGGTTGGGGTGGGTTGTCGGTGGCGGCGGAGAACGGTCCGGCCTCGACGGTGGTATCGGGTGAGGCCGGGGCGTTGGGGGGGTTTGTGGCTGAGTGTGAGGCGTCGGGGGTGCGTAGCCGGGTGATCGCGGTGGATTACGCCTCGCACTCGGCGCAGATGGAGGAGATCCGTGGGGAGTTGGCCGAGGCGTTGTCGTCGGTGACTCCTTCGGTGCCACGGGTGCCGTTCTTCTCCACGGTGAGTGGGCGCTGGTTGGACGAGCCGTTGGACGCGGGGTATTGGTTCCGGAATCTGCGGGAGCGGGTGCGGTTCGCCGAAGCGACCCGAGGGTTGATCGGGGCCGGGCATCGGGTGTTCGTGGAGGTGAGCCCGCACCCGGTGCTGACGGTGGGGGTGGAGCAGTCCCTGGAGGCCGCAGGGGTGGAAGGCGCGGCGGTGGGGACGTTACGCCGCGACGAAGGCGGCATGGACCGCTTCTTGTTGTCGCTGGGTGAGGCGTTCGTCCACGGGGTGGAGGTCGACTGGTCCCCGGCGTTCGGGGACGCGCCCCTGGACCTGGACGCGGACCTGCCCACCTACCCCTTCCAGAGAAAGCACTACTGGCTGCGGCCGGTCGAGCCCGCCGTCGCGCAGGACACCTGGGGATACGACGTCGCCTGGCACCCGGCCACGGGCACACCGGCCGGAGGAGCGCTGACCGGCGACTGGCTGGTGATCGCCCCCGCCGGGGACCACGACCCCGTTCTCGTCCGGGCGGCGGCCAAGGCACTGGAACGGCACGGAGCCCGGCCGGTGACCCTCGTCCTGGACGGCACCGCGGACCGTGACGAGGTCGTGCGGACGCTCGCCGGGCGCGACCGGCCCGCGGGCATCCTCTCCCTGCTCGCCTTCGACGACGACCCCCACGCCCGCCACCCGGCCGTGCCCGGCGGGGTGGCCGGCCTGCTGACCCTGGTCCAGGCGCTGGCCGAGACCGGATGGGCCGTCCCGCTGTGGTCGGTCACCTCCGGTGCCGTGTCCACCGGCTCCGTAGACCCGGTACGGCGCCCGGTCCACGCCGAGACCTGGGGGCTGGCCCGGGTGGCCGCCCTCGAACAGCCCCGCGTCTGGGGTGGTCTCGCCGACCTGCCCGAGACGCCGGACGACACCGCCTGGGACCGGCTCTGCGGAGTGCTCGCCGGGCTAGGCGACGAGGACCAGGTCGCGATCCGCGACACCGGCGACACCGGCGTCCTGGTCCGTCGCCTGGTCAGGGCACCGCTCACCGCGCCCGCGAGGTTCCGTACGTCCGGCACCGCGCTGGTCACCGGCGGCACCGGCGCGCTGGCGCCGCACCTCGCCCGCTGGCTCGCGGCACGCGGCGCCGAGCACATCGTGCTGGCCTCCCGTCGAGGCACCGGAGCGGAGGGGGCGGACACGCTGGCGGGCGAGCTGGCGGAGAGGGGGGTCACCGTCACGACCGTGAGCTGCGACGTCGCCGACAGGGACGCGGTCGCGGCACTGCTGGACCGGCTGCGGGCGGACGGGCACTCCCCGCGTACGGTGGTGCACGCCGCGAGCGCGGCGCGGCTGGCCTCGCTGGCGGAGACAACGATCGGGGAGTTCGCCGACGCCGTCGCCGCCAAGGTGCACGGCGCGACACACCTGGACGAGCTGCTCGACCACGATCGGCTGGACGCGTTCGTCCTCTTCTCCTCGATCGCCGGGGTGTGGGGCAGCGGCGACCACGGCGCCTACGCCGCCGCCAACGCCTTCCTCGACGCGTACGCCGCATACGGCAGAGGTCGCCCCGGACACCGCCCGACCTCGGTCGCCTGGGGCGTCTGGGACAGCGAACGCCTCGCCGAACAGGTGGACGCGGAACGGCTCCGCCGCCAGGGCCTGCCGTCCCTCGACCCCGCGACGGCCTTAGACCGCCTGGACCGGGTCCTGACCGGCGGCGCGGCCTTCGCCGCGGTCGCCGACGTGGACTGGGAGACGTTCGCCCCGGTCTTCGCCTCCGCCCGGCCCCGGCCCCTGGTCGCCGACCTCACCCTTGTCGGCACGGGGCACCGCACCGACGGGCCCGAGAGCCCGGACGAGACGTACGCCCGCCGCCTGGCCGCGCTGCCGCCCGCCGAGCAGGAGCGCGAGCTGCTGCGGACGGTGATCGCCCACGTCGCGGAGGCGCTGGGCCACACCTCGCCCCGGGAGATCGGCGCGGACCGGGCGTTCAGGGAACTCGGCTTCGAGTCGCTCACCGCGGTGGAGCTGCGCAACCGGCTCAACGCCGCGACGGGCCTGCGCCTGCCGGTCACCGTGGTGTTCGAGCACGCCAACCCGGCCGCGCTGGCCGGGCACATGCGATCGCTGCTCGTCGGCGCCGAGCCGTCCCCGCACGCCGAACTCGACCGCCTGGAGGCCGCGGTCACGTCTCTCAGTGGCGAGGAGCGTTCGGTCATCGCCGAACGGCTCGCGGCCCTGCTGGCGAAATTCGGCACGGACGACGGCACCCCGGGCGACGAGGAAGAGGACGACCTGTTGTCCGCGACCGACGACGAGATCTTCGATCTCATCGACCGAGAGCTCGGCGCGTAGGAATCGGGAGGGATCACGGTGGCGGACGAGGACAGGCTGCGCGAATATCTCAAGCGCGTCACCGGCGAGCTGCGCAGGGCGAACCGGCGGTTGAAGGAGACCGAGGACAGGAGCCGGGAGCCGATCGCCATCGTCGCGATGGCCTGCCGGTACCCCGGTGGCGTGCGGTCTCCGGAGGACCTGTGGGACTTCGTCCTCGCGGGCCGCGACGCCGCCGGGGAGTTCCCCGCCGACCGGGGCTGGGACCTCACCTCCCTGTACGACCCGGACCCCGCGGCCTCGGGGAGCACCTACGTCCGCGCCGCCGGTTTCCTGGACGACGCCGACCGGTTCGACGCGGGGTTCTTCGGGATCTCTCCGCGTGAGGCGCTGGCGATGGATCCGCAGCAGCGGTTGTTGCTGGAGACCTCCTGGGAGGCGTTCGAACGGGCCGGGATCGACCCGTCCTCACTGCGCGGCAGCCAGACCGGCGTCTTCGTCGGGATCAACCACCACCAGTACGGCCCCCTCTTCGAGCGGGCCCCGGCGAACCTGGAGGGTCACTTCGCGACCGGCGTCGTGCCGAGCGTCGCCTCCGGGCGGATCGCCTACGCGCTCGGCCTCGAAGGTCCCGCCATCACCGTCGACACCGCCTGCTCGACGTCGCTGGTCACACTGCACCTCGCCTGCCAGGCCCTCCGCCAGTCCGACTGCTCCCTCGCGCTGAGCGGCGGCGCCACCGTGCTGTCCACCCCCGGGGCGTTCGTGGAACTCAGCCGCCAGCGCGTGCTGTCCTCCGACGGCCGGTGCAAGCCCTTCTCCGCGGACGCGGACGGCATGGGCATGGCCGAGGGCGCCGGAATGCTCGTCCTGGAACGGCTGTCCGACACCCTGCGCAACGGTCACCGCGTGCTGGCCGTGGTCCGAGGCTCCGCGCTCAACCAGGACGGCGCCTCCAACGGCCTGACCGCGCCCAACGGCACCGCCCAGCAGCAGGTCGTACGGCTGGCCCTCGCGAACGCCGGGCTCTCCGCGGCCGACGTCGACGCGGTCGAGACCCACGGCACCGGCACCGCCCTCGGCGACCCGGTGGAGGCCCGCGCCCTCATGGCCACGTACGGTCGCGAGCGGCCCGCGGGCCGTCCGCTCCGGCTCGGCGCGCTGAAGTCCAACATCGGCCACACGCTGGCCGCCTCCGGCGTCGGCGGGGTCATCAAGACGGTGATGGCGCTGCGGCACGCCACTCTCCCGCGTACTCTCCACGCCGAGAACCCCACCCCACACGTCGACTGGGCCGCCGGTGGGCTGGCCCTGCTGACCGAGACGATCCCGTGGCCGGAGACCGGGGCACCCCGGCGGGCGGGGGTGTCGGCGTTCGGGTTCAGCGGCACGAACGCGCACGTGGTGTTGGAGGAGGCGCCCGCGCAGGAGGAGGCCGTCGTCCCCGTTGAGGACGGTGGGGTGGTGGTGTGGCCGTTGTCGGCGAGGAGCGGGTCGGCGCTGCGTGCGCAGGCCGAGCGGCTGGGTGCGTATGTAGCTTCTTCGGCGGTGTCAAGTGTGGATGTGGCGCATTCGTTGGCGGTGGGTCGTGCGGTGTTGGAGCACCGGGCCGTGGTGGTCGGCCGGAGCCGAGATGAGCTGGTGAGTCGGCTGGCGGAACTGGCTACTGGAGATGTGTCGACCGGGGTGATCTCCGGGACGGCCGGTCAAGGCGGGCTCGGGTTCCTGTTCACCGGTCAGGGTGCTCAGCGGGCAGGGATGGGCCGGGAGTTGTATGAGGCGTTCCCGATGTTCGCGACCGCTTTCA
>NZ_JBPJSR010000025.1:0-122959 GCF_051390675.1 Streptosporangium heterodermiicola
CGTTATCTGAGGGCCCTCACCGTTGGTGGGGGCCTTCATGTTTTTCCGTGGTTTTCATGTAGGGAGGGGCCTCCACCAGCCGGTGGGGGCCCTTTTCGCGTTAAGGGGGCGTCCACGTTAAGGGCAGGTGGAGGGCAGTGGAGAGTATGAGGCCTGTTGACTGATATTCGTCGGTATTCACCGATCGGCCGGCTCGTAGTTCGGGAAGCCGAGAATCGGGACAAGACGGGCTTACCGCATTAGATGCCCTTCAGAACGCGATCAAGTGCCGCCCGGCCTGCGGGTCCCCAGTTCGGCTTGCCACCGGGAAGGCCTCGATCCCCGTTCTGTCCCATGAGCATCAGGAAGAGGCTCTTCACAGCGGCCAGCCCGCGGGCGCGCCGGATCGCCGCCTCGTCTGCCTGTGCGTACATGTCGAAGAACCGTGAGGCCGTGCCCGCGGGTAGCAGGACCCACGCGGCGGCGAGGTCCCACGCCGGATCGCCGGCGAACAGGTCACCGAAGTCGATGATGCCCGAGAGCGTTCCGTCCGAGACGACGACGTTCGCGGGATGGAGGTCGCCGTGCACCCACACCGGCGGGCCCTCCCACGCCTGTGCCGCGACGGCGTCGTCCCAGACGTCCCGGACGTCGGCGGCGATGTCGTCGGGGGCAACGGCCTGGAAGAAGCTCTCGAAGCCGTCCGTGCAGTTCCTGGGATGGGTGCCGCGGTCCGTGGCGATCGGCGCCTCGGCGGGCGCCTCCACATGGAGCGCCCGGAGGAAGCTCGCCAGCGTGTCGGCCGCGTGGGCGCCGCGGCTGATCGAGCCGTGGTCCAGCGGCTCGCCGGGAACCCACGTCATCACGGTCCAGTGCTTGGGGAAGCGCTCGGACGGTTCGCCGAACCGCACCGGGGTCGGCACCGGGAGCGGCAGGCGCGGGGCCAGCACGGGTAGCCACCGTCGCTCCTTGAGCTGGAGCTCCGGGGTGGGGTCCATGCGCTGCATGCGCACGGCCAACTCGTCCCCAAGGCGCCACATCTGGTTGCCCCAGCCGCCCGCCACCTCGCGGACGGCCAGCCCCGCGAGGTCCGGATGCTGCTCCCGCAGCAGGTCGCGGACCAGGTCCGCGGTGATCTCGATCTCGGCGTCGGTCATGCGAAGTCACACTACTGAGGCGGGAGGCGGAGCGGCTCTCGCTCTCCGCAAACCCGCCCAAGCCGACGGTGCTCATCGCCCGCCGCGACGCCGCCGTCGACCTGGGCGTGCCCACCTATCGCGACTTGGCCCAGACCCTCACCCTCTCAGGGGAGCCCCGCTTCGGAACGCGCGGGCAACGGCCTGACAACCAGCGGCATTGATGATCGTTTCATGGTTCGGAGAAGGGCTCATCGGCACATGAGTCTCCCCGCCGCCGCGATCGCCTGCCCGGCCGCCGGGGAGTTGAGCTGAACCACCACCTGGCGCCGGCCGTCCTCGCTGCTCATGGCGATCCCCGAGTATCCGTAGATCATTCCGGAGTGGTTCCACACCCGGGTGCCGCATGGCAGCCTGTCGGCGAAGACGCCCAGACCGTCCGCACGCTTCAGCGCGTCCCCCTCGGGTAATCGCCTCTTGGCGGGTTCATCGCCGGACACGGCCCGCTTCCCGCCGAACAGTGCCTCGTAGAAGGCGCCCACGTCCCTCGCGGTCGACACCAGCCCGCCCGCGGACCAGAAGATCGAGGAGTTCACGACCGTCGCTCCCGGGCCGTCGCCCTGCCTGCCCGCGGCGAGGCCGGGTGGCCGTAGCTCCCGAGGTAGTTCGGTGTCGCGCAGTTTCAGGGGCTCGGTGACGCGCTCGCGGAGCACCTCCGCGTAACTCCGACCGGTGACCTTCTCGATGACGAGACCGAGAAGGATGAAGTTGCCGTTGGAGTAGCGGTTCACCCCGCTCTTCCCGGGCCTGCCGCCGTAGCCGAGCAGTTCTCGCGGCGGCCAGTCGCGCGTGTGCATGCCGCCGTCGACGATGGCGTCCATGAAGCGGGAGTCGGTGAGATAGTCCGGTATCCCGCTGGTGTGGTTGAGCAGTTGTTCCACGGTGACCCGGTCGGCACCGGGAAGGACGCCGGGGAGCAGCCTGCCGAGCGTGTCGCGAAGGGCCAGCCGCCGCTCACGTACCAGCTGGAGTGTGATCGCCGCGGTGAACGTCTTGGTGATGCTCGCGATCCGGAAGCGGTGGTCGACCCGCATCGGGGTGCGCGTCGCCGGGTCGGCGAACCCGGAGGCGGCCTCCTGGATCTTTCCGTCGTCACGGACGTGTACGACGGCTCCCGGGGACCCGGCCGCCGCCACCAGGTCGTCCGCGATCACCTGGAGGGCCGGGGCCGAGTCGGCCGCGCCCGGTGTCGCGGGGGACCTCGGCCGCTCATCGGAAGAAGAGGAAGAAGAGGAAGAGGAAGAAGGGGACGCGGGCGCGGGGCTCGTCCGCGGGGAAGAGGCCGACGGGGAAGAGGCCGGCGCAGGAGAGCCCGACGAGGAAGAGGTGGGCGGGGCGGCGCCGGGGGCCGGGGTGCAGGCGGTCAACGCGATCACCAGCGAGATGGCTCCGAGTCCGGCCGCACGCATCCGGCGTTTCCCTTCTCGTGCCTCGTGTTCCTCGCCGGGATCATCACTTCTCCTTGAGCGCGGAAACCTCCGCCTCCGGGCGGGAGGGATGTCAAGACGCTACAAGCGGCGTAGCGAATGGGAAAGCCCGCCTGGTGGAGGCCCGGTCCTCGGGTGGAGGTCCGGTTGCCGGCAGGCCAACGTCGGCGCAGGCCCACGTCGGCAGGTCCAATGTCGGCGGGTCCGGGCTCGCCGGTCGGCGAGATGCCGGGGTGTTCCGGCCTCGCCGGTGGGCGAGGCGCTCGGCGACCTCGGGTCACTCGATGTGTCACAGCAAGCTCGATGTGTCACATCAGGACATATCGCCCGACATGCCACTCGATGCTTCTGTCGATTATGAGCGAAAGTTTTAGGTTTCTCAACCAAAGTACCCCTCGCATAGGCTCCGTGACGGTTCGTGGCGAGGTGGCCCGCTCGTTGATCGGCGAGCTCGCAGGTCCGGCCGGTGCGGACGTCGAGGGGGGGTGTCTGGAGGCGCTAACTGCTCATATCGTTACAAACCAAGTCTGTTGTGGCGCCCTGGAGGGCGGTCACCCCACCTCATCAGGGAAGATCCCTCGTTCGGAGGCTCTCGGGGACCCGGTTGGCGGGGCCATACGCCGAGGGGACTTTGGTCGCTTATCGTAGAAAGTTCAATTGATCATGACAAAAGTTCTTCCTAAAACGGCAGAAGACGCGTAACTTCCACGCCAAGTTCTCTGCACAACATCAAGAGGGCGTGGTGAGTCGGTCGGTGGCGTTCGCGGGCGGATCTCCTCGGAGAGGTGACCCGCCGGACGAGGCCCCGGCCTGCGGTGGAGAGGAGTCGGCGGTCACTCGGTTGAGGCATCGGGGATCACGGGACTCCATCCACCCACACGGAGGCAGGAAACCATGAGCGCACACGAAGAAGAGACCGGCGAGGTCGCGGGCGCGCTGCGCCGCGGGCTCGGGCTGAACCGCCGCCAGTTCCTCGCGGCCACGACGGGGGTCACCGCGGTGGCCGCCGTCTCGGCGGTGGGCCCGCTCGCGTCGGCCGCGTACGCCTCACCCGGTGGTGACCAGGAGCGTGGTCAGGGCCACGGTCACGGTGACCGGAACGCACTGGTGCCCGATTCCAAGCGGGGCATCATCCTCTACACCGTCCGTGACGTGATCTCCCGTGACCCGGCGGCGAGCACGAGCCTGCCGGCCGGTTTCCGCCGCGTGTTCGAGGAGCTCTCGCGGATCGGCTACCGGCAGGTGGAGTTCGCCGGCTACCGCCAGCACGCGAACGCCGAGGGCGGGGCCGACCTGGAGACCGTCGAGGGTGCCAGGCTGCTGCGCCGGTGGCTCGACGACAACGGGCTCAAGGCCCAGGGCAACCACGGCTTCATCCCCGGCTCGTGGCCCCTCACCGAGGCCGACCTCGACCGCTTCGAGCGGACCCTGGAGATCGCCAACATCCTCGGCATGGAGCACGTGGGCACCGGAGGCGACCCGACCAACAGCGCCTACAAGGCTGACTGGGACCTCGCGGCCCAGAAATGGAACGGTCTCGGCTCGATCGCCTCGGCCGCCGGGCTCAAGCTGTACACGCACAACCACGACGCGGCGTACGGTTTCCTCCTCGACACAGGCCCGCTCGACGAGCTCGGCCGGCCCACCCGCTCGTCGGGCGTCCGGAAGCTGGAGTACTTCCTCGACACCACCAGCCGCAGGCACGTCTACCTCGAAATGGACATCTTCTGGGCGCACGTTGCGCAGTACAGGTTCCGCACGTACACCGCGCGCAACGGCTCCACCCGGACCGACGTCTTCGACCCGCTGAAGCTCGTACGACAGAACGAGAAGCGGTTCCCGCTGTTCCACGCCAAGGACGGGAAGTCCAACACGGCGACCGGCAACGGGTACGACATGGTGCCGTTCGGCACCGGTGACATCGACTACCGCGCCTTCTTCTCCAAGCTGGACGTCGAGAAGCGCCACAACCCGATGTACGAGCAGGACAACGCGCCCGGAGGAGCCGAGGAGCCGGGCCGCTCGCTCCAGTACGCCGACCTCAGCTACCAGAACCTGGCCGCCCTGCGCCGTCGCCGCTGAGATCCCGGCGGACCCTCAGAACCTCCCCCGAAGAACTTCTCCCCGAAGAAGAACCCCTCGAAGAAGAACCCTCCGAAGAAGAACCCCTTCGAGAGCACCTCGAAGAGCACCTGGAAAAAACCCGGAGACGGGTCCGGCGGACCGCCACGTGATCGAAGCCGTTACCGCGGCACGCGTGGCGATCCGCGCTGTCCTGACACCCCCCGAAGAAAAGGCTCAGGAAGTTGAAGCGCACTCGCGCCATGCTCGGTGGAGCACTGGCCGCCCTGCTGTTGCCCCTGGTGGTGCCCGGCACCACCTCCGTACAAGCCCAGACCAACGTCCTGGACGCCCCCACGGACTGGTCGAACTACGAGAAGATCACGCTGACCAAGAACGTCGGCGAGCCGATCGACCTGGCGGTCCTGCCCGACAAGCGGGTGCTGCACACCGCCCGTAACGGCGACATCCGGCTGACCGACGGCGCCACCGGCCTCACCAAGGTCATCAACACGATCCCCGTCTACGCGAACTCCGAGGACGGTCTCCAGACGATCGCGATCGACCCGGAGTTCGCCGAGAACAAGTGGGTCTACGTCTACTACGCGCCCAGGACGATGACGGCGCCGTACCCGGAGACGACCCCCACCGGTTCGGCGCCCAACTCGCTGCCCGCGGGCGCGGGCGAGTCGTACTGGAACCAGTGGAAGGGCTACAACCAGCTGTCGCGGTTCAAGTGGACCGGTGACGCGCTGGACCTCTCCACCGAGCAGGTCATCATCAAGGTCGAGACGCAGCGCGGGCAGTGCTGCCACGTCGCGGGCGACGTGGACTGGGACGCCGCGGGCAACCTCTACCTCGTCACCGGCGACAACACCCCCGCGGGCACGCCCGGCGCCAACGGCATGGCGCCCAACAACGACGCCCCCGGGATGAACCCCGGGCTCGACGCGCGGCGCGGCGCGGGCAACAGCAACGACCTGCGCGGCAAGATCCTGCGGATCACGGTGGCGGAGGACGGCACCTACACCGTCCCGGCCGGCAACCTGTTCCCGCCGGGAACGGCCAAGACGCGTCCTGAGATCTTCGTGACGGGCGTGCGGAACGCCTTCCGGATGGACGTCGACGACGTGACCGGCACGGTCTCCTGGGGCGACTACGGCCCCGACGCCGGGGCGACCGACCCCGTCCGCGGGCCCATGGGCTACGTCGAGTGGAACGTCACCCCCATCGACAAGCCGATGAACAGCGGCTGGCCGTACTGCACCGGCAACAACTTCAACTACAACGACTGGAACTTCGCGACCTCGACGCCGCGCCAGGCGTTCGACTGCGCGGGAGGGCCGACGAACACCTCCCGCTGGAACACCGGTGTCGAGAAGCTGCCGGCCGCGACCCCCGCGGACCTCTACTACGGTGACAACGCCACCCACCAGCCCGCGGAGTGGGCCGGGCTCACCGAGTTCGAGCCGGCGGGCGGCCAGGGGCCGATGGGCGGTCCCGTCTACCACTACGACGCGGCGAACCCGTCGACGACGAAGTTCCCGGCGTACTGGGACAAGAAGTTCTTCTTCGGCGAGTTCTCCCAGGACTACCTCGCGGCGTTCACCGTGACGGGGTCGGACGGGCCGGTGACCAAGCTGGAGCACTTCCTGCCCAACGACGCGCTGACCGCGGCGGTCATGCCGATCACCGACAGCCCGATGGACATCGAGTTCGGTCCCGACGGGTCGCTGTACGTGCTCGACTACGGCGACGGCTTCTTCCGCGCCAACCCCGACGCGGGCCTCTACCGCATCGACTACGCCGAGGGGAACAAGACGCCGCAGGCGAAGATCGTCGCCAAGCCGGTGTCGGGCAGCGCCGCGCCGCTCACCGTCGCGTTCAGCGCGGAGACGTCCACCGACGCCGAGCCGGGCGCGCTGACCTACGAGTGGGACTTCGACGGCAACGGGACCTTCGACGCCACCGGCGTGACGGCCTCGCACACCTACCCGGCGCTCGGCCAGTACTCCGCCAGGCTCCGCGTGACCGACGCGCAGGGCAAGTTCGGGCTCACCTCGACCGAGATCACCGTGGGCAACACCGCGCCCGAGGTGACCATCCAGACCCCGGGCAACGGTTCCTTCTTCAACTGGGGCGACGCGGTGCCGTTCCGGATCGGGGTCTCCGACAAGGAGGACGGCAACAACCCGGTGTGCAGCCGGGTGCAGTGGACCTTCGGCCTCGGCCACGACGCGCACGCGCACCCCGAGACCCTCGGTTCCGGATGCTCGGGCGCCTGGCCGACACCCGCCGACGCCCCCGAGCACGGCGAGACCGAGAACATCTTCGGCGTCGTCGTCGTGAGCTACCGGGACAACGGCGCCGGTGACATCCCCGGGGCGCTCGGCGACGCCACGCTCATCCTCAACCCGAAGGAGCTGCAGGCCGAGCACTCGGACGCGAACAGCGGCGTCACCAGGGTGGAGGACGAGAGCGCGTCCGGCCTGGCGAAGATCACCTCGTTCGACGCCGGGGACTGGATCGCGTACGACCCGGTGAACTTCGCCGGTGTCACCGGCGTGAAGACCCGCGCCTCCGGCGCGGGAACGTTGTCGCTGCGCTGGGGCTCGGAGACGGCGGAGCCGTTCGCCACCGTCACCGTGCCCGCCGGATCGGGCTGGCAGACCATGGACACCTCGCTCACCGGTGCCCCGGCGGGCAGCGGCAAGCTCTACGTCACCTCGACCGGCGGCGTGGAGGTCGACGGGTTCACCTTCCAGGGCGACGGTGTCTCCGACGAGACGCCTCCGACCGTGTCGGCCACTCTCGCCCCGGCCGCGCCGGGCGGGGAGAACGGCTGGTACACCGGCAACGTCACGCTGACGGTCACCGCGACCGACAACGGCACGGTGTCGAGCCGCCAGTACTCGCTCGACGGCACGACGTGGTCGAACGCCAACAACCCGGTCACCCTGACCGCCGACGGGACGGCCACCGTCCGCTACCGGGCGACCGACAGCGCGGGCAACGTCTCGCAGGTCGGCACCGCCACGGTGAAGATCGACAAGGCCGCCCCGGTCCTGACCGTGAGCGGGGTGGAGCCCGGCAAGTACGGTGACTCCGCGTCCGTCACGCCCGTCTTCTCGGCGGCCGACGCGACGTCGGGGGTGGCGAGCGTGACGGCGGCCATCGGTGACCTGGAGGTGGTCTCCGGCCAGCCGCTCGCCCTGTGGAAGCTGGCGCTCGGCGCGCACACGCTGACCGTCACCGCGAAGGACAAGGCGGGTCACGTCACGAAGCAGACCGTCGCGTTCGAGGTCACGACCTCTGTCGCCGACGTGGAGAAGCTCATCGACCTCTTCGAGGCGGCCGGGCAGCTGTCGGCCTCCGGCGCCGCGAAGCTCCAGGACAAGATCTCCAAGGTCATGGTGTCCGAGGACAAGGGGCGCGAGCGCGACAAGAAGAAGATCGTCAAGAAGCTTGAGCGCTTCGTCGAAACGGCCAACGACCCGAAGATCGTCTCCAACCCGGTGGTGAAGGCCACGCTCCTGCGTGACGCCAACGCCCTGATCGCGCAGTTCAGCGCTCCGGCCGCCGAATAACGCCGACACGCCGATGCCGCCACGCTGACGGCGACGCGCTGACGGCGAAGTGCTGACGGCGACGCGCTGACGACGCGGGGGGAGAGCCTGACAGGCTCTCCCCCCGTGCTCGCTTCCGGGACCCGGTGGGTGACGGAGGCTCACGACCTCGTAACCGTGTCACCTGACCGGGTCCGCCGGTGGGTGACGGGAGGCTCGTGGCCACGTCGCCCGGGACCGGGGTCCCGGAGCCGGGGTGGTACGGGTCCGTGTGCCGGCCGATCCCGGAGCCGGGATGGTACGTCCGTGTGCCGGTCGATCCCGGGGCCTAGGGCTTGGGGCTCGGAGCCGGATCCGTCCCGTGGGTTCCGGGGGCGGCGAGGTCGAGGTCCTTGATCCTGGGGTCGCCCTCGTCGGCGAAGTAGTGGTCGGGCTGGGTGGCGTCGACACCCTCGGCCGTCTTCGTGGCGCGGGCGACGACCGTGCCGAGCGCGGCGACGGCCAGGTTGACCGCGAGCGCGAGGACGCCCGCGTAGATCGTCATCTTGGTGTCCAGGCCCAGCTTCTCCAGCGGGAACGCGGACCCGGCGAAGTGCAGCTTGCCGGTGGCCGGGTTGCCGATGTTGTAGAGCAGGAGCATCCCGGCGCCCATGCCGCCGATCCATCCGGCGATCAGGCCGCTGCGGTGGAACCAGCGGGTGTAGAGGCCGAGCGCCACCGACGGGAGCGTCTGCAGGATGATGACGCCGCCGATGAGCTGCAGGTCGATGGAGAAGCCGGTGTCCAGGAACAGGATGCACAGCACCGCGCCGACCTTGACGAGCAGTGAGGTGATCTTCGAGACGCGGGCCTCGTCGGCGTCGCTCGCGTGCGGCTTCAGGTACTCCTTGTAGATGTTGCGGGTGAACAGGTTCGCCGCGGCGATCGACATGATGGCCGCCGGGACCAGTGCGCCGATGCCGATCGCGGCGTAGGCGACGCCGGTGAACCAGTCGGGGAACATCTTGTCGAACAGCTGCGGCACGATCGTGTTGTTGTCGGTGCCGATGGGCTTGATCCCGGCCGAGATGGCCATGAAGCCGAGCAGCGCGATCAGGCCGAGCAGCAGGCTGTAGGCGGGCAGCGCCGCCATGTTCCGCTTGATCACGCCGCGGTTCTTGGAGGCGAGCACGCCGGTGATGCTGTGCGGGTAGAGGAACAGCGCGAGCGCCGATCCCAGGGCCAGCGTCACGTACTGCAACTGGTTGTTCGCGTTGAGCAGGATGCCGTCGCCGGGCGCGGCGCTGGCGGCGAACTTGGCCTGGGCGTCGCCGAAGATGCCCGACCAGCCGCCCTCGATCTGGGCCGGGATCGCGAAGATCGCCACCAGGATCACGATGTAGATCAGCGTGTCCTTGACGAACGCGATCAGCGCGGGCGCGCGCAGGCCCGACTGGTAGGTGTACGCGGCCAGGATCGCGAACGCGATGATGATCGGCAGGTGGCCGGTCACGCCCATCGACTTCAGCACGGCCTCGATGCCGACGAGCTGGAGCGCGATGTAGGGCATCGTCGCGACGATGCCGGTGATCGCGACCAGCAGCGCCAGCGTGGGGGAGCCGAACCTGGCCCGGACGAAGTCGGCCGGGGTCACGAAGCCGTGCACGTGCGAGACCGACCAGAGGCGGATCAGCACCAGGAAGACGATCGGGTAGACCACGATCGTGTACGGCACCGCGAAGAAGCCCATCGCGCCCGCGCCCCAGATCAGGGCGGGCACGGCCACGAAGGTGTAGGCGGTGTAGAGGTCACCGCCGATGAGGAACCAGGTGACCCACGAGCCGAAGTTGCGGCCGCCGAGCCCCCACTCGTCGAGGCTCGCCAGGTCGTCCGGGCGACGCCAGCGCGCGGCCACGAATCCCATGCCGCTGACCAGCAGGAACAGCACGGAGAAGATGATGATCTCTGTCAGGTGGGCTTCCATCGGGTCACCGCCGCCGCTTCGTCATCTGGTAGACGATCGTGGTGCACGTGACACCGACCGCGATGAAGGCGAGCTGGAGCCAGTAGAACAGCGGGAAGCCGAGGAGCCGGGGCTCGTCGGAATTGTAGAGAAACGGGAGCAAAGGTAGGATGATCGGTACGATGAGCAGCCAGTTCCATGGGCTGCGATCGCTCCGGTTCCCGTTTGGAGTGGTCAACGCGATCTCCTTGAGCTGGAGAAGGGACGTCCTGGCAGGACCGTCCCCTTCGGCTGACCGGCAGCGTAATTACACGGCCGTTTCATTCAGGTCACCGAGCGCCGAGTGGCACGGGTGGCGCGACGAGCGGTAGCCCGGCGTCGCCGTCGGACTCCCTGCCCAGGTCACGAGGGTCGCGCCTCCCGGGCGGGCCCACTTCGCCGACGATCTTCCACCGGTCACCGAATCCCCGGCGCGGCTTCCTTGACATGGCCGAGCAAGTTCTCGTAAAGGCATGGCGCGTAAAGGGGGTCATGCGGCAGGAGGTGCGGGACCCGGTGCGCGGTCTCGCGCGGTACCGCCCGCCCGTACGTGCGCCCTCCCGTACGTGTGCCCGTGGGTACGCCCGTACGTGTGTACGACGGTGTCGTCGGGCCTGTCTCGCCGGGTGGGCTTCAGACGGTTTCTCGGCTTGAGCGGTATATCGGCCCAGACACCCGTCGGCCCAGACACCCGTCGGCCCAGACACCCGTGGGCCCGGACGCCCGTCGGCTCAGACGGTCCTGTCGGCGGCGGTCCTCGGCTCGTGCCGTACGTCCTCCGGCAGGCCGAGGTCCCTGGTCCAGGCGGCGAACTCCACCAGGATGCCGTCGGGGTCCTTGAAGTAGATCGACCGGACGAACACGCCCTCTCCCATGGCGGGGGCTACGCCGAACTCGCTGTCGTCGTGGTTGAGGATCACCCCGACGTCCACGCCCTTGGCGATGAGCTTGTCGCGGTACTCCTCGATCCGGTCCGGGGCGACGTCGAGGGCGATGTGGTTCATCGAGCCGACCGCGGAGAGCAGCTCACCCCGGTCGGGCAGGTTCTTCGGCGCCGAGACGCCGGGAACGCCCTCGGGCGCGTCGGGGAACCAGAAGAACGCCAGCGCGTTGCCGCCGCCGCAGTCGAAGAAGAAGTGCTGCCCCCAGCCCATCGGCAGCTCGATCGTCTTGATCAGGGGCATGCCCAGTACGCCGGAGTAGAAGTCGACCGTCCGCCTCATGTCCGAGCACACCAGCGCGAGGTGGTTGATCCCGCGCAGCTCGAACTCGGTGTTGCCCGCCATGTTCTCCTCGCCTCCTCCGGTGACGACTCGGATAATGAACTGCTTATCACAGGGAGCGGCGGTCACCAGGCGACCTTCAGGGACGACAGGCCGTACACGAAGCTGAGGGAGCGGAAGTGCGCCTCGGGCTCGGCCTCGCGCAGCTCGGGGAAGCGCCTGAGCAGCGCGGGGAAGGCGACGCACATCTCCATCCGCGCCAGCGGCGCCCCCAGGCAGTGGTGCACGCCGTGGCCGAAGGCCAGGTGGCCGGGCGCGCCCCTGGAGATGTCCAGCAGCTCCGGATCGGACAGGAACGCGGGATCGCGGTTGGCGCCGAGCAGCGCGCACATCACCGGCTCACCGGGCCCGATCTCCTGCCCGGCGATCTCGACCTTCGTGGTGGTCGTCCTGAAGGTGCTGGAGTGGACGACGCTGAGCCAGCGCAGCAGCTCCTCCACCGCGGCGTCGACGCGATCGGGCTCCTTCTTGAGCAGTTCCAGCTGGTCGGGGCGGCGCAGCAGGGCCAGCGTGCCCAGCCCGAGCATGTTGGAGGTGGTCTCGTGACCGGCCACCAGCAGCAGGCCGCCGATGCCGATGAGCTCGTCCGTCGTCAGGTCGGCGTGCTCGCGCACCAGCGTGCCGAGCAGTTCCTCACCCGGGCGGGCCTGGGCGCGGGCGACCAGCTCGGCCATGTAGGCGCGCGACTCCGCCTGTGCCGCCCCGCGCTCCTCGGCGGACGCCGACACGTCGAGCAACCGGCCGGTCCTGCGCTGGAAGTCCTCCCGGTCGGCGTACGGCACGCCCAGCAGCTCGCAGATCACCAGGGAGGGCACCGGCAGCGCGAACGACGACACCAGGTCGGCCGGGGATCCCGCGCGCTCCATCGCGTCCAGGTGGTCCTCGACGATGCACATGATCCGCGGCTCCAGCCGGCGTATCCGGCGCAGCGTGAACTCCGGGGTGAGAATCCGGCGCAGCCGGGTGTGCTCGGGAGGATCGAAGGCGAGGAGGTTGCCCGCGCGGAGCGCGGCGATCTCCTCCTCGCTGTTCCGGACGCCGGGCAGCTGGAAGGTGACCGGCTGGGCGCTGCTGAACCGTTCCGCGTCGCTCAGCACCGCGCGCACGTCCTCGTAGCGGGTCACCAGCCAGGCGTCGACACCCGGCGGCGTCCTGACGAGCCGTACCCCCTCCCCGTCCCGCAGCGCCTCCAGCTCCGGATCGGGATCGAACCCCGCTCGCCGCATGTGCGGCGGCAGCGCCGGAGACTCGCTCATGGGACCCCCTGGATGACTCACCGTTCTGACCATTCCGAAAAAACGCTAGCAACCCATCGATTGCGCGCGAAGGATCCCGACGGCCGTCCGAGGTCTGTGTCGTGCCACTGACCGGCAACCACTTGCTCCGGCCCGCTTCGACGGCGTCGTACGCACCGAGGTCCTCGGCCTGGAATCGGAACGCCCGCCGCAGGTCTCCCGTGGAGTGGGACGCGGGTCGTCACGGCCGTCCGGGCGCTGTGTCCTTCGGCGGGCATGCCGTGAAAACATGACAGTAGATGTCCTGTTTTCGCGGCACGCTGGCCTCATGACAAGAACGCTGGAAGGTAAGGTCGCCCTTGTCGCGGGGGCGACGAGGGGGACCGGCCGGGGAATCGCGGCGGAACTGGGCGCGGCCGGCGCCACGGTCTACTGCACCGGCAGGAGCACGCGGGCGCGGCGCTCGGAGATGGACCGGCCGGAGACCATCGAGGAGACGGCCGAGCTGGTGACCGCCGGGGGCGGGCACGGCATCGCGGTCCAGGTGGACCACCTGGACCAGGAGCAGGTGCGCGCCCTGGTGGAACGGATCAGGAACGAGCGGGGCAGGCTCGACATCCTCGTCAACGACGTCTGGGGCGGCGACCCGCTCACCGAGTGGCACGTCCCCGTCTGGAAGCACTCCCTCGACGACGGCCTGCGCATCCTCCGGCTGGCGGTGGACACCCACCTCATCACCAGCCACCACGCCCTGCCCCTGCTGATCGAGAATCCAGGGGGCATGGTGATCGAGGTGACCGACGGCACCCTGGAGTACAACACCGTCAACTACCGGCTCTCGGCCTTCTACGACCTGGCCAAGATCTCGGTGAACCGCCTGGCGTTCAGCCAGGCCCACGAGCTGCGCCCGCACGGCTGCGCCGCGATCTCGCTCACCCCCGGCTGGCTCAGGTCGGAGAACATGCTGGAGCTCTTCGGCGTCACCGAGGAGAACTGGCTGGACGCCACCGAGAAGCAGCCGCACTTCGTGATCTCCGAGACGCCCGCCTTCACCGGCCGCGCGGTCGTCGCCCTCGCCACCGACGAGGACCGGACGCGCTGGTCGGGCCAGTCGGTGTCCAGCGGGCAGCTCGCCCAGGTGTACGGCTTCACCGACGTCGACGGCAGCAGGCCCGACGCCTGGCGCTACATCGAGGAGGTCGAGAGCAAGGGCAAACCGGCCGACGCCACCGGCTACCGCTGACCGGGACCGGCACCGCCACCGCCACCGGAGCCGGCGTCGGGACCGGGACCGGCACCCCGGGCCGGGACCGTCGGCGGGGAAGGCCGGTTGAGATCCCCGGCCCGGGGTCAGCGCCCCGGCGCGTCGTCGGTGTCGCCGGTGTCGCTGGTGTCGCCGGTGCCGGGGGTGTCCGCGGGAGCGGGGGGCGCGGCGTACAGGTCGCGCAGGCGGGTGGCGGCTTCGGCGAGACGGGTACGGAGGCCGGGCGGGCCGACGACCTCGGCCTCCGGGCCGAAGCGGAGGATCTGGCTGTAGGCGACCTCCGGTGACTCGACGGGCAGGCGGAACGTGACCCACCCCTGCCCGTCGGGCTCACCGGCGGAGGCGAGGGCGGAGGCGAGGGCCGCCGGGTCGGCGACGGCGGGGAGCGCGCGGCGCCCGGCCGGGCTGAGCCGTACGGTGACGTGCCCGGTGAGCAGGGAACCGGCGAACTGCGCCGCCCTCTCGCTCCAGAACGCGGCCAGGTCGAAGGCCTCGTCCCGTTCGAAGCGCAGGCCGGAGTGGATCTCGACCTCGTCGAAGCGGTCGACCCGGTAGATGGCGAACCGGGTCGCCAGGTACCAGACCCCCGCCTTCAGCACGAGCCCGTACGGCTCCAGGCGCCGGGCGGCCCCGGCCTGCTCGGACCGCCCGCTCTCCCCGCTCTCTCCAGCTGCTCCGGTTCGCTCGTCAGGCGCTGTCCGGCCGTCGTGTTCGGCCTGTCCGGCCTTCTGGGTTCCGCCGGTCCTGCCGGATCGGTCGGTCCGGTCGGCCCGCTCGCCCGGCCGGGTGCGCGTGGCACGCCGGTAGAGGGCGGTGACCGGGTGGTCGCCCCACACCGCCCTGGCCAGGGGCGCCAGCGCCGCCGGTGGGGGCCGCTCGCTCGCGAACCAGCCGGGGGCGTCCAGGTGGAAGCGCTGAGCCGCGGTCGCGGGGGCGTCGCGGAGGCCGGGGGAGAGCGCGGCGGAGGCCTTCAGCCGCGCCGTGGCCGCCACCTCGCTCAGTCCCATCTCCCGCAGCGCCTCGGGTACGCCCGACAGGAACAGCGCCTCGGCCTCGGCGCGGTCCAGCCCGGTGAGGCGGGTGCGATAGCCGTCCAGCAGCCGGTAGCCCCCGCCCCGCCCGCGGTCGGCGTACACCGGCACCCCGGCCTCCGACAGGGCGAGCACGTCACGGTGGACCGTCCGCTCGGAGACCTCCAACTCCCTGGAGAGCTCCACCGCGGTCATCCCGCCCCGGGCCTGGAGCAGCAGCACCAACGACATCAACCTGGCCGCACGCACTCCCCGACCCTAGCCCCGGCGGGGCGAAACGGGGCCGGGAAGGGGCTCAGGAAGGGGCTCAGGAAGGGGCGAGGGGCAGGACGACCGCGGACGGGTGGGACGGGTCGTGGAAGATCTCGTGGTCGGTCGTGACCATCGCGCTGCCCGTGCCCAGCGGTTCACCGGTGCCGAGGTTGCGGGCGAACCGGGGGTACGCGCCCCCGGCGACGTGCACGCGGATCCGGTGGCCGCGCCGGAAACGGTGCCCGATCGGCCACAGGTCCACCCGGACCCGGCGGATCCCGTCGTCCCCGGCGGGCGGATCGCCGGGGACCAGGCGGCGCACGCCCTCGCACACGTTGTAGGAGGAGCCGTCCGGGTGCACGTCGCAGACCCGGACCACCACGTCGGCGTGTCCGGTGCCCGAGCGTACGTACAGGTCGGCGAAGACCGGGCCGATCATCTCCGTGTCCCGCCGCAGCTCGGGGCCGGTGTAGACGAGCACGTCGCGCCGGGCCTCCAGCCTGCGGTTGTCGCGCGGTTCCGAGTTGCCCAGCAGGACCGGGCCGCCCAGCGCGGGCGTCGGGTGCGCGGGGTCGTAGCGGAAGCGGTCGGGCCCGGTGCCGTCCGGGCCGCCGGGGTCGGCGAGGTCGGCGGGGCCGTCAAGGCTTTCGGGAACATGAGGGGCATCGAGCGCGCCGTCCGCACCGGGAGCGCCGGGGACGCCGGGGACGCCGGGTGCACCGGGGGTGCCGGGGGCACTGAGTGCGTCAGGGGTGCCGGGGGCGTCGGGGGAGAGGGCGAAGCCGGGGCGCAGGTGCCAGCGCTGTTCCCGTACGCCGGGCACCGGCCAGTCGGAGTAGTCGCGCCACTCGTCCGCCCCCGTCACGTACAGCCTGACCGGCTGCTCGCGCAGCCCCGACGGGTCGCCGAGCAGGTGCGCGCGGAACCAGGCGAGCGCCTCGGCGTTCGCCACCCGGCCGTGCCGCACGTCCGCGTGGTACCAGGGGCCGATCGTCAGGTACGGGCGCCGCCCCGCGGCCCGCATCGCCATGTAGTCCTTGATCTGCCAGGGCAGGAAGACGTCGTACCAGCCGCCGACCATGGTGACCGCGGCCTCCACCTCGCCCACGGAGGCGGAGAAGTCGCGCCTGCCCCAGTAGGCGGCGGGTTCCGCGTGGTGGGTCAGCAGGTCCTGGAAGAACGGCATGCCCCTGCCCGCCGACAGCGTGTCCAGCTCCCCGAGCGGGCGCCCCGACAGGGCCGCGCGGCGCGTCCTGCGCGGGATGAGCAGGGCGCTCGCCCCGCCGAACGGCCGCTCCATGGAGGCGGTCAGCGTGGTCCACATCAGCGACGACTCCAGCGCGAACGCCCCGCCCACGTAGGCGGCGTCCCGGAACTGGGAGGCGGTCACCGAGGTGGACATGGCCTTGAGGTCCGGCCCGGCGAACGGGGCGACGGCCCACTGCGCGTACCCCAGGTAGGAGGGGCCGTGCATGGCGAGACTCCCGCCGTACCAGTCCTGGTCGCGCAGCCAGGCCAGTGTGGCCAGCCCGTCGTCGTGCTCGTCGCCGAGCGGGTCGAGCAGGCCGCCCGAGCCGAAACCGCCCCGGCAGCTCTGTATCACGACCTGGAACCCGTGCTTGGCGAACCCGCGCCCGAAGGTCCGCCCGAACACGCCGCGCCTTCCGTAGGGGGAGCGGACCAGGATCGCGGGCGGGCGTACGGCGCCGACCGGCGCGTAGTGGTCGGCCAGCAGGGTGACCCCGTCGAGCATCGGCACCGGCAGGTCGCGCTCGACCGTGACCCGGTGGACGGCCGCCCGCGGCCAAGTGATCATCCCCATGCGCTCTCCTCGTGCGGCCCCGTGATTACCCACTGGTAACAGAACATGGCCCGCGATGGCCAGAGCCCGCCGGTGTGAGGCTCGCCATCCTCCGGTCCCGCCGGCCTCACCGGCCCCGGTTCTCACCAGGAGGTATCAGAAGGCACCAGGAGGTGCCGGGAATCACCGGGAACCGTCGGAAGCGGGGATCTCCGCCGTTCCTGACGGGCCGGGCCGGGCGTGGTGTCACGTTGCATGATCGCGGTCGCCGCCGGTACTCTGGCCACATGCGACACCCGACTACCCTTCAGTGGTGGCGCCGCTTCTGAGCGGCGCAGGTTTCGCATTCGCGAGCAGACAGGCGGCCGCCCGGGGAGGCGGCCTTTTCTGTGTCCGCCCCCTCAGGGCATCGGGAAGACAAAGAGGGGCGATACAGCAGTGGAGACGAGCCGATATACCACCGCCGGCGGCATAGGGGTCGAGGTCACCGCGTCCGACGTGCCCGAGACGGTGCTTGAGGACGTCGTCACGACGCTCGGCGAGCGCCGTGGCGGAGTGCTCTCCTCCGGGATGGAGTATCCCGGCCGCTACAGCCGATGGCACCTCGCCTACGTCGACCCCTGCCTGGAGATCGTGGCCAGGGGACGCAGGATCTCCGCCCGCGCGCTGAACGCCCGGGGCAGGGTGGTCCTGCCCGCCGTCGTGTCCTGCCTGCTGGCGGCGGGCAAGCCCGTCGAGGAGCCGACGGCCGACCTCGTCGAGGTCCACGTGGACGAGTCCGAGGACATCCTCCCCGAGGAGATGCGCAGCCGCCGTCCCACGGTCTTCACCGCGATCCGCGAGGTCATCGCCGCGTTCAGGGGCGAGAACGAGCACCTGGGCCTGTACGGCTCCTTCGGCTACGACCTCGCCTTCCAGTTCGAGCCGATCAGGCAGGTCCTGACGCGGGCCGCCGACCAGCGTGACCTCGTGCTGCACCTGCCCGACCGGGTGATGGTGATCGACCGCAAGCGGGAGACCAGCAAGGAGTTCCGCTACGAGTTCACCGTGGACGGCGTCTCCACCCACGGGCTCGCCCGCGAGGGGGAGGTCGTGCCGCTCACCCCGCCGCCCGCCGAGCTCCCGGCCGACCCCGAGAAGGGCTCCTACGCCGAGGTGGTGGCCGCGGCCAAGGAGAAGTTCGTCCGTGGCGACCTGTTCGAGGTCGTCCCCGGCCAGGTCTTCCACGCGCCCTGCACCGACCCGGCCGCCTTCTACCGGGGGCTGCGCAAGGTCAACCCGGCGCCGTACGAGTTCCTGTTCAACCTCGGCGAGGGCGAGCACCTGGTCGGCGCCTCCCCGGAGATGTACGTCCGGGTCAGCGGCGACCGCGTCGAGACCTGCCCCATCTCCGGCACCATCGCCCGAGGCGGCAACCCCATCGAGGACGCCGACGCGATCCGTACCCTCCTGTCCAGCGTGAAGGAGGAGTCGGAGCTGACCATGTGCACCGACGTCGACCGCAACGACAAGTCCCGCATCTGCGTGCCCGGGACGGTCCAGGTGATCGGCCGCCGCCAGATCGAGATGTACTCCCGGCTCATCCACACCGTCGACCACATCGAGGGCCGGCTGCGCCCGGAGTTCGACGCCCTCGACGCCTTCCTCACCCACATGTGGGCCGTCACCGTCACCGGCGCCCCCAAGACCTGGGCGATGCAGTTCATCGAGGACCACGAGGCCACCACCCGGCGCTGGTACGGCGGGGCGGTCGGCTACATCGGCTTCGACGGCTCGATGAACACCGGCCTGACCCTGCGTACCGCGCAGATCCGCGGCGGGGTCGCCACCGTCAGGGCCGGGGCCACGCTGCTGTTCGACTCCGACCCCGAGGCCGAGGAGCGGGAGACCGAACTCAAGGCCAGCGCCCTGCTGGGCGCCCTGGCCGCGGTCGGCGCGGCCCCGCGGGAGCGGGCCGAGGCGCAGGTGGCCGCGGAGCTGCCGGGAGAGGGGATGAAGGTGCTGCTCGTCGACCACGAGGACTCCTTCGTCAACACCCTCGCCGACTACTTCCGCCAGCAGGGCGCCGAGGTCGTCACGCTCAGGCACGGCTTCCCCGTCACGATGATCGACGAGATCGCGCCCTCCCTGGTGGTGCTGTCGCCCGGCCCCGGCTGGCCGTCCGACTTCGGGCTGCCCGGCCTGGTCGGCTCCCTCTACGAGCGCGACCTGCCGGTGTTCGGCGTCTGTCTCGGCCTGCAGGGCATGGTGGAGCAGGCGGGCGGCACCCTGGAGCTGCTCTCCCACCCCGAGCACGGCAAGCGCGGCCGGGTGCGGCGGCTGGGCGCCAGCGCCCTGCTCGACGGGCTCCCCGAGGAGTTCACCGCCGCGCGCTACCACTCGGTCCACGCCAAGCGGCCGGGAGTCGCCGGGTTCACCGCCACCGCGTTCACCCCGGACGGCGCGGTGATGGCGATCGAGGACGTGGAGCGACGCCGCTTCGCGGTGCAGTTCCACCCCGAGTCGATCCTCACCGCCGAGGGGGGCGCGGGCGCGAAGATCATCGCCAACGTTCTCCGGCTCTGCCGCAAGGGCGGGTAAAGACCTCGTGTTCCACGCCCGGCGGTCACGCCGGGCGGCCCTAGAGTTCTCCCCGTCGTGGAGACCGCCGGGCGTACCGGGCCGGAACCGGCCGGTACGCCCGGCGGCGGGGGAGGAGCGGGCATGAGGTCGGACGGCGTGCTGCCCGTCGAGCTGCCCGACGCCGTACGGGAGGCGCTGCTGGCGCCGCTCGTCGACCACAACTGCCGGGGCGTACGCCGCGACGACCTGACCCGGGCCAGGTTCGAGACGCTGCTCACCGACGCGGGGACCCCCGCGCCGCCGGGCACGACCCACTTCGACACCCCCGCGGGCGCCGCGGTCCGCCGCTGGTGCGCCCCCGTCCTCGGCCTCGCCCCGCACGTGCCGCCCGCCGTCTACCTGGCCCGCAGGTCGGAGCTCGGCGCGGCCGAGGTGAACCGGCGGCTGCTGGGCGCCGCGGGGATCTCCACCTTCCTGTTCGACGACGCCGAGGACGCCCACGGCTCCGACGGTTCGACGGGTCACGCGGACGGCGCGGGCGGCGCGGACGGCGCGGACACCGTGCGGGTCGTCCACATCGAACGGGCCGAGGAGGAGGTCGCCGGGGCCGCCGTCTCCGGGGTCTCCTACATCTCCGCCCTCGCCCAGAGGCTCGCCGAGCGGGCCGTCCACGCCGTCGCCCTGAGGTCGGCCGCCGCCCACCGCTCCGGCCGGCATCTCGACCCGGCCAGGCCGAGCCGGGGAGCGGTGATCGCGGCGGCCACCCGGCGGCTGGCCTGCCCGGGGGAGAGGCTCACCGACCAGGTGCTGCTGCGCCACCTGCTCTGGACGGCGGTCGACGTGGCCAGGGAGTACGGGCGGCCGCTGCAGTTCCACACCGGCCTCGCCCGCTACACCGGCGGTACGCGCCCCGGCGCCCACCCGGGGCGCGGTGGCGGCCCCCTCTTCGGCGCTCGCGGCCACCAGACCTACGGAGGTCGCGGTCACGCCGGTCTTACCGGAGCCTCCGGCCCCTCCGGAGGGCACGCCGGTTCCGGCTGGGGGCCCGATTCCGGGCCGCACGGCGCGGGGCCGGGACCGGTGGCCGGGTTCATCGTGGCGGCGCAGCCGGTGGGCGTGCCCTTCGTACTGCTGCACTGCCACCCGTTCCACCGCCAGGCCGCGCATCTGGCCGGTGCCCTCCCGCACGTGTACGTCGACGTGGGAGCGGCCCTGACCCGCAGCGCCACGGGGTCGGCCGCGGTCATGGCGGAGCTTCTGGAGCTTGTGCCGTTCCACAAGCAGCTGTTCGGTTCCGGTGGCCACGGCGTGGCCGAGACCTGCCATCTCGGCGCCCTGCACTACCGGCGCGGCCTGGCCGGGGCACTCGCCGCGCGGCTCGCCGACGGGGAGTGGAGCGCCGCGGACGCCGCCCGGGTGGCCCAGATGATCGGCTCGGGAAACGCCCGGCGGATATACCGGTTGTGATGTGACGGGTGGGCCCCTGGAATAATGTGGCGACTGTTGATGCGACGAGGGGGAGCAAGTTGACGGACGACGGGGCAGAGGCACGTTTTCTCCACGACGTGACCGTGGAGCTGGTCAAGCACAGCGCCTCCGACACCGACGTGCTCTGGGCCGCGCGGGTCTCGACCGCCGGGGAGCAGTCCCTGGAGGAGGTCGGCAAGGACCCCGAGCGTTCCAGGGGGCTGCTCAACTTCCTGATGCGCGACCGGCACGGCAGCCCCTTCGAGCACAACTCGATGACCTTCCTCGTCAGCGCGCCGATCTTCGTCTTCCGCGAGTTTCACCGCCACAGGGTTGGATGGTCATATAACGAGGAAAGCGGGCGTTACCGGGAGCTTCAGCCCAATTTCTATGTTCCGGGGGCGGGACGGAAGCTGGTCCAGGAGGGACGTCCCGGCAAGTACGTCTTCGCCGAGGGCAGTGCCGAGCAACACAAGATCGTAACTGAGGCGATGGAGTCTTCGTACCGGCAGTCCTACGCCGCCTACCAGGAGATGCTGGAGGCCGGGATCGCCAGGGAGGTGGCCAGGGCGGTGCTGCCCGTCGGTCTCTTCTCGTCGATGTACGCCACCTGCAACGCGCGCTCGCTCATGCACTTCCTCTCCCTGCGCACCAAGAACGAGCAGGCCAGGGTGCCCTCGTTCCCGCAGCGCGAGATCGAGATGGTGGCGGAGAAGATGGAGGCGGCCTGGGCCGGGCTGATGCCTCTCACGCACGCGGCCTTCGTGGCCTCCGGCAGGGTCGCCCCCTAGGGGCCCGATCGCGGGCCGTCGTGCCCGCGATCGGCGCTCACAGCCAGTCGTGTTCGCGCGCGTACCGCGCCGCCTCGTGCCGGGTCCGGGTCTGGGTCTTCTGCATCGCGTTCGAGAGGTAGTTGCGCACCGTGCCCTCCGCCAGGTGGAGCTGGGTGGCGATGTCGGCGACCGCGTAGCCTTCGCGGGTCGCTCGCAGCACGTCGATCTCGCGGTCGGTGAGCGGGCAGTCGTCGACGACGGCGAGGGCGGAGACGTCCGGGTCGATCCATCGCTTGCCCTCGTGCAGGGTCGTGATGACCGAGACGATGTGCGCCGGTTCCGCGGACTTGCTGACGAAGCCCTGGACCCCGAGCCTCAGCGCCTTGCGCAGCACTCCGGGCCTGGCGTGGCGGGTCAGCATGAGGATCACCTGCTCCGGCCGCGCGCGGCGGATCTCCGCGACGGCGCCGAGCCCGTCCATGCCGGGCATCTCCAGGTCGATGACGAGCACGTCGGGCAGGTGCCGCAGCGTGGCCTGGACGGCCGCCTCACCGTCCTCCGCCTCGGCGAGCACGGTGATCTCGCCTTCGAGCGGGAGCAGCGCCGCCAGCGCCTTGCGGAGGAGTGCCTCGTCGTCGGCGAGCACCACGGTGGTCATCGATAGTCCTTCCCCGCCTCAGCCTCAGAGGGCTGTGTTCGAACGGCCGTGCGGGAATGCCGCGGCCGTCAGGAAACGCCCGTCCTTCTGTTCCACGGTCAGCTCGCCCCCGTTGCTCACCACTCGTTCCTTGAGCGTGGCGAGCCCCCGCAGCTCGGGAAGCGGAGCCTCCCGCGCGCCGTCGTTGACGATCGTGATGCCCGACTCCGACAGGGTGATGCGTACCTGCCCGGCCTGCGCGTGCCGCAGGATGTTGGTCGTCGTCTCCCGCAGGACCTGGCCGAGCAGCTCGCCCGCGTGCGCGTCGACCTCGGCCTCACGGTCGACGCGTACGTGGATGCCCGCGGCCTCGAAGAGGTTCTTCGCGTTCTCCAGCTCCGCGGACAGGTTGAGCCGCCGTTGCGCGTAGGCGAGCTCCTTGGTCTGGGTGATGGTGTCGCTGACCAGGGCGTGCACCTCGCGTAGTTCCTGCTCCACGCGTTCGGCGTCGCTGTGCACCAGCTTCTGGGCCAGCGCGATCTTCAGCTTCACCACGTGCAGCGTGTGGCCCTGGATGTCGTGCAGATCGCTGGCGAAACGCATGCGCTCCCGCATGACGGCCAGTTCGGCTTCACGTTCACCTTCCTCCTCCATCTCCACCACGAGGCCGTAGAACCTCTGGTTGGGGAACATGAGGCCGGTCATCGCCGCGGTGACGCCCGCGGGGATGATGACGTACGAGATCAGCACGTCGGAGACCTGTTCCGGTGTCACCAGCAGCCTCGCCGCGCCCACCGCGGCGACGTAGGCGCTCACCCCCAGGGCCGCCCAGCCTCGGCGGCGCGGTAGCTGGGGGACGGACAGGGAGCCCACGACCGAGATGCCGTAGAACGCCGTGTCACTGCCGATCACCAGCGCTCCGAGGGCCCACACGGCCGCGGTGACGATCAGGCAGGGGAGCGCGACGCGGGAGATGTCGCGTGCCGCCCACCGTACGAAGGCCACCAGGGCCGCGACCACGCCCAGGCCCAGGACGACGGCCTGCCACCAGGTCCGGGCGTCCAGCGCCACCAGCAGTGCCCCCACGGCGGCGAGCAGCGGGAGGAACATGACGATATTGAGCCTGCTCAGCCGTTCCCGCGCCGTCCAGGTGTACTTGTGGATCGCGGGTGACCCTGCCCGGGGCGGTCTCGCCGGCCCCTGCCCGGCCGCCGGGTCGCCGGGCCGGGCCGCGGGACCGCCGGAGCGCCCGCCACGGTGAGGGCCGCCGTCCGCGTCAGCCACCGATCGCGCTCCGGCCACGACTCCACGCCACCGGGCGGGGGAACGCCGCGCGGACCACGAGGAAGACGGTCGTGCCGGCCGTCGGCGGAACGCGCGGGGCCTTGGTGTCCATGGGTGGCTCTCCGGGATCTAGCAGGGCGGGGTATGTCCAGTATTCTGCTGATCTCGCAGTGGCATCAGTGACACCGCGTCATATGTTCGCCCAAGAAATGTCATGGCGAGGTCATGACGTTGTCGCACTGCCCGGTGGGCGCGGCGGCTGCTGAGATCGAAGCATGTCCTCCACACCGGTCATCGACGTTGAACGTCTGAACCTCAGCTACGGCGACTTCCACGCCGTGAAAGACCTGTCCTTCCAGGTGGAGCGCGGGGAGCTCTACGCGCTGCTCGGCACGAACGGGGCGGGCAAGACCTCGACCCTGGAGACCGTCGAAGGTCACCGCGCCCCCACCTCGGGCACCGTGCGGGTCTTCGGGAAGAGTCCGCGCGACCGGCGCGCGGTACGGCCCAGGATGGGCATCATGCTGCAGGAGAGCGGATTCTCGCCGGACCTGACGGTGAGGGAGTCGGTCCGGCTGATCGGAGAACTCACGCGGCGCACCGACCGGGTCGAACGCGTGCTCGGCGTCGTCGACCTCACCCGCAAGGCCGGCACCAAGGTCTCCCAGCTCTCCGGCGGTGAGAAACGGCGCCTGGACTTCGCCACCGCCGTGTACGGAACGCCCGAGCTGATCTTCCTGGACGAGCCCACCACGGGTCTGGACATCCAGTCCCGCGACGATCTGTGGGACGTCGTGGACAAGCTGCGCGAGGACGGCTCCACCGTCGTTCTCACCACGCACTATCTGGAGGAGGCGCAGCAGCGCGCCGACCGTGTCGGCCTCATGCACAAGGGCTCCTTCTACCGGGAGGGGACCGTCTCCGAGCTGACGCGGATGCTGCCGGCCGCCATCCGCTTCTCCCTCGCGGCTCCCGTACCCGCCGAGCTGCCGCTGCAGGCCACACGCGAGGGCGACGGGAAGTTCGTCATCGAGACCTTCGGCCTGCAGAAGGACCTGCACACCCTGCTGCGCTGGGCGCGGGACCACGCGGTGGAGCTGCGGGAACTGCAGGCCGGGCCGACCCGGCTCGACGACGTCTTCCGCGCCCTCGGCAACGACTAGACCACCCCGGACCTTCCCTTGGAGCCGGAACCCGCCCGGGGAACTGGAACCCGCCCAGGGAGCCGGAGCTCGCTCAAAGGGCCGGAGCCCGCTCATGGGGCCGTAATCCGCCAAGGAACGGAACGTCCCGAGAAAACCCTCCCAAAGAAAAGGACCTTCGTCATGCTCTCGATCGCTCTCAGTGAGCTGATCCAGATCTTCCGGAACCGATTGGTTCTGGTCACCAGTCTCGTCATGCCCGCGGCGGTCAGCGCGGTCTTCATCTACCAGCACGAGGGCTTCGCGGCCCTGGGCAGCCTCGGATACATCGCGGCGGTGGTCATGTTCACCGTCGGGGCGTTCGGGCTCTACACCACCACGGTCACCACCCTGGCCTCCCGCCGGCAGAACCTCTTCCTCAAGCGGCTGCGCTCCACCGCGGCGGGCGACGCCGGAATCCTCTCCGGGCTGCTCCTCCCGATCACCGTCATCTCGCTGGTCCAGGTGGCCGTGATCATGACCGCGCTGGCCGTGGTCACCGGCGAGCCGGACAACGTCCTCCTTCTGGCGGCGGCCGTCCTCTCGATGGTGGTCATGATGCTCGGCCTGGGGCTGGCCACGGCGGGAGTGACGAACTCCCCCGAGCACGCCCAGGTGACCACGCTGCCCGTCAGCCTCGGCACCATCGCCGTGACCAGCTGGGTGGGGATCACCGG
Source organism: Streptosporangium heterodermiicola (assembly GCF_051390675.1). Classification (NCBI taxonomy): domain Bacteria; kingdom Bacillati; phylum Actinomycetota; class Actinomycetes; order Streptosporangiales; family Streptosporangiaceae; genus Streptosporangium; species Streptosporangium heterodermiicola. Next base: position 25,658 of record NZ_JBPJSR010000025.1, read on the forward strand.
CACCGAGGAACTCACCCTGCTCAAGCGGCTGCTCCCGGGCGGCTCGGCCACCGAACTGGTCCTCAACGCCTGGAACGGCGGCGTCCCCGTCGCGGACTCCCTGTTCCTCCTGGCGCCCACGCTGGCCTGGGTCGTCGTCGCCGTCGCGCTGGCCTCCCGGATCTTCCGCTGGGAGCCGCGCCGATGACGACCGGGACGACGACCGGGGTGGCGGGGTCGCCGAGGCCGGGCCGTGAGGACCCCGGTGTCGTCTCGCGGGCGGGTCAGCTCGTGGTCTCCTGGCGGCGGGAGAGGGCGGGCAGGACGAAGATCTCGGCGCCCGGGGGCAGCGCGCAGTCGAGGCCGCCGAGGTGCCGGGCGTTCTCACCGCAGACGAACATGCTGATGTGGCGGCGGATGCACCCGTAGTCGTCGCGGAGCCGCTGCTCCAGGGACGGATGCGTGCGGCGGAGCATGTCGAGGGCGGAGCCCAGCGTGGGGTGGCCATCGTCGTGGTCGGCGATGGCGAAGACGCGGATCTCGGTGGTCTCGCCCGCCCAGTGCCGCAGCGTGGCGGGAAGCATGAAGGTCACGAGGGTGACTGGTCTGGCCATCGGCTCAGAGCACCGTGTCGCGAGGGGTGGGGTACGGCCGGGGGCCTGGACGGCGGGTGCCGTGGCCGGCCGGGTGCCGCGGGCGGGTGTCGCCCCGGCTGCCGAGGGGCCGCCGCCGGTGGAGGGGACCGGGGACGGGCGTGTGCTGGTGAACGGCTCCGGCAAGGGAGCCGGACGGATGACGCCGACGACGATGCCGGCGGACGGGTCCGTGCGGGTGGCGGTCGAGAGGGGGGCACGGGCTGGGAGGGGGGCCGTCGTGCATGACCATCTCCTTTCGGATTGGGCCTCATGCTGCCATGCCACGCGGTGTCCCGCCGTGCTCTATGAAATTTGCGTGATCAGTTCGGGGTGGTTAGTCCCGATTGTCGTTCAGGGTTCGCCCTGCACGATGTCCCGATGGATGTGGGGCAGCGGCATTCCGCCCCGCTGGAGCCTGCGGACCGCCTCGTTGACCATGGCGGCCGGGCCGCAGACGTAGGCCTCGTGGTCGGCCCACGAGTGGAACCTCTCCATCACCTCGGCCACCTGGCCCCGCATGCCGTCGTACCCCGGCTCGCCGGAGACCACGGGCAGCACCCGCAGCCACGGGAAGGCCGACTCCATCCGCACCAGGTCGGTGAGGTCGTAGAGTTCGGCGGCGGTGCGGGCCCCGTAGAGCAGGTGGACGTTGGGGCGGCGCCCGGAGTCGATCACGTGCTCCAGGATCGCCTTGATCGGGGCCAGGCCGGTGCCGCCCGCCACGCACAGGATGTCGCGCCCCGAGTCGGCGGGCACCATGGTGCCCATCGGAGGGCCCAGCATCAGGGTGTCGCCGATCCGGGTGTGCCGGACCAGCGTGGTGGAGACCCAGCCGCCGGTGATCGCGCGGACGTGCAGGCGGACGGTGTCGTCGTCCCTGGGCGCGTTCGCGATGGAGAACGTGCGCCAGACGCGCGGCCAGCGCGCGGTCTGTACGTTGACGTACTGGCCGGGCGTGTAGGGCAGGGGCTGGTCGAGCCGCAGGGTGACCACCGCGATGTCCGGCGTGCGGATCTCGTGGTCGATCACCTCCGCCAGCCACCAGGCGGGCGACACCCCCGCGTCCGACTCGGCTGACTCGATCATGAGATTGGCGGCGGCGGTGTACGCGGCCACCCACGCCGCCTCTATCTCGTTGTCCCAGATCTCGGCGGCGAAGCGCTTGATCGTGGCGAGGAGCGCGTTGCCGACCGCGGTGTAGTGCTCGGCGAGGACCCCGTACTTGCGGTGGTCGCGGCCGAGCTGGCCGAGGAACGACGCCAGGCTGCCCGGGCTGTCCAGGCTCCAGACGATCCTGGTCAGCGCGCTGAACAGGCGGTCGCGCTGGACGTCCATCGCCGGGGGGAACATCGCCCGCAGGTGCGGGCTCTCGGCGAACAGGCGTCCGTAGAAGTACGCCGCGGCCTTGTCCGCGACGGGTTCGATGACGGAGAAACTCTCCTTGACGAGACGCGGATTCAAAGACATTTAACGAACCCACCCTAATTGACCGGCTCAAAGTCCGATCATGCAGATCCACCTCCCTGACGGCTCCGGGTGACGAGCGACCGGCGGCCCCGGCTCACCTGGTCACTCGAATTTGAGTCTTCCATCACCATGTAGACGTCACAACCGTTTCTCAGCAATATGGTGGGAAATCTAACTATCCGTAATTGAAAAGTTATTTTGCGTGACCAACTAATTGGCGGTGAACAGAATAGGCGAATAATAATCACGTTTGATTTGAAAGGTGACCTTACTGGTAGTAAGCCTTCCGGTCATGGTGGAGTCCCGGGTCGCCGGCGGTGTGAACCGTCCCCGCGGTGAGAGTTGGGGGCTCCTGGCGAGACGACACTGATACCTCGGATGTGTGACATGACCGAAATAGAGTGCGCCATGATAGAGGAGCTGTTGCAGATGGGATCGGTGCTGTCCGAAACAGGTGGCGCCACCCCGCGCACGCCCCCTGGAGAACGCATGTCCCGACCCTTGATCGGTATCACCGCCTACCTTGAGGCCGCCCGCTGGGGCGACTGGGTGAGGGAGGCCGTCCTGTCGCCGCCCTCCTACGCGCGGGCCGTCGAGAAGGCGGGTGGCGCCCCGGTGGTGCTGCCCCCGCTCAACCTCGGCGGGATCGACGACTACGTCCGCGGCCTGTCGGGTGTGATCCTCGCCGGAGGGGGCGAGCTCGACCCCTCCCTCTACGGGGCCGCCCGCGAGGAGCGCGTCAGGGACCCCCAGCCGCACCGCGACCGCTTCGAGCTGGCGCTGGCCCGCGCCGCCGTCAAGGCCGACCTGCCGCTGCTCGCCTCGGGGCGGGGCATGCACGTCCTGAACGTCGCCCAGGGCGGGACCCTCATCCCCTGGCTGCCCGAGGTGGTCGACCACGACCGCCACTCCGCCGCCCGGCCGCACCGCATCCAGATCAGCGTCTCCAGCAGACTCGGCAAGACGCTGGGCGACTCGGCCGAGGTGACCGCGCCCCATCACCAGGCCGTCAAGCGGCTGGGCAACGGCCTGCTCGCCGTGGCCTGGGCCGACGACCAGATCGTCGAGGGCGTCGAGCTGCAGGGGCACCGGTTCGGCATCGGCGTGCAGTGGAACCCCGGGCGCGCCGGGGACGGCCGGCTCGTCGAGGCCCTGGTCGAGGAGGCCCGGCGGTGACGTCCGGCGGGTAAGGTGCCGATCATGCCGTTGCACCCGCAGGCCGAGGCTTACCTGAAACTCTTCAAGACGGACCTCGGCGTCCCGCTCTCCACGCTCACCCACGACATGATCGCCGAGCTGCGGACCCTGGACGCCTTCGCCGAGCAGCGTGGTCCGATCATTCCCCTCCCGGCGGTCAGGGACGACGTCGTCGCGGGCGTACCGGTCCGCGTCTACCGGCCGGAGGAGGGCGACCGCCCCCTCCCCGTGATCGTCTACTTCCACGGCGGGGGCTGGGTCTTCGGGAGCGTCGAGCGCAACGACGCCCTCGGCCGCGACCTCGCGGTGCGCAACGGGGCGGTCGTGGTCTCGGTCGACTACCGGCTCGCGCCCCACCACCCCTTCCCCGCGGCGGCCGACGACGCGTGGAGCGTCGTCCAGGACGTCTTCGCCCGTCCCGGCGCCTACGGGGCCGACCCGGAGCGCGTCGCGGTCTGCGGCGACAGCGCGGGGGGCAACCTCGCGGCCGTGGTCGCCTGGCAGGCCAGGGACGCCGGGCTCGGACTCGCCCATCAGCTGCTCGTCTACCCGGTGGCCGACGTGGCCATGGACACCGGGAGCTACCGCGCCTACGCCACCGGCTTCGGGCTCGGCGCGGACGAGATGGCCTGGTTCGTCGCGCAGTACGGCGGCGACCCGGCCGACCCCCGGCTGGCCCCGGCCCGGCTGGCCGACAAGTCCGGCCTGGCCCCGGCGACGGTGATCGTCGCCGAGTGCGACCCCCTCTGCGACGAGGGCGAGGAGTACGCCGCCCAGCTCGCCGCGGCCGGGGTGCCGGTCGAGGTCAGGAGGTACGAGGGGGCCATCCACGGGTTCTTCGGCCTGCCGGGCTTCTTCGACCAGGCGACCGAGGCGCACGAGTACGCCGCGGCCCGTCTCGCGGAGGCCTTCCGGCAGGCCCGGTAGGCGGAGCCCTCTACGGGAGACCCGCGGGACGGGATCCGTGCCGCGACGTCCACCCGGGACGCCACCCGGCCCCGGACGGCGTGACCGCCCGGTGGCTCCCCGCCGGAGGCGCCCGGTCAGAAGCGCCCGTGCAGGGCGGCCAGGCCGGGCTCGAAGACCCGGTGGACGACGAACTCCACCACCTTCGCCGCGTCGTCGGTCTCGAAGGTGGCCGACCACTCGACGAACGCCCGCCCGCTGTCGGTGACGGGGGCGACCCGGTAGAGGGCCCGGTAGTCGCGGACCGGCAGCGGGCTCTCCAGGATCTCGTACGTCGCCGAGCGCGAGGCGTCGTCGAGGGTGAGCAGCCGCTCCCTGAAGGCTCCGCCGGGGCCCTCCATCCTGCGTACCGCGCCCGGCCGGGCGTCCCCGCCGTCCTCGATCTCGCAGCCGGTGATCCCCGGCAGCCACTCGGCCGCGTTGCCGAAGTCCCGCAGGTAGTCCCACACCTCGTCGGCGGGGGCGTTGATCACCGTGCTGGCGTACGCGGACATCGGTCACTCCTCGCGCTGGGTTCGTCGCCGATGGTCATGCCCGCGCGTGCCGGACGGTAATCGGGGCTCCCGGGTGATCCGGGTGATCCGAATGACCGGGTCAGAAGCTCCTGGGCAGCCCGAGCACCTGGGTGGCCAGGTAGTTGAGCAGGAGTTCCTCGGTGACCGGGGCGACCCTGCCGATGCGGGCGCCGGTCAGCAGGTGGGCCACCGGGTACTCCAGTGAGTAGGCCATGCCGCCGTGCGTCTGGAAGGCGTGGTCCGCCGCCTCCCACGCGGCCTGCGAGGCGGACAGCTTGGCGATGTTGGCCTCGGTGGCGCAGGGCAGCTGCCCGTCGAACAGCCAGGCGGCCTTGTAGAGCATCAGCCTGGCCAGCTCGATCTTCGCCTTGACCTGGGCGAGGGGGAAGGCGATGGCCTGGTTGGAACCGATCGGGCGGCCGAACACCTCGCGTTCCTTGGCGTACTTCACGGCCACCCGCAGCGCCACCTCGGCGCCGCCGAGCGCGGAGGCGGCGAGCAGGACGCGCTCGGGGTTGAGGATGTCCCACAGCACCAGCGCGCCCTGGTCGACCTCGCCGATCACGTTCCGCTCCGGGACCCGGAGGTCGTCGATGAAGACCATGTTGGACGGCGTGGTGTTGGCGCCCAGCTTCGGGATCGGCTGGAAGGACAGCTGCCCGGCGGCGACCGCCTCGGGGACGTTCACCAGGAGGACGGTCATGCCGTTGGAGCGGGGTTTGGCCTCCGCGGCCGGGATGGTCCGGGTGACCAGGAGCATCCAGGTGGCGCGCTGCACGCCGGTGATCCAGATCTTCTGGCCGTTGACGACGAACTCCGCGCCGTCGCGGCGGGCGAAGGTGGAGATGCCCAGGGCGTTGGACCCGGCGTCGGGCTCGGTCAGCGCGAAGCAGGTCTCCAGCTCGCCGGTGGCCAGCTTGGGCAGCAGCTCGTCGCGCTGCCACTGACTGCCGTGCCTGGACAGGGTCATCGCGCCGAACCCGGGGGTGAGCACGTAGGTGAACGCCGAACCCCCGGCCGAACCAGAGGCCGACAGGGTCTCGGTGGCCACGGCCAGCTCCAGCAGGCCCTGACCGCCTCCGCCGTACTCCTCGGGCACGGCCAGGCCGAGCCAGCCGCCCTTGGCCAGGTCCTGCCAGACCTCCTCGGGCCAGCGTTTCTCGGTCTCGCACCGCTGCCAGTAGTCCAGGTCGTAGCGGGCGCAGATGTCGCCGATGCCGCGCTGCACGGCGAGGGCGCTCTCCGGGAGGGTGAAGTCCACGATGATCAACTCCATTCTGGCTGCGGGCGCAATCGTAGAACGTAGTTCGGTATCTCGTGGCGTCCCGGTTCGCGAGCCCGTGGGATCAGGCCCGCGGCGTATCGCGGCGTACGCGGCCACGACGACGTTCACCACCCCGGCCGCGAGCCTGCGGGATCAGGCCCGCGACGACGGCCATGACGACGTCCACCACCCCGGCCGCGGGCCCGTGACGGGCTCGTCACGGACACGGGCTCCCGGCCGCGGGCCCTCGGAATCACGCCTCCTGGGCGGGCTCCAGCCGTGGCCTGCGCGCGTGGTAGACGAAGGCGGGCGGCACGTTGCCCCACACCGTCCGGCCCGTGACGACCTCCTCGAAGGTGTCGATCAGGCGCCTCCTGAAGCGCCGCGCGGGAGGAAGGCGCTTGGCGAAGCTGTAGGCGAAGGTGGTGAAGGCCGTGTGCGGGCCCATGATCTCGGTGACCGCGCCCAGCAGGCGGGCCTGCGTCTCCTCGGAGAACGCGGCCCAGGGGAGCCCGCTCACGATCGCGTCGGCCTGGGGCAGGCCGCGCTCCCGGAGCAACTCGGGCAACCGCGCCGCGTCGTCGACCACGACGTCCACCCCCGGGTTCCTGGCGGCGAGGAACTCGGCCAGCTTCGGGTTGATCTCGACGGCGAGGTGGTGCCCCCGGCCGCCCAGCCGGCGCTGGATCTCCGCCGTGAACGCGCCCGTGCCGGGGCCGAGCTCGACGATCACGGGATCGCCCCGGTGCGGGATCGGCGAGGCCACCGCCTCGGCGAGCCGCCGCGAACTCGGCGCCACCGCTCCAACGGTGCCCGGCGAGCGGATCCACTGCCCCAGGAAGAGCGTGGTGTCATTGGTCATGGTTTGAAGGGTAGAGGGTGCGGGAGGCCGGGCCGTACGCCATCTGTACGCCATCCGACCGTCGCCCGCGCCCGCCATCCACCCGCCCGCAGCCGACGCAGTAGTGTCACCATCAGGTACGGGGAGGGAGATCAGCCGGTGAATCCGGAAGCATCGGGGGCCGAGGACCGAATCTGGACGGTCCCCAACGCGTTGAGCCTGGCCAGGCTCCTGGGAGTGCCGGTTTTCCTGTGGCTGGTGCTGGGTCCGAAGGCCGACGGCTGGGCCGTGGCCCTGCTGATGCTGGCCGGGTTCTCCGACTGGCTCGACGGCAAGATCGCCCGTGCCTGGAACCAGACCAGCAGGCTCGGCCGGCTGCTCGACCCGCTGGCCGACCGCCTCTACATCCTGGCCACCCTGTTCGGCCTCGCCATGCGCGAGATCATCCCCTGGTGGCTGGCGCTGGCCATCCCGCTGCGCGACGTGATGCTGCTGGGCATCCCGCTCATCCTGCGCCGCCTCGGGTACGGTCCCGCGCTGCCCGTGCACTTCCTCGGCAAGGCCGCCACGGCCAACCTGCTCTACGCCTTCCCCCTGCTCTTCCTGGCCCACCATCCCTCCTGGTACGCCGAGGCGGCGGGGATCGTCGGCTGGTCCCTGGCCATCTGGGGCACAGGCCTGTACTGGTGGTCCGGAGTGCTGTATTGGGTACAGGTGCGTCAGCTGACAAGCGAGGCCAAACGCCTTAAGAGGTGATCTGTGAAGGCCGTCGTGATGGCGGGCGGGGAGGGGACACGGCTCCGGCCGATGACCGCGAACCAGCCCAAACCTCTCCTGCCCGTGATCAATCGGCCGATCATGGAGCATGTGCTCCGCCTGCTCAAACGGCACGGCTTCACCGAGACGGTGGTCACCGTGCAGTTCCTGGCGGCCCTGGTCCGTAACTACTTCGGCGACGGCGACGAGCTCGGCATGAGCCTGTACTACGCCACCGAGGACACCCCGCTCGGCACCGCGGGCAGCGTGAAGAACGCCGCCGACCGGCTCCGCGACGACCGCTTCCTGGTCATCTCCGGCGACGCGCTGACCGACATCGACCTGACCGACATGATCCGCTTCCACCGCGAGAACGGCGCGATGGTCACGATCGGGCTCAAGCGCGTCCCCAACCCGCTGGAGTTCGGCATCGTCATCGTCGACGACCAGGGCAGGGTGGAGCGCTTCCTGGAGAAGCCGACCTGGGGCCAGGTCTTCTCCGACACCGCCAACACCGGCATCTACGTGATGGAGCCCGAGGTCCTCGACGAGATCGCGGCCGGGGAGTCCGTCGACTGGTCGGGCGACGTGTTCCCCAGGCTCCTGGAGCGCGGCGCCCCGCTGTACGGCTACGTGGCCGACGGCTACTGGGAGGACGTCGGCACCCACGAGAGCTACCTCAAGGCCCAGGCCGACGTCCTGTCCGGCCGGGTCAAGGTCGACATCGACGCCTTCGAGGTCTCGCCGGGCGTCTGGGTCGCCGAGGGGGCCTCGGTCGACGCCGACGCCGTCCTCAAGGGGCCCCTGTACGTCGGCGACTACGCCAAGGTCGAGGCGGGCGCCGAGCTGCGCGAGTACACCGTGCTGGGCAGCAACGCGGTGGTCAGGGAGGGGGCCTTCCTGCACCGCGCGGTCGTCCACGACAACGTCTACGTCGGGCCCAGCGCCCACCTGCGCGGCTGCGTGATCGGCAAGAACACCGACCTGATGACCGCCGCCAGGGTCGAGGAGGGCGCCGTCGTCGGCGACGAGTGCATCATCGAGGCCGAGGCCTACATCTCCTCCGGGGTCAAGATCTACCCGTTCAAGACCATCGAGGCCGGGGCGGTGATCAACAACAGCGTCATCTGGGAGCCGCGCGCCCAGCGCAACCTGTTCGGCCCCCGGGGCGTCTCCGGGCTGGTCAACGTCGAGATCACCCCCGAGCTGTGCGTACGGCTGGCCAGCGCCTACGCCACCACCCTGAAGAAGGGCGCCTCGGTCATCACCTCCCGCGACTCCTCCCGCGCCGCGCGGGCGCTGAAGCGGGCCGTGATCAGCGCCCTGAACGCCAGCGCGATCAACGTGCTCGACCTGGAGGCGTCCCCCCTCCCGGTGGCCCGCTTCCACACCGCCAGGGAGAACGCCGTCGGCGGCATCGCGCTGCGCACCACCCCCGGCGACCCGCAGAGCGTCGACATCGTCTTCATGGACGAGCAGGGCGCGGACCTGTCGCCGGCGGCCCAGCGCAAGCTGGACCGGGTCTTCTCCCGGCAGGAGTTCCGCCGCGCCTTCCCCGGGGAGATCGCCGAGCTGAGCTTCCCCGCCAGGGCGGTGGAGGACTACACGCACGAGCTGCTGCGCCTGGTCGACATCAGCGGGGTGCGCGACGCCGACATGAAGGTCGTGGTCGACTGCGCGGGGGGCACCTCCTCGCTGGTGCTGCCCAGCCTGCTCGGCCGGGTCGGGGTGGACGTGCTGACCGTCAACAACCGGCTGGACGACGCCTCGCCCACCGAGACCCTCGCCGAGCGCCGCCGCGACCTGCAGCGCCTGTCGGAGCTCGTCAGCTCCTCCAGGGCGGCCTTCGGGGTGCGCTTCGACCCGGTGGGGGAGCGGGTCGCGCTGGTGGACGAGAAGGGCCAGCTGATCAGCGAGGAGCGCGCCCTGCTGGTGGTGCTCGACCTGGTCGCCGCCGAGCGGCGCGGCGGCAGGGTGGCGCTGCCGGTCACCACCACCCGGGTGGCCGAGCAGGTCTGCAGGTTCCACGGCGTCCAGGCCGAGTGGACCTCCACCGCGATCGACGCCCTCACCGCCGCCGCCAGGGGGCCAGAGATGATCTTCGCGGCCGACGGGCGCGGCGGTTTCATCGTGCCCGAGTTCGGCCCCACGGTGGACGGCCTGGCGGTGTTCCTGCGCCTGCTGGGCCTGGTCGCCAGGACCCGGCTCTCGCTCAGCCAGATCGACGCCAGGATCCCCGAGGCCAAGCTGCTGCGCCGGACCGTGCCGACCCCGTGGGCGGCCAAGGGCGCGGTGATGCGCTCGGTCATCGAGGCCGCCGAGCACTACCGCATCGACACCACCGACGGGGTGCGGGTCGTCGCCGAGGACGGCAGCTGGACCCTGGTGCTGCCCGACCCGACGGAGGCGGTCACCCACCTGTGGGCCGAGGGCTTCGACGTCGACTCCGCGCAGACCCTGATCGAGCACTGGGCGCGGGTGGTCGAGGAGGCCGCGGGCGGCTGACGGGCCCCGACCCTGGCCCCGGCGCCGGTTCCCGCCGGTGCGCCGGAGGAGCAGGGGAGGCCGGGAACGGGGCCCGGGGAGGGCGCGAGGGCGCGGGAAAGGGGCCTGGGCGGGGGCTCCGGGCCGAGTGGTTGCCACAAACACAGCGCGGCGCCATGGACCGGGGACAGTGCCCCACTGTAACTTTGTCACCGACCGTACCCGCGGTTCAGCGTCAACCTTGACCTTCGCGCCTCATCACTGTATGTTGCGGCATTCGCAGTCCGAGAAAACACTTGAGAAGCGAAGAAGCGAGGCGCGCATCACTGAGCACCGTTGCCGCGTCTTCGCGGTAGGAGGCCGAGCCGATCGATGCCGAGCGTCTACTGCACGCAGTGCGGTCATGCCAATCCTGAGGATGCCCGTTTCTGTTCACGATGCGGGTCGCCGCTTACCAAAGCCGAGACCCCCGGAGACAGCACATCGACGATCTCCCTCTCCGGGATCGAGGCCTACGAGGCGGAGACAGGTGAGACGCTTCTCGCCGAACGGCAGGCCGTCGAGCAGTTGCCCCCGGGCACCGCGCTGCTGGTCGCGATGCGCGGCCCCAACGCCGGCAGCCGGTTCCTGCTCGACAGCGACCTCACCACCGTGGGCCGCCACCCCGAGAGCGACATCTTCCTCGACGACATCACGGTCTCGCGCCGCCACGTGGAGTTCTACCGGCGCGGCGGCGGGGTCTTCACCGTCCGCGACATCGGCAGCCTGAACGGCACGTACGTGAACCGCGAGCGCATCGAGGAGGTCCCGCTGTACGGCGGGGACGAGGTGCAGATCGGCAAGTTCCGCCTCGTCTTCCTCACCCGCGGCGCCGCTGGAGGATGATGAGCTCGCAGGCCGCTCGTGCGCACATGAGCATCGGGGAGGTGCTCGCTCTCCTGCAGGGCGAGTTCCCCGACGTCAGCATCTCCAAGATTCGTTTCCTGGAGGGCGAGGGGTTGATCGAGCCGGAGCGCAGTCCCTCCGGTTACCGCAAGTTCACCTACGCCGACGTCGAGCGGCTGCGTTACATCCTCAGCGAGCAGCGTGACCGCTACCTGCCGCTGCGCGTCATCAAGGACCATCTGGAGGCGGCCGACCGCGAGGAGCGCCCGGCCGCCAGGCCGCGCGCCGTCCCCGACGACGCGCCCCCCGAGGTCCGGCTCACCCGTGAGGAGCTGCTCGCCGCCGCCGAGCTCGACGAGGAGACCCTCGCCGAGCTGGAGGACTACGGCTTGCTGGCCGCGGTGGCCCGCTACTACGACGCCGAGGCGCTGGCGGTGGCCCGCAGCGTCGGGGCCCTCGCCGCCTTCGGCCTGCGGGCCCGCCACCTGCGGGCCGTCAAGGCCGCCGCCGAGCGCGAGGCGGGGCTGGTCGAGCAGGCCGTCGCCCCGCTCCTGCGCCGCCGCGGCCCCGGCGCCATCGACCAGGCCGACGAGACGGCCAGGGAGATCTCCGGTCTGCTGCTGGAATTGCACGCCTCTCTGCTGCGTTCCGGCGTTCGTGGGGCCCTGGGCCGGTGAGAACCTGACCAGGCACTCGTACCCCCACGAGTGTTACGTTGAACAAACCGGTCGGAATCCAGCGAAGACGGAGCAGCCCGTGTTGCAGATGGAGGTCGTGGGCGTTCGAGTTGAGATGCCCTCCAACCAGCCGATCGTCCTGTTGAAAGAGACGCATGGGGAGCGTTACCTACCTATCTGGATCGGCATGACGGAGGCCACGGCGATCGCCATGGCCCAGGCCGAGGAGCCACCACCCCGGCCGCTCACCCATGACCTGTTCCGCGACGTGCTCGAAGGGCTGGGAGTCCGGCTGAGCACGGTCAACATCGTCGCCCTGCGCGACGGCATATTCTTCGCGGATCTCGTGTTCTCCAACGGGGTCGAGGTGAGCGCGCGCCCCTCGGACTCGATCGCCTTGGCACTTCGCACCGGCGCCCGTATCTTCGCGAGTGAGGACGTGGTCCGGGAGGCCGGGGTGATCATCCCCGACGACCAGGAGGACGAGGTGGAGAAGTTCAGGGAGTTCCTTGACACGATCACGCCCGAGGACTTCGGCCGCGCGGGGTAGGAATTTCGGTGCATTTACGCTTCACGACGCGCCGGGTGGGGTCGTTGACTGGACTTGGCCCCAGTCCTACGGTGCAAGTGAAACCCGCGGTCGTGCGTAAACCCCCAGATCAGGCCGTGGGATGAGAGAAAGCCGGAGGTCCGCGTGGCGGTCAGCAGCGGCGAGGGTAGAAACGCCGATCAGGATGACCCGGAACGGCGCCAGTCGGCACGTCAGCGCGCGGGTGAAGAGGGTCTGCTGTTCGACGGGCAACCGGTGAGGGTGCCCGCCGACATCGGCTACCGCGGTCCCACGGCCTGTTCCGCGGCCGGCATCACCTACCGGCAGCTCGACTACTGGGCGCGCACCGGCCTGGTCGAGCCCACCGTGCGAGCCGCCCACGGCTCCGGCTCCCAGCGGCTTTACGGCTTTCGCGACATCCTCGTCCTCAAGGTCGTCAAGCGGCTCCTCGACACCGGCGTCTCCCTCCAGCAGATCCGCATCGCCGTGCAGCACCTGCGCGACAGGGGCGTCAACGACCTGGCCGGGATCACCCTGATGAGCGACGGGGTGAGCGTCTACGAGTGCACCTCGCCGGACGAGGTCATCGACCTGCTCCAGGGCGGTCAGGGCGTCTTCGGCATAGCTCTGGGACGGGTGTGGCAGGAGGTGGAGGGCTCCCTCGCGGATCTACCGGGCGAACGTGCGGAGTCGGGCGACGGCCCTTTAGGAGGTCATCAGGCCGATGAGCTGGCCCGCCGTCGCAGAGCACGACGAACCGGGTAAACTCGGACCTGCCACTGACCCTGTGCGGGAGAGACCCCGACCGCGATCGGGGCGCCGAAGGAGCAACCTCCCCGGAATCTCTCAGGCACCCGGTACCGCACGGACGAGGCAACTCTGGAAAGCAGGCGCGCTCGCCAGGCGCGACTCACCGACGGTGCAAGCCGCCCGAAAAGGGGCAGGTGAAGCTCTCAGGTCACGACCCGGCACGACGGTCGTGATGACAGAGGGGGAGACCAGGCATACGCCCGCGCCCAGCGCCGGTCTCCACCCCGTCCCGGGAGGTTTCACCAATGACCGACCTGTCATCGCTCAGCGAACTCGGCTCCCCTCCGTTCGTGACCCGCCACATAGGGCCGGACGACGCAGGCCAGACCCGGATGCTGGAGGCGGTCGGATTCGCCTCCGTCGCCGACCTGGTCGCGGTGGCCGTGCCCGAGGCGATCCGCTCCTCCGAGCGGCTCAGCCTTCCCCCGGCGGCCGGGGAGTCCGAGACCCTCGCCGAGCTGCGGGTCCTCGCCGGGCGCAACACCGTGCTCACCTCGATGATCGGCCTCGGCTACCACGACACGATCACCCCGGGCGTCATCCGCCGCAACCTCCTGGAGAACCCGGGCTGGTACACCGCGTACACGCCCTACCAGCCGGAGATCTCCCAGGGCCGGCTGGAGGCGCTGATCAACTTCCAGACCGTCGTCTCCGACCTGACCGCCCTCGACGTCGCCGGGGCCTCCCTGCTGGACGAGGCGACCGCCGCCGCCGAGGCGATGACCCTGGCCCGCCGCGCGGGCCGCGGCCCCTCGAAGGTGTTCGTGGTGGACGCCGACGCGCTGCCGCAGACCAAGGCCGTGCTGCGCACCCGCGCCGAGCCGCTCGGCATCGAGCTGGTCGAGAGCGACTTCGCCGGGGAGCTCCCCGAGTGCTTCGGGGTGCTCGTGCAGTACCCCGGCGCCAGCGGCAGGGTCCGCGACTTCCGCGCCATCGCCGACGCCGCCCACGCGCGCGGCGCCCAGGTGGTCGCCGCCGCCGACCTGCTGGCCCTCACCCTGCTGGCCGCGCCGGGCGAGCTCGGCGCCGACATCGCGGTCGGCTCCTCGCAGCGCTTCGGCGTCCCGCTCGGCTTCGGCGGCCCGCACGCCGCCTACATGGCGGTCCGCGACGGCCTCCAGCGCCAGCTGCCCGGCCGCCTGGTGGGCGTCTCCCAGGACGCCGACAGGCGCCCCGCGTACCGGCTCGCGCTGCAGACCCGCGAGCAGCACATCCGCCGCGAGAAGGCCACCAGCAACATCTGCACCGCGCAGGTGCTGCTCGCCGTGATCGCCGGCATGTACGCCGTCTACCACGGCCCCGAGGGCCTGCGCAGGATCGGCCGGCGCACCCACCGCTACGCCGTCGTGCTCGCCGAGGGCCTGCGCCAGGGCGGTGTCGAGGTCGTGCACGACACCTTCTTCGACACCGTGCTCGCCAGGGTGCCCGGCCGGGCCGCGAAGGTCGTCGCCACGGCCCGCGACAACGGGGTGAACCTGCGCCTGGTCGACGCCGACCACGTGGGCGTCACCTGCGACGAGAAGACCGAGCTCCTGCACCTGGAGCAGGTCCTGGCCGCCTTCGAGATCAGCGGCGCCGTGCTCGCCGACCTCGACGCCGCCGCGCACGACGCGCTGCCCGCCGCGCTGGCCCGGGTCAGCGACTATCTGACCCACCCGGTCTTCAACAGCCACCGCTCCGAGACGGCGATGCTGCGCTACCTGCGCAGGCTCCAGGACAAGGACATCGCGCTCGACCGGTCGATGATCCCGCTGGGCTCCTGCACCATGAAGCTCAACGCGACCACCGAGATGGAGCCGATCACCTGGCCGGAGTTCGCCGGGCTGCACCCGTACGCGCCCGAGGACCAGGCCGCGGGTTACGTCGAGCTGATCGGGGAGCTGGAGCGCTGGCTGGCCGAGGTGACCGGCTACGACGCCGTGTCGCTCCAGCCGAACGCCGGATCCCAGGGCGAGTTCGCCGGGCTCCTGGCGATCCGCGCCTACCACACCGCGCGCGGCGAGTCGGGCCGCGACGTCTGCCTCATCCCCTCGTCCGCGCACGGCACCAACGCCGCGAGCGCCGTGATGGCGGGCATGCGCGTGGCCGTGGTCGCCTGTGACGACCAGGGCAACGTGGACGTCGACGACCTCGTCGCGAAGATCGACAAGCACCGCGGGCAGCTCGCCGCGATCATGGTGACCTACCCGTCCACGCACGGCGTGTACGAGGAGACGATCGTCCGGATCTGCGAGCTGGTGCACGAGGCCGGCGGGCAGGTCTACGTCGACGGCGCCAACCTCAACGCGCTGGTCGGCCTGGCCAGGCCGGGGGAGTTCGGGGCGGACGTCTCCCACCTGAACCTGCACAAGACCTTCTGCATCCCGCACGGCGGCGGCGGCCCCGGCGTCGGCCCGGTCGCGGTCCGCGCCCACCTGGCCGACTACCTGCCCGGCCACCCGCTGCGTGAAGGCACCGCGGTCGGCCCGGTCTCGGCGGCCCCGTACGGCTCCGCGGGCATCCTGCCCATCTCCTGGGCCTACATCCGGATGATGGGAGCCGACGGCCTGAAGGCGGCCACCGAGCAGGCCATCCTGTCGGCCAACTACCTGGCCCGCAGGCTCAGCCCCCACTACCCGGTCCTCTACACCGGCCGCGGCGGCCTCGTCGCCCACGAGTGCATCGTGGACCTGCGCCAGATCACCAAGGAGACCGGGGTGACGGTCGACGACGTGGCCAAGCGCCTCATCGACTACGGCTTCCACGCCCCGACCATGTCCTTCCCGGTGGCCGGCACGCTGATGATCGAGCCGACCGAGAGCGAGGACCTGGCCGAGCTCGACCGGTTCTGCGAGGCGATGATCGCGATCCGCGAGGAGATCGCGAAGGTCGCCTCCGGGACGTACGACAGGACCGACAACCCGCTGCGCAACGCCCCGCACACGGCCGACAGCCTCGTCGCCGACGAGTGGGCCCACCCCTACGGCCGCACCGAGGCGGCCTACCCGCTGCCGTCGGTGCGCGAGGGCAAGTACTGGTCGCCGGTCCGCCGCATCGACCAGGCCTACGGCGACCGCAACCTGGTCTGCTCCTGCCCTCCCCTGGAGGCGTACGAGGACTGATCGCCGCGGGGGCGCGCCGGGACCGGAGACCCGCGCGAACCTCGATATTCGCGGGGAATGCGACGGGACGGAGGGCGCCCCGAGTCGTTAGGCTCGGGGCGTCTCCGTATCCGGAAGGATCATGCATGCCTGAGGTGGACACCCGTCCCTTGGACACCGCGCGAAGACTGGCCGAGTCGGGGGACCTCGACGGCGCCGCCGCGATCTTCGCCGAGCTGGCCGCCGATCCCGGCGAGCCCGACCGGGCCCAGGCCGCGGTGGGGCTCGCGGTGGTGCTGGAGGAGAGCGGGGACGTCGCGGGCTCACGCGCGGCCGCGCGCACCGCGCTGGCGACCGGGCACCCGGAGTTCGCCGCCCAGGCCGCCTGCCTGCTCGCGGGGAGCTTCGAGCGGGAGGGCCTGGCCGACCAGGCCCGCGCCGCCTGGCAGGCCGCGCTGGGCGTCGGCCACCCCGCCTACGTCCCGCTGGCGCACATGGCCCTCGCCAGGCTCGCCACGGGCGAGGAGGACGCCGAGCGGTCGCTGCGCGACGCGCTGGCCACCGCCGACCCGGAGATCGCTCCTCGGGCCGCTCAGCGGCTGGCGGAGGCGTTCCTGGAGGAGGGGGAGCCGGGGGAGGCCGCCCAGGTGCTCCTGGAGGCGCTCGCGGTGCCCGACGCGGGCGAGGTGGCGAGGCTGCGGGTGATGCTCGGCATCGCCCATCTGGAGCTGGCGTGCGCGGAGTTCTCCGGCGCGATCGAGGAGGGCGGCGACGTCGAGACCGGCGCGCTGGCCATCGAGCTCCTGGCCCGCACCCTCCCGCTCAGGGGACGCGACGAGGACGCCGAGCGGGTGTGGCGCTACGGCCTGGACAGCGCCGACGAGGATCTCGCCGGCGAGGTCCGCCTCCGCCTCGACCGGGACCTCTGACCCCGGGGGCGTGGCGTCCGTCGTGCCCGACCCGGGACCTCCGGCCCGGGGGCGCGGAGCGCGGGCGTGGCGCCGGTCGTGCCCGTGGGAGACGGCCGCGCGGATCCGGGGGCCCGGCGGATGTCAGTCGCGCTCGCGCCAGCGGCTCAGGGCGTGGGCGAAGTTGATCGCCACGATCCCGCCCCAGGCCAGCAGCAGCCCCGCGGTGCCCGCGTTCTGCGCCGCGATGGCGGTCAGCGGGATCCCGATGCCCATCGAGCCGAGGGCGATCGGGATCGAGCCGTTCGAGTTCTTGCGCGGCCTGACACCCGGCGCCCCGGCGGCGTGCATCTCGGCGCGCACCCGGTGGGCGATGGTCGCGTCCAGGCGTGACACGAACGACTCGATGAGGGCGGTCTCGTACTCGGGGCCGAGGTCGCGGCGGGCCTCGACGGTGGCGCGCATGTCCTGGCGGATATCTTGATAGTCCTGCACGCTTCGATTCTTCCTTCCGGCCGGTCGCCGGGCATCAGTCAATAGGAGGAGATCCATGTCCGCCTCCGGGTCATCCCCCCGCACGCCGGGATCCGGGCTTCCGCCCGTGGAGATCGCGACCCCGCACGGCCCGGCGCTGGTGGAGATCGACGAGGTGGCCGATCCGCGCTTCCTGCTGGTGCTCACCCACGGCTCGGCCGGGGGAGTGGACGCCCCGGACCTGCTCGCCGTACGGGACGCCGTGACCGCGATCGGCGGCACGGTCGCGCGGGTGCTCCAGCCGTTCCGGATGCGCGGGGCCCGCGCGCCGGGGTCGGCGGTCAAGCAGGACGAGGCGTGGGAGACGCTGGTGGCCCGGCTGCGCGGGCGCTACCCGGGGCTGCCGCTGGCGCAGGGCGGGCGGAGCAACGGGGCCCGGGTCGCGTGCCGCACGGCGGGGAGGGCCGGGGCCCGCGCGGTCGTCGCGCTGGCGTTCCCGCTGCACCCGCCGGGGAAGCCGGAGCGGTCACGCGCCGGGGAGCTGCGCGCGGCGGGTGTGGACGTGCTGGTGGTGAACGGAGACCGTGACCCGTTCGGCGTGCCCGAGGCGGCGGACGCCGCGCGCCTGGTGGTGCTGCCGGGAGAGGGTCACGACCTCGGGAGGGATCCCGCCAGGGTGGGCGAGGTGGTCGCCGAGTGGCTCGGCACGAGGATGCCGCCTGGCTCGGTGGACCCGCTCAGCGTGACCGGCCGGATGTGACGAGCGTCAGACGACGCCGGCCAGTGGCCGGTGCGGCTCGATGACGGCACCGTCCGGGAGGAGCTCGCCGGTGTCGTCGAACAGCACCACACCGTTGCAGAGCAGGCTCCAGCCCTGCTCGGGGTGGGCCGCCATGGTGCGGGCGGCTTCGCGGTCCAGCGCGTCCGCGGACGGACAGGACGGCTCGTGCGGGCACATCGGCGTGCCTCCGGATCTCTCGTGTCGGCTCGCCCGGTCACGCCGGGCACGGGTAGGCATCGGACATCCGGCGGCACCGTCACCGATGGGTCTCCGTTCCCACGTATGACGGGGACGAGCATCTGAATGTTGATATATGGCCATGCGGCCCCTAACAGAACGAGGGCCGCACATCAAGCAGATCAAGTGTGCGATCGATCGCACCTCGGCGACATAGCCCGTTAGGACTGTTTGAGAACTGGTCGAGGGTCAGTCCATCAGGGCTTTGTCAGGGGATGTGACCTATAACACAGGATGCCTCATATAAGGATATTCGACCAAGTGCGACACGCCGCCCGGCGGGTAAACGATCGGTTACAACTTGCTGACGTGCGCCGATCCGCGATGTCAAACCCCTGATCGCCCCTTACCGGGTCCGGGGCGTTCCCCGCGCGCCCAGACCGGCCAGGAGGGCGTCCAGCCCGTGTTCGAAGTCGGTGTCCGCCGCCGGGCTGCCGCCTCCCCTGGACGGGGGACGCCAGGGCTCGTCCTCGTCGTCCGGGTCGCCCGGGTCGCCCGGGGGCTCTGCCCAGCCCGACTGCTGCACCTCCACCGCCACCGCCCCGAAGACGTAGGCCCGCAGGGCCCGCACCGCCCCCGCCGGGTCGGCCAGTCCCGCGTCGGCCAGCTGGTCGGTCTGCTCCCTGATGGCGATCGCCGCCCTGCCCCTCGGCGGCTTGGTCAGGGCGAGGGCCAGCACCCCGGGATGCTCCCTCAGCGCGGCCCGGCTCGCCCGGCACCAGGCCCTCGCGCTCTCCTGCCAGCTATCGCCCGGCTCGGCGTGGACGGTGGTGACGTGCTCGGCCAGCGCGTCCATCAGGGCGTCCTTGCCGCGCGGCAGGTGGTGGTAGATGGCCATCGCCTCCACCTGGAGCGCGTCGCCCAGCCGCCGCATCGTCAGGCGCCGGAGCCCCTGGCCGTCGGCGATGTGGAGGGCGGCGTCGATGATGCGCTCCCTGGAGAGCGGGACGGGTGGTCGCTTGGCAGGCATGGGAGGCATCCTGCCACCGTCACCTTACTGCGTAAAGGACGGCGCGCCGGACAGAACGGACGTCCGTCGGTGACACCGCCGTACGACGAGCCGGTCCGTCAGGGTCCGGCTGAGTGTGTGGGGCGGGGGCGGACCGCGTAGGCTACGAGCGGTGATCTGCCGGAGGAGACCCGGCGACCGGCGAGAGAGGGAAGAAGATGGCGTTTTTCCGACCGCGCGTGAGCCGGGAGGCGGAGGTTCGTCACCACGCTGACCAGGAGGTCGGGAAGAGCTTCCCCGAGCTCCTGCGGAAGGCGCGCGAGGCCGAGGCCGACGTGCGCCGGGCGCAGGCCGACGCGGCCCCCGTGCGGGAGCTGCGGGCCGCCGGGCTCGCCTTCGACAAGGCGCTCACCGAGGCCCTGCGCGCGGCCGAGGCCAACCAGCGCGCGACGTTCGGGATCAGGTCGTACGACGACCGGATCCGCCGCCGCAAGGGCAGGTCCACCCCGCGGGGCGCCGAGTGGACCGCCGAGGTCAACCGCCTGCGCACCCTTCGCGAGCAGAACCGGCTGACCGGCATCCCCAGGGTCCCGCGCCCGGTCACCGCCTCCGCCCGCTGATCTTCCTTCCCGCTCCGCCCCGCGGCCTTCGCCCGCGGGGCTGATCCGCTTCCGGCTTCCCGCCTTCATCCGCGGATCCGGCTCGAACGGCTTCCCGCCCTCACCCGCGGACCCGGTTCGAACGGCCTCTCGCCGCCCGTCACGCTTTCCGTGACGGGCGTTCTCGTCGTTCCGGAACGGGGCTCCCGTCCACGCCGTTCAGGCCGTTCAGGCCGAGTCCAAGCCCGTCCGGGCCCGCGTACGCCCTCCCGGGCCCTTCGCCGTCCCGCCCGTCCCGCCCGTCCGGCTCAGCGGGTGGCGTGCGCGGCCGAGGCGGAGAGCAGCCGCCGCACGCGGACGGCGGGCAGGACCGCCGCGCACCGCTCGGCCGCGTAGGTCTGGGCCATCCGGTGGTGCTCGGCGGAGAAGTCGGCCACCCCGTCGGCCACGAAGAACACCTCCACGTCCCCCATGAAGGCGTCGCAGGCCGTCATCAGGCAGCCGATGTGGGCGTAGATCCCGGTGACGATGAGCTGGTCACGGCCCAGGTCGGCGAGCAGGTCGCGCAGCGGGGTGCGGTGGAAGGCGCTGTAGCGCCACTTGGTCAGCCGGATGTCGTCCGGGCCGGGGGCGAGCGGAGTGATGATCTCCTGGGCGCCCGGGTCGGTGCCGACCCCGGCTCCCCAGAAGTCCTCCAGCAGGCCGCGCTGGGCCGAGGTCTGCCCGCCTGGCTGGGCCGAGTACACGACCGGGACGCCGGACTCCCAGGCCGTCTCGCGGAGACCGGTGATCGCCGAGACCAGCTCGACGATCGGCGAGGTCCCCGGCGCGAACGCGTTCACGAAGTGGTTCTGCATGTCGTGGACGAGGAGTACCGCGCGGCGGGCGTCCGGGGTCCAGGAGACGCGGTTGGCGGGCATCTCGTCCTCGCGGGGCATCGGATATGGGGTGATCGCGGGTAAGGCCACGAGTCTCTCCTTCTGCTTTCTCTTCATCTATGGCGTCTCGGCGCGCCGGGGTCACCGGGCGCGGTGTGTTCCGGCGGCCGCCGTGGTCCCGGCGGTCCCGGAGGTCCCGGCGGTCCCGGTGGTCACCGGGTCCGTGCCCAGGTCCGTGCCCAGGTCCAGGTCCACGTCGAGGTCCGGGGCCAGTCCGAGGGCCTGCAGGAGGGTGCGGAACTTCGCGGAGGTCTCGGCCAGCTCCTCCTCGGGGACCGAGCCCGTGACGATCCCGCCGCCGGCGAACAGCCGGATGCCGCCGCCGGTCACCTCGGCGCAGCGGATCGCCACCGCCCATTCGCCGTCCCCCGAGGCGTCGCACCAGCCGACCATGCCGGTGTAGAAGCCCCGGTCGAAGGGTTCGATGCCGGCGATCGCGGCGCGCGCCGCGCCGGTGGGCGTCCCGCAGACCGCGGGGGTGGGGTGCAGGGCGACCGCCAGGTCGAGCGCGGTGGTGCGCGGGTCGGCGAGCCTGCCGGTGATCCTGCTGGACAGGTGCCACATGGTGGAGGTACAGATCAGCGACGGCTCGGCCGGGACGCTCAGCGCCCGGCAGTGCGGTGCGAGCGCGGCGGCCACGGCCTCGACCACGACCGCGTGCTCGTGCTGCTCCTTGGCCGAGCAGAGCAGCGCCGCCGCGCGGCGGCGGTCCTCGGCGCGGTCGGCGCTGCGCGCGGCGGAGCCGGCCAGCGGGTTGGCGACGACGGCGGGCCCGTCCCTGGAGACCAGCAGCTCGGGGCTGGCGCCCACCAGGGTCCGCCCGCCGGGCAGGTCGACGGCGAAGACGTGGCCGTGCGGGTCGCGGACCGCCAGGCGCCGGACCATCGCGGCGACGTCGACCGGCTCCGGCCTCGTCAGCTCCAGCGACCTGGCCAGCACCACCTTCTCCACCGCGCCGGTGCCGAGCAGCTCCAGCACCCGCCGTACGCCCTCCAGGTGCTCCGCGGGGGTGGGGACGGGGGTGATCCGCCATGGCCGGGCGCTCTGGCGGGGAGGAGGGTCGCCGGGGAGGAAGGGGTCGGCCCAGCGGGCCCGTACCGGGGTGACCAGCCGGGCCGAGGCGGGGTCGTCGAACGGGATCGCGCCGAGAACCAGATCGTGGTGCTCGCGTACGCGTTCGGCCAGCTCCCGCATGGTCCAGGCGGGCGCCACCACGTCGGCGACGCCTCCGGCGAGAAGGGTGTGCCGGGGAGAGGAGAAGATCGATGAGGAGCCCGGCCGGTACTCGTCGAGAAGTTCGGTGGCGCTGACCGCCTCGTATGCGATTGTCAAGGCTGACCTTTCGGGGGAGCTCAGGCCCTGAGCGTGGCGCCGCCGTCCACGTACAGGTCTTGCATGGTGATGTGCCGGGCGCGGTCCGAGGCCAGGAAGATCACGGCTTCGGCGACGTCCTCGGGGTCGGCCAGCCGGCCCAGAGGGATGCCCACGCGGTAGGAGGAGGGGTCTCCTTCGAGCACCGCGCGGGGGTCGAACCCCGCCTGCATGGCGGTGTCGGTCGATCCGGGCGAGACCACGTTGCAGCGGATGCCGTGGCGGGCGAGTTCCAGCCCGGCGCACCGGGTGAACATCACCGCGGCGGCCTTGGACGCCGCGTACGCCGCCATGCCGACGCGCGGCACGCCCGCGGCGTTGGAGGCCACGGTCACGATCGTCCCGCCGCCACGGGGGATCATGCGGCGGGCGACGGCCCGGACGGTGTGGAAGACCCCGCCCGTGTTCACCGCGAACACCCGGGCCCAGTCGTCGGTACCGGTCTCGGTCACCGCGCCGGTGTGCAGCACGCCCGCGACGTTGACCAGGATCCCGATCGGTCCCAGCTCGTCCTCGACCTCTCCGACGACCGCGTCCACCTGCCCGGGGTCGGCGACGTCGGCCAGGTGGCGGGCCACCGGCACCCCGCGGTCGTCCCAGGGCCCGTCCCGTACGTCGACTCCGGCCACGACCGCCCCGGCACGGGCGAGGGTCGCCGCGACGGCGGCCCCGATGCCCCCGGCGGCGCCCGTGACGAGGGCCACCGTCCCGGGAAGCCCGGGATGGTCCTGCCGATCGATCACACTCACCTCACAAATAAGTTAGGTTAGCCTTGCCTCACTTACTCCGAATGTCGAAAGTGCGGCGGATAAGAGTCAAAGGTGATCCGGTTCCTGATGATCAGGCATCTTGACATTGCCGTCAATGGGGTGGATTTTAGGGTAGGCTTACCTAATAGGACACTCCGCCCCAGTGGTCTCTCAGGCCACTTCCCCAACGTCGTGACCAGGCACTTCGCTGAGGTGCACGCAGTTATGCCATTTTCGTCTGCCTTTTTCCCACACCCGGACGGTTCCTCGCGTCCGGCGGGAAAACGGTGGTCACCGCCCCCTGGGCGCGCCGGTGGGAAACCCCCGCGCCGCCCGTGCGGACGGCCGGCGCCGGCCGGGAATCCCGGTGCCGGGGCCGCCGCCCGACACGATCACGCTGGAGGTATCCGATGACCAACCCCTTCGACGACGAGAGCGCGTCCTTCGTGGTGCTGGCGAACGCCGAGGGGCAGCACTCGCTGTGGCCCGCGTTCGCCGACGTCCCCCCGGGTTGGGAGATCGTCCACGGCGAGGACTCCCGCGCCGGCTGCCTGGCCCACGTCGAGGGCTCCTGGACCGACATGCGTCCCAGGAGCCTCGTCGCCGAGATGGGCGGCTGATCCCCCAGGACCTTCGAGGGCCGGTACGGGAACCGTCGCCCCGGTTCCCCGTGCCCGGACCCTCGGGGAGGGGCGCTCCGCGCTCCTGCCGGTCTCTCAGGGGGGCACTCCCCGTAGGGGCCGGAACACGGCGAAGGGCGCCACCACGGACCGGGAGGTCTCGCGGTGGCGCCCTTCGTGATGTCCGGACGGCGGGACGGGTCAGCTGGCCCAGTCGAGCAGCGGACGGGTGTTGCTGGGGTGGCGGAGCTTGGAGAGCGACTCCTTCTCCAGCTGGCGGATGCGCTCGCGCGTCAGGCCGAGATACTTGCCGATCTCGTCGAGGGTGTGGGGCTTGCCGTCGACGAGGCCGAAGCGCAGGGCCATGATCTTGGCCTCCCTGGGGGAGAGGTTGCCGAGCACGCCGCGCAGCTGCTCGCCCAGCAGCTGGCGGTCGACGACCTCCGAGGCCTCGGGCGAGTCGACGTCCTCGATGAGGTCGCCGATGGTGGTCTCGCCGTCCTCGCCGATGGTGGCGTTGAGGCTGATCGGCTGGCGGCTGGTGCGCAGCAGCTCCTCGATCTGGTCGGGGGTCTTGTCGAGCTCGGCGCCCAGCTCCTCCGGCGTGGGCTCACGGCCCAGCCGCTGGTGCATGTCACGCTCGACGCGCGACAGCTTGGAGAGCATCTCCAGCACGTGGACCGGCAGCCTGATGGTGCGGGCCGAGTCGGCGAAGCCGCGCTGGATGGCCTGGCGGATCCACCACATGGCGTACGTGGAGAACTTGTAGCCCTTGGTGTAGTCGAACTTCTCCACCGCGCGGATCAGGCCCAGGTTGCCCTCCTGGACCACGTCGAGCAGGGCCATGCCCCGGTCGGTGTACTTCTTCGCCACGGAGACGACCAGGCGGAGGTTGGCCTCCAGCATGTGGTCCTTGGCCCGGCGGCCGTCCTCGGCGATCCACTCCAGGTCGTCGCGCGCGATCGCGGACAGGCCCGGCTCGGCCTCCAGCTTGGACTCGGCGTACAGGCCGGCCTCGATGCGCTTGGCCAGCTCGACCTCCTGCGCGGCGGTGAGCAGGGTGCGGCGGCCGATCGACTTCAGGTAGGTGTGCACCGAGTCGCCCATGACGGAGGACTGGTCGTCGAGGTCGAGGGCCGGCTCGGCCTCCACCTCGGCCACCTCGGCCTCCTCCGGCGGGTTCCACTCGTCGTCGGGCTCCGCCGCGGCGTCCTTGACGCCCTTGACGTTCTTGGCGTCGACGTTCTTGGAGTCCTTGACGGCCGTGGTCTTCTTCGCGGCCCTGGCGGTCTTGAGACCGCCCGCGGGCTCGGCCTCGGCCGGGGTCTCGGCCACGGCCTCGGTCTTCGTCGTGCTCTTTCGCGCGGGGGCGGCCTTGGTCTTGCGGGCCGGGGCCTTGGCGGTGGTCTTACGGGTGCTCTTGGCGCCGGACAGCGCGGGCTCGTTCTCGGCCGCCAGGCTGACGCCCGCCTCGGTGAGCTCCCGCAGGATCGACCTGCCCTCGGTGGGGCTGACGCCCGCCTCGGCGAAGGCGTGGCGCAGCTCCGCGAGGGAAAGGTGGCCCTGGACTCGCCCTCGGTCAAGGAGCTGGTCGAGGGTCGTCGGGGCCTCAGATGAGGTCGCCACGGCGGTTGGGGGCATGAGGACACCTCCTCCATCACGGAGTCGTCTGAATTCACGGTCTGCTGGTCTTGGGGTGGGGCGGTCTGGGGGCCGCGCGGCGCACCAGTACCAATAACCCCGTTCAAGAACTTTCTGTTCCCGGCCCGGCCCGGAAAATATGAGGGGCGGACCGCCTTCCCGGCGATCCGCCCGCACCTGGGCGCCCGGGAGGGCCTATTCGATCACTTCTACGGAGCCGTCCTTCGACGGGTCCGCGGAGCCCTCGACCAGGGGGCCGTCGACCATCGGCATCGGGAAGGGCTCCGCGTTCTCCAGGCGGTTCTCGTTCCAGTAGTCGATGACCTTCTCGGGGTCGGGATTGATCTCCCTGGACACCACGTAGTCCTCCGAGGGAGGGGTGGGCGCGGTCGGGGACGGCTCGTGGGAGGACGTTCCCGGCTCGTTCGGGGCGATCGGCACCGGCTCGGCCGACGGTTTCCCCGACCCTCCGATCCCGCCCGACGCGGCTGCCGCCGTGACGGATATGCCGCCGACGAGGACCAGGCTCACGATTCCGGCCGAGACCCATGTCTTCCGGGTGACGTTCATCGAGCTTGTCCTTCCTGCTTCGGCTATCTGGTTGGACGTGTCACGGCACCTTCACGGTTCCCGATCACGACCATAACGAAGAGTTTCAAGGTCTGGCTTGCCATTGGCCAAAAGCGGTATTTCGGTCACAACGACCAGCTCGGCGGGGGCCGCGTAGGCGGGCAGCCGCTCCTTGGCGAAGGCGCGCAACTCGGCCAGGGAGGGCGGAGAGGGCGACACGACGACGGCCACCACCCGCTCGCCCCACTCGGGGTCGGGGCGGCCGACCACGGCGGCGTCGACGATCGCGGGGTGCTCGGCCACCACGGCGGCCACCTCTGCGGCGACGACCTTCTCGCCCCCGGTGTTGACGACGTCGTCGGCCCGCCCCAGCACGCGCAGCCGCCCGCCCTCCAGGACGCCCAGGTCCGAGGTGAGGAACCAGCCGCCGTCGCGGACGGCCTCGGTGAGGTCGGGGCGCAGCCGGTAGCCGGAGAACAGCACGGGCCCGTCCAGGCGGATCCGGCCGTCGTCGCCGACGCCGACCCCCACCCCGTCGAGGGGCTCGCCGTCATAGACGCACCCGCCGCAGGTCTCGCTCATGCCGTACGTGGTGATCACCCGGGCCCCGGCCGCGCGGGCCGCGGCGAGCAGGCCGGGGGGAGCGGCGGCGCCGCCGAGCAGGATCGTCCTGAACGCTGATAGACGCGGCGGGTCCGTCCGTTCCATTTGGAGCAGCCGGCGCAGCTGGGTCGGCACCAGAGAGACGTGGTCCGCGCCGCTGGAGAGCACGGCCTCGGGGGAGAACCCGTCGTGCGCGATCGGCTCGGTCCCGCCCAGCAGCGACCTCACCAGGACCTGCAGGCCGGACACGTGCGAGGGGGGCAGGCAGCACAGCCAGCGCTCGCCCGGCCCGGCCTCCAGGCGCCGCAGCGAGGCCGACGCGGAGGCGAGCAGGGCCTCGGCGGACAGCTGCGCGCCCTTGGGGACGCCGGTCGAGCCGCTGGTGGCGATGACCACCGCGACCTCGGCGGGCACGCCGACGCCGCCCTCGCGGCGGACCCCGTCGACGTGGGTGGGGCGCAACGCGTCGAGGGCCGCCCGCAGCGCGGGAGCGGGCAGGGAGGGGGAGAGGGGCAGCACGGCGGGACCGCGGCCGTCCAGCGCCGCGCCGACGGCCCGGAACAGCTCCGGGCCCGGCGCCGACACCACGGCGTGCAATTCCCGTTGCACGGAAAGCCACTCCTCCTGCACAGGAATGGTCATCACAGTCGTAAGGTTAGTGCCGAATGCCGGACAACAGCCGGGGTGGTCCCGGTAAAGCGGAGAGGGTGAAGCCATCGTGGGCACGGAGCGGGTCGACCCGGGCGTGGACGAGCAGGTGGTGGCGGAGACGGCCTCCGAGCACGAAGGCGCGGTCGACTGGAAGAGGTCCGGGCAGTACGAGGACATCATCTACGAGACCGGCGAGGGCATCGCCAAGATCACGATCAACCGTCCCGAGCGGCACAACGCGTTCCGCCCGACGACGCTCTTCGAGCTCAAGGACGCCTTCAACGCCGCCCAGGAGGACGCCGAGGTCGGTGTGATCATCTTTACCGGCGCGGGCGACCGGGCCTTCTGCTCCGGGGGCGACCAGAAGATCCGCGGCGACGACGGCTACGTCGACAAGTCCACCCCGCACGTCGGCCGCCTCAACGTGCTCGACCTGCAGGTCCAGATCCGCCGCTGTCCCAAGCCGGTCATCGCGATGATCGCCGGTTACGCCATCGGCGGCGGCCACGTGCTGCACGTGTGCTGCGACCTGTCCATCGCCGCCGACAACGCGGTCTTCGGCCAGACCGGCCCCAAGGTCGGCTCCTTCGA
Organism: Streptosporangium heterodermiicola; assembly: GCF_051390675.1. Classification (NCBI taxonomy): domain Bacteria; kingdom Bacillati; phylum Actinomycetota; class Actinomycetes; order Streptosporangiales; family Streptosporangiaceae; genus Streptosporangium; species Streptosporangium heterodermiicola. Next base: position 53,446 of record NZ_JBPJSR010000025.1, read on the forward strand.
CGGCGGCTACGGCTCCTGGCTGCTGGCCGAGACCGTCGGCCTGAAGCGGGCCCGCGAGATCTGGTACCTCTGCCGCCAGTACGACGCGCAGAAGGCCCTCGACTGGGGGCTGGTCAACGCGGTCGTGCCGCTCGCCGAGCTTGAGACCGAAACGGTCAAATGGGCCAGGGAGATGCTGGACAAGTCGCCGCTGGCCCTGCGCATGCTCAAGGGCGCGCTGAACGCGGTGACCGACGGCGCCGCGGGGATGCAGCAGTTCGCCGGTGACGCCACCCTGCTCTACTACATGAGCGAGGAGGCCCAGGAGGGCCGCAACGCGTTCAAGGAGAAGCGCACCCCCGACTTCGGCAGGTTCCCGCGCCGCCCCTAGTGTCGGCCGGAGAGAGGGCGCCGTCCCCAGGGGCGGCGAAGACGGGGCGCCGTCCTTAGGGCCGGCCGAGGGCAGGTCGCTGTCCCCGGGAGCGGCCGAAAGCGGGTTCCGGGACGGCGGCGGGTGGCGGGGGCGCGTTCCCCCGCCGCTCCCCGGGGCAGCGGGGATCCGGACGGATCTGGACGGATCTGGATGGACCTGGATGGACCTGGATGGACCTGGATGGACCTGGATGGATCCGTCCCGAGGCGCGCCGTCCCGCGTAAGTGAGGTCGCTTCAGCGCGCCTCAAGACGGACTCACCCCCGGGTGCGGAGATAAGGAGGCGATGCGGTGAATCCCGCGACCGCGCTCGCGACGGTGCTGGTCGACGAGCTGGCCCGCTGCGGTCTCACGGACGTGGTGCTCGCACCCGGTTCGCGCTCGGCGCCGCTCGCCCTGGCCGTGCACGCCGACAGCCGTATCCGGCTGCACGTGCGGGTGGACGAGCGCTCGGCCTCCTACCTGGCGGTGGGCCTGGCCCGCCGCAGCGACCGCCCGGTCGTGCTGATCTGCACCTCCGGCACCGCGGCGGCCAACTTCCACCCGGCCGTCATCGAGGCGCACGAGTCGGGGGTGCCGCTGCTGGTGCTCACCGCCGACCGCCCTCCCGAGCTGCGCGACACCGGCGCCAGCCAGACCGTCGACCAGGTCAAGCTGTACGGCACGTCCGTCCGCTGGTTCAGCGAGGTCGGCGTGCCCGAGGACCGCCCAGGCCAGGTCGCCTACTGGCGGTCGACGGCCTGCCGCGCCTACCAGCGCGCGATGGGCCCGTACGACCCCGGCCCCGTCCACCTCAACGTGGCCTTCCGCGAGCCGCTGATCCCGGACGGCGACCCGTCCTGGTGCGAGTCCCTGGAGGGTGACGCCGGAGGCCCGTGGGTCCGCTCCAGGGTGTCCTCCCCGCCGGTGGCGCTGCACCTGCCGCCGACCAGGCGGGGCGTGCTGGTCGTCGGCGACGGCGCGACCAACACGCGCAGATACGTGGCGGCGGCGGGCATGGCCGGGTGGCCGGTCCTGTCGGAGCCCAACGGCGGCGCCCGCTACGGCGACCACGCGATGTCGGCCTACCACTTCCTGCTGGGCACCCCGGAGTTCGCCGACCGGCACCGCCCCGACGTCGTGGTCACCCTGGGCCGCCCCGGCCTGTCCCGGCCGCTGCTCAACTGGCTGAGGCACGCGGGCGAGCACATCGTGGTCACCCCCGACCTGACCCGCTGGCCCGACCCGACCCGTTCGGCCACCCAGGTGGCCCAGGTGGTGGAGATCCCGGTCGCCGCGGGCGACGACGTGTGGCTGCACTCCTGGCGCCGCGCGGAGACGGCGGCGAGGAACGCGATCGACGAGGTGCTCGACGGGGAGGGGGGGCTCAGCGAGCCGCGCCTGGCCCGCGACCTGGCGGAGGCGCTGCCCAACGGGTCGCTGCTGTTCTCCGGCTCGTCCATGCCGATCCGCGACCTCGACCAGGCGATGCGTCCCCGGCGGGGCCTGCGGGTCATGGCCAACCGGGGGGCGGCGGGGATCGACGGGGTGGTGTCGTCCGCGATGGGCGCCGCCCTCGCCCACAACGGCCCCTCCTACGCCCTGATGGGCGACCTGACCTTCCTGCACGACCAGAACGGGCTGCTCCTCGGCTCCCGCGAGCCGCGTCCCGACCTGTGCCTGGTCGTGGTGAACAACGACGGCGGCGGGATCTTCTCGCTGCTTCCCCAGGCCGCGCTGCGCGACCCCTTCGAGCGGGTCTTCGGCACCTCGCACGGGGTGGACCTGGGCTACGTGGCCGCCGCCACCGGCACGCCGTACACCTTCGTGGACGAGCCGGGACAGCTGGTCAAGGCGCTGCGCGGCGACGGGCTGCGCGTCGTCGAGGTGCGCAGCGACCGGGAGTCCAACGCGAGGCTGCACGCCGTGATGCGCGACGCGGCCCACGCCGCCGTCCGCGACGCCATGGCGTGACGGGTGGTCCCGGGGGTGCGCGATGACGCACGCCCCCGGGACACCCGGTACGGCCGGTCGTGCCGGCACGCCGTGACGCCGTTCGTGTCGCGGGCCGTGCCGTCGTGCGGCGAGGTCACGTGACGTCGCGGCGGAGCGTCAGCGCGCGGGCGGGCGGCGAGCACGGTCGCCGCGACGTAGCCCGCGAACAGCAGCCCACCGGCCCAGACGGGCAGCAGCTCGCCGCCCAGGGGCATGCCGCTCAGCGCGCGGGCCGCCCCGGTCGGCAGCCACCTGCCCGGATCGGGCGGGAAACCGGCGAGCACCGTCGCTTTTGGGCGACGGGGGAATCGGGAGCGGGAGGGCCACCCAGGCCCGAGCGTGTAGTGACCTGACAGGTTCGCGCATTCCGCGTCGCCTCTCTCCGCTATTCGACACGGTGGGAACAAAGGTTCGAGCGAGGGTGGTGGTGTGGTGCGCAGGTCTTTTAAGTTCCTGCTGCGCCCCGCTGTCCGCCAGAGCGCCGCGTTGATCGCCTGCCTGGATGATCACCGCGCTCTGTGCAACGCCGCGCTGGAGCACCGCCGCACCGCCTATGCCAAGGCGAGGGTGAGCATCCGCTACGGTGACCAGTCCGCCGACCTGAGACACATCCGCACCGACGACCCAGACGGTCAGGGCCGGTGGTCGTTCTCCTCCCAGCAGGCCACGCTGCGCCGCCTGGACAAGGCATTTCAGGCGTTCTTCGCTCGCGTCAAGGCCGGGCGCACTCCGGGGTTTCCCCGTTTCATGGGCAAGGGCCGGTTCTATACCGTCGAATGGCCCAAGGACGGTGACGGTTGCCGGTGGGACTCCCAGCCCGAACACCCCACCGTGACGTTCGCCCGCCTCCAGGGCGTCGGCCACGTCCGCGTCCACCGGCACCGGCCGGTGCGTGGCACCGACAAGACGATCAGTGTCAAGCGGGAAGGCTCCCGCTGGTACGTCGTGCTGTCGTGTGACGACGTGCCCGCCGAGGCGCTGCCCGCCACCGGCGCATCCGTCGGGATCGACCTGGGCGTGGCCTCGCTGGTCAACAACAGCTATGGTGAGCACCTGGCCAACCCGCGCCACCTGGCCGCGTCCGCCGAGCGCCCCGCCGTTGCCCAGCGGGACCTGCCGCGTAAGAAACGCGGCTCCACGCGGCGCCGCAAAGCGGTGGCCCGCGTCGCCGCCCTGCACGGCACGGTCCGCCGTCAACGCCTCGACGGCGCGCACAAGGCCGCACTCGCGTTGGTCCGCGACTACGACGTCATCGCCTGTGAAGACCTGCGCATCGCGAACATGACCCGCTCGGCGTCCGGCACGCCTGAGGCGCCCGGCAGCAACGTGGCGGCCGAGTCCGGCCTCAACCGGAGCATCCTGGACGCGGGTTGGGGGGTGTTTCTGACGATCCTCCGCTCGAAGGCTGAAAGCGCCGCGAAGGAGTTGATCGTTGAACCCCGCCAACACCTCCCGCACGTGCGCCCGTTGCGGGCGTTGCGCGAAGGAGAACCGCCTCACCCAAGCCGAGTTTCACCGTCAGCGGTGCGCACACGTCGCGCACGCCGACGTGAACGCGGCAACCAACATCCTCAGGGCAGGGCTTGCCCTTCGCGACGTCGCGCAAGCGGCTTAACGAGAAGCCGCCTCCTTCGGGGAGCGGAGGAGTCACGTAGAGCTCTTCCAGGTCGGTCTCCGGGGTGAGCGGGCCCTGCCAGGCGAGGCGCCCCGCCCGTACGACGATCACCTGGTCGGCGATCTGCTGGATCTCGGCGAGCACGTGCGTGGAGACCAGGACCGTGCGCCCCTGATGGGTGTATGCCCGCAGGAAGCCCCGCAGCCAGCGCATGCCCGCCGGGTCCAGGCCGTTGGCGGGCTCGTCGAGGACACGGCGCGACCCACCGGCCGCCCGATCCCCGGCTGGCCGGTACGGGATACCGGCGCTGTGATGAGGGAACGGCCGATGACTGTCAGGTCTGGGGATGTGGGGACGCCGTCACGGGGTCAGGGTGGATGGCGTACGGATTCACCTCACGGGTGCCCGTCGAAGGGAAGTGCCATGCGACCTGACGTCAGTTTGACCGGCCACGAGACGGTGGCGGGTTTCGGCAACTACGCCGAGGCCCAGCGTGCCGTGGACCGGCTGTCGGACCAGAAGTTCCCGGTCGAGCACGCGATGATCGTCGGAGTCGGTCTCCGGCTCGTCGAGCAGGTGCTCGGGCGGCTGACCTATCTTCGCGCCGCGGGGATGGGCGCGGCGACCGGAGCCTGGTTCGGACTGCTGATCGGCCTGTTCTTCGCGATCTTCACTCCCGGGAGGTTCCCCTTCGTCCTGGTCCTTTGGGGTCTGATCTGGGGTGCCATCGCCGGAGCGATCTTCGGGCTGGTCGGTCACGCGCTCACCGGGGGCAAGCGCGACTTCCTCTCGTCGAGCGCGATCGTCGCCGACCGCTACGAGGTGCTGGTCGCTTCCCCGCACGCCGCGGAGGCGCGCAGGCTGCTCGACGTGGGCTCGTCCCAGCAGATGCATCAGCAGATCTGACGGGCGGCCGCCCTCGCCATCTCGCCACCTCGCCCGCGGCCCTCGGGCCGGAGCACGGACGGGGCGTGGGGCGCGGGCCGCGTCGTCCGCGCCGCCGTCCCGCGTCCGGGCGGCCGGTCACCTGGTCGTTCGATCGCCTGATCGCCCGGAAGCGGGTCGCCGGGACACCGGGTCGCCGAGACACCAGGACGCTTGGCCGAGCGACCGAGCGACCGAGCGACCGAGCGACCGAGCGACCGAGCGGCCGAGCGGCCGAGGAGCCGAGGAGCTGGGTGGTTGAGAGGAGCTGGGTGGTTGAGGGGCTGCGTGGCCGGGCGGCCGGATTCACCGGGGTCTGGTTCGTGCCGGTCGTGGTCGTCATCGGGGCCTGGTTCTCATCGGTCCCGGTCTTCGCCCGGTCCGGTTCTCATCGGTCTGGTCCGCATTGAGCTCGATCTTCGACCGGGCCCGGCACTCGTCGGGTCCGGGCGAGGCGCGTAACCACCGGACCCGGGGACGCCGGGATGCGCGGGCGGGGCGGCGGTGCCGTCCCGCGAGCGCCGGTGCCACAGCGCATAGGAGGGCAACATGCCTAAAGCAGTCGGAATCGACCTGGGTACCACCAACTCGGTGATCGCCACGATGGAGGGCGACAAGCCCACGGTGATCCCCAACGCCGAGGGAGCGCGGACGACGCCCTCGGTCGTGGCGTTCACCGACAACGGTGAGCGCCTGGTCGGGCAACTGGCCCGCCGCCAGGCGATCCTCAACCCCAAGGGGACGATCTACTCGGCCAAGCGCTTCATCGGCCGCCGCCACGACGAGGTCGCCAGCGAGCTGACCGCCGTGTCGTTCGACGTCGTCCCCGGCCCCGACGGGGCCGTCCGCTTCAAGATCAACGAGAAGCTGTACGCGCCCGAGGAGATCGCCGCGGCCGTCCTGCGCAAGCTGGTGGACGACGCCTCGAAGTTCCTGGGGGAGAAGGTCACCGAGGCGGTCATCACCGTGCCCGCGTACTTCAACGACTCCCAGCGCCAGGCCACCAAGGACGCCGGGAAGATCGCCGGTCTGGAGGTCCTGCGGATCATCAACGAGCCGACCGCGGCGGCCCTCGCCTACGGCCTCGACCGCCAGGAGAGCGAGACCGTGCTCGTCTTCGACCTGGGCGGCGGCACCTTCGACGTCAGCGTCCTCGCCATCGGGGACGGCGTCGTGGAGGTACGGGCGACCGCGGGCGACTCCCACCTGGGCGGCGACGACTTCGACCGGCGCGTCGTCGACCACCTCGCCGACGAGTTCCAGCGAGACAACGGCATCGACCTGCGCCAGGACCCGCAGGCCCTGCAGCGGCTGTTCGAGGCCGCGGAGAAGGCCAAGGTCGAGCTGTCGGCGGTCACCCAGACGCAGATCAGCCTGCCCTTCATCACCGCGGACGCCTCGGGCCCCAAGCACCTGAACACCACGCTCAGGCGCTCGACCTTCGAGGAGATCACCGCCGACCTGCTCGAACGGTGCCAGGGGCCTGTCCGGCAGGCCATGGCCGACGCCAAGCTCACCGCCGACGACATCGACGAGGTGATCCTGGTGGGCGGCTCGACCAGGATGCCCGCCGTGCAGAACCTGGTACGCCGCATGACGGGCGGCAAGGAACCGAACATGACGGTCAACCCGGACGAGGTCGTGGCGCTGGGCGCCGCCGTCCAGGCCGCTGTCATCAAGGGCGAGCTGAAGGACGTCGTACTGCTCGACGTGACCCCGCTCTCCCTCGGCATCGAGACGCTCGGCGGGGTGATGACGAAGGTCATCGAGCGGAACACCACCATCCCGGCCCGCCGTTCCGAGACGTTCAGCACGGCCGAGGACAACCAGAGCGCCGTGGACGTCGTCGTGCTGCAGGGCGAGCGCGAGCGCGCCGCCGACAACCGCCCCCTGGGCCGGTTCCGGCTGGAGAACATCCGTCCGGCGCCCCGTGGCGTGCCGCAGGTCGACGTGACCTTCGACGTCGACGCCAACGGGATCCTGAACGTCTCGGCCAAGGACAAGGACACCGGCGCCGAGCAGCGCATCACGATCAGCGAGAGCTCGAACCTGGACATGAGCGAGGTCGAGCGGATGGTCGCCGACTCCGAGCGGCACCGCGAGGAGGACCAGCGGATGCGGCAGGTGGTGGACGCGCGCAACGAGCTCGACAGCGCCGCCTACCAGGTGGAGCACCGCCTGTCGGAGCTGGGCGACGCGGTGCCCGTCCACGAGAGGGCGCGGGCCGACATGCTGGCGCACGACGCCCGTGACGCGATCAAGCAGGAGGCCCCGCTCGACCGGGTCCGCTCGCTCACCGCCGAGCTCCAGCAGATCTACCACAGCCTCGGCGCGGCCGGTTCCGGCACCCCGGGGGCCGCGGGCGGTCCAGGAGGCACGGGTGGTCCGGGAGCCGCGGGGGCGTCCGGTTCCCCGGGCGGCCGGGACGACGACGTCATCGACGCGGAGTTCACGACCGATGAGTGAGACACCCGGGCGTGGCCGGCCCGTCCCACGCCGTGCCGGGGAACCACGCGGCGGGTACGACCCGCCCGGCCGGGAGCCTCGGGACCGGGGGCCGTACGACCGGGAGCACGACCGGGAGGGCGGCCCGGAGCGGGATGCCGACCGGGAGGCGCGGGCCCATGACCAGCCCCCCGAGCGGTCCTCCGAGCGGTCCTCCGACCGGCACGGACCTCGGAGGTCTCAGGGTTCCCGGGGCGCAGAGACCCGGCGCGACGGAGAGACGCGTGACCAGGAGACGCGTGGCCGGGGGGCGGACGCCCAGGGTGCCCAGGGCGTCCAAGGCGCCCAAGGCGCCCAAGGCGTCCAGGACGTCCAGGGCATCCAGGAAGGGCAGAACGGGCAGATCGGGCAGGAGGGCGCCCGAAGTGCCCAGGGCGCCTCGGATGCCACGGACGGCCTTCAGGGCCGTGTCCTGGAGCTGCAGGCCCTGGTGACCGACCTCCAGGACCGCTGGCGGCGCGCCCTCGCCGACCTCGACAACCTGCGCAAGCGCGTCAGCAGGGACGCCGAGCGGACCCGGTCGGACGAGCGGGCGCGGGCGGCCGGGGAGTGGCTGCCCGTACTGGACAACCTGGACCGCGCGCTGGAGCACGCGGAGACCGATCCCGGCTCCATCGTCGACGGGATGCGGGCGATCCGCGACCAGGCGCAGGAGGTGCTGTCCCGCCTCGGCTACGCGCGCCGCGACGACACCGGGGCCGTGTTCGACCCGGCCAGGCACGAGGCGGTGGGCGTGCTCGCGCGGGAGGGCGTTCCCGACGGCACGGTCCTGCAGGTGCTGCGCCCCGGCTACGGGGACGGCGAACAGCAGCTGCGGCCCGCGCTGGTCGTGGTGGCCAAGGGGGCATGATGCCCCCCGACCGGGACTTCTACGAGATCCTCGGCGTGCGGCGGGGGGCGAGCCAGGAGGACGTCCAGCGCGCCTACCGCAAGCTGGCGCGGGCCAACCACCCCGACGTCAACAAGGACCCGTCCGCCGAGGACCGCTTCAAGGAGGTCTCCGAGGCCTACAGCGTGCTGTCCGACCCCGAGACCCGGCGCCGCTACGACGCGTTCGGGCCGGAGTTCCGCCAGGTGCCCGACGACGTGGACCCGGAGACGTGGGCACGTTCCGGGAACCGCAGGGCGGGCGCGGGCCAGGGCGGGACCGGTGCCCGGGGCGGGGGTACGGACGGGGGAGGGGGTTTCGGCGGCTTCCAGGAGGGTGTCGACCTCGACGACCTCTTCGAGGGGCTGTTCTCCGGCAGGAGGGGCCGGTCCGGCGCGAGCTGGGGGCCGATTCCCGGGGCCGACCAGGAGGCGGAGATCGTCCTGACCGTCGAGGAGGCGTACCGGGGCGGGCCTCGCTCCATCACCGTCGGTTCGCGCGGGCTGCGGGTCGACATCCCGCCCGGCGTCACCGACGGGCAGCGCGTCAGGCTGGCGGGGCAGGGCGGCAGGGGCGGCGACGGGGCGCCCTCGGGCGACCTCTACCTGATCGTCAGGATCGCCCCGCATCCCCGCTACCGGATCGAGGGACGGGACCTCCACGTCCTGCTCCCGGTCACCCCGTGGGAGGCGGCGCTCGGCGCCTCCGTCGTGGTCGACACCCCCGCGGGCGAGGCCAAGGTCAAGGTGCCGCCGGGGACGTCCAGCGGCAGGCGGCTGCGGCTGCGCGGCCGGGGGATGCCCAGCCGTGGCGACAAGCCCGGTGACCTGTACGCCGAGGTGCGGATCATGGTCCCGGACCGGTTGGTGGAGGAGGAGCGGGAGCTGTTCGAGCGGCTCGCCGCGGTCTCCGCGTTCGACCCGAGGAGGCGGCGATGACCCACTCGTTCCCCGAGCGCGGGACGCCCCACCCGGGCCCGCGCCCATCCCACGCGCGGGCGGACACGGGAGAGGCCCGGCGGGAGGCCTCGCGGGAGACGGGCAGGACCTACCAGCTGGCCAGGCCCGAGCGCCTGGACCTGGAGACGTTCGCCGGGGCGACGGGAACCCACCCCGAGCTGGTGCGGCGCCTCGTCGTGCTGGGCGTGCTCGACGCCTGGACCGACGCCGCCGGGCACCTGTGGCTCCCGCCCTCCCAGCTGCTCGTCATGGCGCGGATCCGGCGGCTGCGGGCCGGATTCTCGATCAACTACGCGGCGATCGGCCTCGTACTGGACCTGCTGGACCGCATCGCCGACCTGGAGGCCGCCCAGCGCGGCCGTACCCGAACCACCGGAGGCCCGTCGTGGACATGAACCGGCTGACGCAGAAGTCGCAGGAGGCGCTGCACGACGCGCAGACCAAGGCCCTGCGGTTCGGGCACAGCGAGGTGGACGGCGAGCACCTGCTGCTCGGGCTGCTCGACCAGCCCGAGGGGCTGACACCCCGCCTGCTCTCGTACGCGAACGTCGACACCGACCGGCTCAGGACCGAGCTGGAGGGAGAGCTGGGCCGCCGCCCCCGGGTGAGCGGTCCCGGCGCCTCGCCCGGCCAGGTCTACGTGACGCAGCGGCTCTCGCGCCTGCTGGAGACGGCCAAGCGGGAGGCCGACCGGCTGAAGGACGAGTACGTGTCGGTGGAGCACCTGCTCATCGCCCTGATCGAGGAGGGCAGCTCGGCCTCCGCCGGGCGGCTGCTGCACGAGCAGGGGCTGACCAGGGACGGCTTCCTCAAGGCGCTCACCGCGATCCGCGGCAACCAGCGGGTGACGTCCGCGATGCCCGAGGTGGCGTACGAGGCGCTGGAGAAGTACGGGCGCGACCTGGTGGCGGACGCCGTGTCGGGCAAGCTCGACCCGGTCGTCGGGCGCGACGCCGAGATCCGCCGCGTCGTCCAGATCCTGTCCCGCAAGACCAAGAACAATCCGGTCCTCGTCGGCGATCCCGGCGTGGGCAAGACCGCCATCGTGGAGGGACTCGCGCTGCGGATCAGCCACGGGGACGTGCCGGAGGGGCTCAAGGGCAAGACGGTCTTCAGCCTCGACATGGGCTCGCTGGTGGCCGGGGCCAAGTACCGGGGCGAGTTCGAGGAGCGGCTCAAGGCGGTGCTCAACGAGGTCAAGGCCGCCGAGGGGCGGATCCTGCTCTTCGTCGACGAGATGCACACCGTGGTGGGCGCCGGAGCCGCCGAGGGCGCGATGGACGCGGGCAACATGCTCAAGCCCATGCTGGCCCGGGGCGAGCTGCACATGATCGGGGCGACGACGCTCGTCGAGTACCGCAAGCACGTCGAGAAGGACGCCGCCCTGGAGCGCAGGTTCCAGCCGGTGATGGTCGACGAGCCGTCGGTCGAGGACGCCGTGTCCATCCTGCGCGGCCTGCGCGAACGCCTGGAGATCTTCCACGGGGTGAAGATCCAGGACAGCGCGCTGGTGGCGGCCGTCGTGCTGAGCCACCGCTACATCTCCGACCGCTTCCTGCCGGACAAGGCCATCGACCTGGTGGACGAGGCGTGCGCGATGCTCCGTACGGAGATCGACTCGATGCCCGCCGAGCTCGACGAGCTCACCCGCAGGGTGATGCGCCTGGAGATCGAGGAGGCCGCGCTCGCCAAGGAGGAGGACTTCGCGAGCGGTACCAGGGTGGAGGAACTGCGCAGGGAGCTCGCCGACCTGCACGCCGAGGCCGACGCGATGCGGGCGCAGTGGGAGGCCGAGCGGCACGCCCTGCGCGCCGTCCAGGCCCTGCGCGCGGAGATGGAGCAGGTACGCGCGGAGGCCGAGCGGGCCGAGCGCGACTACGACCTCAACCGCGCCGCGGAGCTGCGGCACGGCAGGCTGCCCGAGCTGCTGCGGCGGCTGGAGTCCGAGGAGGAGCGGCTGTCCGCCAAGCAGGGGACGTCGCGCCTGCTGCGCGAGGTCGTCACCGACGAGGAGATCTCGATGATCGTCTCCCGGTGGACGGGCATCCCGGTGAGCCGGCTGCGCGAGGGCGAGCGGGAGAAGCTCCTGCGGCTCGACCAGATCCTGCACGAGCGGGTGATCGGCCAGGACGAGGCGGTGCGGCTGGTGGCGGACGCCGTCATCCGGGCCCGCTCCGGCATCAAGGACCCGCGCCGCCCGATCGGGTCGTTCATCTTCATGGGGCCCACGGGCGTCGGCAAGACGGAGCTGGCCAGGGCGCTCGCGGAGGCGCTCTTCGACACCGAGGACAACATGATCCGCGTCGACATGAGCGAGTACCAGGAGCGGCACACGGTGAGCCGCCTCGTCGGCGCGCCCCCCGGCTACGTCGGGTACGAGGAGGGCGGCCAGCTGACCGAGGCCGTGCGGCGCAAGCCGTACTCGGTGGTGCTCTTCGACGAGGTGGAGAAGGCGCACGCCGACGTCTTCAACACGCTGCTGCAGGTGCTCGACGACGGGCGGCTCACCGACGCGCAGGGCAGGACCGTCGACTTCCGCAACACCGTCCTGATCATGACGTCCAACCTCGGCTCCGTCTACCTCCTCGACGGCGTCACGCCGGCCGGGGAGATCGAGCCCGAGGCGCGGCAGCGGGTCATGGCCGAGCTGCGCTCGCACTTCCGTCCCGAGTTCCTCAACCGCGTCGACGACATCGTGATCTTCAAGCCGCTCACCCCCGAGGAGATCGAGCGCATCGTCGGCCTGATGTTCGTCGAGCTGCGGACCCGCCTCGAACAGCGGGGCATCCGGCTGGAGGTCACCGAGGCGGCGCTGCGGCACATCGCCGAGCGGGGCTACGACCCCGTGTACGGCGCGCGCCCGCTGCGCCGGTTCATCGCCAGGGAGGTCGAGACGCGCATCGGCCGCGCGCTCCTGTCGGGAGAGGCGGACGAGGGGGCCGTGGTCAGGGTGGACCTCGCCGGTGACGAGCTCGCCGTCACCTACGGGTGAGCCGTCGGGCCGTGCCTCGTGCCTCGTGCCTCAGCGGGGGCACCGGTGGCCGTTCTCCTCCGCCGCCAGCCTGGCCAGCTCGACCCGCGAGTGGATGCCCAGCTTGCGGAAGACCTGCCGCAGGTGGAAGGCGACGGTGTGCTCGCTGATGAACATCTGCTCGGCGGCGTTCCGGTTCGTCAGCCCCTGGGAGACCAGGTCGCAGACGGCCTGCTCGGTACCGGTCAGGCTGGCCCACCCCGACACGGGATGGTCGGTCCTGGCCCAGTGGCGGCACCGCTCGCCCAGCAGCCGCAACCTGCCCCGTACCCGCGCCGCGTCCCGGGTGGCCTCCACGGCCCCGTAGCAGGCCAGCGCGGTCTTCAGGCTCTCCACGGCCAGGTCGCGGCAGCCGTCGCCCGCGCCGAGCAGCACGCCGAGATCCTCCGCGGCCGATGCCCTGGCCCAGGGGTCGGTGTGCCCGGCCACCGCGCGGCGCAGCGCCTCGGCGTCGCCCTCCCGCAGACCTCGCGCGTGGTGGGCGGACGCCGACGGGCCGGGCAGGGCGGGGTTGCGCCAGGCGATGTCCTCGGCCGCGCCGACCACGGCGTCGGCCCTGCGCCGGTCGTCGGCCGCCATCGCCACCCGTACCAGCCACGCCGCCGCGGTGGGCTCGCCGGTCAGCGCCCCGATGTGCCGGGGCAGCGCGTCGTAGATCCCGCCGAGCGAGCCCATGCCGCCCGCCGCGCCGTCGCGCGCCTCGCTGATCCGCCCGGCCGTCAGCTCCGACCGCAGCCTGGTACGGGGCGGTGTGCCGGGCGCCGACCTGACCAGGTCCCTCTCCATGTACCTGATGGCCCCCGGCAGGTCACCCGACCGCAGCGACGCGGTACCGAGCACCGACAGGGCCGAGGAGGCCAGGAGCGGGGCGTCCAGGGTCCCGGCGGCGGTCAGTCCGGCCTCCCCGTGCTCGATCGCGCCGCCGAGCCGGCCCGCGGCCAGGTCCAGCCGGGCGCGCAGGACGGGGATCTCGGCGGCCCACCCGCGCTCGCCCTCGGCGTCGGCCTCCTCGGCGGCGCTCTCCGTCGCCAGTTCCGCCTCGTCGAGCAGCCAGAGGTCGATCAGCATCGCGGCCAGCACCGCCCTCGGCTGCCGGTGCCGGCCGCGGGCCGGTCGCTCCACGGCCTCGCGCGCCAGGTCCAGCCCTCGTGAGAGCCCGCCCTCGTCCCACGCGAGCAGGGCCAGGTCCACGAGCCTGCCCGTCCCGCCGTCGCCGCCACGGGGCGAGAGGGGCCGGTGGGCCCCGGCGGCACGGTCGACCTGCTCCCGCAGCGCCCGCCGCACCGGTGACGGCACCTCGTCGACGATCGACCGCCACACCAGCTCGTGCCGGAACGTCAGCTCGTCGCGGGTGGCCACGAGCACCCCGGCGGCCAGCGCCTCCTCCAGCGGGGGAAGCAGCGCGGCCGGGGTCTCGCCGAGCATCTCGGCCGCGTACGACGGGGTGAACGAGCGTCCGAGCACCGCGACGGCCTCCAGCAGGTACCGGGTCCTGGTGCCGAGCTCGTCCAGCCGCCGCCGGACGGCGGCGTGCAGGCGCGGGGGCAGCCCCGGAGGCGCCGCCCCGGCGGGCGTGGTCCCGGCGAGCCGGGCGACGCCGTCCTCGACCAGGACGGCGTCCTCCTCGCGCAGCCCGGTGAGAAGCTCGGCGAGCAGGAGCGGGTTGCCGCCCGCCTGGGTGGCCAGCGCCGCGAGCCCCTCCCCGGGGACCGCGCCCAGGATGTCGGCGGAGACCTCGGCCACCGCCTCGTCGTCGAGCGGGCCCAGGACGATCCGGGCGGCCCCCTCCTGCTCCAGCAGGTCGAACAGCCGTCCCGCCTCACCGCGCGCCGGGGTGTCGCGGCAGGCCAGCAGCCACGCCACGGGGTACGAGGCCAGCCGCGAGGGCATCGTCCGCAGGGCCATGACCGTGGCGGGATCGGCCCACTGGAGATCGTCCAGCACCACCAGCAGCGGCCCGGAGGCCAGCCTCCGCTCCAGCGAGGTCCTGACCTGCTCGGCCAGCCACAGCAGCAGTCCCGGCCCGTCGGGGAAGGCGTTCCTGGTCGTGGGCACCGGGGCCGCCGGCGACTCGCCGAGCGCGGCCAGCAGCGGTCCCAGCGGGGTCAGCCGCCCCAGCTCGTCGGCCCGCCCGCTCGCCACCGCCGTCCCACGCGCGGCCGCGACGCTCGCGGCCTCGGCGAGCAGCAGCGACTTCCCCGTCCCCGGTTCGCCCTCGACGAGCACGACGTTCCCGGTCGCGGACGTGACGCCTCCCAGCAGGGCGAGGATCGCCGCCCACTCATCTTTCCGGCCGCGCATAGTCTTGTCTCGGATCTGGGGTCATACGGCGGGCTTCCTGAGCAGTGGTTACGCGTATGACATCCCCAGGGGACGAATCATCACGCGTCGGGCATCGTCGCGCGCCGGTGGTTTGGTACAGATTTGACCTCAGGTCCCTTCGCCGGCCCGGCCGCTTTGACCTCAGGTCCCTTCGCGGGTCCGGCCGCGCCCGCCGAGCGCCCGACCGGCGTGATCTCCTCGTCCGGCCGGCGTTCGACGAGTGCGGTCCCCTTGTCCGGCCGGGGCTGGCCGGGATTGGCCGGGATTGGCCGGGGCAGCGCTCGGCAGGCATGGCCTTCCCGCCGGGCAGGGGTTCGGCGGGCGTGGCCTTCTCGCCCGGTCAGCGCTCGATGAGCGTGATCTCCAGGGAGTAGTGCGAGGCGCGGTAGACGTGGGAGCCGTACTCGACGGCTCTGCCCTGGTCGTCGTAGGTGGTGCGGACCATCGTGAGCAGCGGCGCCCCGCGCCGCTCGCCGAGCAGCCTCGCCTCGGCCGCCGTGGCCGCCCGAGCCCCCATGCGCTGGTTCGCCACGCGCATCCGCACCCCCGCCGCGCGGAGCATCTCGTACAGCCCGCGCTCCTGGAGACCCTCGGTGGTCAGCGCGGCGAGATCGGAGGGCAGCCAGTTGTGCAGCAGGGCGAGAGGCTCCCCGGCGGCGTAGCGGATCCGCTCCACGCGGAGCATCTCGGTGCCGGGCGCGACGCCGAGGACCGTGGCGACCTCCTCCTCCACCGGGGCCGGACCCAGGACCAGCACCCTGGTGGCCGGCTCCTGACCGGCCCCGCGCAGGTCGTCGTAGAGGCTGGTCAGCTCGACGGAGCGCCTGACCTGGCCGTGCACCACCTGGGTGCCGACGCCTCGCTTGCGCACCAGCAGGCCCTTGTCGACCAGATACTGGATCGCCTGGCGGACGGTCGGCCGCGACAGGCCCAGCCGGTCGGCGAGCAGGATCTCGTTGTCGAGCCGCGATCCGGGGGGCAGGTCGCCGCGGCGGATGGCCTCGGAGATCTGCTCGGCCACCTGGAAGTAGAGCGGGACCGGGCTGGACCGGTCGAGATCGATGGCGAGCCGCGCCGTCATTCGCCCTCCCGGTTGACACGCCGAGCCGTCAGGCTAGCGGGCATCGGAATGTCTTGACAAAAACCGGCCAGGGCCCGCGGCGGTGCCCGGCCGGCGCGTACGGGGCCGGGGTCCTCGTACAGGATGGGAGGCGGGCGGGTGGGGTGGCTCCGGCGCGCCGGAACGTTCCGGGGTCCCCGCCACCCGGCGCGGCCGGTCCGCGCCGCCGTTCGCGTCACGGTCCGCCCGCCGCCCGCGTCATCGACCGCGAGAAAGCACTGGAGGAAGCATGGACCAGAGCAGCGCGACAGATCTCTCCATGATCGCGGTCGAGGCCGCCCGCGCGGTGGGCGACCGGCTCCGCGGGGCGTTCAGGTCGCGTCCCGTGGTCGAGACCAAGAGCGACTTCCACGATCCGGTGACCGAGCACGACCGCGCCGCGGAGGAGACGATCCGGGAGGTCATCGAGAGGCATGTCCCGGGGAGCACGATCGTCGGCGAGGAGGGCGGCAGCAGGGGCTCCGGGGAGATCCGCTGGTACGTCGACCCGATCGACGGGACCGCGAACTTCGCCGCCGGGCTGCCGTTCTTCTGCGTGTCGATCGCCGCCGCGGTCGGGGACGAGGTGGTCGCCGGGGTGGTGTACGACCCGGTGCGCGACGACGAGTTCCGGGCCGACCTGGGCGGGGCCTGGTGCAACGGCGTGCGGCTGCGCAGCTCCGGCGCCGCGCGCGACCGGGAGGGGGTGCTGCTGACCAGCTATCCCACCCCCTGGGAGCTGGCCGAGGTCGGGGAGGAGGCGCTGCGGCGGTTCGGCAGGATGGTGGAGGCGTTCGCCTCCACGCGCCGTCCCGGCAGCACCGCGCTCAAGCTGGCGCACGTCGCGGGAGGGTGGGCGGACGTCGCCTACGGCAGTAGGGTCAGTCCGTGGGACATGGCGGCGGGGTCGCTGCTGATCCGCCGGGCGGGAGGCGTCTTCATCCCGCTGGACGGGTCGGTCTTCGAGCCCGGCGGCTACCTCGCCCACGTCGGGGGCTTCGACCTGGCGGGGTCGGTCATGAGCGACCTGCTCCTCCACGGCCGCCCGGCCTGAGCGCCGGTCGAGCCGGTGAGCCGGGCGGGGCGCAGGGGGGCGCGGACGGGGCACAGGCGGGGCGCGAGCGGGGTCGCGTCGGGCCGTACGGGTTCGTCTTGGTTCGCATGGCTTCGCATGGAAGACTCTCGCACGGGCAGGTCCCGCGTGTCGGTCACCGCATTACCTATTGATCCTGTAGGAAATACAGGTAAAATGATTGTCTCGCCGTACGAAGGAGCCGCCATGAGCCTGGAGCCGGAGGCCGAGAGCCCGCTGGCCGCCGCGATCGGGGCCGCGCGCTGGATCCGTTCGGCGGCGGTGGACGACGAGCGGGGGCGTCACTGGCGGGCCAACCCCGATCCCCGGGGGCGGGCCGCGATGCCCGACCACCCCCTGTCGCTGTACTCGGGGGCGGCCGGGATCATCCTGTTCTTCCTGGAGCTCGCCGCCGCCACCGGTGACGACGGCTATCTCGACGACGCCAGGGCCGGGGCCCGCTACCTCACCGCCACCTGGCGGGAGCAGGCCGACCTCTCCCTCCACCACGGCCTGGCCGGAGTGATGTTCGCCCTGGCCGAGGCCGGGTGGGCCACCGGCGAGGGGGCCTTCGAGGTCGAGGCCGGCGCCGTCGCCGACCGCATCGTGCGCAGCGCCCGCCCCATCGACGGCGGCCTGGGCTGGACCGGCGACCCCGCGCAGCGGGGCGACGGCGGGATCATCCTCGGCCTGCTGCACGCCGCGGGCATCCTGGGGGTGCCCGCCTACCAGGAGGTCGCCGTCGAGGCCGGCGCCCGCATCGCCACGCTCGTCGTCCCGGGCCACCGCTTCGGCGAGGGCGCCTGCGCGGACCTGCCGCTGGACGCGGTCACCCCTGGCTTCCTGTCCGGGACCGCCGGGACCGCCTTCCTGCTCGCCCGCCTGTACGGCGTGACCGGCGAGAGCCACTTCCTCGGGGCCTCCCGCAGGGGGGCCGACTTCGTCCGCGCGGTCAGCGCCGTGACCGAGCGGTGCGCGCTGGTGCCGCACCACATCCCGCAGGGCCGCGACCTTCACTACCTGGGCTTCTGCTCAGGCTCCGCCGGGGTCGCCCGGATGTTCTACGAGCTGCACCGGGTGTCGGGCGACGCCGGGGACCTCGACTGGGCCGAGCGGCTGGCCAGGGGGATCGTCCGCAGCGGCGCCCCCGCCAACCAGAGCGGCGGATCGTGGAACTCGGCCTGCCAGTGCTGCGGCACCGCCGGCCTGGTGGAGCTGTTCGTCGGGCTCTGGGCGGCGACCGGCCACCGCCGGCACCTGGAGTTCGCCCGCACGCTGGGGGAGAGCCTGACCGGCCGGGCCACCGGCCACGACGGCCGGGGCACCCGCTGGTACCAGGCCTACCGGCGGCTGCGCCCCTGGGAGGTCACCGCCGACACCGGCTACATGGTCGGCGCGGCGGGCATCGGGGCCGCCCTCCTGCACCTGGACGCCACCGCCCGCCCGCAGGAGGCCAGGCGGCTCGTCCTGCCCCCGGACAACCCGTTCCCCGCCATCCCGCTGCCGAGCGCGACGCTCCGCCAGTCCTGACGGTCCCGGACGATCGTGGACGGCACGACGCCGGTGAGCCGGCCGGTCATCGCCGACGGGAGTGACGGGCGCGACGCGAGGGCCGCCGCCGCGCTCAGGGGGCGCGGGGGCCGGGACACCCCGTCGCGCCCGCGCACGTCCCCGCACCCTGTACGGTCGGGCATCGAGGCCTCCATCGGGCCCGGCGCCACGGACACGTCTCCCGGCGCCGCCCCGGCACCCCGGACCGTGTCGACCCCCGGTACGCCCGGTCGTGCCGATCCGGCCGTGGAAGGGCGGCGGCCACCGGTGCCTCTCGCGCCGGAGGAACCAAGGATGAGGATGATGTGCCCTTTGGCCGTCAAGGGGTGACAAAGCTCGTGATGACGATTGGTGATTCTCCGTGAGTGCTACCCAAGGCTTGCCTAATCTCGGTGTCGTGACAATCGAGGATTTCCTTCCCGACCCCGACCGTTCCACCGTCGCCATCGAACCGGCGCAGCCGGGTGCCGGCCACTGGGCCGGTGCCCCGAGCGCCGTGGCGAGCGACGGCCTGATCTACCTCGCCTACCGGCTGCGCCGCCCCGTCGGCGAGGGCCGAGGCTACGCCGTCGCCATCGCCCGCTCCACCGACGGCGAGCGGTTCGAGACCCTGCTCACGATCGGCAGGGAGGAGATGGACACCGAGTCGCTGGAGCGGCCCACCCTGATCCGCACGCCGGAGGGGCGCTGGAGGCTCTACCTGAGCTGCGCCACCTACGACACCAAGCACTGGCGGGTCGAGGTGCTGGAGGCCGACGACCCGTCCGGTTTCCGGGCCTCGCAGCGGCAGGTCGTGCTGCCCGGCGACCCGAAGACCGGCGTGAAGGACCCGGTGATCGTGCTGCGCGACGGCGTGTGGCACCTGTGGGCCTCCTGCCACCCGCTGGACCTGGCCCACGAGGCCGACCAGATGGTGACCGACTACGCCACCAGCGCCGACGGCATCGAGTGGACCTGGCAGGGCACCGCGCTCAGCGGCCGTCCCGGCCTCTGGGACGCCCGGGGCGCGCGGGTGGCGGCGGTCCGCTTCCTCGGCGACAGGGTGGTGGCCTTCTACGACGGCAGGGCCACCGCGGCGGAGAACTACGAGGAGAAGACCGGTGTAGCGGTCGGCGCCGACCCGGCGGAGCTGACCCCGCTCGGCACCGAGCCCGCCGCGGTCTCGCCGTACGCGGGCGGCGGCCTGCGCTACCTGGACATCGTGGACCTGCCGGGCGGCGGGCGGCGGCTCTACTACGAGTACACCCGCGCGGACGGGGCGCACGAGCTCCGTACCGAACCGCGGTGATCACCGAACCGCGCTGATCACCGAACCGCGCTGATCGCGGCACGGCCACCGCCGTGCCCCGAACCGGCCGGTCCACGACCTGGACCGGCCGGTTCGCGCCCCGGAGTCGTACGGCCGTCCCGCCGGGCGCTATGCCTGGGGGCGGCCGTTGCGCGCCTGGCGCTGGCCGTTGGGGCGGGTGCCCACCAGGCCGCCGGAGCGCTCGCGCGGGCGGAGCCAGTCGCTGAAGTCCTCCCTGGTCACCTTCTGCAGCAGCGCCACGTCCTCGGTGAAGTAGGGGATGAGCTTCTCCCGCTGGTCCCAGGTGAGCGGCTGGCGGGAGCGGGCCTGTTCCTGCAGCCTGCGCTCCAGCGGGTCGGTCAGCGCCACGCTCACCCGCGACGGCAGGAACCGCCCCACGGACGATCCCACGCGCAGCGCCCGCGACAGCATCCGGTGCCCTCGGGTCGGCTCCGGGTGGGCGGTCACGTTCTCCCGGGGGACCTCGGTGACCACGCCGGTCTCCACCCCGAGGAAACGGAAGATCCGGTCGAGGGTGTCGGCGGGGCGGTCGACCAGGTCGCGGTAGCGGTAGACGAGCACCTGCTCGCGCGGGAACAGGGTGAACAGGTGTTCGAGCTGCTCGCCGTACTTGCCGAGGCCGCGGTAGTGCCAGAACGGGGCCCAGCCCGCCTTGATCCGCCGCTCCTCCTCGGCGCAGGCCCGCACCACGTCGCCGATCGGCTCCAGCCCGGCCGACCACAGGTGCGTCCAGTTGGAGTGGGCGCGCTCCACCGGGTCGCGCAGCACCACGATGAGCCTGGCGTCGGGGATGGCCGCCTTGATGCGCCGCTGCGCCGCCAGGTCGTAGAGATAGAACGGGGTGGACTCGCCGGTGAGCGTTCCCGGCGGTGCCGCGCCGAACAGGGCCTCGTAGTCCTCGCGTCTCCAGACGTGCTCGCGGTAGGTCTGCGCGTCGCCCGGTCCTCCCCTGGTCGGCGGAGGGCCGTCGCTGAGGAAGAATTTCGGCTCCTTCACCGGGGACATGAAAAGTCCCGGGTGCCGGGCCAGGGCGGCGTGCAGGGCGGTGGTCCCGGACTTGGGGGCACCGATCGTGAGGAAATTCGGCAGGGGCATAGTTATTACCCTTAATCCCTACTATGATTATTGGTAAATATAGCCCCTTCTCCGGCGAAGGCAAGCGCTCGGCCGCGCGATCGCCGTGATCAAAAGGGCTTTCCGGTCGCGGGGATTCGGTCGTCGGCGCCTATCTCCAGGTCGTGGACGTGAAGGGTGTTGTCCCGTTCAGTGAACGCTGAGTTCTTTTCCTCTATTTCATTGCTGAGGAGGAGTTTTGTCGCGTTGCGAATAAACAGGATACTCGTGCCGTATTCCAGATTCGAGGTCACCCCGCGGATCCTCGTCCTCGTTCCCCCGTGACCAGGTCCGGGCGGACTCCCGGCCGCATCGCCGGTGGGTGGCCCTCGCGCGGTGCCGTGACGTGCCGCGCAGCGCGGCCCCGTGCTCCGGTCCTGCTCTGCCGTGCTCTGTCGTGCCGGTGGTGAGCGGCGCGGTCGTACTCGTCACGCCGCGCCGACGAGCGGCGAAAGTCCCGGCGACGGCGGGTGCGAATGCCATGGTACGAAGGCGGGCCCGGTGCCATGGTTATGTAGGCGGACCCGGCCGGACGCGCGCCGTCGCCGCGATTTCATAAGTCCTAATGTCACGACAAATTATTGACATGTAGGTAATGAGTGGTTACAAACCAGGGACGAGGGAGATCCGGCGAGGCGACGCGCGGAGGTACCGATGAAGTGGACGACAGGGCTGGTCGCGGCGGCCGTGCTGGGCCTTTCCGCGCTGACCGGCTGTTCGGCGGGACAGGCCGGAGGGCAGCCCTCGGGAGGGCCCGCCCCCGCGGCGAGCGGCCCCGCCCCGGCGGCCGGTGGCGGCACCTTCGCCGTCGTCACCCACGCGAGCGCCGGGGACGCGTTCTGGGACGTGGTCAAGAACGGCGCCGAGGCGGCCGGGAAACGGTACGGCGTCACCGTGACCTACCAGGGCGACGGTGACCCCGCCAGGCAGTCCCAGCTCATCGACCAGGCCGTCAGCCAGAAGGTCGACGGCCTGGTGGTCTCCATGGCCAACCCGGACGCCCTGAAGGAGTCGATCGGCAAGGCCGTGACCGCCGGGATCCCGGTGATCACCATCAACTCCGGCGGCGACGTCTCCCGCGAGTTCGGCGCGGTCACCCACGTCGGCCAGTCGGAGGACGTCGCGGGCCGGGGCGCGGGGGAGAAGCTCAGGGCCGAGGGGGTCACCAAGCTGCTCTGCGTGATCCACGAGGCCGGGAACGTCGGGCTCGACCAGCGCTGCAACGGCGCGACCCAGGGACTGGGCGGCACCGTCGAGCGGCTCCAGGTGGACGTGAGCAACCTCGCCGACGCCACCTCCAAGATCAAGGCGAGACTCCAGTCGGACACCTCCCTCAACGGCGTCCTCACCCTGAACCCCGCGGTGGCCGTCGCCGCCCGCGACGCCATCGCCGACGGCGGCTCGAAGGCGAGACTCGGCACCTTCGACCTGTCGGCCGACGTGGTCGCCGCCATCGAGGACGGCGAGATCCTGTTCGCGGTCGACCAGCAGCAGTACCTGCAGGGCTGGCTGCCGATCACGTTCCTCACCCTCCACAGGGAGAACCTCAACACCGTCGGCGGGGGGCTCCCGGTCAACACCGGCCCCGGCTTCGTCACCAAGGACAACGCCGCGAAGGTGGCCCGGCTGGCCGAGAGCGGCACCCGGTGACGGTGGCCGACGAGCGGCTGGCCGGGACCGGGGTCGCCCGCAGGCTGCTGATCAGGCCGGAACTCGGCGCCGTCGTCGGCGCCCTCGTGGTCTTCGCGTTCTTCGCGGGGCAGTCGGAGGTCTTCCGCTCGGTCGAGGGCGTGGCCAACTGGCTGGACCCGGCCTCCACCCTCGGGATCATGGCGGTGGCGATCGCGCTGCTGATGATCGGCGGCGAGTTCGACCTGTCGGCGGGCGTGCTCACCGGCACGGTCGGCCTGGTCACGGTGATCCTCGCCACCCGCTACGACCTGCCGGTGTGGGCGGCGATGCTCGCCGCCCTGGCCGTGGCGCTGCTCGTCGGCCTCCTCAACGGGCTGGTCGTGGTACGCACCGGGCTGCCCAGCTTCATCGTCACCCTCGCCACCTTCCTGATGCTCCAGGGCGTCAACCTGGGCGTCACCAAGGCCCTCACCGGGACCGTGCAGGTCGGCGGCCTGCGCAGGGCCGAGGGGTACGAGGAGGTACGGGCGGTGCTCGCCGGGACGATCCCGGTCGGCGGGACCGACTTCCGGGTGGCGATCCTGTGGTGGCTCGCCGTCACCGCCCTGGCCACCTGGGTGCTCACCAGGACCAGGGCCGGGAACTGGATCTTCGCGGTGGGCGGTGACGAGCGGGCCGCCCGCGCGGTCGGGGTCCCCGCGGAACGGACGAAGATCGCGCTCTTCGTGACCACCGCCGCGGCCGCCTGGCTGGTCGGCTCGATCATGGCGCTGCGCTTCACCTCGGTGCAGGCGGGCTCCGGCGTCGGCCAGGAGTTCGTCTACATCATCGCGGCGGTCATCGGGGGCTGCCTGCTGACCGGCGGCCACGGCTCCGCGATCGGCGCGGCCGTCGGCGCGGTGATCTTCGGCATGGCCGACAAGGGCATCGTCTTCGCGGGCTGGGACGCCGACTGGTTCACGTTCTTCCTCGGCGCCATGCTGCTGCTGGCCACGCTCGCCAACCGGTTCGTCCGCCGGTACGCGGAGGAGGTGAAGCGGTGACGGGAGACGAGGCCGCATCGGGAGGCGGGACCGCGACGGGCCGCGAGGTCGTGGAGGGAGGCCGGGCCGTACCGGGAGAGGAGGCGGTGACGGAGGGCGGAACGGGCGTCCCGCCGCTGCTGGAGGTCCGCGACGTGGGAAAGACGTTCGGCGGCGTGATCGCGCTGCGGGACGTCTCCATGCGGGTGCGCGCCGGGGAGGTGTGCTGCGTCCTCGGTGACAACGGCGCGGGAAAGTCCACGCTGATCGAGATCCTGTCGGGCATGCACGCCCCCGACTCCGGCTCGTACCTGGTGGATGGCGCCCCCGCGGCCTTCGCCAGCCCCCGTGACGCGCTCGACAAGGGCATCGCGACCGTCTACCAGGACCTGGCGATGATCCCGCTGATGTCGGTCTGGCGGAACTTCTTCCTCGGTTCCGAGCCCGTCCTCGGCCGGGGGCCGCTGCGCCGCTTCGACGTGGCGAGGGCGAAGCGGACGGTCCGCGAGGAACTGCGCTCCATGGGCATCGACATCCGCGACGTCGACCAGCCCGTCGGCACCCTGTCCGGCGGCGAGCGCCAGTCCGTGGCCATCGCCCGCGCGGTCCACTTCGGCGCCCGCGTCCTCATCCTGGACGAGCCCACCTCCGCCCTGGGCGTCAAGCAGGCCGGAGTCGTCCTGCGCTACGTCGCCCAGGCACGCGACCGGGGCCTGGGCGTCGTCCTCATCACCCACAACCCGCACCACGCCCACCCGATCGGCGACCGCTTCCTGCTGCTGAACCGGGGGACGAGCCTCGGCGAGTACGCCAAGGCGGACATCACCCCCGAGGAGCTCACCTCCCTGATGGCGGGGGGCGCCGAGCTGGAGCGGCTCGCCCACGAGCTGAGCCGGGGCGGCCCTCCGGCCGGGCCGGGGACACCGCCACCCCCGTGAGCCGGGGCGAACTCATCGAAACACGCCCGCGAGTCACGGCGAACCTGGCGAGAAGCCTAGAAGTCGAAGGACTCCACGTGGATGCGGCGGCCGGGGACCCCCGCGCGGCGCAGGGCCTGCCGCGCCGCGACCGTCATCCCGGCGGGGCCGCACAGATAGACGTCGTGGACGGCCAGCCCGGGGATCAGGGTCCGCAGGGCGCGGCCGGTCAGCGGCACGTTCCGCTTGCCGGACGATCCGGTCAGCTCGTCCACGGTGTAGTGGACCGTGGCGCCGCGCACGGCGGCGATGGCGTCCAGCTCGTGGCGGAGGATCAGCTCCTCGTCGCGGCGCGCCATGTAGACGAGGGTCACCTCGCCGGGCAGCGTCTCGAAGAGCGCGCGCAGCGGGCTGATGCCCACGCCCCCGCCCACCAGCAGCACCTGCGGCCTGCGGCGCCGCGCGGCGGTGAGGGCGCCGTAGGGACCCTCGGCCCACACACGGGTGCCTGGCCGCAGCCCGGCCAGCGCCCGGCTGTGGTCGCCGACACCCTTGACGGTGATCCGCAGGAAGCGGGAGCTGGCGGGTGCCGACAGCGAGTAGGGGTTGGCCGTCCACCACATGCCGGGGGCGAGGAACCGCCACCGGAAGAACTGGCCGGGTTCCGCGCCCAGCTCGTCCAGGTGCTCGCCGGTCAGATAGACCGACACCACCGAGGACGACTCCCGGCGGACCTCGGCGACCCGGAGCCCGTGGCGCAGGGCGCGGTGGACGGGGATGAGGAAGCGGTGCCAGACCAGCAGGGCGACGACGGACACGTACAGCGCGTACCAGAACACGCTCATGACGGCGCTGCCGGTGAAGTCCGGCCCGGTGAGCTGGTGGCCGAACCCGAGGAAGACGGCCACGTAGGTGACGAAGTGCAGATAGTGCCAGGTCTCATACCGCATCCGGCGCCGCACCTCGCGTACCGAGACGACCGCGACGCCGATCAGCAGCAGGAGGGCGACCGCCGCCTCCAGCATGGCCGGGCCGTCCAGGAGCAGCCCCGCGACCGCGTCCGGCACGCCGGTGCCGGACCGGGCCACGTGGGCCGCGACGGCGAACAGCATGTGGGCCACCGACAGGACGATGGTGTGACGGCCGCCCGTCGCGTGCCAGCGGGCCAGCCGGTCGGTCCCGACCCCGCGGTCCAGCGCGGGGACGCGGGCCATCAACCCCAGCAGGACGGCGCAGGCGTACCCCGCGAGCAGGCCGGTGAGCCTGCCCGCCCAGGCCAGTGCCCCGGTGACCCCGGAGATCGAGGTCAGGTCCGGCCAGCACGTCGCGGTCGCCGCGACGGCTCCGGCGAAGATCAGGGCGAGGACCAGGGGCGGCCGCGCCCGGCGGACGGGCGGGCGGGCATGGACCCTGCGCCGCGTGCGCGCACCGGAGCGTGCACGCGTGCCGGAACGTGTGTCCGCACCGGAGCGTGCACCCGTGTCCGGATGCGGATGCGGATGCGGACGCGTTTCGGGGTGAGGACGCGTGTCGGGGTGAGGGTGAGGGGGCGCGTCGGGATGGGGGTGCGTGCCGGAGCGCGTGTCCGTGCCGGGATGCCGATGCGTGCCGGGGGGCGGGTACGCGCCGGAACGCGGATGCGTGCCGGAGCCGGGGGCGGCGCCTCTCACGGCTCCAGCCGGGTGAGCTGGCCGCCGTGGGTTTTCTCCATGGCGGCGGCGAACGCCTTGGTCTCCTGGTCGGCGCCCGACTTCTGCTCACTCTTCGCGACCAGGACGGACTGCGTGAGGTATTCGCGCGCGTCCTTGGTGAAGAGCCGGTCGAACGCGGCGCCGTCGGCCCGCTTCAGGGCCGCGAAGTCGTCGGGAATCACCATGCCCGGTATGTCATGCCCCTCGTGCTCGTTGCTCTCCGGCACTCCGGACCTCCGCAGCAGGTCGCGCAGTTCCCGGAGCGTCGTACGGCGATCGTCGACGTGCTCCTCGGCGAACCGCCTGAGCTTCGGGTCGGAGGTCTTGCCCGGGGCCAGTTCCAGCAGGCGCACCGCCTGCTCGGTCATCGGGATCATCAGCTGCAGCCACGCGATGTCGGTGCCGTTGAAGGAGCCCGGCGCGCTTCCGGTCGGTGTGGGGAGCGCGGCGGGGCCGCTTCGCGACGGTGGATGGTTCGCGGCCGAATGGGTCTGGGGCTCGGCCGCGACACATCGCGAGACCAGCAGGACGGTGAGCACGACGAGTACCAACGCACCGATCGTGGACGCCTTCATGCCGCTCCTTCGCTCGCCGTTCCCTTGGTGAGGCGAGGCCCGGTATGCCGGGCCTCGCCCCGTTCAGGTCAGACGGTACGCTTCCGTCCGAAGACGGT
The DNA here is from genome assembly GCF_051390675.1 of Streptosporangium heterodermiicola. Taxonomy (NCBI): domain Bacteria; kingdom Bacillati; phylum Actinomycetota; class Actinomycetes; order Streptosporangiales; family Streptosporangiaceae; genus Streptosporangium; species Streptosporangium heterodermiicola. The sequence continues at coordinate 80,134 of NZ_JBPJSR010000025.1, forward strand.
CACCTGCCGTCTCAGGGGGTGCCGTCGGCACCGCACTTGACGACCGGACGGATGCAGTCGCGCACGCGGCGCTCCATCTCGGCCTCGGGCCATGCGTTGAAGAAGTCGGCGTGCATGGTGTAGCCGGGCCCCGACGAGAGCCGGAACTTGGCCGGGTCACCGCTGACCGGGTAGCGCAGCACCTGGCGCAGCTTGGGCACGATCACCGGGTGCGAGGCCGGGCAGGCGCCGTTCACCGGGTAGGACATGTGGCTCTTGTGGTCGGGCGAGTCCAGGTCCTTGCCGTTCCAGCAGTGCGGGAAGTCCAGGTAGGACTCCATCATCTTGCCGGCCGGGCAGTTGACGAAGTTCTTGGAGGAGCCCACCTCGCCGGCATGCAGGCACGACCAGCGCGAGCTGCTGGTGGGGTCGCTCGGGCCGGTCGCCTTGGCGTTGCCGGCCACGATCCGCAGGCCCAGCGGCAGCGCCCGGGTCTGGGCCATCAGCTCGTCCTTGATGCCCTCACCCAGGTAGTAGAACGTGGTGCCGGTCGGCTCGACGGGCTTGTCGTCGCTGTAGAGGGTCGGCACCCAGTACGAGGAGAGGTCGGCCTTCGGGCTGCAGGTGGTCCCGCCCTTCAGCAGGCTCTTGATGTCGGAGTCGGCGTTCGTGGTGGTGTTGCCGAAGAAGCTGTGCATGTGCGACCCGCCGGCGAGGCCCGGCATCACGATCGGGTCGTCGGGCAGCCGGTGGGTGTAGGGGCACTCGGCGAGGAACTCCGCCACCCGTACCGCGCCGGGAGGGACCGGGCCCTTGGGCAGGTCGCCGCCGGAAGGCGCGGTCGGCGTCGCGCTGGGCTTCGGGGTGGTGCTGGGCTTGGGGGTCGTGCTCGGCTTCGGGGTCGTGCTGGGCTTGGGGGTGGTCGTGCCGGTCGGGGTGGCGCTCGGCTTGGGGGTGGTGCCCGAGCCGGTCCCGTAGACCTCGAACTCCCACAGCGAGACCCCGTACTGAGAGGAGCGCTTGGTGGCGTTGAGCCGGACGTAGCGGCCGGTGGCCGAGACGTCCAGGGTTTGCACCCCGCCCTTGCCCGCGGTCGTGGTGTGGATCGTCTTCCACTCGCCGCCACCGGCGGAGGTCTGGATGGTGAAGGCCGTGGCGTAGGCGTTCTCCCAGTTCAGCACGATCTTGTCGATCGCCTTGGACGCGCCCAGGTCGACCTGGAGCCACTGGGGGTCGCTGAAGGCGCTCGACCAGCGGGTGTCCTCGTCGCCGTCGATCGCCGCCGAGGCGGGCAGGTCGCCCCTCTCGGACGAGGAGGCGGTGGCCCTGCCACTCTGCGACAGCGGGGCGTCGGCCGCGCTGGCGGGGAGGACGCCGTTCACCAGGGAGGCGCCCAGGATGGTCGCGAGGGCACCGGCGAGCGCGAGGTAGCGGGCTCGCCTGCCCGGTCCGCGACCCGGGGCCGTGGTGCTCGGAACAGTCTCACTCATGTGGATGAGGTCCTTAGGGGGTCGAGAGGTGATGGACGTGATGCCCGGCGGCGTCCCGGCCGGACCGGCTCGTGGCCCGGCGCGCCGGTGGGCGGCGCCCGGTGGGGGAGGCGCCGGGGAGCCGTGACCGCCCCGCCGGGGGAGGCGTCCGGAGGCCGCCGCCGGTGGTGGAGGGGGAGAGGGCGAGGCCGTACCGCTCGGACGAGATGCGGGAACGGGGGCGCGAACATCGTCGCCGTGCACAGTGGAATCGTGCTGAACAGGACATATAGTCCTGTGACAGCGTCACCGCGCGCCTTCCCGGTGCCATCGTCGCGAGCCTCCTTCGCCGTCACGCCCGGCGCCGGGCGTGTGCTGCTCCTGTACAGGAGACCGGCGGAGGGACGGGCGACAACAAAAACTCAGAAAAAGGGCGGAGAAAATTTTCGTTGTCCACCTGACCTGCTGACGGTCTCCATAGAGGGGGCTCGTCGGTCTTCCGCCATGAGGAGTTATGGAGAGAATCGTCCCTGCCCGGGCCCGGCGTGGCGCGGGGACGACGAACCGTGGACGACGACAGGAAGCGGAGTGCGATGCTCGGAACCGGTAGGGGCGGACCCGACACGGCGATGGTGGCCGCCGCACGCGACGGAGACCAGCAGGCGCTGGACGCCCTGGTGGCCGACTCCCTCCCGCTCGTCTACAACATCGTCGGGCGAGCGCTGAACGGCCACACCGACGTCGACGACGTGGTCCAGGAGACGTTCCTGCGGGTCGTCCGCGCCCTGCCCGACCTGCGGGACCCGCAGGCGTACCGGTCCTGGCTGGTGGCCATCGCCGTCCGCCAGGTGCGCGACCACGAGCAGGACCGCAGGACCACCCAGCACCGCAGGGCCGACCTCGACACCGCCGAGGAGGTGCCCGACCCCGCCTCCGACTTCGCCGCCGTGACCATCCTGCGGCTCGGGCTCACCGACCAGCGCCGCGAGGTCGCCGAGGCCACCCGCTGGCTGGACGGCGACGACCAGGCGCTCCTCGCCCTGTGGTGGCTGGAGGAGACCGGCGAGCTCGGCCGCGCCGACCTCGCCGGAGCACTCGGCCTGTCGGGGCGCCACGCCGCCGTACGCGTCCAGCGGATGAAGGAGCAGGTCCAGACGGGGCGCACCATCGTGCGGGCGCTGCGCGCCGACTCCGGCTGCGCCGAGCTGCGCGCCCTCACCGCGAACTGGAACGGCGTCCCCAGCCCGCTGTGGCGCAAGCGCTTCGCCCGGCACATCCGCGACTGCGCCGTCTGCCAGGGACGTACGGCGGGCCTGCTGCCCATCGACCGGCTGCTCAGCGGGCTGCCGCTGCTGCCCCTGCCCATCGGCTTCGCCCTGCACCACCTCAACGCCGTCCCGCCCGCCGTCGAGGCGGTGGCGCACGCCACCACCTGGGGGGCGTCCCACGGCGCGCACGCCCTGGAGACGACGCGGCCCGGCCTGCTCGCCTCGCTGCCCCCGGCCCCGATCGCGATCGGCGGCGCGGCGGCCGTCGTCGTCACGGGCGTCCTGATCCTCGGGCAGCTCACGGCCCCCGCGCCCGAGCCCGCCCCGCCGCTCGCCGTGCCCACGCGGACGGCCTCGCCGCCGCCCTCACCCCCGCCCCTGCCGTCGCCCCAGTCGGCGAGCGCCACGCCCGAGCCCTCCCCGTCCCCCACTCCCAGCCGCAAGAAGGCCACCTCCACCCCCACGCCGACCCGGACGCCGCCCGCCGCCGTCGCGAGCTCCCCCAGGAAGGGCGTGGGCGTGTGGAAGATGCCCGGCCTCAGCACGGCCTTCGCGAAGTCCGGCGCGAGCTGGTACTACACCTGGTCCACGCGCCGCGAGGGCGTCACCGGCCCCAGGGCCGACGGGTTCGTCCCGATGATCTGGGGTTCGGGCAGCGTCACCCCGGAGAACCTCGCCCAGGCCAAGAGCGCCGGGCCTTACCTGCTCGCCTTCAACGAGCCCGACCTGCCCCAGCAGGCCAACATGAGCGTGGAGGAGGCGCTGTCGCACTGGCCGAAACTCATGTCCGCGGGACGCGTGCTCAGCAGCCCCTCCGTCGCGTTCGGCGCCGCCACCCCGGGCGGCTGGCTGGACCGCTTCATGACCGGCGCCGAGGAACGGGACTACCGCGTCGACTTCATCGCGCTGCACTGGTACGGGGCCGACTTCCGCACCCAGCCCGCGGTGAACCAGCTCAGGTCGTACGTCCAGGACGTGTACAAGCGCTACCGCAAGCCGATCTGGCTCACCGAGTACGCCCTGATCGACTTCTCGAACGGCACCCGCTACGCCAGCGACGCCCAGCAGGCCGCGTTCGTCACCGCCTCCACCAGGATGCTGGCCTCCCTGCCGTACGTGCGGCGCTACGCCTGGTTCGGCCTGCCCTCCTCGAACACCGAGCCCAACAGCGGCCTGTTCCGCCACGACGGGACCGTCACCCGCGCGGGCCGCGCCTTCCAGGCGGCCCGCTGACCGCGTCGTTCTGGGGCGGCCGGAGGGTGGATAGCCTTGCCGGGTGGCCGACCCGTACCTGACTCCGCAGGACACCACGGAACACGAGATCGAGATCAAGCGCTCCCGGTTCCTGTGCGCGGTCGGCCCGGCCTCCTCGGAGGAGGCGGCGAGGGAGTTCGTCGCCACCCGCAGGCGGCTGTACGGCGACGCCACGCACAACTGCTCGGCGTACGTGATCGGCGGCGACCGCCTGGTCCAGCGGGCCGACGACGACGGCGAGCCCGGCGGCACCGCCGGGACCCCGATGCTGGAGACCCTGCTGCGCCGGGGCGTCGCCGACGCGGTGGCGGTGGTCACCCGCTACTTCGGCGGGGTGAAGCTCGGCGCCGGGGGCCTGGTCCGCGCGTACGGCTCGTCGGTCGGCAAGACGCTGGACCTCACGCCACTGGTCGAGATGGTGCCCGCCAGGACGATGACCGTGACCGTGGACCACGTCAGGGCCGGGCGGCTGGAGAACGACCTGCGCGCCTCGCCGTACGAGGTCAGGGAGGTCGTCTACGGCGAGGAGGTCGGCTTCCGCGTCGCGGTGCGCGAGCGGGACCTGCCCGGCTTCCCCGGCTGGGTCGCCACGCTGACCGCGGGCCAGGCCGGAGTCGAACCGGGCGAGGCGATCCACCTCAGGGGCGCCTGACCTCGCCTCGGGGATGCCCGGCTCGTGCCGGGGGCACGAGCCGGCGACCTCGAAGCCCGGAGCGACCGCCGCGGCCGGGGACGCCTGGCTCGTGCCGGGGGCACCTGACCCGAGCCGGGCTCGCGCGGGATCGCGCCTGACTGCCCGGGTCTGTGCCCGACCCGAGCCGGGCTCCGATGGAAACCGGGGACCTTTCCCCGCGAAGGCCCCGGACACGCCTCGGCCCCGGGGGCGATAAATGTGGGATGGGTCACACTCGTCGCGGAGCGGCGGCGCCGATCGGCGGTCACGGCCGCCCGTTCCCGGGCCGTAAGGGGGTAGGCGCGCACTGCCGCAATCCCCGCCCTGGCCGCGCGATGCCCTGCTGACGTGCGGTAATCCCGGGAAACAGCCGGCCGTCACGGCCGGGCCGCGGGCGGCTGGGGTTTTCCGCAGCCGAGCTCTGCGGCGCACACCAGACGAGGCGGAGAGCGTTCCGCATCCACACCGTACGCAGCTCTCCGTAGCCTTGTCCCTATGAGTTCACCGAATGTCGACGGGATCGCCGGATGGGCGATCAACCTTATGGAAACCCTGGGTGCGCCCGGGGCGGGGCTGGCGATCGCACTCGAGAACCTGTTCCCGCCCCTGCCCAGCGAGGTGATCCTGCCGCTGGCCGGGTTCACCGCGAGCAAGGGGAACATGGGGCTGTTCGACGCCGTGCTCTGGACGACCCTGGGATCGGTGATCGGCGCGCTGGCGCTGTACGGGGTCGGGGCCCTGCTGGGCCGGGAGCGCGTGGTGTTCATCGCCTCCAAGCTGCCGCTGGTCAGCGTCTCCGACATCGAGAGGACCGAGGCCTGGTTCGCCAGGCACGGCAGGAAGACCGTCTTCTTCGGCCGGATGATCCCCATCTTCCGCAGCCTCATCTCGATCCCCGCGGGCGTCGAGCGCATGCCGATCATGATCTTCACCCTCCTCACCACCCTGGGCAGCCTCATCTGGAACACGGCCTTCGTGATGGCGGGGTTCCTGCTCGGTGAGCAGTGGGACCTGGTCGAGCGGTACATGGGGGTCGTGTCGAAGGCGGTGCTGGCCGTCGTGATCCTCGCCGTGGTGGTCTTCATCGTGGTCAGGCTGTCCGACCGGCGCAAGGGCAAGCACCACGCCTAGCCGCGTACGCGCCGAAGGGCCCGCCGGAGGACGGCGGGGCTCGCGCCCGGGGTCCCCTTCGACCCCGGCCGGTCCCGTCCCCTCACGGCGGGCCCTTTCCCGCTCCTGACGCGCCCGCGAGTCTCCGTGGCACGCCTGTCAGGCCGTGGCGCGCCCGCCGTGCCCCATGGCGAGCACGGGACCTCTTCGGGAGACGGTGCCGTCGGCGCCGGTGATCGGGACGGTCATCGCGAGGTCCCCTCCTCCATGGAAACGAGCTCGTCGATCAGGGCGAAGAAGGCCTGGATTCCCGGCAGGTTGCCGCCCTTGGCGCGTGAGGCCGCGAAGTCGGCGGGAGAGCGCCACTCCACGATGTCCAGCCACTCGCCGCCGGAGAGCCGGACCAGCTTGGCGTCCAGGAATCCGTCCCGGTCGGCCCGGAAGTCCGCGATCATCCCGTCCCGGGCGGCCAGGAGGTCCGTCGCGTGCTCGGGGGAGACGCGGAACCTGGTGATTTCCACTGTCGTCGTCACACCGCGACAATATGGTCAGGATTAGTGACAGTCAAAATCGGTGACTAAATGGGAGGTGCGCGGTGTCGAGGAGCGAGCGCAAGCGGGAGCGGCCCGACCTGGGGATCCTGTCCGGCCGGACGCTGTTCAGCCTGCAGAAGGAGCTGTTCTCCCGGCTGTCGGAGATGGGGCACGCGCGGGTCAGGCCACGGCACGGGGCCGTGCTCGCCTACCTGGACGTGGAGGGCAGCCGGGCCTCCGACCTGGCCGCGCGGTCGGGCCAGCACAAGCAGGTGATCGGCAACCTGGTGGACGAACTGGTGGCCCTCGGGTACGTGGAACGGCGGCCGGACCCCGCCGACCGCAGGGCCAAGCTCGTCGTGCCCACCGAGCTGGGCCGCGATCACATGGTGAGGTCGGACGCCGTCCTGGTGGAGATGGAGGCCGGGCACGCGCGGGCGGTCGGCGAGGAGGCGTACGCGGAGTTCAAGCGCGTCTTCCAGCTGGTCGCCGAGCGCCAGACCGGGACGCGATGACCGTCGCCGGCCCCCCGGGGTTCCGGCCGCCCTTGAAGCAGGTTCTCAGATCAGGTTCTCGAAGCAGAGCCTCAAAGCGGGTTCTCGGATCAGAGCCTCGGATCAGGTTCTCGGATCAGGTTCTCGGATCAGAGTCTCGGATCAGGGTGAGGTCGATCCGGCGCGTCGCCGGTGGCGTGAGCGGGCCAGGTCGTGGGCCGTGCGAAGCAGCTCCCGGACCGCCGGTTCCGTCCGCGGCCCCGGGTTCACCACGGCGAGCCAGCCCAGCGGGCCGTAGACGGGGTGCGCCATCACGGAGTCGGCCACGCTCGGGTCGGTCTCGCCCGTGGCCGCGTCGCGCGGCTGCCGTCCCGTCCAGTCGGCGAAGGCCTCCTTCCCGGCGAAGAGGTTCAGGCGGAAGGCGCCGGGGCGGTCCAGCCGTGACAGCTCGTCCTCCGGGTAGTCCTTCGTCACGATCGTCGCGAAGGGCTGGGTCGCCTTCGGCACCTCGCCGTCCGGGGCGTAGTAGAAGAACGCGTCGCCCCAGCTGATCTCGGGTGAACCGTCACCGGGTGCCGGCCTGAGGGTGAGAACCCCGTCGAGGCCGGCGAGGAATTCGATGATCTCGTCGATACTCATGTGTTGTAGCGTTTCATTCATGTCCCTGTGGAGACTTCGCCCCGGAAACGCCCAGGTGGACGGGTGAGAAGTCGCAAGTCGGACGTCATGCGGACGGCCGACGTCGCACGGCGTGCCGGGTGCTCCGTCCAGCAGGTGCGCAACCTCGAACGCGACGGCGTGCTGCCTCCGGTGGCGCGTACCGGCACGGGATACCGGGTCTACGACGAGACGCATCTGCGTTCCGCGCTGGCCTATCGGGCTCTCGCCGCCGGCGTGGGGCCGGTCGAGGCCAGGCGGATCATGCGCGCGGCGCACGCGTACCCCGCCTCGGACCTGCTCGCCCTGCTCGACACGGCCCACGCCGGGCTCGACACGGAGCGGCGGGAACTCAGGCTGGCCAGGGAGGCCGCCGCGACGATCTCCGGGGAGTCGATCGGCGACGTACGCCCCTCGGACGTCATGAGCGTCTCCGAGCTCGCCGTCGCGCTGGGCGTGCGCCCCTCGGCGTTGCGGCACTGGGACGCGGAAGGTCTCGTCGTGCCCCGGCGGGCCTCCCCGGGAGGGCCGCGACGCTACTTCCCCGACGACGTCCGGGACGCGCGGATCGTCCACCAGCTGCGTATGGCCGGCCATCGCGTCGCCTCACTCCGGGCCCTCATGCCCGAGCTGCGACGCACCCGCCGCTGGGACGAGGTGATGACCACGCTGGCCGCCCGGGACGCGAGCGTCGACGCCCGATCGAGAGCCCTCCTCGACGGTACCGCCGCACTCGGCGCCCTGCTCCCGCCGGTGGGCTGAGCCCCGTACCCGCTTTCTGAGGGGTGTGGTTTTCCACAGCCCGGAAACGGCCACGCACCTCATTCCGGTCACGCCCCGATCGTTTGTAGCCTCTGGGACATGTCGGATGGACTGGCTGGACTGACGGAAAACCTCGGGGTACCGGGCGCGGGACCGGCCGAGCGGTACGAGGGGCGGCATGCGTCCCGTCGCTGAGGGGCTGCGGCTGCTGGGCGCGGTGGTCCTCGGGGCGGTCACCGCCCCGCTCGGCCTCGTCTTCCTGCTGCTCACGCTGCCGTTCGCCGGTCGCCCGGCCGCGCGGGGGGCGGCCCGGCGGCTGGCCGTGCTCGAAGCCCGCCGCCTGCGTCTCGATCCCGCCGCCCTCCGCCTCGACACGGATCGCCCGGACGGGCCCGAGCTGCGCTACCTGGCGGCCAGGGTGCCGGTGGGCGTGCTCGGCGGCCTGGTGGTCGCCCTGCTCGCCATCGGCGCCGGGACGGCCGTCCTCCTCGCCTGGTCCTGGGTGAGGGGCCTGCCGTTCGACGGCATGACACCGAGCCCGCCACTGTTCGCGTACATTCTCCTGGCGGGCCTCTTCCTGCTGTTCCTGCACCTGTCGGGCCTGGTGGGGGTGCACGCGCTGGAGCGTCGGCTGGCCGTGCGCATGCTCGGCCCCGACCCCACCGAGGCGCTGCGGCGCCGCATCGCCGAGCTGGCCGAGAGCCGCGCGGGCGTGCTGGCGGCCGTCGACTCCGAGCGGCGCAGGATCGAACGGGACCTGCACGACGGGCTGCAGCAACGGCTGGTGGCGCTGTCCATGCTCGTCGGACGGGCACGCAGGGGACGGCCCGAACTGCTCGAACAGGCCCACGAGGAGGCGCAGCAGGCACTGGCCGAGCTCCGCGAGGTGGCCTGGCGGGTCTACCCGTCGGGACTGGACTCCCTCGGGCTCGCCAACGCGCTGGCCGGGGTGGCCGAGCGCTCCGGCGTCCCGGTCAAGGTCGTCTGCGAGCTGTCCGTACGGCCGCCGATGGCGGTGGAGACGGCGTCGTACTTCGTGGTCAGCGAGGCCGTGACCAACGCGGCCAAGCACGCCCGCGCCACCACGATCACCGTCGAGGTCCGCGAACGCGACACAATGGTCGTCGTGCGAGTACGGGACGACGGCGTGGGCGGGGCGAGCGCGGCGGGCGGCGGGCTGTCCGGCCTGGCCAGGAGGGTGGCCGCGCTGGACGGCCGCCTCGGCGTCGACAGCCCGCCCGGCGGGCCCACCACGATCACCGCGGAGCTGCCGTGCGGGTGATCCTGGCCGAGGACTCGACCCTGCTGCGCGAGGGGCTGGTCCGGCTTCTGGTCGAGGAGGGCCACGAGGTCCCGGCCGCGGTCGGCGACGGCGAGGCGCTCGTCGCCGCGGTCGCCGAGCACCGGCCCGACGTCGTGGTCGCCGACGTGCGGATGCCGCCGACCCACACCGACGAGGGACTGCGGGCGGTGCTGGAGATCCGGCGCCGCCACCCGGGGACGCGGGTGCTGGTCCTGTCGCAGTACGTCGAGAAGCGCTACGCCACCGAGCTGATGATCGGTGACGTGGACGGGGTGGGCTACCTGCTCAAGGACCGGGTGGCCCAGGTCGCCGACTTCCTCGACGCGCTCGACCGCGTCGGCGCCGGGGGAGCGGCCTTCGACCCGGAGGTGGTACGCCAGCTGCTGGCCAGGACCACCCACGCCGACCCGCTGAGCCGCCTCACCTCCCGCGAGCGCGAGGTGCTCGACCACATGGCGCAGGGCCTGACCAACGCCTCCACCGCCGAACGGCTGCACGTCTCCCAGAGCGCCGTCGAGAAACACGTCAACGCCATCTTCGACAAGCTCGGCCTGCTGCACGTCACCGGCTACAGCCGCCGCGTCCTGGCGGTGCTGCGCTATCTCGGCTCCTGAGCTTGGGGTCCGCCCTCCGGCAGGCCGTCGCTCCTTGTCGCTCCTCGGTCAGGCGACCCTGATGTCCATCTGCGGGGAATGCTTCGGATCCATCCAGCGCAGCACCTTCAGCAGCTTGTCGACCGGCAGGCTGACGCAGCCACTGGTGGGCCCGCCGGTGCTGACGTGAAGGAAGATCGCGCTACCCAGGTGGGGTGTGCGCTTCCCGGTGTTGTAGGCGATCACGGCGCCGTAGTCGTAGGCCGGGGGGTTCAGCATGTCCTCGGGGGTGACCCCCGGATCGGCGTGGCGGGCGTCCACCCATGTGTTGTAGAGGGGACTGGCGGAATCGTCGTTCCACTTGTCGTGGGAGAGCGCCTGCCGGTACGGGAACCTCACCCCGGGATCGGGCTTGGCCCCGAACATGAAGTCGAACCCGTACGTGCCGGACGGGGTGCGCCCGTCGCCCTCCCGCTTCTGGCCCGGCGGGGCGATGCCGCTCTCGCCGACGTTCGCCGTCCACGGCCCGTACGTCCTCACCCAGCGGCCGTTCTCCGCGGTGTAGGCGACCAGGGTGGCGGTGCTCCTCCGGTAGGCGTCGGCCGTCACGGTGACGAGCTGCCGTCCCGGCGACGGGGGTGGCAGAGCGGCGGCCGTGGAGGCGGAGGCGGCACCGGCACCGAAAAACCCGCCGAAGGCCATGACGAGTGCGAACAGAGCGGCGCTCACGCGGGAGGCCGTTCTCGGGCCCGTGGGCGCTCTCCGGTCAACGTTGTCCATACGTGCAGGTTAACCAGGTGAGAGGCGTGCTCGGTATGGCCTCGGGTGGCTGAGGGCCAGGTCAGAGCCTTGCTCATGTTGAACGCGTGGCTCGCGTCGGACGTTCTCGGCCACGTTCGCGCGGTGACCTCGGCCACGTTCGCGCGGTGACGTCGGCCCCGGCCCGTATCCGTCCAGGGCTCACCGGCCGGCGCTCCCAGGCCGTCGAGACGGCCGCCGGTGGCTCCCGCCGTGGCACGGCACCGGGAGATCTCGGCGCGAAGGCGTCACTGTCCGTTCTGGGAGAAGTGCTGGTAGTCCTTCGAGGTCGACCATGATCCGCCCCAGACCCAGCCGATCTTCTTGAACGCGCGAACCACGTCGTCACCGGGGTTGATGACTCCTGGCCGGTCCAGGGGCCGCCGGACGTAGCCCTTCGCGTTCGGGGGGTCGACGGTGCCGCCCGGGTAAGGATGGATGTAGGGGTTCTCCCGGGTGTTGATATCTATTGCCAGGCCGTAGGCGTGTTGCGACCAGGTGCCGCTGGTCCCGACGCGCCGGCAGTTGAAGGCCGAGGTGTTGTCCGCCGCCATGGAGGCGTCGTCGCTGCCCCTGTAGACCTCCACCGGCTGCATCCGCCGAATGGGAAAGCGCTGCCCGTACAGCTTCCTGAAGACCGGGACGACCTGGCCGGCCGCCGATTTGTTGATCACCATCTTTCCGGTGTGGGGCCTGCCGTCGAAACCCCAGTAGGTCATGCTGATCATCCTGAGGTCGCCGGGTCCTACCGGGCATCCCCGACGCCAGGAATAGCGGAGCTGGCCCGGGGTCACCGATGTCACCGTGGCGCTGAACGCCTGTGGTGCGCCCGGGGCAGGAGTCGCCGCCGGGGACGCCTGTGGTGCGCCCGGGGCAGGAGTCGCCGGCGGAGACTCCTGTGGTGTGCCCGGAGCGGGGGTCACCGGCGGGGACGCCGCGACCGTCACCGCGGCGATGCCGGTCACGCTGAGCAGGGCGAGTGCCGCCGCGGCCGACGTGTGGCCTGGAATGAATGCCATCTCCCCAGACTAGAACTCTCCATTCGCCTGCTCTCATCGGTACCCCGCCTTGCCGAGGGGTCGGAACCCCGCATGGTCGGCGCCCACGAACCGCAAGGGACGGAAAACGATCCACGGGCGGGCTCTTCGGTGCGGGTTCACAGGTTGCCGAGGCGGGGGACGCCGGAAACGTGGTCGCCGTCGAAGGAGAGGAAACGGAGGAGTGCTTCGGCGTGGCAGGCGTTTTGTCGGTGCCATGGGCCATGATCGGCTGATGCCGGAGAACAGTGCTTCGATCGTGGCCTTCTGGGATGCCTTCGCCGCTTCCTTCGATGAAGAGGCCGACCACGGCCTGCGTGATCCGGGGGTCGGGGCCGCGTGGGCGGAGCGCCTGCGGGGGTGGATGCCCGATCCACCCGCCGATGTCCTGGACCTGGGGTGCGGCACCGGCTCGTTGTCCCTGGTGCTCGCCGAACAGGGGCACCGGCCGGTCGGGGTGGACCTGGCGCCGCTCATGGTCGAGCGGGCTCGGCGCAAGCTCACGGAGGCCGGTTTCGACGCCGTGACGATGGTGGGCGACGCGAGCGACCCGCCCGCGCGGGCGGGGACGTCCTTCGACGTGATCCTCTCCCGTCACCTGCTGTGGACCCTGCCCGATCCGCGGGAGGCGTTGCGCCGATGGATCGGCCTGCTGCGTCCCGGAGGGCGGCTGGTGCTCGTCGAGGGGCGCTGGGCGAGTGCCGAGCCGGGCGAGGAGCAGCCCTACGCGGTTGGGTCGGAGGCGATGCCGTGGATGGGCGGGGTCGAGGCCGAGCGGCTCGTACGGGTGCTGCGCCCGCTGGTCGAGACGTCGCACGTCGAGCCACTCCTCGACCCCGCTCTGTGGGGAAGGTCCGTTCAGGACGAGCGATACGCCGTCGTCGCCTTCGTGTAGCGGTTCGCCCGGCGACCACGGTTCACCTCACGCGCACGGAGGACGGACAGCCATTTCGCCTCGTCATGATGAGACACAGGCGATCCGATCACCGTTGTTCCGGATTTTGGAATCGGGAGGTTAGGGTCGGGGCATGGCCGGTCGGGGGTGGGTTTCGCCGGAGATCTGGTACGCCTCGTTGTCGACGGCGTACGCCGCGACGGGAGGATGGATCACCAACGCGGCGGGTCAGATCCTTCTGGTCAAACCCCATTACCGGCCGTTCTGGCTCTTTCCCGGTGGGGCGCTCGACGCCGGTGAGTTTCCCCACGAAGGGTGCGCCCGCGAGATCCGGGAAGAGCTGGGAGCGAACCTCAAGGTGGGGTCCTTGCTGCTCGTCGACTGGGTTCCGGCACGGGACGATCGGCCCCGACCGCTCATGTACTTCATGTTCGACTGCGGAGTCCTGAGCGAGGATCGGATCAGGCTGCAGCGTGACGAGCTCGACGAGTACAGGTTCGTCTCGGTCGAGGACGGCCTCACGATGGTGGACCGCGCCGCCGCGCCTCGGCTCACGGCCGCTCTCCGGGCGCGCCGGACCGGACGTACCGAATATCTGCCCGCACCGCTCCTGGACGATGACGCGGTGTCGTGAAGCCTGCCCGACGGGGGGACGGGTGGAAACGGCGCCTCAGGGGCGGAGGGGGTCCTTGTCGGCGGGGGAGAGGTCGCTGGGCCAGAGACGATAGACGTTGAGACGCGTCTCGTAGTACTTGTCCGTCTCCCCGACCCACTGCATGCCGATGCGCTTGGCCGTTCCCGCGCCGCGGTTGTTGTTCACCCGGACGACCGCGACGAGCTCGTGGGCGCCGATGGAGAACGCCCACCCGGCCAGGGCGCGGCCGGCCTCGGTGGCGTAGCCGTTCCCCCAGGCGTCGGGGGCGAGCTGCCAGCCGATCTCGATGTCCTCCTCGTCGGGCGGCAGGTATCTCAGGGAGAGGCCGCCGACGACCCGCTGGTCGGAGTTGCGGACGATCGCCCAGCGGCCCAGCGGGGGCGTCAAAGTGCTGCGGCTGCGGGTCCAGGACTCCAGCGTGGCGCGCATCGCCTGCTCGCCGTCGAGCTGCGTCATCGCGGGCGACAGCCACCGGGTGACCTCCGGGACGCCGTAGATACCGAGGGCCTCGGCGGCGTCGTCGGGACTCCAGTCACGCACCGTGAGGCGAGTGGTGGTCAGTAGTGCCATGTTTTCCTCTCCCTGACGAGTTGGCCGGCCGTGCGGCGACGAGAGGACGCCGATCTAGAGAGAAATATCGTTTTCTTGCCGGAAATGTCCGATGTATTGCCCTTGTGAGGGTACGCCCATTCGCTGGCCGGCGACCAGGCCGGCCGGGAAGTGCCTGGTCGCGGGCGTGTCCGTACGGAGGGTCAACCCTCCAGGGCGTACTGCATCACGCGGAGCTTGGCCTGGGCCTCCGCGAGCTCGGAGGCCGGGTCGGAGTCGCCCATGATCCCGCAACCGGCGAACAGGCGGGCCCTGGAGCCCTCGATCTGGGCGCAGCGCAGCGCGATGCCCCACTCTCCGTCACCCCGGGCGTCGATCCAGCCGACCGGCCCGGCGTACCCGGCCCGGTCCATGCCCTCCAGCTCCCGGATGACGCCGAGCGCCGCCCCGGTCGGGGTGCCGCCGACGGCGGCGGTCGGGTGCATGGCCGCCACCACGTCCAGGACCGAGGCCCCGTCCGACAGCCGCCCGCTCACCGGGCTGGCCAGGTGCTGGACGTTGGAGAGCACCAGGAGCTCCGGCTCCTCGGGGATCTTCAGCTCGGCGCAGAGCGGGTCGAGCGCCTCGCGGACCGACGCGACCGCGCAGGCGTGCTCGTGGCGGTTCTTCTCCGAGGTGAACAGGGCCGTGCCGCGCGCCACGTCGTCGGCCTGGTCGGCGCCCCGCGGGATCGTGCCGGCCAGGACCAGGGACTCGATGGTCTCACCGGTGCGCCGGACCAGCAGCTCGGGGGTGGCGCCGACCAGCCCGGCGCAGGAGAAGGTGTAGCACTCCGGGTAGCGGTCGGCCAGGCGGGCCAGCAGCAGCCGCACGTCGATCGGCCGCTCCGCGACGGCGGTCAGGTCGCGGGCCAGCACGGTCTTCTCCAGGTGACCCGACCTGATCCGCCGGACGGCCCTCGCCACGGCGTGCTCCCACCCGGGCGCGGTCAGGCTGCCGTCGCCGTACCGGATCCTGCCCGGGGCGCGGAGCGGGGTGACCGCGTCGAGCCGCCGTTCGCCGACGGTGGTCAGCCAGGCGCGGCCGTCGCGGCGGGCGAGGATGGTCCGGGGGACGACGAGGACCGAGCCGGAGGCCTCCGGGTCGAAGGTGAACGAGCCGAAGGCGACGGGTCCCGAGCCGGGGGCCGCCACGTCGTCGTCGACGCGCGCCTCGCCGAAGAGGTCGGACAGCCGGTCGCGGGCCCAGTCGAAACGCCGAGGGCCGGGCGGCACGGTCAGGCGGATGGCCTCGCCCCAGGCGACCAGGCCCTCCCCGTGCCTGACCCAGGCGTAGGGGGCGGTCTCCGGCAGGCGCGCGAACAGGTCGCCGGGGTCGTCGACGGGGGTGGTCGTCACCGAGAGAGGACGGGTCGATCCGAGCGCTACACTCACCCCCGCCACTCTATGCGGGAAACTGAACGTGTTCGACGGTGGTTCTCCCGTCAGCACACCCGCCACGCGGTGTCAAGAAAACCAAGGTACTCGGTCAATGGGCCGTACTGTCCTGGCCTGCGGTGATACATCCGAAGCAGACGCGATCTCTCAGCGGAGGTGTCATGCTTCGCACGACTGTGACAGCACTCACAGGGCTGGCCGCCCTCGCGACCGCCTGGACGGCCCCGGCCGGAGCCGCCCGGACGGAGCAACCCTGGCGGCCGGTGGTCATGGCCGCGCTCGGCGACTCCATCAGCGCGGGGTTCAACGCCTGCGGCTGGTACCTCACCTGCGCCTCGCGCTCCTGGTCAACCGGTGACCACCAGAGCGTCCGGAGCCAGTACGTGAGGTTGCGCGCCCTGGACACGGCGATCACCGGGCACAACGTGAACCTCGCCGTCCCCGGCTCCACCAGCGCCGACCTCGCCGGGCAGGTGACCCGGGCGATCGGCCGGCGGGCCGACTACGTGACGGTGCTGATCGGCGCCCAGGACGCCTGCGTGTCCGAGGAGCGGCTGATGACCCCGGTGGCCGTCTACGAGAGGCGGGTGGCCGAGGCCCTGGCGCTGTTCCGGGCCGGGCGGCCCGGCGGCCGGGTGTTCGTGGCGAGCGTCCCCGACATCAAGCGGCTGTGGCAGATCGGCAAGGGCAACCCGGTGGCGCGCGGGTTCTGGGCGGTTGGCCGGATCTGCCCCACCATGCTGGCGCGGCCCACCTCGACCTCGGCGGCCGACCGGGCGCGCCGCGACCGCGTGCGCGCCCGGGTTGCCGGCTACAACGCCGCGCTCGCCAGGGTCTGCGCGGCGTACGGCCCCGCCTGCCGGTTCGACGGCGGCGAGGTGTTCAGGCAGCGGTTCACGGTCGGCCACCTCAGCGCGTGGGACTTCTTCCACCCCAACGCCGCCGGTCAGAAGCTGATCGCGGAGAAGACCTACGCGATGATGCGCGACTGGCTCACCGAGGACGCCACGGACCCCGTCCCGGCCCCCGCGCCGGTTCTCTAACCCCGCCACCCGTAACTTCGCCGCCGCCGTGACCGGGCAGCCGGTCGCGGTCGTCACCGGCCTCGGGCCGGTCCTCTGACCTCGCCACCGCCGTGGCGGGTTCCGGGGACCACGGGGCCGGTTTCGTCCCTCGTCCCTCGGCCCCGGCACCGTGGCCGGTCCCTCCTCGCGGGGGCCGCTCCGGGGGAGCCGGGGGACCGCGGCCGGGCTCAGAGCCAGCCGTTGTGGCGGGCGGTGCGGGCGGCCTCGATGCGGTTGCGGGTGCCGGTCTTGCCGATCGCGGCGGACAGGTAGTTGCGTACCGTGCTCTCCGACAGGTGCAGCCGCCGGGAGATGTCGGAGATCGTCGCGCCGTCGGCACCCGCGGCCAGCACGTCCCGCTCGCGGTCGGTGAGCGGGCTGGCGCCGGTGCTCAGCGCGGCGGCGGCCAGCGCGGGGTCGATCACCTTCTCGCCCGCCAGGACCCGGCGGATCGCCATGGCGAGCTCCTCCACGGGGCCGTCCTTGACCAGGAACCCCGCGGCGCCCGCCTCCATCGCCCGCCGCAGGTAGCCGGGCCTGCCGAACGTGGTCAGGATCAGCACCCGGCAGCCCGGCAGCCCGTCCCGCAGCCCGGCCGCGGCCTCCAGGCCGCTGCTCCCCGGCATCTCGATGTCCAGCAGGGCGACGTCGGGGCGCGCGGTGAGCGCGACGGGCACGACCTCGTCGCCCCGGGTGACCGTGGCGACGACCTCGATGTCGTCCTCCAGGTCGAGGAGCAGGGCGAGCGCGCTGCGCATCATGCCCTGGTCCTCCGCCAGCAGCACCCTGATCACGGGAGCGGTCACGGAAGCGTCACCCTCAGCAGGAAGCCGTCGCGGTCGCGGGTCTCCAGTGTCCCGCCGAGCGCGACGACCCGCTCGGTCAGGCCGCGCAGGCCGTTGCCCGGGGGCCTCCCGCCGCGCCCCCGGCCGTCGTCGCGGATCTCCAGCATGGTTCCCTCCAGGGTGATCACACAGGTGCGGGCGGCGCTGTGGCGGACCACGTTGGTCACCCCCTCCCGTACGGCCCAGCCCAGCAGGGCGTCGGCCTCCGGCGCCGGCCGGTCGTCGGTGACGGTGACGGTGGCGGCGATGTCCGCGTCGGCCAGGGCCGTGCGCGCCGAGGCCAGCTCGGCGGCGAGCCCCCGGCCACGGTAGCCGGTGACCGCGGCCCGTACCTCGGTCAGCGCCTCCCTGCCGACGGCCTCGATGTCGGCGGCCTGCCGCGCCGCCGCCTCGCCGTCGCGGGGGGCGAGCCGCCGCACGGCCTCCGCCTTGACCACCATCACCGACAGGGTGTGCCCGAGCAGGTCGTGCAGGTCGCGGGAGAAGCGCAGCCGCTCCTCGGCCACCGCGACGCGGGCCAGCTCCTCGCGGGTCTCCTGGAGCTCGTCGATCAAGGAGAACAGCTTCAGGACGATGCTGACCACCAGGCCGCCGGTGGCCGTGCCCCAGGTGGCCAGGGAGATGCTCGACCAGCTCGCCCCCGCGCGCCACATCACCACGACCAGCGCGAGCGTCAGCGCCGTGAGGAGGAGGTAGACGGACCTGCCGCGCAGCACGACCCCGCAGGCGATGGTCATCAGCGGCGCGAGGTAGAACCAGTTGTGCGCGAACCCCGCCAGCAGCAGGAAGGCCACCAGCAGCAGCCCGGCCAGCGCCACGGTCGCCGCGCGCCGCCGGTCTCGGAAGGACAGCCGGATGCACAGCACGTACAGGGCGGCGAAGGTGACGACGCCCAGCGCGGCGGGCAGCGCCGGCCGCACGTGCCCCGCCGCGAGGTCGCTGATCGGGGGGTAGACGATCAGCAGCCACGGGTAGAAGGCGAGCTCCCCCGGCCCTCCCGCCCGCCTGACCCTCCCCGGTCTTCGTGGGTCGGCCGTCTCCGGTCCTTGTGGGTCGGCCGTCTCCGGCACCCCGGGTTCCGCCCGCCTCACCTGTCGCGTCTCCCGCGGCCCTTCCGGCTTCCCGCTCACCCGGCCACTCCTATCACGCGGCTCACCTCACGCGCCCGGACCGGCGGTAGCCGTACACCGCCAGGATCCCGAAGGCGACCAGCCAGCCGGTCAGCGTCAGCGCCGTACCCACACCGGGCGTCTCCCCGAAGGCGACCTTCCGCGACAGGTCGGCGTAGCCGAAGCTCGGCGTCCACTCCGCGACGGCCCGCAGCCAGGAGGGGAAGGCCTCCGTGGGCAGCCACAGTCCTCCGATGACGGCCATCGACATGTTGGCCGCGATGTTGAGCACGGAGGCGGTCTGGCCGCTGAACAGGTAGCCGAAGGCCAGGCCGAGCAGCGTGAAGGGCAGCGAGCCCGCCCAGAGCAGGAGCACGATCGAGGCCCACTGCCAGGCCTCCATCCGTACCCCGTTGAGCAGCGCCGCCGCCAGGGACACACCGATGATCACCGGAAGTACCACGAGCATGCCGGTGGCCGCCTTGCCCGTGACCACCCGTACCGGGGCCAGCGGGGTGATCCGCAGCTGCCGCAGCCAGCCGGCCGACCTGTCCTCGGCGATGCCGCTGCCGTTGTTGAAGGCCGAGCCGATCGCGCCGAAGGCGGCCATGTTGACCATCACGTAGAGGGCGGCCATGACGCGGTCGTCGCCCGTCACGCCGAGGTTGGTGAAGAGGAGGTACATCGTCACGGGCATCGCGAAACCCATGATCACGTACGCCGGGTCGCGGAGGGTCCTGGTGACCTCCAGGCGGATGTAGCCGAGCATCACGCCTCCACCTCCGCCGGCGCCGCCGGCTCTGCCAGCTCTGTCAGCGCGATGAAGGCGTCCTCAAGCGCGGCGGGGACGACCTCAAGGTCCCGTACGGCTCCCGCCGCCGCCAGCGCCACGACGGTGGCGTCGGCGTCGCGGGTACGCAGGTGGGCCCGGCCGCCCCGGATCTCGGCCGAGACGACCCCGGGCAGGCGTTCCAGCGAGGCGGTGTCCCCGGTGGCGACCCTGGTGGCGTCCCCGGTGACGTCTCCGGTGGCGGTGACGCTGACCGTGGACAGCGCGACCAGGCGCTTGATCTCCCTGCTGGTGCCGTCGGCCGCGATCCGGCCCCGGTCGATCACCACCACCCGGTCGGCGTACTCGTCGGCCTCCTCCAGGTAGTGGGTGGAGAACAGGATCGTCTTGCCGCGCGCGGCGAAGGCGCGCATGCTCTCCCAGAACTCCCGCCGAGCCCGCACGTCCAGCGCCGCGGTCGGCTCGTCCAGCAGGATCAGGTCGGGGTCCCCGGCCAGTGCCAGCGCGAAGCGGACCCGTTGCGCCTGGCCGCCCGACAGCCGTTCCATCCGCCGGTCGGCCAGCCCTTCCAGACCGGCGGTCGCCATCACCTCGTCCAGCGGGAGCGGTGACCGGTAGGTCCCGGAGACGAAACCGACCAGCTCGCGGACCGTGGTCCGGGGAACGAGGCCGCCCTCCTGGGGCATCGCCGCCAGCCGCCCGCTCCGGACCGCGTTCTCGGGGGAGTCTCCGAAGACGCGCACCGTCCCGGAGCCGGGGGCGAGCAGCCCGAGCAGCAGCCCGATCGTGGTCGACTTCCCCGCGCCGTTGGGGCCGAGCAGGGCGACGGTCTGCCCGGCGGGGATGTCGAGGCTGAGGCCGTCCACGGCGCGCACCGCCCCGAAACGCTTGGTCACGTCCCTGAGGGACACCGCGTCGTTCGCGTCATTCTTCATGCGGACGACGCTACGGAGAGCGCGTCACCCGAGGCAGATCCATCGATCCGGAACCACCCGTGACAAATGTCCTGCCGCCCTCGTGGTGCCCCGGCCGCCTCAGCCCGCCAGCGCGGCCAGCGCGGCGGCGGTCTCCTCCGGCCTGGAGAACATCGGCCAGTGCCCGGTCGGCACCGCGGCGAAGCTCCACTCGGGCCCCGCGAGCTCCGCGAAGAACGGGTGCCCGGAGGCGATCATGGCGTGCACCTGCTCCAGCGGGAACGAGCACGTGACGAGCGTCTTGGGCAGCGCGGACGCGCCGCCCTTGAGCACCAGGGGCTGGGTCAGCGTCCCGTACGGCTGCGGGGTCGCGCGGGAGACGAGCCACTCGCGCTCGGCCTCGCCCAGTCCCTCCAGGCTGGCCCCGGCCCGCTCGTGCTCCTCCCAGGAGGGGAGCGGGTAGCTCGCCCCGCCCCGCTCGGCGACCCGCTCCTCGATGAACGCCCGCCAGTCGGGCTCGGTGAGGTCCAGCTGGGTCATGCCGTCGGCCGGCGGCCCGCTCTCGACGTAGACGACCCGGGCGACGCGCTCGGGAATCCGGTCGGCCGCTCCGGTGACCGGGGCGCCCGCCCCGCTGTGGGCGACGAGGATCACCTCGGTCAGGTCCGCGAAGACGACGGTGTTGACGATGTCCTGGATGTGGGTCTCCAGGTCGACCTCGGGACCCGCCAGGTGGACCCGGTCGCCGAGGCCGGTGAGCGTGACCGGGTGGACGTCGTGCCCGGCCTCGCGCAGCGGTCCGGTGACCTTCTCCCACGCCCAACCGCCGAGCCAGAAACCGGGGACCAGGACATATGTGCTCATCGTTTCTCTCCTCTGTTCGCCTGGTCTCACCCTAGAATCGAATCCGGACAGTATCGGTCCTGATTTTGAAGGGAATCCCGATGACCGCCGCCCGGGTGCTCGCGCTGCTGGAGTTGCTGCAGGCCGCCCCCGGCCTGACCGGCCCCGAACTCGCCACCAGGCTGGAGGTGGACGAGCGCACGGTCCGCCGCTACGCGGTGAGGCTGTCGGAGCTCGGGGTGCCGGTCCAGGCCGAACGGGGACGACACGGCGGCTACCGGCTGCTGCCCGGCTACAAGCTCCCGCCGCTCATGCTCACCGACGACGAGGCCACCGCCGTGGTACTGGGACTGCTGGCCGGGCGGCGGACCGGGCTGGCGGTGGGGGAGGCCGCGACCGAGAGCGCGCTGGCCAAGATCCAGCGGGTGCTCCCGCGCCCGCTGCGCGAGCGCGTCGACGCGGTGTCGGAGACGCTGGGCCACACCGGGAGCGCGGCGCCGAGGGCGAGCACCCCGAAGGCGGGACCGCTGCTCGCCCTCGCCGACGCCGCCCGGCGCCGGGTCACCGTCCGGCTGACCTACCGCTCCTGGCGCGGCGACGCCTCCGAGCGCGACCTGGACCCGTACGGCATCGTCTTCCACTCCGGCCGCTGGTACGTCGCCGGGCTCGACCACGGCAGCGGGGAGATCAGGACGTTCCGGGTGGACCGGGTGGCGGGCGCCGTGCCCACCGGGCGGGGCTTCCGGGTGCCCGGCGGCTTCGACCCGGTGGCCCACGTGGTCGGGTCGCTGTCGGCGGTGCCGTACCGGCACGAGGTCAGGGTGCTGCTGGAGACCACCCTGGAGGAGGCCGCCGCGCGGATCCCGGCCTCCACGGCGACGCTGGCCGAGACCCCCGGCGGGGTGCTGCTGGTCACCAGGGCCGAGCGGCTGGACGGGATGGCCCAGATGCTCGCCGGGCTCGGCTGGCCGTTCACCGTCATCGCCCCCGCCGAGCTGCGCGACGAGGTCAGGGCCCTCGCCGCCCGCCTTCTCACCTCCGCCGACACCTCCCCGCCCTGACCTCCGCCCTCACCGGCCGGGAAGGTCCCCAAGACCTTGATCACAAGATGCTTCTCCAAGCAGAATCAACCTCATGACGGCGCTAGATGGCACCGAAGGCCGGTTTCCTCCCGATGTCAGACTGTTGGACTCCGGGATTCACTTACGCGAATGGACCGATGAGGACCTTCCCGTCATGGTTGCTCTTTTCGACGAACCGCAGGTCGCTCGCTGGACTCCGCTACGTTCGCCGTTCGACTTCGACGCCGCTCAGGAGTACCTGTCCCAGTCGCGCAGAGCGCGTGCCGCCGATCGCGGCATGCAACTCGCGATCACCAAGGACGGCGGTGAGGCGCAGGGGGAGGTGCTACTCTTCCGTGTAGCCGACGAGCCCGGTGTGGCCGAACTCGCCTACGCGATCGGTGCCCGGCACCGGGGAGAGCGGCTGGCGGCTCGTGCCGTCGGGCTGATGGCCGGCTACGCCCGCACCTCGCTCAGGATGCGCGGCCTGGTTCTGCGGATCGATCCGGCGAACGCGGCAAGCGTCGCGGTAGCGCGGGCCACCGGCTTCCACCTGGCCGACGACGAGCCGGTCACCTTCGAACGCATGGGCCACGCCATCACTCTGTACAGGTGGCGCCGCGATCTCGTTCCGTGAGCGGCCGCGACCTGGTGAAACGGCACGGTCGGCGGAATGCCGCAGGTATCTGCAGGGCGAATGCGAGAGCTTCCGCGAGGACGGCCGGCTCGTCCATGCGGCGGCGTGTCGCTGGAATCGGTGCGTTCGATGGGTAGGTAGGCGCGCAGGGCGGGTATGGCCCGGCCGGCGGGCGGCAGAGGGCCGGGTACGGCGGCGCGGCGTGCCCCGGAGGATCGGACTAGAAGTCCGATGCTCTGTCCAGCCGAGGGGCGCAACCTGTTTGGGGACATGGACGACCGGGACCAGAAAGCGAATGGTGGCCTAGTAAGAGCTCGCGCCGTATATGCTCCGGATCTTGGTCTGTCTCGGACTGTGAGTGAATACCGCATCGGGTGGTTACGCCCCTGCACCTGGTGAGCTTGCAGGTCGACACTGCCGTCCCCGCGGAGTGCATTCCCCGATCCCGTGATCGCGATGGCAACGAGGATCCCAGTGAGAACCGTGATGCAGCAGCGAAACGGCCAGGTCGGGGGTGAGCGGCGGCCCAGACGTCATCGAAGACGAACCACTGGCGATGGCCGAAGTACTCATCGATATGGATGGTCATCTGAGCCACGTGCTCGCTCCGCCGGATGATCGTGCGGCGCGGATCGCGACCCCGGGAAGGCTCGAACCCCTCCAGCAGGCGTAGCGCGATCTCGTGTGCCTGCTGGTGAGCGCCATATGTCTCGGAGATGTCCTGCCCGAAGTCGGGCCAGCGGTTGCAGCGCTCCAGGGCCGGTCCGATCGTGCTGGTCTGGGACAACCTCGACACCCACCTGACCGTAGGGATGCGCAGCCACATCGCCGAGCAGGACTGGCTCACCGTCTACCAACTCCCCCCTACGCCCCCGGCCTCAACCCCGTGGAAGGCATCTGGTCGGTCTGCGACGCACCACCCAGGCCAACCGCGCCCTCACCGACCTTCACGACCTGATCACCGCAATCCGCCAAGGCCTACGCCGACTCCAATACCGCCACGACATCCTCGACGGCTGCCTTATCGGCACCGGACTCGTCCCCGCCCCACCATGACGACACGCAGAAGGTAAACATGCCGATATCCATGCTGTCGTGAATTTATCTTTTATTTGTGATCACAATCGACGAAGGGGCCAGGATCGCGCTATGCGTGAGATCGATACGCCCTGCCAGTGTCTTGGGATGGTTGCCTAATGAACTTTGCCGTATGTAATCACACTTGCGTCGGTGTTTTGATCGTTGATGCGCCTGGCCGGTACCTATTTATCAAAGATGCCGAGTATCCACACACCTGGACGTCAGTTGCTGGACACGGCGCCACCAAGTACAAGCTGTACGACAAGATCGAGGGGCTGCGGGGGCAGCTTGATGAGGACCTGATCGTTGATCTTCACGAGGCGCGCATGCTGGGCAACGACAGCGTGCACGACGGGTTGCCCTACTCCCCGGAGGAAGTCGCCAACGTCGCCGAGCTGATCGTGGAGATGACGCAGACCCCCTACATCGAACCGGCGAAGAAGGCCGCGATGCGTGAAGCTCGCAAGCAGTGCCGGGAGGCGCACAAGAACGGCGAGAGTCCTGTGAGTTCCTGATCAGAAGTAACCAGCCTCGCCCCTGGCCTGGAGTGTGGCTGACGCTTGCCGCCGGTCAAGTCCGCTCCCTCGCTGGCGCTCGGCCGGCGGACTGGACAGTCGGCCGCGCGCCAGCCGAGAGGCCTTCGGGGGGCGAGCCGGAAGCGGGGTCGTTGAGTGCGGGGAAACTGTCAGTGGTTCGCGCGGAATTATTGTCAGCAACAGCTCAGACGGTTCAGCCCGTGGAGGGGACATGATGTCTGAGATGTCCAGGACGCACAATTCCCCGGCAGGGGGTGGTGTGTTCCTTCACACTGGCGGTCGTGAACGACCTTTGCCCGGAGTCTGGCTGGAACCCGATCGCACTTGCTCCTGAGCTCTCCCAACTGGCGGGAGTTCTGGCCGGCTTCGTGTTCACCAGCATCGTGGTGATGCTCAGCCAGTCGTGGCCCAAGCGGCGCAGGATCCCGGCCATCAGCCTCTTTGTCGCCGCGTTCGCAGCGCTGGCGCTCAACAGCTACCTGTTCGCGGTAATCGCCGGCGAAACTCCCAGGGGCGGAGCCTGCTATCGCGTCTGGTCCGAAATGATGATCGCCAGCGGCTTGCTGGGAGTGGGGGCTGTGGCTCTTACCAGCGGCATCGTTTGGCTGCTCGCCGCGCACCTGGAACAGGACACCGACGGCGACGTCTGGGACGACACGATTGGCCTGGAGCGGCTGGCCCGCGCCGTCCTGCACGGTGTGGCGGCGCTGGCGACCGTGCTGCTGTCCACCACCTCCCTGGACTACCTCTACGTCTCCTTCGGCACCCATCCACCGGCTTGGCTGATCGCCTCGGTGTATGTCTACCTCGTGGTGATCCTGGCGGTCATCGTGCTGATCCGTATACGAATGCGGCGCGCGGTCGCGGCGACAGATCTCGCGCGCCAGCTGTCGAAGGGCACGTTCGGCGCCGTCCGCTACGCGTTCGTGATAGCCATCGCGCTCGGGATGCTCCTGGCGTATGCCGACGTCTACTGGAACCCCACTCCCGCCTGGCTGGCCATCACGGTCGTCCTCCTCGCGATGCCGGCGTCGACCCCCGTGCTGATCAGGCTCGTCTACGCCGTTCCGCGGCTCGGCGCGAGGGCTCCCGCGCCTCCGCCGGAGCCCATGGGCAGGCCCCTGTGGTGGGCCGCGATCGTGCTGGTCGCCTGGGCCGTCCGCCGCCGCCTCAAGTAACGCCCGAGGCCCACAGGCTGATCGTCTGGACAGGTTGGTCGGCCGGAGCTCGGGAATCGTGCGATGGCCTGTCAGAAGCGGTAGTGAAGGATCGTGGTGTCGATCATCCGCGACAAGGTGCTGGTGGGCGCGGCCAGCCGTCCGCCCGGCGACATCCACGATGACCACCCCCAGCGAGGGCGTCCCACTGACACTAAGCCCGCGTTCCCACTGACAGAATCTCCGAGCGCAACACCGTGAGCTCCTGCCGTACGCGCCGCACTGAAGACTTAACCCGAACGTTGCAAGATCCCTTGAAGAGTAAGTCCTGAACCTGAAGAGATGACCCGCGCCGGACAGCCGGTGTCCGGTCCGTGTGGAGGTTTCCGCCGGTCATGGTGGTGAGCTGGGAGTTGAAAAGTGGGGCCGAACGGGCCGATCTTGGTTTGTTCGGACTTACTTCTCGATTTCGGTGAGACGGGCGCGTTGATGGGCGTAGGGGCCGGGCCTGGGCAGGTAGGTATCGATGGTCGGGGCCATGGAGAGGTAGCCAGGCCCGGCCGAACACCACCACGGCGACCAGCCGGGACAGCCGCCGGCTGTTCTCCGGCCGCCGCGGCGGGCAACCGCTGGACCCCATGACGATCCAGTCACGCCTGAGCAAGCTCGGCATCCTCGCCGGACCGGGACGCTCGGCCGCGATCCGCCGGCTCGTCCTGCAGGCCCCCGCCCCGGTGGTCGCCCGCATGTTCGGCTACGACGGAGACACCGCCACCCGACTCGCCACCGCGGCCGGAAGCCCATGGAGCCGCTACGCCCCCGGCGACCACGAACAGTGACTTCTCTCGGGCGATCAGGCAGGAACACAGATCACTCGATCATTGGCCCCTGCCGGTGCCGCCCCCGGTGAAGAGGACTCCGGCCAGGGTGTTGAGAATCGGTCGATCGACTCTCAACACGGTTAACAAGGTGCCGTGACCTCAGGAGCGGTCAGACCGGCTCGGGTGCACAGGTGGTTTCGGGTGACCGTCCTCCTCGACTTTCGTGATGGGCCCGCCGGCGAGATGTTGTAGCGCGCTCTGCAGTGTGGTCCGGGCCGAGGGGGCGAGGTCGGCCAAGAGCTGGTTCTCGATCGTCTCGATGTCGGCGCGGGCGGCTTTGAGGGCGTGGTCGCCTTCGGGGGTGGCCTCGATGATGCGGGCTCTGCGGTCGGCGGGGTCGGGGCGGCGGCGCACCAGGCCGGCGTCTTCCAGCTCGTCGAGGATGAGGACCAGCTTGCTCTTGTCGACCGATACGGCCTGGGCGAGGGCGAGCTGGGTGCGGGCGGGGGCCTCGACGACGGCCACCAGCACCGTGTAGCCCCACAGGGTCATGCCGTGCTCGCGCACCGCGGCGGTCTCGGCGGTGGCCAGGCCTTGCTTCAGTCGCGCGAACAGCCAGTGCAGGTCCTGGTGCAGCCCGCTCCCGGGCGGGCCTTCGGATGTGGGGACGTGAGCCATGGACAGCATGATATCAAGCCAATATGTTCTTGATTTATAACTATCTTGGTCTATATTGATTTCGATTCCAGACCATTTCGAATGTGAGGAAATCTTGTGACGCATCTTCTGCATCTGGACGCCAGCGGCCGCAGCGAGTCGTTCTCCCGCAGGCTCGGCGAGACCTTCGTGGCCGACTGGCGGGCCACCCACCCGGACGGCGTCTACACCTACCGCGACCTAGTGGCCGATCCGGTGCCGCCCGTCGACGAAAACCGGGTCCGCCTCGCCACCCAGTCATCGGTGAGCGGGGTGCGCGACATCGAAACCATGGACCAGGTAGCCGCCGGCGCTCCCGAGCTGGCCAGGAGCTGGGCGGCCACCCGCCCGCTGGTGAAGCAGCTCCTCGCGGCCG
Organism: Streptosporangium heterodermiicola; assembly: GCF_051390675.1. Lineage (NCBI taxonomy): Bacteria > Bacillati > Actinomycetota > Actinomycetes > Streptosporangiales > Streptosporangiaceae > Streptosporangium > Streptosporangium heterodermiicola. Next base: position 107,528 of record NZ_JBPJSR010000025.1, read on the forward strand.
ACGTCCTGCTTCTGGGCGTGCCGATGTACAACTTCACGGTGCCCGCCGCGTTCAAGGCGTGGATCGACCGCGTCACCCTGCCCTGGCTGCCGCTCAAGGGGAAGTCAGCCGTGGTGCTGAGCGCGCGCGGCGGCGCCTACGGACCCGGCACCCCCCGTGAGCACTTCGACTTCCACGAGCCCTACCTGCGCGCCTACTTCTCCGTGCTCGGACTCGACGACGTCACCTTCGTCCATGCCGAACTCACCCACGCCACGGTCATGCCCTTCCTCGCGCAGTTCCGCGACCAGCACGAGATCTCCCATACCGCGGCGCTCGACGCGGTGCACGCCCTGGCAACCCGGGTGCGCGCCGAGACGCCGTCCTGACCACGGCTCCCCGAACCATCGGCGAAGCGAAGACCGAAGGACAACCCACACCATGAACACCGATCTCAGCGGCCGCGTAGTCCTGATCACCGGCGCGTCGACCGGCATCGGCGCCGCGACCGCCCGCGCCTACGGCCGCGAAGGCGCCCGCGTGGCGATCACCTACCGCGACCACCCCGACAGCGCCGAGAAAGTGGCCGCCGACGTCGAGGCCGCCGGCGGGCAGGCGCACACCGTCCGGCTCGACCTCGAGGACCTGACCACCATCGACCATGCCGTCGCGACCGTCGTCGAGCGCTGGGGCGGCATCGACGTCCTCATCGCCAATGCCGTGCGCTGGGGCGGCGACGGCCCGCCCGACCCCAGCGTCCGATTCGAGGACGTGCCCCTGCAGGAATGGGACGCCATGATCAGCGCCAACCTGATCGGAACAGCGGCCACGGTCCGCGCCGTCCTGCCCAGCATGCGCGCCAGGAGCTGGGGCCGCATCGTGCTGATCTCCTCAAGCGTCGCGGAGGAGGGCCTGCCCGGTCCGGGCCCGTACGGTACCGCCAAATCGGGCCTGTACGGCCTCGCCCGCAGCCTGGCCTGGAACGGCGGCCGCGATGGGATCCTCGTCAACGTCGTGGCACCCGGCTTCACCCTCACCGACAGCCGCCCCGACATCCCCGCGTTCGTCACCGACGCCCTCGCCGCCGCCACCCCAACGCACAGACTGTCCACCTCCGACGACGTGGCCAACCTCATCGTCTTCCTGGGCTCGGGAGCCAACGGCAACCTCACCGGCGAGGTGATCCGGGACGGCTCCGCCGCCGCCCGAACACCGCACATCGGCGGATAGCGGACCCACCCCGCAACCACATCGATGCGCTCCCCACCCCTGGCGGGCGGGGAGCGGTGCTAATTCACCACGGACCGACTATCTGGGCACACCTCAACCCTCGCGGAGCCAGCGGCCGTACTCGAACCCCACCAGTCGCCCGTCCGTCGCCGACCACCAAGCACCGGGCAGATGCTTCTGCCCTTTGTGGGGACGGAGCCGGTGGACCGGCTGCCCCGTCTCCAACGGCGTCGCCCACGCCTCCGTGAGCTCCTGCCGGACTTCCACTCCGTTCGCTGTCACGTACGCGAACTCGAAGCCATCGACCAGCCGGGCCGCTCCACCCTCTACCGCTCTCAGCGTCTCCACGCTGATCATCCTTCTGGAGCACGACTCACCAAATGGAAGGATTAATCCGAACGTGACACAGTCCCGGAAACCTAGGTCCGGAACTGGAAGAGATCGCCCGGACGGGACAGCCGGGCTGAAGCCTGGCGTATTGAGTGCGGGACGTTTACTGGTCTAGCAAGATAGAGATCAGGTGGCTGTTCGCCGCTGGTCCGTTTAGGGCTTTCGCCCGCGTTGATCCCCCGCCTACCGTCGTAGGTGATCTGTCCCCGCCCAGGGGCGGGGTCGCTTCGCTGGGAAGGGAAGGTCAGTGGTCGACGTCGAGGAAGCCTCGCCTTCCGCGCCTCGTCCCTGAGGCGGAGCGGGTGGCCGTCGTCGGCGGGTGGTCGGTGGGCGGCCGAACCGCAACGCGGTGCGCTTCACCGACGCCGAGCGGCTCCTGGTGGAGCAGGCGGCCGCGGCCGCCGGGATGAGCGTGCCGAACCTGCTCGCCGAGACGATGCTGCCCTCCTTGTCCGGCGGGGAGCGGTTGACGGCGGTGGCCGAGCGCCGGGCGCTGGCCCGGGAAGTGGCGGCCGCGCGGCGGATGCTGAGCGCGATCGGCGGCAACGTCAACCAGCCGGCGGCCAAGGCCAACAGCGGCTTGGCCCCGGCGGCCGCGGACGCGGTGGCGACGATGCGCGTGGTGCGCCGGGCCAGCCAGCGGATCACCGCCCTGGCCCAGCTGACCACCGAGCGATCCGACGAAGCCCAGGACGAGGAGCGGGGCGGGAGCGAGCGGTGATCGACAAGATCGCCGTTCAGCACGGCCGCGATGCCGGCGGCCTGGTGCGCTACCTGTTCGGGCCGGGCCAACGAGCACCGCGACCAGCGGGTGATCGCCGCCGATCACGTCTTGGAGTTCGTCGACGGCGCCCGCCTGGACGGCCCGTACCACTGGGAGCAGGTCCTGGAGCTGGGGCACGCTTTGGCGCTGGGTACGTGAGACGCGCGATCGAGCGGCGGCGTCAGGGGACGACTCTCCGGGCCGGCGGGTGACACGTCCCAAGTGCGGGGCGGAGTGGCTCCCCGGCGTAGATCGGAAACGCGGGGCCGTGTTCTGCTCAAGGCGCTGCCGGACGAGTGCGTGGCGGAAGCGCGCTGGCCGTACGAGAAAGCGTCACGTGACGGAATCGCGTACGACTCCCAATTCCGGACAAACACCCTATTGGTCGGGTTGCCCAGCAGCGCTACACCGAGCTCGTCCCGGAAGGCCGAGCGCTCGTCGAAACCAAGACGCGGTCTGACCATCAGCCAGGTGTCGCAGAGCAGTAACACCCGCAACCATATTGATCACAGACGCAGACCAACCAGCCTATCCCGCCATCGGTCCCGCCATCGGCGGCGAAGAGTGGAGACGAGCCTTCGGAAGGTGGGGAGACCGGAGCCGGATTTCGTTGAAGAGGAAGCCGACCTCCCGAGGTGAGTACCTTCATTACGTCTGGAGGGTCGCTGTCGGCACCCGACGAGGGGACGAATCCGGCACTGCCCAGAGCGCGCCCGATCCGAAACGCGAGATCGATATCGATTTTTCGGGCCTCCGCCTCAGGGACGCCCTCTAGGGATAATGGCTCGAAGTGGAGATCCCCTACTCGCCAGTCGAGCCAGGCCACATACCTAACCTGGCCAAGATTCGGAACCGGGTTGGCCTGCTGAAAGCGTTCGACGACTTCCTGCGCACTGGGCTTGGAATTTTCCATCACGCCATCCCTTCCGGCACGCGTCTGCTATCTACTGGACACCCTCGGCTTCACCTGGTCAAGGTCAGCTATCCGAGCGAACAGGCAAGAACCGGATTCATGGTGAGCCCGAAACTCACCTCTCGGAAGAGCCGGGCAGAACCTCCGGGCGACCTCGACGACGCGGGCGCGCTCGCGTCGCCGGTCCTCTTCGGTGGGCGGGTGCATCCGGGCGGCGTGCTCCGGGTGTGAGTAGTTGAGGTACAGGAAATCCCGGTGAGAACGATCACGGTCGTCTAGCACACGTGATCGGCCTGGTGCGGGGTTCGGAGGAAGATCCTCGATCGCTGTCGGGGCATGGCTACCGTCCGCCGCATGCCGGTGGAATTTTTAACTGATGAGCAGGCCGAGGCGTACGGGACGTTCACCGAGGTGCCCACCCGCCCGGAACTGGAGCGGTTCTTCTTTCTCGACGATGACGACCGTGACCTGATCGCCCTGCGTCGTACGGACGCACATCGCCTGGGCTTCGTTATCTGGAGCCGTTGAGCTGGTGTCCGTGACGTAGACGACCTGGGTGAAGTGCTGCCCGATCATCGTGGTGGATGCGGTTATCTCCTGCCGTCCATCACGGAGAGCGGGGAGTGCGATGCGGGTACAGCGGGTGCTCATGCCGGGCACGGAGGCGGAGTCGTGGACTTTGCTGGGGGACGACTTCGTCCCGGTGGAGCCGGTGGAGCGGTTCCTGGCCTATCTGGCGTCTATCGAGAAGTCGCCGAACACGCTCAAGGCCTACGCCCATGATCTGAAGGACTGGCTCACCTTCCTCGGCGGCCGCGGGCTCGACTGGCGGGATGTCACGATCGAGGACGTGGCCGGTTCTGACGCCCGGTTGCGGCTTCCGCCGGAGGCACGAGACGGGAAGGTCGCCGTGCTGCCCACTGTCGAGCACCACTGTTCAGCGGCGAGCGTGAACCGCAAACTCGCCGCGCTCACGTCATTCTGCGAGTTCCGTGCCCGGCACGGGGTGAAGCTGGCAGGCCTGCTGATCACGATGCGGCCGGCCGGACGTCGCGGCGGCGGGTCGTCGGCGTCCTACAAGCCGTTCCTGCACCACGTCACCAAGAGCGGCCTGCAGCGACGCCGCACGATCAAGCTGAAGTCGTCCAAACCACGGCCGAAGGTGCTCTCCGCGGTCGAGGTCCAGACGATCCTGGACGCCTGCATCCACCTGCGTGACCGGCTGCTTTTCGCGCTCCTGCTCGCCTGCGGGGTCAGGATCGGCGAAGCGCTCGGCCCGCGGCACGAGGACGTGGGGATCGCCGAGCGGAGCGTCACCGTCTGCCCGCGGCCCAACGACAACCGGGCCCGGGCCAAGGCAGGCGTCTCGCGGACCATCCCGGCCAGTGCCGAGTTGATGAGGCTCTACGCGGACTACCTGAACCGCGAGTACGGCGCGCTGGACTCCGACTACGTCTTCGTCAACCTCTGGGCCGGGCCGCTCGGGCGGCCTTGGACCTACCCGGCCGTCTACGACCTGGTGCTGCGGCTGCGGGAGAAGACCGGGATCGACTTCGAGCCCCACCAGTGGCGCCACACCTACGCGACCTGGCTGCTGCGCCGGGGCGCGGGGATGGAGACGGTGAAGGAATGCCTCGGCCACGCCTCGATCACCACGACGAGACACATACGACCACCTCACGGTTGAGGACGCCCGCGAGACTCTGGAGGCCGCAGGCTGGTTCACCGGACGGGAGGTCCGGCTATGACCGCCGCCGAGAAGCCGGTGACCTCGGGGCGGTCCGGGCTACTGGAGAAACTGCCGGCCTCGGTCCGGCCTGAGTTCCGGGCGGACGTGCTGATCCCAGCCCCCGACGATCCTGTGCTCGGAGTGAAGCCCTGCGAGATCAGCGGCTGCGACCGGCCGACCCGTCACCACGGTCTCTGCAACGGCCACTACCTGCGCTGGAAGAAGGCCGACCGGCCCGACCTGGCGCAGTTCAAGGCTGAGGCCGAGGCCGGGCCTCCGCAGGTCGGACGGAGAGAACTCGACTCCTGCACTGTTCCGGGCTGCCGCCACGGCACCGCAGGCCACGGACTGTGCTGCCGACACCGGGACAAGTGGCGCCGAGCGCGCCATCCGGACCCTGTCGTCTGGGCAGCGACGGCGCTGCCGCTGGAGACGGGAAGCCGCCAGGAGTGCCGCCTGTCGTTCTGCACCCTATGGACCGAGAGGACCGAGAACCCGTTCTGCAAGGGCCACATGACCAGGTGGAGGAACGTCGGGTTCCCCGACCTGGAAGAGTTCATCGCCGGATGCGAACGCTACGGCAAGATGTTCACCGACCTCCGTGTCCTCCCGCCGCAGCTGAAACTCGAGATCCAGCACGCGATCCAGTGCCGTCACGACGCCCGGACGACGACCGCGCGGCGGCCTGCGCGGGCGAGCCGACTCCTTCCTCTTCTACGCCCGCGAGGTCGTCGAGGCGCTGAGGGACGGCTCCGGCTGGGAAGCGGAGTACCCCTGCGACGAGTGGCGGTTGAGCAGGCTTTCGGGACTCAAGCACAGCTCCAGCCGGCCTCGGCCCCGCAGCAGCCTCCGGTTCGGCCGCATCACCCAGCCCTGGCTAAAGGACCTCGGCAAACGCTGGGTGCGGTTGCGCTTGACCTCCGGGATCAACGTCGGAACGACGTTCGGCGACGTCCAGGCACTTACCAAGTTCAGCGAGTTCCTCACGGCGACCAGCCCCGGCATCACCAGGCTCTCCGGCATCGACCGGCCGCTGCTGGAGCGCCACCTGGCCTGGCTGACCGACCAGCCCGGCGGAGTCAGCTCCAACGAAGGGCGCGTCGGCAGCCTCCACCTGTTCTTCCAGGCCATCCGCCGGTACGGATGGGACGACACCCTGCCGACCACGGCGGTGTTCTTCACCGGTGACCTCCCGCGCCGCCGCAACCGAGTCGCTCGCTATCTCGCCGAGTATGTGACGGCCCAGGTCGAAGTATCGGCAAACCTCGACCGCTGGCGCTATCCCGAAGGCCGCCTGATCACCCTGATCGTCATCCGGGGCGGACTCCGCATCTCCTCGGCCTCCAACCTGGCCTTCGACTGCCTGCTCCACGGTGGTCAGGGCGCTCCCTACCTGCGCTACCACAACACCAAGATGGAGCGCGACGCCGCCGTCCCCATCGACGAGGAACTCCAAGCCGAGATCCGCGCCCAGCAGCGCCGTGTTCTCGACCGGTGGCCCGACGGCAACCCCCACCTCTTCCCACGAGCCAAGATGAACGCCGACGGGCGGCATCCGCTCTCACCCGACACCTGCCGGCAGTGGATGCAGAACTGGCTGGAGATCTGCGAAGTCCGCGACGAGCACGGCCTGCCTGTTCACCTCACCCCGCACCAATGGCGGCACACCTTCGCGACCAGGCTGATCAACCGAGACGTCCCACAAGAAGTCATCCGGGTCCTCCTCGATCACGAGTCCACCCAGATGACCGCGCACTACGCCAAGATCACCGACCAGACGGTCCGGCGGCGCTGGGAGGAAGCGACGAAGGTCAACATCAAGGGAGAGCGCGTCATCCTTGACCCTGACGGCCCGCTCGCCCAAGCCCAGTGGGCCAAGACCCGCTACGGCATGGCCACCCATACCCTCTCCAACGGCTACTGCGGCCTGCCGGTCTAGAAGAGCTGCCCGCACGCCAACGCATGCCTGACCTGCCCTGTCTTCCTGACCGGCCCGGAATTCCTGCCCGAGCTCCGCGAACAGCGCCACCGCACGCTCACCCTGATCGAGGTATCCACGAGCAAGGGACAAAGCCGGGTCGCCGAGATGAACCAGCAGGTCCTCACCAACCTGGATCGCATGATCGGCGAGATCGACACCGGCGAGGAAGACGAGGCCGCCGATGCGGGCTGACAACACCCACCACGTCATCGCGGCCGCCAAACGCCGCGCCGACCAGACCCGACAACGCGCCCAGGCCGCCCTGCGCCGCATGGACGCCGCTGGCCAGCGCGTTACCTTCGACGCGGTCGCCCGCGAGGCCGAGATCTCCCGCTCCTGGCTCTATGCCCAGGACGACCTCCGCGCCGAGATCGAACGCCTCCGCCGACGCCACCACGGCTCGACGGCCGCGTCGTCCCGCCCGACCGGCAGCGCGCCTCCGACACCTCGCTGCTACGGCGCCTGGAGACCGCCACCGCGCGCATCCGACGCCTTGAAGCCGAGAACCAGGAGCTCCGTGACGCCCTCGCCCGGGCCCTCGGCGAACGCAGGGCCGCAGAGGTCCTCGGGACTAACACCAATCGCGACACGCCGAACCGGCCGCTGGCCAAACTCATCGGCCCCTGCTGAACCTCGCCGTCTCCGGGTTCGTCAACGACAACGTCGTCCACGCACCGCCCCAGCTCACAGCCATGATCGAAATCTGAGCTCAAGACAAGCATGGCTCTTCAGCTGGGGACGTTCCTGGAGGACCCTCTGGACGTGCCGGGTGCGGTGCTGGAGTTCATGGCCGGGCAGCTGGGGATCGAGGACGCCTCGCAGGTGAAGCGGTACGCCGAGCGGCGGGAGACGCCGTTCGATCATCAGCGTGATATCCGGCGGGCGTATGGGTGGAAGGACTTCACCGACGTCGACGGGGAGTTCGCGGCGTGGGTGGCGGCGCGGTCGTGGAGGTCGGGCGACGGGCCGAAGGCGATCTTCAGTGACGGGGTGGGGTGGCTGCGGGAGCGCAAGGTGCCGGGAAGGTAGCGAACGACACTGACAATTCGCGGTGGTCTTTTTTGCGGAGCGTCATAATCGCTGGAAGGTGGAGCGTGTGCAGGGGAACCTGATCAGCTAAGTAGATCTACTAGATCAACTCGCTTTACTGTTGACCGACATGAGGACGGCCCTCCGGAGGGAGGGCCGTCCTCATGACATTTCACTACTGGATAACGTCTTCCTACCCAGAACGTCCTCACAGACGTCCGTGGCGTCCTGGCCGTGCTGCTGGACTCGACGGCCAAGCGTGCGGCCCGGTGGGTGGCGGCGTGGCCTCGGGCGGTACTGGCCGCGCTGGAGGCCAGACGCGCGAGAGTGGCCAGCTCGGCCAGGTGCGTCTCCCATCCGGTCACTGGATCCGCGGCCGCCTGGTCGACGTCCTGGCCGCCGCCCTGGTCGACGCCGAGGAGGCGGTGCTCGGCGGCCACGACGGTCAGGCACTCGACGGTGTGCGTCAGCTGGCGGCGCTGCTACGCCGGGTGCCACCGGAATACGGTGGACATGGGCCGTCGACTTCTCGGACATGGGTTTATGGACGGTGTTCGTGCAGGTCGGCTCCCCGTCCGAGAAGGTGTACGTTTCCGGACGCCGAGCCAGAGGCTCCGCAATGCCCCGGCTCAGAAGGGGTGGCGGCCCGAATCTACCGTATTCCGGTGGTACCCCCACCGGTGGCGGTGAGCCACCCGATGAGCCGATCGGTCGAGGGAAGATCGAGCTGGGAGGAGTGCGGCTGGCCAATGCGATTGGCATACCGTTGGGCACTGCGGCCATTTTGACGGCGGCCTGACCCACCGGCGATGCTGCTGGAAGCTGCCCATGATCACCAGTGAGTCGCTTCCGCTGATGATCACGGCAGGTACCCTTCGCGCGCCTCTACATCTGGAGCTCCCGATGACCTCCAACTACTACGCACTCACCCGCGACACGCCTGCGGATGACGATGGCCTGCACATTGGCCAAAGCGCCAACGGATGGGAGTTCCTGTTTCGCGCTCACACACCCCACGGGCTCACCACGACCGCGGCCCGGACGGCGTTCCTGTCCCAGCCACAGGTGAGGGTCCGCGCCGAGAACGGCGTGGAGATGCCCGCGGGGGAGTTCCTGCTCTGGGCGACGACCCGGCCAGAACACAGCGCGTCTGCGATACGGGAACGACCACGCTGAGCCGTCTCGTTCCGAGACGACGACAACGGCGTGCCGTTCGCGGATTACGAGTTCAGCTGAGATGTGCCGGGGCCGGCAATCGGCCCGGCCCGCTGAATCACGTTCTGACTTATCCCCTGAAGGGCCCCGATCGGATCTTCCGCCACCACGGCTCCCTGGACGTATACCCAGCGCGTCGCGTCGTTGCCGTGCACACCGATCGGCTGGTCGCGGATCTCCCACCCATGGCAGTACGGGCAGTGCACCACCTCACGCCCCTAACGCGCCGCAAGCCCTGGCACGTCGGGCAGTGCGTCGGTGACTCCGGCAGTCTACCCCTGGCCAGGGCCTACCAGGTGCCGGTCGATGAGTTGATCGGCGCTCCGGCCGAGCTCGACCCCCGGATCTACCCACAGCCCTTCACCCGGAACGGTATGACGGTCGTGCCGCTGACGCGCAAACCCGGCGGGCTGCAGGCGTTCAAGCACATCCTGCCCGCCGGCCTGACCGACGGCCCGCGAACCCGACCCCCGTTCACACGAGGGCTACCACTGGCTGTACGTTCTGCGCGGCCGCCTATGCGTCGTCCTCGGCGACAAGGACTTCATCCTCACCAAGGGCGAGGTCGCCGAGTTCGACACCCACCTCCCGCACTGGTTCGGCAACGTCGACGAACACCCCGTGGAATTCCTCGGCATCCTCGGCCCTCAAGGCGAACGCGTCCACATCAAAGCTCGCTACCGGCCCGACGCCCCCCATTCCCTCTGAGCAACCCCGCAGGCGGCGCCAGAGCTGGGATAGGTGCATGGATACCGGAATATTGGGATCTATAGCGTCCAGGTTGAGATCGGCTACGACAGCAAGGAATCCACACCCGATGTTAAGGAGTAACAGAATCCTCCACATGCCAGAGCCTTCGATGTGCCCGGCTGACCTTGCCCGCCGCGTGTCCGCGACATCCCCCAGCATGAAAAGTCATGGGATATGTTCCGCTCGGAGATTCGAACACAATTGTTCAAGATGAGCTCACGGAGCTTGGGGCAACAACCGGGTCATCAAATGCGATCAGCTCTACACAGAGGGCGGCTACGCTCGTGCGCTATGAACAGCACTCCTCCCCGCCTGCGTGTCCTTCCCACTGTCGCGGCCGATCCGGTTGTGATACCGGTTTCGAAAGCCGCAGGGGAGCGGCAGCTCACATCCGCGGAGGCCGTTGTTGCCCGTGACGAAGCACGACGCACCGGTGAAGACGACACCACCGCGACGTTCGCCGACGGCACCACGATTATCTGGGTGGACACCCCCGCCTCCCCATGCGTGGTGGTCGAACATCGCGACGGCGCGGTAACGGGCCATCTCTACCGTACCGTCGACGACGCTGAGCACGCCTGGCGTCTGCGGGTGGCCCACCAGGTACTGCCTTCCACCTGGGACGCTTCCCTGTTCTGGTTTCTGTGGCGAGACGTTGCCCACTTCGGCCACCAGGAGTTTCTGGCGGTAGTGGAGCATCCTTTGCGTTTGGGGCGACCTCGGTGGTGGCTGATCTGGCACTGCGGTCCCGATGAAATGCCGGTGGAGGCCTTCGACACCGAGGCAGAAGCATTGAAGGCCATCCAGGACATCGCTCCCACCCGTCAGGAGTTGCAGAATTCCGCTCCGGAGCAGGTGAGGCGCAACCGTGCTCTACGACGAGCTGCGCTGTTACTGGAAGCCCAGTTTCTGGAAGAGGGAACCCTGTAGTAGCGCTGGCCGCAATGCCCGCCTATACCTGACCAGTCGGCGCGGGAGGGCAGGTGGCGGGCCTGAGGACTTCTGCGAGGGGGTAGACCTACAGCCGGGGCGGCGCCCGCCGACGTACGGGAACTTGTCGCCAGAGCCGTCAGTTCCATGCTGTTGACGGCCGACGGTGCGGGCAGGTGCGCTCCGGCCGCCCACCCTCCCGAGGCGCTCAGACCCACGATCTCGACATCGATGGGCCGTCGTCCGCGTTCTCCCATCGCCTTCCTTTCGTGTTGCGTGCCATTCATGGTCTGTTCGGTACAGAATTCGGCTCGGCGTAAACGGGCCTACGAGGCCGTTGTCAGATGAGGTCAGAGGTGCTGGCTCGGCCAGGTGAGCAGCGCCGTGTCGACGATCTCATCGAGTTCGTCGGTCCGAAGGCCGTTCGCGGCCTGAACGGCGATGCCGAAGCCCATCGTCATGACGTAGCGGGCGAGACGCCTCGGATCGGCGTCCGGCCCGAGATCGCCCTCGTCGACGGCGCGACGGAAGCGTTCCTCCAGGCGTACGCCCGCATCGTTGCGCCAGTCGACGAGCACATCGTGCGCCGACCGGCCCTGCTCGCTCAACGCCAGCGCTCCCTGAACGGACAGGCACCCGGCCGGGGCGCCGGGCGACGTCGTGGTCTGGACGGCTCCGCGAAGGAACGCCTCAGCCACCCTCCGAGCCGTGGGCTCGTGCAGGGCGCGCGTCGAATAGGAGGCCGGCCCCTCGGCGTAGCGCTCCACGGCCTTGCGGAAGAGGTGCTCCTTGTTGCCGAAGGCGGCGTACATGCTCGACTTGGTGATTCCCATGGCGCCGGTCAGGTCCGTCAGGCTCGTGCCGTCGTATCCCCGAGCCCAGAACACCCGCATGGCGCGCTCCAGCGCCTCGTCGATGTCGAACTCCCGGGGGCGTCCGAACGCCGTACTTCGCGAGCCACTCATGGCGGCATCCTCCTCTCGCCGGGGCTGATGCCGGCCGCTCCCATGGGCGCGGCCGACTGTTTCTCTCCTCACACCAGATTTTAGTACCGATCGGTCCTGATGTGCTAGGTTCTGGACCGATCGGAACTTAAAGCGGTCGGCCTCACACCAGAAAGAGGACATCACGATGAAAACCGTCTCGCTCGGTGGGCTGGAGATCTCTCGCATCGGTCTCGGCGCGATGGGAATGTCAGCCTTCTACACCGGAGCCGGCCGGCTCGACGACCAGTCGATCCGCACGATCCAGCGCGCCCTGGATCTCGGCGTCACCCACATCGACACCGCCGAGGTCTACGGCCCCTTCGCCAACGAAGAGCTGGTCGGCCGCGCCATCAAGGGGCGCCGGGACGAGGTCGTGCTGGCCACCAAGTTCGGCCTCGTCTCGCACACCGGCCGCCCCGGCCCGGACAGCACCCCGGCCAGCATCCGGATCGCCGTCGAGGGGTCGCTGCGGAGGCTGGGCACCGACCACATCGACCTCTACTACCAGCACCGCGTCGACCAGGACACCCCGATCGAGGACACCATCGGAGCCTTGGCGGACCTGGTCGCCGAGGGTAAGGTCCGCCACATCGGCCTGTCCGAGGCCGGCCCTACGACGATCCGGCGCGCGCATGCCGTGCACCCGATCGCCGTCGTGCAATCCGAGTACTCGTTGTGGACCCGCGACCCCGAGGCGGAGGTCCTGCCGGTCCTGCGGAAACTCGGCGTGGGCCTCGTCCCCTACTCGCCGCTCGGCCACGGGTTCCTCACCGGCAGCATCCGCACGCTCGACGGCATGGACCCCGACGACTGGCGCCGCACCAACCCGCGTTTCACCGGCGGCAACCTCGAAATCAATCTGCGCATCGTCGACGAGGTCCACGCCGTCGCCGCCGAGGCCGAGGCCACCCCCGCGCAGGTCGCCCTCGCCTGGCTGCTCGCCCAGGGCGACGACATCGCCCCCATCCCCGGCACCACGCGCATCGACCGGTTGGAGGAGAACACCGCCGCCGACCGCATCGGACTCACCGACGCCCAGGTCACCCGCCTGAACAACCTGGCGTCGGCTGCCGGTGACCGCCACGACGAAGCCAACATGGCTGCCATCGACCGCTAGCGACCTGGAGCTCGGGCCCGTTTCCGACCCGCGCCGAGCAGCTTCTCGTCCGGCGAGAGCCCGGGCGCCGCTTCGAACCTTCAGCTGGATCCACAACGATCGGCCCGAGGCCGATCACGCCTTCTGGGAGAATCATGCGAACGAAAGTGACTGTCCTGACCAGGGCCGTCGTTACCGTCATCACCGCGGCCACCGCTGTCGTGGGGACCAGCCTGCTCTCGGCTGATGCCGCGGTGTCCACGAGGCCGGAGTCGGCCGTCGTGCAGAGCGCGGCCACCGCGACCGACGAGTCCGCCGGCCGGCTGCCGCACGGCTACCGTTCGAACTACGCGCGGGTGAACGGTTTCCAGATGCACTACCTCCGTGGGGGCAGCGGCTCGCCCGTCGTTCTCCTGCACGGCTTCCCGCAGACGTCCGCCGAGTGGGAGCCGCAGCTCGAGGCACTCGCGAAGAACCACACTGTGATCGCGGTCGACCTTCGTGGAACTGGTGACTCCTCCGTTCCGGAGACCGGCTACGACACGGCGCAGCTGGCTGACGACGTGCATAAGCTGCTCGCCCAGCTCAAGCTCAACAAGGGCATCCAGATCGTGGCCCACGACATCGGTGCTTGGATCGCCTACCCCTACGCCGCGATGTGGCCCTCCGAGGTCAGCCGGATGGTGGTGATGGAGGGGCCCATCCCCGACCAGTCCCTCTACACGTTCCCAGCTTTCCCAGCGAAGGGTGAGCTGTCGGCGTGGCACCATGGCTTCTTCCAGAAGGACTTCGCCCAGGATCTGGTCCGTGGTCACGAGCGTGACCTGGTCAAGGGGTTCATCGAGCAGTACCTGGCCGTGGACAGCGCCTTTGATGCTCGCGACTACGAGTTCTACGCCCGTTACCTCCGTGAGCCCGGCCGGTTCAAGGCGTGGATGAACATGTACCAGGCGCTTCACACCGACATCGCCCAGAACCAGAAGTTCCGTGAGGCGGGGCTACTGAAGATGCCCGTCCTGGCCGTCGGCGGCGAAGAAGCGCTGAGCAGTGCCGTCGGTACTCAATGGAAGGGCTACGCCTCGAACGTTGAGACCCAGGTGATGGCCGACACCGGCCACTGGCTCACCGAAGAACGGCCGCGGGAGCTCACCGCGTTGTTGCTCGGGTTCCTGCGCTGACGGCTGAAGATGCTGAGGTCGACCTTTGGATTGTCAGGGCGTGCACTGCCTGGGGACTGTGCACGCCCTGGCCTCTCGAGCAGGCGAGCACGTTCGAGACGGTCCGTGCCATCTCCAGAACCCCCGGCGCGTCGCCGGAAGATTACAGGTGGGAAGAGGACAGCGGGCTCGGCGAGATCTACACGATCGTTTTCGTCCGCGGGCTCGACGAGTATGAGGTGCTTCGCCGGCTCGGTGCCGCGGACGAGGACATCCGGCTCATCGGAGACGAGGACTACTCCCAGCCGGAAGGACCTGAGGTCATCATGGTGAGGCGAATCGGGGACTGGACCGGGCCTTCCCCCGCGAAAGTGGACACGCGTTGGGGTTGTCATGCGGCCAGCGTGATCGTATCGGTTTGCTGTTGCAGGTGTTCGTAAGCGACCGGGCTGAGGTGCCCGTTGGCCGAATGCCGACGGCGAGTGTTGTAGCAGACCAGCCACCGAAAGACGGTGTTTCGGCAGGCCACGGCCCCCTCATAATAGTGAGCTCCTTGGAGGGTCTCGCGTTTGAGGGTGGCGTGGAAACTCTCACAGGCGGCGTTGTCGGCAGAGGTGCCGACGGCTCCCATCGACTGGGTCACGCCCAACTCAGCACACAGATCGGCGAATTCCTTGGAGCCGTACTGAGCTCCGTGATCGGAATGAAAGATCGCTCCTGCCAGGTCACCGCGGGTCCGGCAGGCCGCGCGAAGGGCATCGGCGACGAGTTCGGTGCGCATGTGGGCAGCGATCGACCAGCCCACGACGCGGCGACTGAAACAGTCCAGAACAGTCGCCAGGTAGAGGAACTCGCCGTCGCCGGTCGGCGGGTAGGTAATGTCGCCCATGTACTTCAGGCCCGGCGCGGGAGCGGTGAAGTCCCGGCCGAACAGGTCAGCCACCGGCGTCGCCGACGGTTCGGCAATCGTGGTGCGGACGCGGCGGCGCAGGCGAACGCCGGTGATGGCGAACTTACGCATCACGCGGGCCACCCACTTCTCGTTGATCTCCCGGCCGTCGGCACGCAGCTCAGCGGCCACCAGCGGAGAGCCGTAGACGCCGTCGGAATCGGCGTGGACGGTGCGGATCTCCTCGGCCGGCACCTGGTCGGCCGCCTCGCGTGCGGCGCGGGCGCCGGCACCCTTGCGCCACTTGTAGTAGCTGGAGCGGTTCACGCTCACGACCTTGCACAGCCGTTTCACGCCGAAGGCGAGATGGTGGTCGTGGACGAACTGGAAACGGC
>NZ_JBPJSR010000026.1:0-110147 GCF_051390675.1 Streptosporangium heterodermiicola
GTACACCATCACCCAGACCCGGCCAACCAGCCGAGCAGAACTCCGGGGCGTTCGTTTTGTTTTATTCTGTTCTTTCGTTGTGCCTTTATTCTTTCAGGCCCGCTTTTTCTTGTCAAACCGGCTCGTTGTGATCCGGTTGATTCGATCTAGCTGACCTGCTGGAATTAAGGCGGCTCCGTTTCCAGAGCAACCCCTCAAACTTACCAGCCCCTGAGCGGCTCTGCGAACCGATCTTCGGGACCGTTGGTTTCAAAGGGATTGTCGACAAACACGACACAAGCCAAACGGAAGTCACCGGAGTGATTGGAGTGGTTTGCGCCGGACCTTGCCGACATCAAAAGATTAGCAGCCCCCGAAGACCGCTCGAGACGTAACGGCGAACCCCACGGCAGGGAAACCGGGCCACCCCGACCAGCCGGCCCCCCCCCGGCCCCACCCGGCCGACCCGAACCAAGCGGACCGGCCGAGCGGACCGGCCAAGCCCGCTGAGCGGGTGGCTCCGAACAGGCGCCGGCGGAAACATAGACTCGGCTGAGTGAGCAGCCAGACGCCGCCGACGGCGAAGAAGGTTCCCAGCGAGCGCGTGCACCACGGGGACACCGTGGTCGATGACTACGCGTGGCTGACGGTCAAGGACGACCCGGAGGTGGTCGCCTACCTGGAGGCGGAGAACGCCTACACACAGGAGGCGACCGCCCACCTCAAGCCCCTGCAGGAGACGCTCTTCCAGGAGATCAAGGGACGCACCCTGGAGACCGACCTCTCGGTCCCCACCCGCAAGGGCGGCTGGTGGTACTACTCGCGGACGGAGGAGGGCAAGCAGTACGGCATCCAGTGCCGGGTGGCCGCCGACGGCGAGACGCCGCCCGAGCTGAAGGCCGGGGAGTCGCTTCCCGGCGAGGAGATCCTGCTCGACGGCAACGAGCTCGCCGGGGACTCCGACTTCTTCTCGATCGGCACCAGCTCGATCAGCCCCGACGGCACCCTCCTGGCCTACTCCACCAACTTCACCGGCGACGAGCGCTTCACCCTGAAGGTGAAGAACCTCGCCACCGGCGAGACCCTCCCCGACGAGATTCCCGGCATCTTCTACGGCGGCGCCTGGTCCGCCGACGGCACGACGTTCTTCTACACGACGATCGACGACGCCTGGCGGCCCGACCGGGTCCACCGGCACGCGATCGGGACCCCTGCCGAGGACGACGTGCTCGTCCACGAGGAGACCGACGAGCGGTTCTGGGTCGGCATCGGGCTCAGCCGCAGCGAGCGCTACCTGGTCCTCTCGGCCGGAAGCAAGATCACCAGCGAGGTGCGCGTCCTGGAGGCCGACGACCCCTCCGGCGAGTTCCGGATCGTCAGGCCCCGGGAGACCGGTGTCGAGTACGGCGTCGACCACGCGGGCGACCACTTCCTGGTCCTGCACAACCGGAACGCGGAGAACTTCGAGCTCGCCACCGCGCCCCTCGACGACCCCGGCGCCTGGACGCCGATCATCGAGCACCGCGCCGACACCCGGCTGCTCGACGTCGACGCCTTCGAGGGCCACACCGTCGTGCACTTCCGCAGGGAGGGCCTCACCGGCATCCGCATCCTGCCCCGCGACGGGGAGGCGTACGAGATCTCCTTCCCCGAGCCGATCTACGACGTGGCGCCGTCGGGCAACCCGGAGTTCGTCACGGGACGGCTGCGGCTCGGCTACACCAGCATGATCACTCCGCCGTCGGTCTACGACTACGACCTCGGCGCGCGCGAGCTGGTCCTGCTGAAGCAGAAGGTGGTGCTGGGCGGCTACGACCCGGCCGACTACGAGCAGTTCCGCGAGTGGGCGACCGCCTCCGACGGCACCCGGGTGCCGATCTCGATCGTGGTCAAGAAGGGCACGGAGCGGCCCGCCCCCACCGTGCTGTACGGCTACGGAAGCTACGAGATCTCGATCGACCCGTCGTTCTCCGTCGCGAGGCTCAGCCTGCTCGACCGGGGCTTCGTGTTCGCCGTCGCGCACGTCAGGGGCGGCGGTGAGATGGGCCGCCGCTGGTACGAGAACGGCAAGTTCCAGCAGAAGAAGAACACGTTCACCGACTTCGTCGCCGCCGCCGAGCACCTCTCCGCGGCCGGCTGGTCGAGCGCGATCGTCGCCAGGGGCGGCTCCGCGGGCGGGCTGCTGATGGGCGCCGTCGCCAACCTCGCGCCGGAGACCTTCGCGGGCGTGGTCGCGGAGGTGCCGTTCGTGGACGCGCTGAACACGATCCTCGATCCGTCGCTGCCGCTGACCGTGATCGAATGGGACGAGTGGGGCGACCCGCTGCACGATCCCGAGGTGTACGCGTACATGAAGTCGTACACGCCCTACGAGAACGTGGACGGCCGGGTCTATCCGCCGATTCTGGCGATCACCAGCCTCAACGACACGAGGGTTTTCTACCACGAGCCCGCCAAGTGGGTCGCGAAGCTCCGCGACGTCGCGCACGGCGGGCCCTTCCTGCTCAAGACGGAGATGGGCGCCGGACACGGCGGCCGCAGCGGCAGGTACGACTCCTGGCGCGAAGAGGCCTTCACCCTCTCCTGGATTCTCGACACGACGAAGGTGGCGCAATGACATATCTCGCGGCGAACGACAGGTACGACGATCGCCAGCCGTACAACAGGGTCGGCAAGAGCGGGCTCAAGCTGCCCGCCGTCTCCCTGGGGCTCTGGCACAACTTCGGTGACGACAAGTCCTTCGAGGTGCAGCGGGACATCCTCAGGAGGGCCTTCGACCTGGGGGTGACGCACTTCGACCTGGCCAACAACTACGGCCCGCCGCCCGGGACCGCAGAGACCAACTTCGGGCGGCACTTCCGCCAGGACTTCGCCCCGTACCGGGACGAGCTGGTCATCTCCACCAAGGCGGGCTACGACATGTGGCCGGGCCCGTACGGCGAGTGGGGCTCGCGCAAGTACCTGCTGTCCAGCCTGGACCGGTCGCTGGAGCGGATGGGGATCGACTACGTCGACATCTTCTACAGCCACCGGTTCGACCCGGACACCCCGCTTGAGGAGACGATGGGCGCGCTGGACCACGCGGTCCGGTCGGGCAAGGCGTTGTACGCGGGCATCTCGTCCTACTCGCCCGAGCACACCAAGGAGGCCGCGCGGCTCCTGCGGGAGATGGGCACGCCGCTGCTGATCCACCAGCCCTCGTACTCGATGCTGAACCGGTGGATCGAGGGCGGGCTGCTCGACGTCCTGGAGGAGGTGGGCGCGGGCTGCATCGCGTTCTCGCCTCTGGCGCAGGGCATGCTGACCGACCGCTACCTGAACGGGATCCCCGAGGGGTCACGGGCCTCGCAGGGGCGCTTCCTCACCCCGGACATGCTCACCGACGAGACGATGCGGCACATCCGCACCCTGAACGAGATCGCGGGCCGGCGCGGCCAGTCGCTGGCGCAGATGGCGCTGGCGTGGGCGCTGCGCGACAAGCGGGTCACCTCGGTGCTGATCGGCGCGAGCAGCGTCGAGCAGCTGGAGAACAGCCTCGCGGCGGTGGAGAACACCTCGTTCGACGCCGGGGAGCTGGAGGCGATCGACAAGGACGCGGTCGACGCGGGCGTCAACATCTGGGCCAGGTCCAGCGAGGCCTGAGCGTACGAAGGCGTACAAAGGCGAACGGAGGCCGCCGGTCCAGGTGACCGGCGGCCTCCGTCCGTGAGAGGACGCGGGCGAGGGCGGGTCAGAGCGCCTCGTGCCGCTGCAGGTATGTGAACGAGGCCCAGCCCGGCAGGACCGGCAGCCAGAAGGTCAGCAGCCGGAACAGCAGCACGGCCGAGGCCGCCACCTCGCTCGGCACGCCCGCCAGGGTGAGCCCGGCCGTGAGGGAGAACTCGACGGCGCCGAGCCCGCCGGGGGTCGGGGCGGCCGAGCCGATGGCGTTGCCCGCGAGGAAGACGATGGCGACGGCGGCGAAGTTGATGGAGCCGCCGAAGGCTCGGACACAGGCGTCCAGGCAGACCACGAAGAACAGGGTGAGCATCAGGGTGCCGCCGAAGCCCTCGACGATCTTCCGGGGTGACTGGAGGATGTCGAGCAGGCGCGGGACGACGCCGGAGAACAGCGAGCGGAGCCGCTTGGTGATCATGCGGCGCAGGCGCGGTACGCTCACGATGACCAGGATCAGCACGGCCACGGCGAGCAGCGTGATCACGAGCGTGCGCGACGGGGTGAACGACGAGGCGGTGTTGGAGCCGGTGATATAGGCGAACAACAGCAGCAGGGCGACGTGGAAGGCGAGCCCGATGAGCTGCGAGGCGCCCACGCTGGCCACCGCCTGCCCCGGAGGGATGCCGCGTTTCTGCAGGTAGCGGGTGTTGACCGCGACCCCGCTCACCGCGGCGGGCGCGACGAGCTTGACGAACGACCCGGCGAACTGGGCGAGCACCGTACGGCCGAGAGGCAGCTTCTCCGGCACGAACCCCATCAGCATGAGGGCGGCGGCGACGTAGCTCAGCATCGCGGCGACCAGCGCCACCCCGGTCCAGCTCCACTTGGCCGACGTGATCATGTTGAGGTTGATCTGGGTCAGGTAGTAGACCAGGAAGTACGCGGCGAACGCGGTGCCGATGATGGTGATCAGGGTCCGGGGACGGAAGCGCTCCAGGCGCACCTCCTCGGCCTCGGTCCTCGGCTTGAGCTCGACGATCCGGTCGCGGATCTCGGTGAGCAGCTCCTTGTTCCTGTTGAGCGCGGCCCTGGTCTCCCTGGTCAGCGCGATCCGCTGGAGCAGCGGGAGCGCGTCGGCGAGCACGCCCGACCCGGCCACGGCCGCCGCGGCGGCGACCGCCCGCCGGGCGCCGACGCGCAGGCTGAGGTAGGTGAGCAGCTGGGCGATGTCGAGGCGGAGCAGCAGGTCACCCGCGGCGATCTCGCCGCTGCGGGCGTCCGTCAGGATGACCCGGCCCTCGCCGTCGACGTGGATGCTGTCGCCGGTCAGCCGCCGGTGGGCGAGCCGCTGGACCTGCAGCAGCAGGACCTGCTCCCAGATCTGGGCGAGCAGGTTGTCGTCGATCTCGTCGTCGGGGATGCTGTCGAGCGCGCGGGTTTGGGTGTGCTCGTAGGCGAGCAGCGCGGCCTCGGTGCCGATCTCGCTGGTGCCGACGAGCCTGGGGGTGCTCGCCCCGGCCGCCTGCGCGGCGTACGCCATCAGGGCCTCGCGCTCCAGCTCGGCGCGGAGCGAGCGGATGGCCTTGCGGCGGGTCTCCGAGTTGAGGCGGATGCGACGCCAGAGGCGGTAGAGGACCCCGGCGACCTGGCGGTCACGGTCGAGGACGACGACGTCGAGGCGGCTGCCGTCCCTGAGGTCGACGGCATAGCGGCGGCTGCTCTGGTAGTCGTCGTCGAGCCTGCGGGCCTTGACGGGGACGAAGCCCAGCTTGCGGAGCGCCGCGACGACCGTGCTGCCCGGGGGGCGGGTGTTGGGGCTGCCCACGCCGTACAGGGTGGCGTAGCCGACGGCCAGCCCGACCAGGACGGAGACGACGATGCCGAGGATGGTGGCGGCGAGCCCGGCGAACAGGGCGACGGCGTTGAGCGCGACCGCGCTCCACAGGGCCGCCCGCCAGGTGGGGCGGCGAGATATTCGCACCGCGGTGACGTAGGCGATGATCGGGGTGAGCAGGGTGTTGATCGGCTCGACCCCGGTCCGGCCGCCGGTCAGCAGGACCCGCAGGTCCTCGGGGCCGGCGCTGACGATCCACTCGCCGAGCACGAAGGAGAACACCATCGCGGCGATGGCCGCGAAGAGCCCCTCGGCCACCCTGAGGCCGTCGCGGTGGAGCACCCGCTCGATGGCGAAGGCGACGGGCACGCCAAGCATCGCCGACGCGCTCAGCACCCCGGCCAGCCCGCTGAGCAGGAACGGCGCCCGGCTGGTGCCGTCGGCGACGTCGCCCTCCAGGCCGTTCAGGGTCTTCTTCGCGACGAGGGCGAGCAGGACCACGGCCACGAGCGTGAGCAGGGTCGCCAGGAAGCGCAGCAGGTCGGAGGGGCGGCGGATCCGCTGCGGGAGCAGCGGCTCGACGACGTGCACGGCGAGATCATCGTCCGTCGTCGGCCGTGTGCCGTCGACGGACGCCGTCTCGTCCAGTTCCCCGATTTTCGTCACCGCCTGCGATTCTGCACGCTCTGGATTACAGGTGCGTCACCGATCTTCTCCTTGAGTGCCCACAATCAGAGTCATGCGTATCTCAGTGGCCTCCGACAGTCTTGACGGTGTGGCTTCCATCTTGGTGTCCGCGATCGAAAAAAGAGGTCACACGGTGATACCTCACGGTGCCGTGACCGACGAGCGGGCCGACTGGGCGTGGTGCTGCGCGCGGGCCGCCGGGGACGTGGCCTCGGGGGCCGCCGACCAGGCGATCGTGTGCTGCTGGACCGGGACGGGCGCGTCGATCGCGGCGAACAAGGTGCCCGGGATCCGGGCGGCGCTGTGCGCGGACGCGGCCACGGCGGACGGGGCACGCCGCTGGAACGACGCCAACGTGCTGGCGATCAGTCTCCGGTCGACCTCCGCCCCGCTGCTTGAGGAGATCCTGGACGCCTGGTTCGCGGGGAGTCCCAGCCTCGACGAGGGGGACAGGGCGAACGTAGCGTACCTGTCCGAGATGGAGAATTGACTGTTCTACCTGCGGGAACAATCGATTTGATGGGTGACGGCCTGAAAAACTGGCCAGCATGTTCCGTCACCCGTCCGCGTCCCTCCGAGCCGCGTCCGAGGGCCGGGAAGCCCCCTCCGTCGCTCCGGGGAAGTTGCTGGCCGCGATCACCCTCGTCTCGGTCGTGTCCCTGGCCTCCGTGTCGGCCGTGTCCGCCGTCCCGGCCGGCGCGGCGCCCGTACCCAGGGGCGGTGACTCCGGGCAGACCGGCGCGGCGCCCGTCTCCGGGGGGCGTGCACCCGGAGCGGTGGCCGGGGATGCCCTTCCGCCGGGCGCGGAGGCGTTCGGGTCGTCGGTCAGGCTCGCGTCCCTCAAGAGGCACCTGGAGAGGCTCCAGGAGATCGCCCACGCCAACGGCGACACCCGGGCGGCGGCCACGCCGGGTTACGACGCCTCGCTCGCCTACGTCGCGGACAGGCTCCGTGCCGCCGGATACCGGGTCACCTCGCAGGAGTTCAAGATCTCCTTCTTCCGCGAGATCACGGCCCCGGTGCTCAAACGGATCCGGCCCGCCGCCAAGACCTACGTGGCCGGCACCGACTTCAGGACCATGACGTACTCCGGCTCGGGGAACGTGACGGCCCCGGTGCAGGGGGTCGATCTGACCCTGCCGCCGAAACAGGGGCCGGAATCCACCTCGGGGTGCGAGGCGAGCGACTTCTCCACGTTCGTCCGGGGCGACATCGCGCTGATCCAGCGTGGCACCTGCAGCTTCCAGGTCAAGGCGGAACGGGCCGAGGCCGCCGGCGCGTCCGGTGTGATCATCTTCAACGAGGGCCGGCCGGGCCAGGGAACCGAGGACCGCAGGGCCCTGCTCGGCGGTTCGATCAACACCTCCGCCGTGCGTATCCCGGTCGTCGGCACCGACTTCGCGACCGGCGAGGAGCTGGCTGCGCCGGGAACGAGGACGACACTCACCGTGGACGCCGAGAGCGCCCCCGACCGCAGGACGCGCAACCTCATCGCCGAGAGCGGCTGGGGGGATCCGGACAGGGTCGTCATG
The DNA here is from genome assembly GCF_051390675.1 of Streptosporangium heterodermiicola. Classification (NCBI taxonomy): domain Bacteria; kingdom Bacillati; phylum Actinomycetota; class Actinomycetes; order Streptosporangiales; family Streptosporangiaceae; genus Streptosporangium; species Streptosporangium heterodermiicola. The sequence goes on from NZ_JBPJSR010000026.1 coordinate 7,690, forward strand.
CTCGGGGCCCACCTGGACAGCGTCATGATGGGTCCCGGCATCAACGACAACGGCTCGGGCACGGCGGGCGTCCTGGAGACGGCGCTGGCGGCGAAGTCGCTGCGGACGAGGAACAGGCTGCGCTTCGCCTTCTGGGGGGCCGAGGAGCTGGGCCTGCTCGGTTCGAAGCACTACGTGGCCGCCCTGCCCCCGGCGGAGCGGGCGAAGATCAAGCTCTATCTGAACTTCGACATGATCGCCTCGCCGAACTACGTCTTCGGGATCTACGACGGCGACTCCTCCGGCCCGGTCGCCGGCGCGACCCCGCCCCCCGGCTCCGGCCGGATCGAGAAACTCCTCCAGGCGTACTTCGAGGCGGTGGGCGAGCCGTACCAGGACGCCGAGTTCAGTGGCCGTTCCGACTACGGCCCCTTCATCGCGGTCGGCATCCCCTCGGGCGGGCTGTTCACCGGCGCCGAGCGCCTCAAGACCGCCGAGGAGGCCGAAAAGTTCGGCGGCAGCGCCGGGGTCGCGTACGACAAGTGCTACCACCGGGCGTGCGACACCGTCGCCAACGTCAACGAGAAGGCGCTGAAGGTGAACGCCGAGGCGATCGCGACGGCGGCGTTCGCCTTCGCGTACGCCTCCGTGCTTCCCGGCGCTCCAGGCACCCTCGGTGGTCGCGAGGATCTCGGGCGTCGTGAGGGGCCCGGCGAGGGGGTCGGTAAGGGGGTCGTCGCACCTGGCGGGCCGGGGACCGGCGCGGGCGGTCTGGAGCCCGGTCACGACCATGGGCACGACCACGGGCACGGCGGTCTTCTCAGGTGACGCGCCTTCTCGGGTGACACGTCCCCGATGGCGCCGAGGGCTGTGAGAGGCCGGACGGCGAGGCGGGAAAGGGGTGGGAAAGGGAACGCGCGTGCGTCCCGGCCGGGGGGCGCGGCTACAGTCGGGGCATGTCGTCAGGCGAATTGCGAGTGCTGGGGGCGTGCCCGCTGGACTGCCCCGACACCTGCTCCTGGGTGGTGACCGTCCGGGACGGCGATGCCGTCAAGATGCGCGGCAATCCGGACCACCCGTACACCCGGGGCGCGCTCTGCGTGAAGGTCAACCGCTACCTGGAGCACACCCGGGCGGCCGACCGCATCCTGCACCCGATGCGGCGGGTCGGCCCCAAGGGGTCCGGGCGGTTCGAGCGGATCAGCTGGGACGAGGCCCTGGAGGAGATCTCCGTACGGCTGCGCGGCATCGTCGACGAGCACGGCGGCGAGGCGATCTGGCCCTACCTGGGCACCGGCACGCTCGGATACGTCCAGGGGTCCGAGGGGATCGCCGGGAGGCGGTTCTGGAACGTCCTCGGGGCGTCGAGGCACTTCCTGAACATCTGCTCCTCGGCCGGGAACACCGGGCTCCGGCAGGTGTACGGCACGCCGGGCGGCATGGACCCGGAGACGTTCGCCCTGTCCAGGCTCATCCTGCTGTGGGGGACGAACACGCTGACGACCGGGCACCACCTGTGGAAGTTCGTCCAGGACGCCCGCGCGGCCGGGGCGCACGTGGTGGCGATCGACCCGATCCGCACCCGCACCGCCGAGCAGGCCGACGAGCACCTGCCGATCCGGCCCGGCACCGACGCGGCCCTCGCCCTGGGGCTGATGAACGTCGTCCTCGCCGAGGGCGCCGAGGACCGCGACTACCTGGAGAACCACACGAGCGGCTGGGAGAACCTCCGCGAGGAGATCCTGCGCCATCCCCCGGCGCGCGTGGCGGAGATCACCGGCCTGCCCGAGGCCGACATCCGGGCCCTGGGGACACGCCTGGCACACACCCGGCCCACCGGCATCCGGGCCACCATGGGCCTGCAGCGGCACGCGGGCGGCGGCACCGCGATGCGGACGATCGCCTCCATCCCGGGCGTGACGGGCGACTGGCGCCACCCGGGCGGCGGGATCGCGTACTCCACCAGCGGGCACGTCCACCTGAACATCGACACCCGCGACGACCTGCTCCCCGGGCCGGTCCGCACGCTCACCATGACCCGGCTCGCCGACGAGCTGGACGATTCGGTCAAGTGCCTGTGGGTGTACGCGGCCAACCCGATGGGCTCAACCTCCGGCCAGAACCGGGTCCGAGAGCGGCTGCTGCGCGAGGACCTGTTCACCGTCGTGATGGAGCAGTTCCCCACCGACACCGTCGACTACGCCGACATCGTCCTGCCCGCCACCATGCAGATCGAGCACGCCGACCTGCACGCGGGGTACGGGCACATGTACCTGCTGTGGAACGAGCCGGCCGTCGAGCCGCCGGGCGAGTGCCTGTCCACAACCGAGACGTTCCGCCGCCTGGCGCGGCACATGGGGCTCACCGAGCCGTCCCTGTACGACTCGGACCTGGAGCTGGCCGAGCAGCTGCTCGCCTCGGGACACCCCTCGCTGGAGGGGATCACACTCGACCGGCTGCGCAAGGAGGGCTGGGTCCGGCTCAGCGTGCCCCGGCCGTTCGTGCCGTTCACCGACGGCTTCCCGACGCCCTCGGGCCGGATGGAGTTCGGCCCGGGACCGGCCTACGTCCCGTCGCACACGGCCTCGGCCGCGCCGGGGCCGTACCCGCTGGCGCTCATCACGCCCGCCTCCCACACCTTCCTGAACACCACCTTCGGCAACAACCCCGAGCTGCTGAAGCGCTCGAAGGGCCCGCGGATCCTGGTCAACCCCGAGGACGCCTCGCGGAGGGGGCTGAGCGAGGGGCAGCGGGCCCGGGTGTTCAACGACGACGGCGAGTTCGAGGCAGTGGTGGAGATCAGCGAGAGGGTACGGCCCGGCGTGGTCGCGTCCACCAAGGGACACTGGCGCAAGCTCAGCCCGGGAGGCGCGACGGCGAACGCCGTGGTGGCCGCCCGCGACGCCGACATGGGCCGGGGCGCCGTCTACCACGACAACCTCGTCGAACTCGCCCCGCTCGCCGCCGAATGACCGTCAACCCCGGCGAACCCGGCGGATCCACCGGACCTGTCGGGTCCGGCGGCCCCGGCGGCGGAGTCGCTAAGCCTTCCGGCTCCGCCCTTTCCCCGCGAGCACCCCGGCCACGTCGGCGGGCGTGAAACCCGGCCCCTTGGCGGCCTTGCCGTTCTCGGTGCCGGACTTCGTCATGTTGGCCCGGTGCACCTCGGCGAGCACCCGGTCCAGGTCGATCCCGTACGTCAGGGCGGTACCGTACGCGACGTAGACCACGTCGGCCAGCTCGTGCGCGACACCGGCCAGATCGCCCGCCTCCGCGGCCTGCGCCACCTCGGCCGCCTCCTCGTCGAGGAACCCCTGCCGCAGGCGGGCCAGCTCCACGGGAGGCAGGCCGGGGGCGTCGGAGAGGGGAAGCCCGATCTTCTCGTGGAACTCTCGAACCAGGCGCGCCGGTGATCCATCCATGCGCGTCAGCCTAGGCCGTGCCCTCACCCCGGAAGGCGGCGCGGGCGGCCGGTGACCGGCCAACCTGGAGATCATGACGAGGGCGGGCCGGTGACGAGCCCGCCCTCGTAGGCCGCGATGACGAGCTGGGCCCGGTCACGGGCGGGCAGTTTGGCCAGGAGACGGCTGATGTGGGTCTTGACCGTGCCGACGGTGAGGTGAAGGTGCTCCGCGATCTCGGAGTTGGACATCCCCCTGCCGATGAGGGCGAGCACCTCGCGTTCGCGCTGGGTGATGTCGTCGAGGTCCCGCCGGGCCGGGGCGGGGCGAGGGCGCAGGAAGTCGGCGATGAGCCGGCGGGTGACCGTGGGCGCGAGCAGTGCCTCGCCGGAGGCGACGACCCGGATGGCGGTCAGGAGCTCGGTCGCCGTCGCGCTCTTGACGAGGAACCCGCTGGCACCGGCTCTGAGCGACGCGTACACATATTCGTCCTGGTCGAAGGTGGTGAGGATCAGGACGCGAACGCCGGCACCGGCCGGGTCGGCGCAGATACGCCTGGTCGCCTCGATGCCGTCCATGTCCGGCATCGACACGTCCATCAGGACGACGTCCGGCCGCCACCGGCGGGCCAGGAGCACGGCCTCGGCGCCGGTGCCCGCCTCGCCCACGGTGGCCATCCCCGGTGTGGTGTCGATGAGGACCTTGAGGCTGTCGCGCAGCAGGACCTGGTCCTCGGCGAGCAGGACCCGGATGGGCGGGGGCGGATCGTGCGGGGTGGCGTCTGCGGTCATGTCACGCCGCCGTTCGGGTCGTAGGGCAGTCGGGCCGCCACTCGGAAGCCTCCCTCCGGCCGGGATCCCGCGCTGAACGTGCCTCCGTACATCCTGGCCCGTTCGCGCATGCCGATCAGGCCGTGCCCGCCGTGGCCCGCTCGCGGCGGGCGGCCGTGGCGGGGGCCGTCGTCGACGACCTCGACCACGGCCTCCCTCCCGTCGACCTCCACGGTGACCAAGCAGCGGGTGGGCCCGGCGTGGGTGATGACGTTGGTCAGCGCCTGTTGCACGATCCGGTACACCGACACCGCGACCGCGGGAGGCAGCGCGGCGTCCTCGCGGACCGTCAGGTCCACCTCGACCCCGGCCGAGCGGGCGTCGGCGGCGAGTCCGGGCAGGCCCGCCACGCCCGGGACGGGCAGGCGGGCCTCCTGCAGATCGCCGTCGGAGCGCAGGAGGCCGAGCACCCGGTGGATCTCGGTGAGCGTGCTCCGGCTGGTCTGCTCGATGACGGCCAGCGCGGCGCGTACCTCCTGCGGGCGGGCGTCGGCGACGTGGTTGGCCACGGTGGCCTTGACGGCGATCAGGCTCATGCTGTGGCCGATGACATCGTGCAGTTCCCGGGCGATGCGCCTGCGCTCGTCGGCCACCGCGGCGTCGGAGAGGTGACGAACGAGGCGGGCGGTCATGTCCCGCCTCCAGCGGACGGTCGTCCCGACGGCCCATCCGGTGACCAGCAGCACGCAGATCACGCCGATCTCGATCGGCCAGGACGGCGGCATCTCGCTGGGCGTGGCCGCGGGCGGGAGGCCGGGGAGCACCCGCGCGTAGAAGACCAGAATCGCGGTCACCGCACCGAACACGCACGCCACCAGGCCCGTCACCGACCATCGGACCGGGACGGTGGCGGCCACCACGTACAGCACGAGCACGGTCGGCACGAAGGACAGCCAGGTCACGCCCACCGCGACGGCACCGGCCACGGTCACCAGCACGCCCGTGACGCACGCCAGGGCGAGCATGACCCGTGGCCGGCGCCGCCGGACGGCGATCGGGAGGCTCACGACCGCGGCCACCGGCCAGGCCGACCAGGCGGGCCACCACGACGACGATCCCGGCGGATCGACGATGGCGTATCCGACGAGCAGCGCCACGACCACCGCCACCGCCGCGTCGGCAACGCCCCTTCCACCGAGCCGCCGAGCCCACTCCATGACGAGAAGCTATCGCCTCACCGGATCACCCGGCATCCGCCCCCGGTCAGACACCCGTATCTGACCTGGGTCGTACCACCGGCTCGTGCGCGGCGGCCAAGATGCGACCCGAGCCAGACGCGTCCCCGCCGCACCGCCCGTCACCATGCTGATGCGCCCGGCGTACCACGCCGGGACGCACCACAACCGACAGGATGGACGGACACCCATGAACGTCGCGCCGCGCGGGCGAATCACACGATGGCGACAGGCCGACGCGGACCGGCGGGCCGCCAACGCCGAGGCCAACCTGAACCGGCAACCCCCGTTTCCCGGGCGATGGGTGAGCGCCTTCTCGCTGATCGGCGGCCCCACCCTGCTCATGACCGGGATTCTCCTGCGCTCCCAGTTCCACTACTTCTTCCCTCAGCAGCTCACCGCCTACACCCGGCACCCCACCCTCATCACCGTCTCCTACGCCTGCTTCGCCTTCGGGATCGTCCTGCTGTGGCCGGCGATCATGACGCTGGCGCAACGGATCGCCGCCACCAACCCACTGTGGGGAATGTGGGGCGGCTGTCTGGTGATCCTCGGCCTGTTCACCCGGACCTTCCAGTTCGGCACCGATCACCTGGCCTTCCACCTGACCGACAGCTTCGGCCTGCAAGCGATGATCACCGGCATCGACGACTACTACCTGGCCTGGCGGGACACGCGCTGGCACCCGTTCAGGGCACTGTCCGGGCCTGCCTTCCTCGGCTGGGTCGTGCTGGCCATCGGCGCCTACCGCTCCGGCGCCCTGGGGCTGGGCCGCTCGATCGCACTCGGCCTGATGTCGGCGCTCGCGCTCGGGACGCTCAAGGGCACCGAACCGCAGTCCGTCATCGCCGTGGGCGGCCTCTGCGTCGCGCTCATCCCCCTGGGAATCTCCCTGCTGCGCGGCGGCCCCCCGCCGACCAGGCGCGCCCTGCTGTGGGTCGTCGTCTTCATCGTCTGGCACATCCTCGGCACGCTCTACGGTCCGAGGGGATGACGACCCTCGTGTTCCGCCCGTACATCCCCGACCGCTGCCGGTCTCGTCACCCCGGGGACAGTCAGGGTTGCTCCCCGATGTGGGCAAGGGGGTGGGGAAGGCACTCTGGGGACATGAACGACGAACTGACTCGACGTGACGAGATGTCCCTCGCCGGAGCGGCGCTGCGCGGTGCTCCCTGGAAGGCCGCGGCGGTGACCGGCGGCGCGGTGGCGGCCACCAGCCTGGGGCTGGACCTGCTCTCCGGAGGCCTGGATCTCGCGTGGGCGATGATGGTCGGTATCGGCCTGTTCTCGCTCGTCGCGGCCATCGGCTCGATCAGCAGGCCCGACACCGGCGACCGGGTGACCCGGCAGGCCCGGCTCTGGGCGCTGCGCCACCCCTGGAGGTTCTCCCTCTATCCCGCGCTCGGCTCCGCCATCCTGCTGTACCCGGTGCAGCTCGTCTTCGACGGCGAGGGCGTCTTCGGGGCGGCGCTGGACGCGCTCCAGGGGGGTGTCGTGGTCTACCTGATCACGGCGGTCGTGGCCCTGACCCTCAAGGGACGCGGCCAGGCCTCGCTTCCCGGTGGCCGCTGAGCCTCATGGCCCGATAGAGCCACCGAGCCCCGCGGTCCGGCCGTCCGGCCGTCCGGGCCCCCGGTGGCCCTCCAGGGTTTCCGGGGTCCTCCGGGGCTACGCGGTCGCCCGGTCTCACGGCCGGTCCCGCGGCCCGATCGGGCCTTCTCGCGGACCGGGCCGGGACCGTCGAGAACGTCAGACCCTCTCGTACTCGGCGCGGCAGACGCAGAACTCGTTGCCCTCGGGGTCGAGCATCGTGACCCAGCCGCTGCCGTCGGGGTTGCGGTGGTCCCCGGAGATCGTGGCGCCGAGGTCGGCGAGGCGTTCGACCTCCTCGTCGCGGGTGGTGCCCGCCGAGCCGGTGAGGTCCAGGTGGACGCGGTTCTTGCCCGCCTTGTCCTCGGGAACCTTGATGAAGAGCAGGTCGACCCGGCCACCCTGGAGGAGGACCTCGTCGTCGTTCTTCTCCGTGTCGGGGTGGAGCTCCCCGCCGGTGGCGTCGCGCCAGAAGGTCGCCAGCTCGTACGGCTGGGCGCAGTCGAAGGTCACACAGTGAACGTCAATCATGAGCCCACCCAACCCGACACCACCAAAGCCGTCAAGCTGGTTTCGGGCAAGCCGTTCCAGGATCCGCAGGTCACGCTGCCCGACGCGTCCCGTACGGCCCGCCGAAACCCCCTGACGGGTGGTCAGTGGCCGCCTCCGGCGAGGTTGAGCCCGACGACGCCCGCGATGATGAGCAGGATCGACGCGATCTTGAGTGCCGACGCGTTCTCGCCGAGGACGACGATACCGAGCGTGGCGGTGCCGACGGCTCCGATGCCGGTCCAGACGGCGTAGGCCGTACCGACCTCCAGGGTCTTCAGGCCCAGGGCGAGCAGGCCGAAACTGAGCACGCCGAAGACCGCGAAACCGAGGCTCGGCAGCAGCTCGGAGAATCCTTCGCTCAGCTTGAGCGAGTACGCCATCGCGACTTCGAACAGACCGGCGACCAGAATGAAGACCCAGGCCATGACAGCTCCTTCTTGATCAGGAGCGTCGTCTTTGCCTGCCGGGTACGGCGCGTCTCGTCCGGAAACGCCCTCTTGAGCGTTCTATCGAAGGAACGAGCCGGATCTCACTTTGATTCCCACCAGAGTGTGAACCACCGGTCGCGAGGCACCGGCCACATGTCCAGCTCGACCACCGCCGTGATGACCTCGTCGGCCCGCTCCTGGCCGAGGCAGAGCCTCCGGCAGGCGCTCTCCGCGAGGTCGACGAGCCGGGTGAAGCGGGGCAGCGGGGCCACCCGCCACTCGTGGCGGACCCGGTGGCCGAGCCCCTCCGCGACGGCGATCACGTCGTGGGCCGTGGGCCCGCCGGGGCGGGTGATGCCGTGGAAGTGCTGCCAGAGGGGGTTGAGCCAGCTCATCGGGTGCCGGCCGGTGAGTTCCAGGACGACTCGGGCGCGGGCGTGGCGGGTGAGCTCGGTGAGGAACTCCGCCAGGTAGGGCACGTCGTAGACGACGTGGGCGGAGACCGCGACGTCCGCGACCGGCGTGCGGTCCGCGACGTCGGGCCAGCGGCCGGCCACGATCCGGGCGGGAACGCCGAGCGCCGTGGCCCTGGAGGTCAGCTCGGCGAGCATGGCGTCGGAGGGGTCGACCGCGATCAGCTCCCCCAGGCTCCGGCCCAGCGGCAGGGAGGCCGCGCCGGTCCCTGCACCGACGTCCAGCACGCTTCCGCCGGGCGGGAGGGCCTCGGCGATCCGCGCCAGGGTGGGGCCCCCGGGAACCGCGAGGGCGAGGTCGGTGCGCTCGGCGAACCGTGCCGGGGAGTGCCCCCAGGGACTCACCGGCGCCCTGGCCGCGATCTCCTCGGGGATGCCCCACCTCCCGAGGTCGGCCCGCCACTGCTCGTCCATGGGACGAGCCTAGGAGAAGCTTTCCCCGGCCGTCGATCGACCCCGCCGGAGCGTCCGCGGGCCGTATGACGAACGTCCTAGTAGGGGTTGTTTTCTAGGGGTTACTCGCGGGTAGCATTACAGGTAACGTTACTGGCGAGTATGGACAGTTCCGGATCCCCGGTTTCAAGGAGCAGACCCCATGGGCCACTACAAGAGCAACGTCCGTGACCTGGAGTTCAACCTCTTCGAGGTCTTCGGGCGCCGGGACATCCTGGGCACCGGCCTCTACGCCGATCTGGACGAGGACGTCGTGCGGAGCGTCCTGGAGGAGGTCAACCGTCTCGCCACGGGCGTGCTCGCCGACTCCTTCGAGGAGGGCGACCGCACCCCGCCGGTGTTCGACCCCGCCACCGGGTCGGTGACGATGCCGAAGGGCTTCCAGAAGTCCTTCGCCGCCTACCGCGACGCGGGCTGGACCAACCTCGGCCTTCCCGCCGAGATGGGCGGCCCCGGCCTGCCGAGCAGCGTGAGCTGGGCCCTGGCCGAGCTGGTGCTCGGCTCCAACCCCGCCATCTGGATGTACTCCAGCGGCCCGGCCTTCGCCCACATCCTGCACACGATCGGCACCGAGGACCAGCGGCGCTACGCCGAGCTGGCCATCGAGAGGCAGTGGGGCGCCACCATGGTGCTCACCGAGCCGGACGCCGGCTCCGACGTGGGCGCCGGCCGCGCGAAGGCCGTCAAGCAGGACGACGGCACCTGGCACATCGAGGGCGTGAAGCGCTTCATCACCAGCGCCGAGCACGACCTGTCCGACAACATCTTCCACCTGGTACTGGCCCGCCCCGAGGGGCACGGCGTCGGCACCAAGGGCCTGTCGATGTTCCTGGTCTCGAAGTACCACGTGGACCTGGAGACCGGCGAGCTCGGCGAGCGCAACGGCGTCTACGTCACCAACGTCGAGAAGAAGATGGGCCTCAAGGTCTCCACGACCTGCGAGGTCACCTTCGGCGGCGAGCACCCGGCCGTGGGCACGCTCATCGGCGAGGTGCACGAGGGCATCAAGCAGATGTTCATGATCATCGAGCACGCCCGGATGATGGTCGGCTCGAAGGCGATCGCCACGCTCTCCACCGGCTACCTCAACGCCCTCGCCTACGCCAAGCAGCGGGTGCAGGGCGCCGACCTCACCCAGATGGCCGACAAGTCGGCCCCCCGCGTGACGATCACCCACCACCCGGACGTACGCCGGGAGCTGATGCTCCAGAAGTCGTACGCCGAGGGCATGCGGGCCCTGGTCATGCTCACCGCCACCTACCAGGACGACGTGCTGATCGCCGGGCACGAGGGCCGCAGGGACGAGCACGCCGAGGCGATGAACGACCTGCTGCTGCCGCTGGTCAAGGGCGTCGGCTCCGAGCGCTCGTACGAGCTGCTGTCCCGCTCGCTGCAGACCCTGGGCGGCTCCGGATACCTGCAGGACTACCCGATCGAGCAGTACATCAGGGACGCGAAGATCGACTCCCTCTACGAGGGCACCACCGCGATCCAGGGCATGGACCTGTTCTTCCGCAAGGTCCTGCGCAACCAGGGGGCCGCCCTCGGCTCGCTGTACGCGGACGTGAAGGCCTTCTCCGCCTCCGAGGCGGGCAACGGGCGGCTGAAGGAGGGGCGCGAGCTCCTGGGCGAGGCCGCCGACGACGTCAAGGCCATGGCCGACACCATGGCGGGCTGGGCGATCGGCTCGCTGGAGACCCCGCAGGAGGTCTACAAGGTCGGCCTGAACACCACCCGGTTCCTGCTCGCCCTGGGTGACCTGGTGATCGGCTGGCTGCTGCTGCGCCAGGCCGAGGTGGCCCTGGCCGCGCTGGGATCGGCCACCGAGGGGAGCGACCACGCCTTCTACACCGGCAAGGTCTCCGCGGCCGCGTTCTTCGCCCAGACCGTCCTGCCCCGCATCGCCGCCGAGCGCCGCACGCTCGACGCCACCGACCAGGACCTGATGGACCTGCCCGAAGAGGCCTTCTGATCCTTCTGACCCTTCTGACTCCTTTGTGAACTGGTCCGAGCCTCGCCGCTTCGGGCCGGAAGACCACCTGCTCCCGCGGCAGGCACGATGAGGGACCGGCCCCGTTCTCACGAGGCCGGTCCCTCATCCGTTTTCCGGCTCCTCGCGTTGCGACGAGACCTCACGGACGCCCTGGAGCGGAAGCCTGAACGGCCGGCCGCCGATCCGCCCCACCCGGGGTTCGGCACCCGGAGCGCGACGAACAGGGACGGATCATCGCGAAGTCATTGACAGCGGCACACTGTTATTCTCATACTGAGACTGTCTCAATCTGAGAAGGACATGTGATGGATGAATCCGAGTTCCTGGCCGGGTACGACCCCCGGGCATATCCGGCGGTCGCGGTGACGGTCGACGTGGTGGCGCTCACCATTCGCGGGGGCGGGTTGCGCGTTCTGCTGATCAGGCGGGCCGAGCAACCCTATGCGGGGCTGTGGGCGCTGCCCGGGGGGTTCATCCGGCCGGGAGAGGACCTGCCGCAGGCCGCGGCGCGGGAGCTGGCCGAGGAGACGGGGCTGGCCGGGCTGTCGGGCCGATTCCACATCGAGCAGCTCGCCAGTTACGGGGCGCCCGAGCGTGATCCCCGCATGAGGATCGTGTCGGTCTCCTACCTGGCGTTCGCCCCCGACCTGCCCGACCCGCGGGCGGGCTCGGACGCGGCCGACGCCTCCTGGCACCCGGTCGACAAGCTGCCCGAGCTCGCGTTCGACCACGACCGCATCCTTGCGCACGGGCTGGAGCGGGCTCGCGGCAAGCTGGAGTACACGCCGCTGGCCACCGCGTTCGCTGGCGAGAGGTTCACGATCTCCGAGTTGCGCGGCGTCTACGAGACGGTCTGGGGCGTGCCGCTGCACGCGGGCAACTTCCACCGCAAGATCCTGTCGGTGCCCGGCTTCGTGGAGGGCACCGGCGAGACCACCGAGAGCGGCGGGGCCAGGGGCGGGCCGCGCGCCAAGCTCTACCGGGCCGGCGACGCCCGGCTCCTGCACCCCGCCCTGCTGCGGCCGTCCAGGGAGGAGGAGATCAGATGACCACCACGGCCGAGGCGATCGCGCTGGTGACCGCCGCCCGCACACCCGAGGACCTGTTCGGCGGGGACTTCCCGCACCGGACGTACCGGAGGCTGGCGAGGCTGCTCCACCCCGACCTCGCGCCGGGAGCGGAGGCCGCCGAGGCGTTCAGCCGGCTGGCGGGGCTGTGGGCGGCCCGCGACGGGGCCTCGGGAGCCCCGGAGCGGGCCAAGGAGACGGTGATCACCACCAGGCGGGGCACCTACCGGATCGGGGGCGTCTTCCGGCGGGGCGCGTCGGCCGTGCTCTACGGGAGCGGCTCCGACACGCTGCTCAAGCTCCCGCGCAGCCACGCGGACAACGACCTCATGCGCCGCGAGGCGGAGTCCCTGGAGACGATCGCGCGCGACGGCGACCCGCTGCTCCTGCCGTACGTGCCCCGCCTGGTGGAGTCGTTCCGGCACCGCTCGGACGGGGTCGAGCGGCAGGCCAACGTGATCAGCCGGGTGCCGGACGGGTTCCTGAGCCTGGACGAGGTCAGGCGGCGGCGGCCGGTGCTCGACGTGCGGGACGCGGCGTGGATCTGGCGGCGGCTGCTGGTGGCCGTCGGCGCGGCCCACCGGGCGGGGATCGTGCACGGCGCGGTGTTCGGCCAGCACGTCCTCGTCCACCCGCTCGACCACGGCCTGGTGCTCGTCGACTGGAGCCAGTCGGTCCCGCTCGGCACCCCGATCACCGCACTCGTGGCCAGGCACCGCGACGACTACCCGCCCTCGGTCCTGGCCAGGAAGCCCGCGACCCCGGCCACCGACATCCATCTCGCCACCCGCTGCGTGGCCGCCCTCATGGGCGACCCCGTCCCCGCCCCTGTCAGGAACTTCGTCCGGGGCAGCCTGCTCAGCCCGCCGAACGACGCCTGGCGGCTGCTGGGTGAGCTCGACGACCTGCTCGACGACCTGTACGGGCCGAGGAAATACCGGCCGCTCCATCTTTGACCTTCGACAACGACCTCACAGCACGTCGCACCCCCGATCCGAGGAGATCATCCGTGGGAAGCGGAAACTGGTCCACCGACGTCTACTCCGCCGCCGCGAGCTACCGCGCGGCGAAGGGTTCGAGCGCCTTCGCCTACAGCGACAGCGGCGCCCGCTCCGCTCACCCCGACCTCGACCCGCGCGGAGTGGCGCTCCGCGAGAGCCGCGACTCCGCCGAGCACCCCAACTCCCTGGCCGTGGCCGTCCTGTTCGACGTGACCGGCTCGATGGGCGGGGTGCCCCGCACCCTCCAGACCAAGCTGCCCGACCTGCTCGGCCTGCTGCTCCGCAAGGGGTACGCCACCGACCCGCAGATCCTCTTCGGCGCCATCGGCGACGCCACCTGCGACCGGGCCCCGCTGCAGGTCGGCCAGTTCGAGTCCGACAACCGGATGGACGAGCACCTGGGCAAGATCCTGCTTGAGGGCGGGGGCGGCGGCCAGATGACCGAGTCGTACGAGCTGGCGATGTACTTCATGGCCAGGCACACCTCGATCGACTGCTTCGAGAAGCGGGGCCGCCGGGGCTACCTGTTCATCATCGGCGACGAGCTGCCCTACTCGCACGTCAGCCGGCGCGAGGTCGAGAGGGTCGTCGGCGAGCGGCCCCGCGAGGACATCTCGACCAAGGACATGGTCGCCGAGCTGACCAGGACCTACGACGTCTACTACATCCTCCCCGCCGGGGCGAGCCACGCCGGGGACGGCCGGGTGCTGGCCGCCTGGCGCGAACTGCTCGGCCAGAACGTGCTGGAGCTGGACGACCTGGACGCGGTCTGCGAGACCATCGCGCTCACCGTCGGCCTCGGCGAGGACGCCATCGACCTGCGGGAGGGGCTGGACGACCTCGACGAGCTCGGCTCGAACGCCGGAACCGCCGTGGGCAAGGCCCTCGCCAAGCTCGACCGGGGCACCCTCGTGGTGGCCGACGGGCTCGACCTGGGCGGCGACAGCGGCGTGATGCGGCTCTGAAGACCTCCCCGCCGTGCGGCGGCCACCGCGAAAGCGGCGGGGAGTGCCACCACGAGGGGAGGCGGTCCCTCCCCGGCGGGGACAACGCCCCGCCGGGGAGGGACTTCCGGTGAAGGGACCTCGGTAAAGGGATCTCGGTGCGGGGCCTTCCGGTGAAGGGACTTCCGGTTGAGGGGCCTCGGTACAGGGATTTCGGTGCGGAGCCCTCAGTGCGGAGCCCTCGGTGCGGAGACCTCGGTGCAGGGACTTCGGTGCAGGGGCCGGGAACGCCCTGCCGGGGAGGGATCTCCGGTGGAGAGGCGAGCGGGCGATACGCCGCCCGCTGAAGCGGCCGGGAGCGCCATGCCGGGAGGGGCCGGCGGAGAACGACTCGCCGGTGAGAAGGGGAAGAGGAGGAGACGAGGGTGAACAGGGTGAACAGGTGGACACATGCGTGAGCACATGATCGTGACCGACCTCGGGTACGGCGACGCGGGGAAGGGCACGGTCGTCGACTGGCTCTGCGCCCGCGGGCCCGTCCAGGCGGTCGTCAGGTTCAACGGGGGCGGGCAGGCGGGTCACAACGTCGTCCTGCCCGACGGGAGGCAGCACACGTTCGCGCAGTTCGGGTCGGGCACGTTCAGGGGCGTGCCGACCCATCTGTCCAGGTTCATGGTGGTGGATCCGCTGTCGCTGGCCAAGGAGGCCGACCACCTGGCCAAGCTGGGGGTCCCCGACCCGTTCTGCCTGCTCACCGTGGACCGGGACGCCCTGCTCGCCACCCCGTACCACGTGGCGGCGGGGCGGGCCAGGGAGCTGGCGCGCGGGGCGGACCGGCACGGGTCGTGCGGGATGGGCGTCGGCGAGACCATGGCCTACGCACTGGAGCACCCCGGCCTCGCGCCGGTCGCGGGCGACTGCGCGGAGCCGGTCCGGCTCGCCCGCAAGCTGCGCGCGCTCCGCGAGGCCCTGGGGGTGACCGGGCCGCCCGTGGAGGCCTGCGTCGACGCCTACCGGGCGTTCGCCGAGCGGGTGATCCTGGTCAGCTCCTCGTTCGTGACCGCGCTGCTGCGCAGGCGGCCCGTGGTCTTCGAGGGGGCGCAGGGGGTGCTGCTCGACGAGTGGCACGGTTTCCACCCGTACACCACCTGGAGCACGACGACCTTCGCCAACGCGCTGGAGCTGCTCGACGGGGTGCCCGCCACCCGGCTGGGCGTGCTGCGGACCTACACCCCGCGGCACGGCCCGGGACCGCTGGTCACCGAGGACGCGGCGCTCGCGCCGCCCGAGGCCCACAACGGGACCGGTCCCTGGCAGGGGCCCTTCCGCACCGGCCGCTTCGACGCGGTGGCCCACCGCTACGCGCTGGCGGTCTCCGGCGGGGCCGACGCCCTCGCGCTCACCCACCTGGACGCGCCGGTGTCGCGCATGTGCGTGTCGTACGACATCGGCGAGCTCCCGGTGGGCACGGCGGGCGACCTGGAAGGGCAGGCCGGGCTGACGAAGCGGCTGCGGGAGGCCGGGCCGCGCTACGCCGACGGGATCGACGACTGGCCCGCGGCGGTGGCGGAGGCCCTCGGAGTGCCGGTGTGGCTGGGATCGTCGGGCCCCACCGCCGCGGACAAGGTCCTTCTCTCTGGTGTGATCACGCCAGAGAGGGTATGACCAAGTCCAGACTGTCTCTTTGCCTGGCGAACAGCCTTACCCGGAGGAACTCATGGGTGTCGGGGTCAGCATCTTCTTTCTCACGCTCGGCGCCATCCTCCGCTTCGCCATCGATCCCGACGTCCTCGGCGAGGCCGTGCACATCGACGTGATCGGCCTGATCTTCATGATCGTCGGTGCCGTCGGGATCGTGCTGAGCATCGTGATGGCCCCCAAGCGCGGGCACACGTCCGAGGATCGCCTGATGCACCGCGAGAACCAGCCCCCGGACGTCTGACCTCACCGTCGTCTAGACCTCGAACTGCGCCGCCGCCCGCGAGGCCACGATCGGCTTGATGTACTCGGCGATCGCGGCCTGGTGCAGCGGGTGGTCGCGGTAGACGACGAAGTCCTCGGCGCTGTCGAAGTCCGCGACGAGGGCGAACCGGTGGTTGCCCGGGTTCAGGCCCGCGTCGGGGCCGAGGGTGTAGGAGCGGATCTCCGTGATCGCCCCGGGCAGCTTGCCGAGCTCCGTGGCGACCCTGGCCCGCTGCTCCTCGGTGGACTCTTCCGTCCAGGTGAACAGCACGACATGCCGGAACATGATCTTCCCTTCGTTCGGGTGCCCCAGGTCTCCTGAGTGCCCGGCCAGCGTACGGCCAGGCGCGCGGGGACCCGGCGGCGCCCCGGCCGGCCGCGTCCGGGCGGCTTCCCGGTGACTTCTCAGTGGCTTCCCGACGGTTCCCGGCGGCTTCCCAGCGGCTTCCCCGCGGCTTTTCGATGGCTTTTCGACGCCGCGGAACGGTGTCGGTCGCCCGTCTCGTACGGGATCCCGCTCTCACACCGGGCGCAGGGCGGAGCCGCGGCCCCTGGCGGACTTGATCCTTATCTGGCTGGAGCGTCTCGGCACGGCTTCGAGCACGATCTTGTGGGCCGCCTCGGGGATGAACCGGAGGTCGTGGGTGATCAGGATGGTGGTGCGCCCGGCCATCAGCCGGTTGAGCGGTTCCATGATCCGTTCCGCGGTGGGCGCGTCGAGGCCCGTCATCGGCTCGTCGAGGACGAGCACGGGCGCGTCGCGCAGGATGGCCCTGGCGATGGCGATCCGCTGGCGCTGCCCGCCCGACATCAGCCGGCCGCGCTGCCCGATCGGCGTCTCGTACCCGAGGGGAAGCGCGGTGACGAAGTCGTGGACGTCCGCCATCACGGCGGCCCTGACGACGGCGTCCGGGTCCGCGCCTGGACTTCCGTAGGCGATGTTCTCGCGTACGGTCCCGGAGAAGAGCAGGTTCTCCTGCTGCAGGATGGTGATGTTGTCGCGCAGCGACTCGCGGGACAGCTCGCGGATGTCCGTCCCGTCGAGGAGGACCTGCCCGGCCGTGGGGTCGTAGAAGCGCAGCAGGAGCTTCGCGATCGTGGACTTGCCCACGCCGCTGGGTCCGGTGCACACGACCAGCTCGCCCGGCTCGACGGCGAAGGACAGGTCCCGCAGCGTGGGCCTCCTCCGGTTCGGGTAGGTGAAGCCGACCCCCTGGAACTCGATCTGACCTCGTCCGCGTCCCATGTGGACGGCGCCGTCGCGGTCGGTGACGGTCGGCCGGGTCGTCAGGATCTCGATGACGCGGTCGGAGCCCGCCGCCGCCTCGGAGACGGTGAGGGCGATCTGTCCCAGGCTCTGCACCGCCGGATAGAGGTAGGCGAGGTAGGCGGCGAAGGCGAGCAGGCCGCCGATGGTGAGGCGTCCCGAGGAGATCTCCCACGCGCCGAACCCGAGGATGGTGATCAGGCAGATGGTCTCGATGACCTGCACGACGGGCCCGTACAGGGAGGAGAGCCACGCCTGCGCCACGTTCGCCCGCATCCAGGTGCCGCCCTCTGAGTGCAGCCGCTCGGCCTCGGCGCCCTGACGGTTGTAGGACTGGACGAGCGACTGGTTGGACAGGCCCTCCTCGATGACGCTGTTCATGATCCCGTTGCTGAGCCGCTCGCGCGCCGACACGACCCTGAACCTGCTCGCGAAGGTCTTGGCGACCAGCAGGAAGGCCGGGACCAGCAGGAACGTCAGCAGCGCCAGGTCCCACCTGATGTAGAAGGCGGCACCGGCGAAGAAGACGACGCTGACGAGCGTGGTGAAGAGTTTGACCAGGCCGGTGCCGATGAGTTCCTCGATGGCCTCGATGTCGTCGGTGAGCCTGGCCATCAGGTCGCCCAGGCGGCGGTTGTCGAAGAAGTCGGGCGTGAGCGTCTGGATGTGCTCGAACACCCTGTCGCGCAGCCGCAGCAGGAAACGCTCGCCACCGAGGGCGGTGAGGTAGGAGCCCGCGAAGGAGACCAGCCCCGCGATCGCCGCGAGGCCCAGCCAGGCGGCGGCGGGGAGCCAGAAGGCCCCCAGGTTCTGCTTGCTGAGGACCTCGTCCGTGATGTGGCCGAACAGGCCGATCGAGGCGACCTCGCAGACGGCCGCGACGATGGCGAGCGTGCCACCGGCCACGAGCAGGTGACGGAGGCCGCGAGTGTACGGCCAGAACTCCCGGAAGGTCCTGCGGATGGAGACAGTCGGCGCCGGCGGGGGACGGCGCACCGCGGCCCTCGGCCCGTGGGGCGAGAGCGATTCTGAGAATGAGAGCCGACGGTTGACCCGCCGGCTCTCATTTGTTTCCGCTAGCACCGGATCTGGCTTACCACCACCACCCGCCGCCTCCGCCGCATCCACAGCGGCGACGGCGCCGGCAGCATCCCCAGCCGCCTCCCCAGTCCAAGAGCCGGCTGGTCGGGAAGAGCTGCTTGAAAGTCATGGCTTCCCCCTTCGTGCTGAGCTTGTCGCGCTTACCAACCACGACACTAGCACCCATACCCTGACATATCACCAAATTCAGCACGCATTAAAGATGTTTTAACAAGCCATTCGAAGAAGCCATAAAACGTATCGAGGGTAAAGCCTTATGCAACTTCCAAGTGGCGGCCCGCATCCCCGCCCGAGCTGGGGATACACACCTTAAAGCTTGATCCACAGGAGGCAAAAAGGGGTTTCTCGTTACCGCCCGAGCGGCGGCCGGTACGGCGTCCCGGCGGCCGGTCGGGACCGCTCGAAGCCCTCGACTGTTTTCCCTTCGCAGCAATTGAAACGCGAAACCAGGAAATGTCGGGCAGGCACTCAGAGGTATATCGGAAGGCCCCCATCCCCACCTTCCCGACGGGTACGGAGGGGGACGCGCCAATCCTCGGACGGGAAAAGCCGCCCGGTGACCGTCCACCCGCACCCAGGCCGTCCACGGGACCGGCGGGCACTACTCCCCGAGCCGTCCGCTTCCCCGGCCTCCACAGGAGCCCGTCGCCCGGCGAACCGCCCGCTTCCCTGACGTCCCCAGGAACCCACCGCCCCGGCAACCGCCCGCTTCCCTGACGTCCCCAGGAACCCACCGCCCCGGCAACCGCCCGCTTCCCTGACGTCCCCAGGAACCCACCGACCCGCGAACCGTCCACGGGTCCGCCCCCTCCGGAGGGGGCGGACCCGTGGGTGTCGTGGGGTCAGCCCCAGGCGAGCATGCGGAGCGGGTCCTCAAGCATGGCGCCGACGTCGCGGAGGAAGAGCGAGCCCAGCTCCCCGTCCACCACCCGGTGGTCGAACGAGAGGGCGAGCGTGCAGACCCCGCGCGGCACGACCTGCCCGTCCACCACCC
This sequence comes from Streptosporangium heterodermiicola, assembly GCF_051390675.1. Taxonomy (NCBI): domain Bacteria; kingdom Bacillati; phylum Actinomycetota; class Actinomycetes; order Streptosporangiales; family Streptosporangiaceae; genus Streptosporangium; species Streptosporangium heterodermiicola. The sequence goes on from NZ_JBPJSR010000026.1 coordinate 26,900, forward strand.
ATGGCAGGTCCCTTACCTGGCCGAACGCCAGGATCGCGGACTCGCCCGGGTTGAGGATCGGGGTACCCGCGTCGACCCCGAAGACGCCCACGTTGGTGATCGTGATCGTGCCCCCGGCCATGTCGGCGGGCTGGGTGCGGCCCGCCCTCGCGGTCTCGGCGAGGACTCCGAGGGCACCGGCCAGGTCGGGCAGCGACAGGCGGTGGGCGTCCTTGACGTTGGGGACGAGCAGGCCGCGGGGGGTGGCCGCGGCGATGCCCAGGTTGACGCGGTGCTTGACCACGATCTCCTGGCGGGCCTCGTCCCAGGCGGAGTTGATCATCGGGTAGCGGCGGGCGGCGACGAGCACCGCCTTGGCGACCATGAGCAGCGGGGAGACCTTGACCCCGGCGAAGTCGGGCAGCCCGCGCAGGCGCTGGACCGCCTCCATGGTCGCCGTCACGTCCACCTGGAGGAACTCCGTCACGTGCGGCGCGGTGAACGCGGACGCGACCATGGCCTGCGCGGTCGCCTTCCGGACCCCCTTGACCGGGATCCGCTCCTCGTCCTCGCCCTCCCACGTCACGGCCGCTCCGCGCGGCCGGGCGGGCGCGGCCTGGACGTCGTTCCCCTGGGCGGGGGCGGCGAGCGCGGCCTGGACGTCGTCCCTGGTGATCGACCCGTGCGGGCCGCTCCCCAGGAGGGAGGTCAGGTCGACCCCCAGGTCCTTGGCGAGCTTCCGCACCGGGGGCTTCGCCAGAACAGCGCCCCTCCCCGGCGACAAGACCTCAGACGTGAGCGGAGCCGTGGACGACGCCGTGGACGACGCCGTGGACGAGATGGCCGGGGCCGCCTCGGGGGCCCGCGCCGCGGGCGCGTCAGACGTCCCCGCGCCGGGCCGCGCCACCTCGGAAGGCGTACCGGACACATCGGACGTACCGGACACATCTGCGGGAGAGGACGGTTTGCGGGGACGGCGCTTGGCGGTGCCCGGTTTGACGCCGTAGCCCACCAGCACCGGCTGCCGGACCTCGGCCGGCGGGGTCGGCACCATGTCGTCGGCCAGGGCCTCCGCCCGATCAGCCGTCCCGGCCGTCCGATCAGCCGCCGGGTCCGCGGCGGGAGCCGGGGCCGGAGGGGGGCCGGTGCCGTCGTCCACCGAGATGATCGGCCTGCCGACGTCCACGACCTCGCCCTCGTCCGCCATCAGGGCGGCGACCACGCCCTCGAACGGGCAGGGGAGCTCGACGACGGCCTTGGCGGTCTCGATCTCCACGATGATCTGGTTGACCTTGACCGGGTCCCCGGTCTTCACGTGCCAGCGGACGATCTCCGCCTCGGTCAGGCCCTCTCCCACGTCGGGAAGCTTGAACTCCTTCATCTCCAGCCCTTCCTCAGAACGCGAACGCGCGGTCGACGGCGTGCAGGACCCGGTCCAGGTCGGGCAGGTAGTGGTCCTCCAGCCGCGAAGGAGGGTAGGGGGTGGAGGGCCCGCCGGTCCTCAGGACCGGGGCCTCCAGGTTGTAGAAGCACTCCTCGGTGACGCGGGCGGCGATCTCGCCGCCGAAGCCGTTGAAGACCGGCGCCTCGTGCACCACGACGCATCGCCCGGTCCGGCGCACCGACTCCACGATCCTCGCGGTGTCGAGCGGGTTGAGCGAGCGCAGGTCCACGACCTCCAGGGAGCGGCCGTCGTCCTCGGCCGCCTTCGCGGCCTCCAGGCAGGTCTTCACCATCGGCCCGTACGCGAGCAGGGTGAGGTCCGTCCCCGGCCGCACCACCCTGGCCTCGTCGAAGGGGGTCCAGCCCGAGGAGTCGACGTCCACCTCGGCCTTCTCCCAGTAGCGCCGCTTGGGCTCGAAGAAGATCACCGGGTCGTCGCAGCGGATCGCCTGCTGGATCATGGTGTAGGCGTCGGCCGGGTTGGAGCAGGCCACGACGCGCAGGCCCGCCGTGTGGGTGAAGTAGGCCTCGGGCGACTCGCTGTGGTGCTCCACCGCGCCGATGCCGCCGCCGCACGGGATCCGGATGACGACCGGCAGTTTCAGCTTGCCCAGCGAGCGCAGCGGCATCTTGGCGAGCTGCGTGATGATCTGGTCGGCCGCGGGGAAGACGAACCCGTCGAACTGGATCTCGCAGACCGGCCGGTAGCCGCGCAGCGCCAGGCCGATCGCCGTCCCGACGATGCCCGACTCGGCGAGCGGGGTGTCGATGACCCGCTGCTCGCCGAAGTCCTTCTGCAGGCCGTCCGTCACCCGGAACACCCCGCCGAGCTTGCCGACGTCCTCACCCATGACGAGGACCTTGGGGTCGTCCTCCATGGCCTTGCGCATGCCCTCGTTGAGCGCCTTGGCCATCGTGAGAATGCTCATGCCTCGAACCCCTCCAGGTAGGTGGCGAACTCGGCACGCTCGGCGTCGATCAGCGAGTGCCGCTCGGCGTAGACGTTGTCGAAGATGGCCAGCGGCTCGGGGTCGGGCAGTTCGAGGCAGCGTTTGCGGACGTCCCTTCCCAGCTCGTCCGCCTCGGCGTCGACCGCGTCGAAGAACTCCTGGTCGGCGATCTGGTTCTTGAACATGTAGGCCCTGACCCGCTCGATCGGGTCCTTGAGCTTCCACGCCTCCAGCTCGGCGGCCACCCGGTAGCGGGTCGGGTCGTCCGAGGTCGTGTGGGCGCCCATCCGGTAGGTGAAGGCCTCGATCAGCATGGGCCCCTGCCCGGACCTGGCGTCGGCCAGCGCCTTGCGGGTGACGGCCAGGCAGGCGAAGACGTCGTTGCCGTCGACCCGGACGCCGGGGAACCCGAACCCGCTGGCCCTGCGGTACAGCGGGATGCGCGACTGCTTCTCCAGCGGCTCGGAGATGGCCCACTGGTTGTTCTGGCAGAAGAACACCACCGGCGCGTTGAACACCGACGCCCAGATGAACGACTCGTTCACGTCGCCCTGGGAGGTGGCGCCGTCGCCGAAGTAGACGATGCTGGCGGCCTCGGCGCCGTCGCGCTGGATGCCCATGGCGTAGCCGACCGCGTGCAGGGTCTGGCTGCCGATCACGATGGTGTAGAGGTGGAAGTTGTGCTCGGCGGGGTCCCAGCCCCCGTGGTTGACGCCGCGGAACAGGCCGAGGAGGTTGACCGGGTCTACCCCCCTGCACCAGGCCACGCCGTGCTCGCGGTAGGTCGGGAACGCCATGTCCGCCTCGGTCAGCGCCCGGCCGGAGCCGATCTGCGCGGCCTCCTGGCCGAGCAGCGAGGCCCAGAGGCCCAGCTCGCCCTGGCGTTGCAGGGCCACGGCCTCCAGGTCGACGCGTCGGACCATGACCAGGTCCCGGTAGAGCCCGCGGATCTCCTCGGGCGTCAGGTCTATGTCGTAGTCGGGGTGCTCGACCCGTTCTCCCTCGGGGGTCAGCAGCTGGATGAGCTCCGGAGGTGCTTCCGCACCACGAGAGGCGTCGGCTGTCACGTGCCGCTCCTGTGTGCTCGGGGCCGTCTGGATGGGTTCTCCACCGTGGTCCGGCCGATTCGCGACGCGTTCGACCCGTCTGGTGGTGGTTCGCCCGCGCTTGTGGCCATCGTGGCAGAGGTCACATACATGTGCGCAAGACCTGCCTCGGCGTCCATATGCTCCCCGTTCCCCGCGTGTTCCCTTTCACCCGCCCGTTTCGTCCGCACGGCGCGGCGCCAACCCGGGCCGGACCCGGATGCGGCCCCCCCGCCGGAGCGCGGCCGGAGCCCGTTACTCTTGAGGCGCCGGACCGTCCCCGTCTCAACCAGGAGGAACACCGTGGCGCGCGTCATCGTCGACGTCATGCTGAAGCCCGAGATTCTCGACGCGCAGGGGCAGGCGATCGCCCGAGCACTGCCGCGGCTCGGCTTCTCCGGTGTCTCAGCGGTACGGCAGGGCAAGCGGTTCGAGGTGGAGCTCGAAGGGCCCGCCGACGAGGCGGCACTTGCGGACGTCCGAAAAATGGCCGAGACCCTGCTCGCCAACACGGTGATCGAGGACTACACCGTCACCGTCGAGTCCTAGGCCGTCACCCCTCGGCGACCAACCGCCCAGATCCGGCTATGTCCGACTTTGTGGGCGGAGCAATCCCACGGCTTGACCACCAGTCAATAACATTACGGTTATTTTGCGGTTAGCCCGGATTCTGCAGGGAAGCCTTCACGAGGTGACATCTGACCCCGGGAGGAAACCGGTGGACATGGAGTTCTCGCTGGCTCTGCCGCGACAGGCCGTCGGTATTCCGATGGTCCGCAGGGCGCTCGGTGACTCCCTGCACTCGCTCGGAGTCACGGAGGAGTGCGTCGCCGACATCCTGCTGGCGGTGACCGAGGCGTGCGCCAACGCCGTGCGGCACGGGGGTCCGGCCAACCGCTACGAGGTCGAGACCGCCATCGGCCACGGCCGCTGCGACGTCCGCATCATCGACCGTGGCCAGGGCCTCGTCCGGGTGCCCGAGCACTACCCGCCGACCGACGCCGAGAACGGCAGGGGCCTGCTGATCATGCAGGCCGTGGTGGACGAGATCTCCTTCGACATCACCCCCGGCCGGGGCACCGTCGTGCACCTGCGCAAGCACCTCGACTGGGACGACGACGCCGCCTACTCCCGTGGCCGGGTGCTGGCGGCCGTATAAAGCCATACAAACCCGGCGTCCCAGAGCCACGAACCCCGGCCGACGTGGCCTTTTCGGCCCCCGCCTCGCCCCCGGCCCGAACGGGACCGGCTCCCCCGTGCCCCGTGCCGCGACGGGAGCGCCCGTCACCGGCCGTCGCCCGCTGAACTGTGCGATCGGACACTCCGCGCCTGACCGCTCGCCGGGAGCGGATAGCCTGGGAGCACCGCCGCAGACCGACGTCCGAGTGTGTGAGACGCCGGCGCGGCGCTCGTGTGTGGAGGGGAACGCTGTCATGAGTGCTGCCCGCGTGGGCGTGGTCACTTTTCCCGGGACTCTTGACGATCAGGACGCGGCTCGCGCCGTGCGCCACGCGGGTGGCGAAGCCGTCCCGCTGTGGCACGCGGACCCCGATCTCAAGGGGGTGGACGCGGTCTTCCTGCCGGGCGGGTTCTCCTACGGAGACTACCTGCGCTGCGGGGCCATCTCCAGGTTCGCGCCGCTGATGGAGGAGCTGATCCCCGCCGCCGGAGCCGGGCTGCCGGTGCTCGGCACCTGCAACGGCTTCCAGATCCTCTGCGAGGCCCACCTGCTGCCCGGGGCGCTGATGCGCAACGCCGGGCTGCACTACATCTGCCGCGACCAGGGCATCCGGGTCGAGAACACCGCGACCCCCTGGACCTCCGACTTCACCGAGGGCCAGGAGATCGTGCTGCCGGTCAAGCACGGCGAGGGCCGCTACGTCGCCGACGAGGCGACCCTGGGCGCGCTGGAGGCGGGCGGCCAGGTCGTCTTCCGGTACGCGGGCGGCAACCCCAACGGCTCCCTGAGCGACATCGCGGGCATCCGCAACGAGGCCGGGAACGTCGTCGGCCTCATGCCGCACCCCGAGCACGCCGTCGAGGACCTCACCGGCGCCCCGGGCACGGATGGGCGCGCCTTCTTCTCCTCCATCCTGAAGAAGCTGGTGAACGCATGAGTCTCGACACCGTCAAGCGGGCCGAGGACACCCCCGACGAGCGCCAGCCGTACGCCGAGCTGGGCATGAAGATCGACGAGTACGAGCGGGTCCGCCAGATCCTCGGCCGCCGTCCCACCGGCTCCGAGCTGGCCATCTACAGCGTCATGTGGAGCGAGCACTGCTCCTACAAGTCGTCCAAGGTGCACCTGCGCCAGTTCGGCACCAAGGCTCCCGAATCGGAGGCGCTGCTCGTCGGCATGGGGGAGAACGCCGGGGTCGTCGACATCGGCGACGGCTGGGCCGCCACCTTCAAGATCGAGTCGCACAACCACCCGTCCTACGTCGAGCCCCACCAGGGCGCGGCGACCGGCGTCGGCGGCATCGTCCGCGACATCATGTCGATGGGCGCCCGGCCGATCGCGGTGATGGACGCGCTCCGCTTCGGCGCGGCCGACGCCCACGACACCCGGCGGGTGCTGCCCGGCGTGGTCGAGGGCATCAGCCACTACGGCAACTGCCTGGGGCTGCCCAACATCGGCGGCGAGGTCGTCTTCGACCCCTGCTACATCGGCAACCCGCTGGTCAACGCCCTGTGCGTGGGCCTGCTGCGCAAGGACCAGATCAAGCTCGCGGTGGCCCCGGGACCGGGCAACAAGGTCGTCCTGTTCGGCGCCCTCACCGGCCCCGACGGCATCGGCGGCGCCTCCGTGCTCGCCTCGGCCACCTTCGAGGACGAGTCGCAGGCCAAGCGCCCCAGCGTCCAGGTCGGCGACCCCTTCATGGAGAAGCTGCTGATCGAGTGCTGCCTGGAGCTGTACCAGGCGGACGTGGTCGTCGGCATCCAGGACCTCGGCGCCGCCGGGGTCTCCTGCGCGACCACCGAGCTCGCGGCCAAGGGCACCGGCGGCATGGACGTCAGGCTCGACCTCGTCCCGCTGCGCGATCCGTCGCTGCGGCCCGAGGAGATCCTGATGAGCGAGTCGCAGGAGCGCATGATGGCGGTCGTCACCCCCGACGACATCGACGCCTTCATGGCGATCTGCGCGAAGTGGGACATCCCCGCGACCGTGATCGGCGAGGTCACCGACTCCAACCGCCTCGTGATGACCTGGCACGGCGAGACCATCGTCGACATCCCGCCGGGCACAGCGGCCGACGAGGGCCCGGTCTACGAGCGGCCGTTCCACGAGCCCGCCGGACAGGTCGCGCTGAACGGCGACGACCCCGGCCGCCTCGACCGCCCCGCCGACCTGCGCGCGGCGCTGCTTGAGCTCCTCGGCTCACCGAACCTGGCGTCCAAGGAGTGGGTCACCTCCCAGTACGACCGGTACGTCCGCGGCAACACCGTGCTGGCCCAGCCCTCCGACGCGGGCGTGCTGCGCGTCAGCGAGGCCATGCCCGGCGCCGAGGAGACGACCAGGGGAATCGCGCTGGCCACCGACGGCAACGGCCGCTACGCCCGCCTCGACCCGTACGCGGGGGCCCAGCTCGCCCTCGCCGAGGCGTACCGGAACGTGGCCGTGACCGGTGCGACGCCGCTGGCGGTGACCAACTGCCTCAACTTCGGCTCCCCCGAGGACCCCGAGGTCATGTGGCAGTTCGCCGAGGCCGTGCGCGGCCTCGCCGACGCCTGCAGGACCCTCGGCGTCCCGGTGACCGGCGGCAACGTCTCGTTCTACAACCAGACGGGATCCGTCCCGATCCACCCGACGCCGGTCGTCGGCGTGCTGGGCGTCATCGACGACGTGGCCACGCGCGTACGGACCGGCTTCACCGGCGACGGCGACAGGATCGTCCTGCTCGGCGAGACCGAGGAGGAGTTCGGCGGCTCGGAGTGGGCGCACGTGGCCCACGGCCACCTCGGCGGCCTGCCGCCCGTGGCGCGGCTGGAGTCGGAGCGCGACCTGGCCCTCGTGCTGGCCGAGGCCGCCTCGCGGGGGCTGCTGACCGGTTCCCACGACCTGTCGGACGGCGGGCTGGCCATCGCCCTCGCCGAGGCCTGCGTCGCCCAGGGCGTCGGCTGCGAGGTCTCCCTGACGGGTGACGACGCGTTCGTCGACCTGTTCAGCGAGTCGTCGGCCCGCGCGCTGGTGACCGTCGCGCCGGAGTCGTTCGACGCCCTCGCGGAGCTGTGCGCGGCCCGCGAGGTGCCCTGCTACGGCCTGGGCACCACCGGCGGCGGATCCCTGAACGTGGCGGGCGTCCTGGACATCCCGGTCACCGAGCTCAGGGAGACCCACACTGCCACCCTGCCGGGCATCTTCGGCTGACCGCTGACAGCTGACCGTTTCCCGGATGAGGCGTTTTTGTGGGCCAGGCCCTTCACCGTCATGTGCCGGTGAAGGGCCTGGCCCGTCTATATGGATCACACGGTCGGCGCCGGGGGACGGCGCGGCGAGGACGGTGGGTCCCCACCGCGCCGCCCGCCCGTCGCGTTCCCGTGAAAGGGTCGAACGATCAGGCGGCCGCGCGGATCACGTACACGACGCCCTGGGTCTTGCCGTTGCCCCCGTGACCGGCGGGAACGCCTTCTCCCGATCTCGTGTTCGGCGTTCCCTGCCCGGCCCGGGGTCAGGACTACATGCAGATCGCGTAGACGGTGCCGCCGGTGCTCTTGCCACTCACGGTCCAGCCGGTCGGCGGGGTGCCGGTGGGCGCGCTCGTGTTGATCTGACCGGAAGAGCCGCCGCTGCTGAAGCCGCCGCCCGTGGCGACCTTGCCCGAACCACAGCTCACGCTCTGGCTGCCGCCCGAGTGGCCGAAGTTGAACGACGCGGTGACGGTGGTGACGCTGGGAGTTCCGGAGCCGCCGCCCGACCCCGGCGTGCCGGGGTCGCCCTTGGGGCCCTTCAGCGACGCGATGAACTCCGCCTTGGACTTGCCCCTGTTGCCCGGCAGTTCGAGCCAGACCTCGTAGGCGCTCTTGCCGTCGTCGCCGTCCCTGCCGTTTCTGCCGTCGTCGCCGTCCCTGCCGGGCTTGCCGTCGGTCCCCTTGAGACCGGGGGCACCCGGCTTGCCGTCGTCGCCCTTGGGACCGGCCGGACCCGCCGCGCCCTTCTCGCCGGGGGCGCCGTTGTTGCCCGCCTCGCCCTTGGGACCCTGCGGGCCGTCGTCGCCCTTCGGACCCTGCGGGCCGGTGGCGCCCTTGTCGCCGTCGGCTCCCTTGGGCCCCTGCGGACCGGCCTCGCCCTTGGCTCCCTGCGGTCCGGTGGCCCCCCTGAGGCCCCGCTGACCCTCCGGGCCCTGCGGTCCGGCGTCACCCTTGAGGCCCTGCGCGCCTCGCGGACCCTGCGGCCCGGCGGTGGCGATCCCCTGCTGGCCCTGGGTCGTCTGCCCCCACCTGACCCGGATCTCGGTCGGCCTGCACCTGGCCGTCGCGTTGACGATCCGGGTGTAGCGCGTCTGCTTGTGGACGCACGCGTGGATCTCCGCCCCCGCCGACGACGCGACAGCGCTGCCGCTCGCGGTGAACAACGTCCCAACGAGCACGCCGACGGTCACTGCGGCGAGCGTTCGTCCACCCGGCAACGTGATAGCCACTGGGCTTCCTTTCTGCGACACCAGAGCCTGGTGTGATGGGAGTGATACACGTAGTACACGTTTCGACCGTTCCACCGGTTGGCACCTGAGACATCACACTTCGGTGTCGGAAGCCAGCGGTTAACTCGCCTGCCGGCACCCGCCCCGTACGGGATAATCGGACCCGTTCGGGGGAACCCGCCCGCTGGGCGTGGACGAACAAGACAGGGAACCGAGAAGGTTCTCCAGACGCGGAGGCCACCGTGCCGACCATCAACCCGACAGACGCGGTCACCGAGGACCGGGCCCGACGGGAACCGTACCTGCCACCGGCGACCCAGCCGATCCGCACCGTGGTGTGGGTCCTGCATCTGGCGATGCCGCTGCTCGGCCTCTGGCTCCTGCTGGCCGAACCAGACCTGAACATCGTGTTGCAGGACAATCCCAGCCATTTCTGGCTGATCATCACCGTGGCCGGGATCAACCTGGTCCTGGGCCTCATGGTCGGCGAGGCGTCGGCCCGCCGGGCGGACGCCCGCCTCCTGCTGGTCTCGCTGGTCTTCCTGAGCGGCGCGGGATCGTTCCTGGTGCACGGGCTGACCACGCCGGGGGTCATCCTCGACAAGACGAGTTACGGCTTCGACCTCTCGCACCCGGTCGGTCTCCTCGTGGCCTCGGTGTTCGCGTTCGCGTCGGCCCTGCCCCTGGGCGAGCGGGCGGCCGAGGCCGTGCTGAGGAACCAGATGTGGCTGCGCGGCGGTCTCGCGCTCCTGATCACCCTGTGGGGGGTGGCCTGCCTGTGGCCGGACCTCACCCCGCTCAGCGGTTCACCGCCCAACGGGCCCGAGGGGATCGGCCTGGGCGGCCTGGAGTGGGCCGGGGTGGCCCTGTTCACGGCGGCGTCGGCGATGATGTTCCAGCTGCACCGCAGGCGCCCGGCGGTCGTGCTGATCAGCCTGGTCACCGCGTACGCCCTGCTCGCCGAGGCGCTGATCGCCGGGTTGTCCCACCGCAACTGGCACCTGTCGTGGTGGCTGTGGCACGTGCTGCTGACCACGGCGTTCGTCTTCGTCGCCTACAGCGCCTACCTGCAGTTCCGGCGGGAGGGCACGAGCGCGGGGCTGTTCGACTCGGTGGCGCTGTCGGCGACGGTCCGCAGGATCAGGGCCGACTACGAGGCCGCCCTGGAGGAGCTCGTCGGCCACCTGCGGCGCAGGGAGGAGAGCAGGGTCCCGATCGCGAACAGGCTGGCGGGCAAGTTCGGGCTCACCGACTCGCAGGTGGCGGTGCTCGACCGGGCGGGCGAGGCGCTGGCCAACGAGCGGGAGCTGAGCGACCGGCTCGCGGCGCTGGTCGACATCGGCAGGCAGGCCCGCGTGGGCCTGCCGGAGAAGGAGATGCTGGCCCAGGGCCTCGACCGCGTGCGGCAGGCGTACGGGGACGTCCGGATCAAGCTCGTCGACAACGGCCGGGTCACCGTCAACTCCAGGGAGTACGGCCAGCACGACTTCCCCGAGGACCAGCCGATCCGCCTGGAGGGCAAGGTCCTGCACCCGCTGACGGTGAAGGGCAGGCTCGCCGGGGCGCTGGAGGTGCCGATCGGCAGGACCCCGCAGGACGAGGCGCTCGCCGCCACGCTGGCCGGGCAGATGTCCATCTCCCTGGAGAACGCCCGGCTCTACAGCGAGCTGGAGACCCTCTTCCGGCAGTACATGTCGCCGGACGTGGCCCAGTCGCTGCTCGCCGACCCGCAGACCGCCGCGCTCGGCGGCGAGCTGGTGGAGCTGACCGCGCTCTTCGCCGACCTGAAGGGCTTCACGAGCTTCTCCGAGCGGGTGGCGCCCGGGGAGATCGTCGAGATGCTGAACCGCTACCACACCGCGGCCGTGCCCATCGTGCTCGGCAACGGCGGCACGATCGTGCAGTTCGTGGGCGACGCGCTGCTCGCGCTGTTCAACGCCCCCGCCAGGCAGGAGGACCACGCCCTCGCCGCGGTGCGGGCCGGTCTGGCGATGCAGGAGGCGGCCGAGGAGATCGCGGCGGGAATGCCTGGATATCCTCGCTTCAGGATTGGCGTCAACACCGGTGAGGCGCTCGTCGGAAACATCGGCAGCCCTGAGCTGCGCGGGTTCAACGCGATGGGCGACTGCGTCAACGTGGCCGCCCGGCTTGAGGGAATCGCGGAGCCCGGCAGCGTCGTGATCGGCCAGACCACCCTCGACCTGATCGGCCCCCAGGCCAAGACCCGGTCCCTGGGTCGGCTCAACCTCAAGGGTAGGGAACAACCCGTCCATGCCTACGTGCTGTCTGGACTCTCGTAAAAGTACCTTTCGCCACGGGAGCCGCACGAACACAATCGAGATCGCCAGGAGGTGGTTATGACTTCTTCCCCCGAACCGGGCGAATTCATTACATTGCTCACGGAAGACGAGGTAAAGGCCCTGTACGCCGCCGGGCGACCCCGGCGCTGGGACAGGGGCGCGACGATGTTCACCGAGGGTGACGTGAGCGACTGGGTGCTCATCCTCACCTCGGGCCGCGTCAAGGTGTCCTCGCACACCGCGGCCGGCACCGAGGTGGTCCTCGCGGTGCGAGGGCCCGGGGCGCTGCTCGGCGAGTTCGCGGCGATCGACGGGCTGCCCAGGTCCGCCACGGTCACCGCCCTCGAACCGGTGGAAGGGATCACGGTCCGCGACTTCTCCTCGTACCTGCAGGCCAATGGGAGAGTCGCCGTACTGCTGATGCAGATGGTGACCGGCAAGATGCGCGACTCCGACCGCAAGCGCATCGAGTACGGCGCGTTCGACACCACGGGCCGGGTGGCCACCCGGCTGGTCGAGCTGGCCGAGCGGTACGGCGAGCCGGACAACGGCGGGGTGCGGGTGGCGCTGCCCCTCTCCCAGGACGAGCTGGCCGGCTGGACCGGGGCCTCCCGCGAGGCGGTCAGCAAGGCGCTGCGCTCCCTGCGCGACCGCGGGCTGATCGAGACGGGCCGGCGCCGCGTGATCATCCACGACATGGAGGGCCTGCGCAAACGGGCCCGCTGAGGGCGCGCCGCACAACTCGCCGCATGACTCGCCGCACGACCTGTCGTACGACCGTCGTACGACCTGTCTTGTGACCGTCGTACGACCTGTCGTGTGGGCCGGAGGAGGGGCGTGCCCGCCCGCGAGGGCACGCCCTCGGGACGCGGCTTCGGGGTGAGGCTTCGGGACACGGCTGGACCGCGGTCGACGTACAACGTCCGTCAGACTGGGAGTCATGGTCGCAATCCCCCAAGACCTGCCTGGATCCCCCGAATACCTATCAAAACTCCGCTACGCGTGGCGGGTCTGCTCGGTCACCAGCCTCGGGCTGGTCATGATCGGCATCTCCGGCAGCACCCTGAACGTGGCGCTTCCCACCGTGGTCAGGCACTTCCACGCGGACGCGTTCTCCGCGGGTTGGGTCCTGCTCGCCTTCCTGCTCGTCAACACCGCGACGCTGGTGTTCTTCGGCCGGGTGGCCGACCTGCTCGGCCGCCGGGAGATCTATCTGGCGGGGTTCGTCCTGTTCGTCGTCGGTTCGCTGCTGGCCGGGCTCTCGCCGGGGATCTGGTTCCTGATCGCGATGCGCGCGGTGCAGGCGGTCGGCGCCGCGATGGTCCTCGCCAACGGAACCGTGATCATCACCGACGCCTTCCCTCCCGACCGGCTCAGCCAGGGCATGGGCGTCTACATCGGCACCCTCTCGGTCGCCCAGCTCGCCGGTCCCACCCTGGGCGGCCTCGTCGCCGAGACGGCCGGCTGGCAGTGGATCTTCTGGATGAACGTGCCCGCGGGGTTGATCGCCCTCACCTGGGGCGCGTTCACGCTGCGCCGCGTCTCGCGGGGAGCGCGCCGGCCGGTGGACGCGCTCGGCAACCTGGTCGTGTTCGCCGCCCTCTCCGCCGCGCTGATCGCGCTCTCCGAGGCGGGCTCGCGCGGCCTGTCGAGCCCCGTGGTGATCGTCGGCGCGGCGATCGCGGCGGTGCTGGTGCCGGTACTGGTCGTGGTGGAGCGCCGGGCCTCGCACCCCGTACTCGACCTGCGGCTGTTCGGCGAGCGCATGCTGGCCTTCGCCAATTTCGCCTCCTTCTGCAACGCGATGGCGCGCTCCGCGCTGATCCTGCTGGTCGCCCTCTACTTCCAGGCCGCCAGGGGCGTCGACGCCGTCACCGCGGCCCTGGGCGTGCTCCCCGTTCCGATCGGCATGGCCCTCGCCTCCCCCGTCGCGGGCGCCCTCGGCCGCCGCGTCAGGCCGTACGCGCTGTCGGTGGGCGGCGCCCTGATGAGCACGACCGGGCTGGGCGTTCTGCTCCTGAACACCGACCCCGTCACGCCGTACTGGATCATCGCGGCGGGCCTGTTCCTGTGCGGCTGCGGCAGCGGCACCTTCATGACCGGCAACACGACCCAGGTCATGTCCGCCCTGCCCGCCGGGAGCCTGGGCGTGGTGAACGGCTTCCGGCTCATGATCATGAACGTCGGGATCGTGCTGAGCGTCGCCCTCACGCTCAGCGTCCTGACCAGCTCGGTCAGCGCCGAACTGCGCGGGCAGGTGTACGCGGGCACGCTGTCACGCGTCTCCCCCGTCGCCGTCGAGCATCTGATGACCGGCTTCCAGCGGACCTACGCCGTCCTGTTCGCCGTCGCGCTCACGGGCGCCCTGACGGCCGCCCTGGCCCGCCCCCGCCGCTCCGGGCGCACGGAGTCAGCGTCCTCCTGAGCGCGCCGAGAGCGCCTCGACGCCGGCCATGAGGAGGTCGACGCCGAAGCTGTCGTAGAGGCCGGGGGCGCTGCCCTCGGAGAGGGGCACGGCCATCTCCACGATGTGCGGGTAGACGTCCGGCGGCAGCGACTGGAGCCTGAGCCGCTTGAGGCGCGTCCGCTCGGCCGCCTCCTGCTCGGAGAGCCCGGGAGGGCAGTGCTTCCTCGGACCCGCCGCCAGCGCGATCGCGCCGCTGAGCAGGTACTGGGAGATCATGCAGCTCTCGTCGCCGGAGAACCCGCCGCGCTTGGCGAGACCGAGGGCCGTGTCCCAGACCGCCAGGTAGGCGGGCACCTCTATGTGGTCCACCGCGCCCAGCACGTCCGTCGCGCACGGGTGGCGCCGCAGCACCCTCACCAGGCCCGCAACGAGCTCGCGGAGCCCCTCCTGCCACGGGCCCGTGTAGCCCCCCTCGATCACGAAGCCCTCGATCAGGTGGCCCGCCATGCCGGCGGTCAGCTGCTCCTTGTTCTTGAAGTGCCAGTAGAGCGCCATCGGGGTGACGCCCAGCTCCTGGGCGAGCCTCCGGATGGTCACCGCCGCCAGCCCCTCGGCGTCGCCGATCTCCAGCGCCTGCTCGACGACCACCTCGCGGGTCAGTTTCCCCATCACGCTTGACAACTATACGCCGTACGGGTTCCACTGTGCACCGTACATGTACGCCGTATAAGTACAACGTAGAGGACGGGGAATGACGGACACCCGCAGGTGGTGGGCACTGGGAGCGATCTCGCTGGCCACCTTCATGACATATCTCGACAACAACGTGGTGAACGTGGCACTGCCCACGATCCAGCGCGACCTCGGGCTGAGCATCTCCGGGCTGGAATGGATCGTGAGCGGCTACATCCTGGTGTTCGCCGGGCTGATGCTCGTCGGCGGGCGCCTGGCCGACGTCTTCGGGCGGCGGCGCGTCTTCCTGATCGGCCTGGTCGTGTTCACCGCGGCGTCGTTCGCGGCCGGGATGGCCACCGACGGCGGCGTGCTGATCGCCACCCGGGCGGTGCAGGGCGTGGGGGCGGCGTTCCTCACCCCGACGGCGCTGGCCCTGCTAACCTCGGTCTTCCCCGACGCCAGGGAGCGCGCGACGGCGGTCGGCCTGTGGAGCGCGGTCGGCGCGCTCGCCCTCGCCCTCGGGCCGCTGACCGGCGGGTTGATCAGCGAGCGCTGGCACTGGGGCTGGATCTACCTGATCAACGTGCCGATCGGGATCGTGACGCTCGGCCTCGGACTCTGGGCGATCGGGACGACCCCCCGGGAGACGGTACGGCGCGGCCTCGACGTCCCGGGCCTGGTGACGTCGAGCCTGACGCTGTTCGCGCTGACGTACGCGCTCATCGAGGGCGCGGGGGCCGGATGGACCTCCCCGGAGATCCTGGGCGCCTTCGGGATCGCGGCCGTGTCGGCGCTCGCCTTCGTCACGATCGAGCGCCGGAGCCGGGAGCCGATGATCGACCTGTCGCTGTTCCGGTCGCGGGTGTTCAGCGGGGGCGCGCTGTCGATGGGCCTGTGGTCCTTCGGGGTGTTCGGCATCTACTTCTTCACCGCGCTGTATTTGCAGAACGCCCTTGGCTTCTCGCCGATCGAGGCCGGGTCGGCGTTCGTGCCGATGGCGCTGGTGATGGCCGTCACCGCCACCCTCGCCCCGAGGCTGGACAAGGCCCTGGGCACCGCGCGGACCGTGGCGGCCGGGCTCCTGCTGATGGCCGTGTCGGTGTTCGGGATCTCGTTCATCGGGGAGGGCGGGTCGTTCGGCGACCTGCTGCCGTGGTTCCTGGTCTACGGGGTGGGCGGCGGCATGCTGGTGCCGCTCACCACGGCGATCCTCGGCGCGCTCCCCGCGGGCAGGACGGGGGTCGCCTCGGGCGTGCTGAACGTCTCGCGCGAGGTCTTCGGCCTGCTCGGCATCACGGTCCTGGGGGCGATCCTCGGCGCGCGGCAGTCCTCACTCCTGGCGGAGGGCGCGGGGCAGCTGACCGCCTTCCTGGACGCGTACCGGTACACGCTGGTCGTCGCCGCGGCCATCGTGCTGGTGGGCGTGCCGGTGAGCCTGCTGTCGCTGCGGGCCTCCCGGGCCGCCGAGCCTCCGTTGGCCGCCGAGGAACGTCCTCCCGTGCCGGTGGGCTAAGGGTCCCCCGAACGCGGAACGGCACCGGCCCGCGCCCCCATGAGCGGGAGGCGGGCCGGTGCCGCTCGGGGGACGCGGGCCGGGTCCGGCCCCGGCCCGCGTCCCCCGAGCGGGCGCGGGCCGGAGTCCGGACGGACGAGGCCGGTAACCGGTGGTGACCGGTACGTGAACCGTGGCCGGTACGCGGACGCGAGCCGGCGGCCGGGTCGGGAACCGGTGGACCGGGGCCGGATCAGGAGCCGATCTTGCCGCCCCTCGCGTGCCAGGCGACCACGACGGACGGACGGGGCTGGGAGGTTCCGCCGTCGGGCCAGTGGCTGGTGGGGGCCTCGGGGGTGGCGCCGGTGGTCTCACCGGGGTGCTGCACGGCCACGAAGACGCTGCGCTGGTCCTCGCTGACCAGCGGGCCGCAGGTCTCCGCGCCGACCGGCACGCTCAGGAACTGCTTCAGGTAGCCGCGCTCGGGACCGCGTACCGGCATGGCGAACAGGCCGTCGTGGGCGCCGAGCTGGCTGCCGTCGGTGGAGATCCAGAGGTTGCCGTCGGCGTCGAAGGCGACGTTGTCCGGGCAGGAGATCGCCGAGACCTTGGTCTTGTCGAACCCGGCGAAGTAGGTCGCCGGGTCGTTCGGGTCTCCGCAGACCAGGGGCAGGGACCAGGCGAAGGTCGTGGCCCCGGCGTCGTTGCGCCGCTCGACGATCTCCAGGACGTGGCCGTGCTTGTTGGCCGGGCGCGGGTTGGCCTCGTCCACCTGGGCCGGGGTCCGGTTGGTGTTGTTGGTCAGGGCCACGTAGATACCGCCGGTGACGGGGTTTCGCTCCACGTCCTCGGGACGGTCCATCTTGGTCGCCCCGACCTTGTCGGCCGCCGTACGGGTGTAGACGAGCACCTCGGCGGCCGTCATCCCGGGAACGTGCGAGATCTTGCCGGTGACCAGCGGGATCCACTCGCCCGAGCCGTCGAACAGCCCGTCGGCGGGGAGCTTGCCGGTGCCGTCGATCTCGGTGGCCGGGCTGTCGCCGGTGAACTTGGCCACGTACAGCGTGCCGTCGTCCAGCAGGGTCCGGTTGTGCCGGTCGAAGCCCCGGATGTAGCGCTGCCGGGAGACGAACTTGTAGACGTACTCGAACCGGGAGTCGTCGCCCATGTAGGCCACCACCCGGCCGTCGGCGGCCAGGGAGGTGGTCGCGCCCTCGTGGGCCAGCCTGCCCAGGGCGGTGCGCTTGATCGGGGTGGAGTCGGGGTCGAACGGGTCGATCTCCACGATCCAGCCGGTGCGGTTGACCTCGTTCGGGTGCTTGGCCAGGTCGAAACGCTCGTCGACGCGGTCGAACCTGCGGTTGCCGCTCGGGATGCCCGTGGTGGCGTTCACCCCGTAACGGGTGAGGTACGGCTTCTGGGCCTCGGGCACGCCGTTGCCGTTGACGAAGTACTGGTTGAAGTTCTCCTCGCCGCTGAGCACCGTGCCCCACGGCGTGGTGCCGCCCGCGCAGTTGTTCAGCATGCCGACCGGCGTGGTGCCCTTGGGGTCGGCGGCGGTCCTCAGCAGCGCGCTGCCTGCCGCCGGGCCGGTGAACCTCATGCGGGTGTGCACCGTGACGCGGCGGTTGTAACGGCGGGGGCCCCGGGTGACCAGCTTCCACTGGCCGGACCCGCCCACCCGCTCGATCTCGACCACCGAACCGCCGTGCGCGGCCATCCCGATCTTGATCTGCTCCTCCGTCGCGGAGGTGCCGTCCGTGTAACCGCGGAACATCAGGTTCTCGTCGGTGTACTCGTGGTTGACCCAGAGCAGACCCCGGTTCTGCCCCATGGGGAAGAGGGTGACGTAGTCGCAGTTGTAGCCGAACTGCTTCGCCTGCGCGGCGGCCGTCTGGTTCTCGAAGTCGAACGCGGGGGCGCCGGGCAGCACCGGGTCGCCCCAGCGCACCACGGCCGCCGACAGGTAGCCCGAGGGGACCGTCACCTTGTCGTCGGTGTTCGGCGCGATGGCGGTGAAGCGAAGGCCGTTCTTCTGGCCGTGCCCGTTTCCGTGCCCGTTCCCGTGGCCTCCCCCGAAGGTCTTCGCGTCCACGTCCGGGTCGGCGAGGGCGGGGACCGCCGTACCGATCCCGACCCCGGCGACGACGGCGCCCAGGGCACCGGCGCGCAGCAGGCCGCGACGGGTCATCGCCTCGGCGACCACGTCGCCGAAGTAGGTGTTGTCGCTGGTGTTCGTAACATCGTGGGCGCACTGGTCACCGCAGCGGAACCGGCAGGTGAGCGCGCTGCGTCCACCCTTGTGAGGGCTCGTGAGCAGGGGGAGCAGTCGGCGCGGCGACATGTTCGCCACAGGGTCCTCCAAAAAGGGGCGAGGTCTTCCGGCCCGGAGGCTACGCGGGCCGGCCGAACCCGAGGTGAACGACGTTTGCCCAGCTGATGAACCGTTTGCCGGAACAGATCATCCGGATGGGGGGCGCGTCGCCCCCGGGGAGGGGTTCCGGAGGGCGTCGGGGGCGCTGTCTCCCGGGAGAGCCCCGGCGGGCGTCAGGCAGGACACTGTCCCGGGACGCGGCTCCGGCGGGCGCACGGGTACGGCCCCTGTCCCCGGACGCGGCTCCGGCGGGCGCACGGGTACGGCCCCTGTCCCCGGACACGGCTCCGGCGGGCGCACGGGTACGGCGCCTGTCCCCGGACACGGCTCCGGCGGGCATGATGGACCGCGTGCCACCTCACAAGCCCGACGCGACCAAGGTCCGCGCCGCCCTCGACACCCAGCTGAGCGCTCTCGACGAGCCGCCGTACGACGGACCCGGGGGGCTCACGGCACTGCTGGGCGCCTGCGTGAGCGTGGTGCTGCGAGCCTTCGAGCGGGGGATCCGCCCGGAACGGGAGATCACCCGCTTCGCCGTACGGCACCTGCTGGACGAGCTGGCGACGGCCGCGCCGGGCCGGACCGTCGAGGTCCGGGTCCCTCCCTACGCGGCGGTGCAGTGCGTCGAGGGCCCCCGCCACACCCGGGGTACCCCGCCCAACGTGGTGGAGACCGACGCGCGCACCTGGCTGGAGCTCGCCACCGGCGCGCTGACCTGGTCCGAGGCCACGGCCGCCGGAAAGATCGCGGCGAGCGGGGCCCGCGCCGACCTGTCCGGCCACCTTCCCCTCCGATAGCCGCCCCGGGCGGGTCGTGAGCCACGCCCTCCGTTACGGGGTCGGCACCTGGACGCCGAACCTGTCCTCGATGCAGCGCCGCTGCAGCTCGGGGGGCAGGTTGACGCAGTCGCCGACCTTGCTGTAGATCCAGCTCAGGAACACCGCGGCGACCACCAGGGTGAGAAGGCTCAGCGCGATCCCCACCCAGGCCCGGCCCGGCCTGGACTTCTTGGCGAGCGCGACGATGCCGACGATCAGGCCGACGATCGCCACCAGCACGCCGAGGCCGCAGATGACGAGCGACACGATCGCGACGATCCCGAGCACGAGCGCGGCGGTGCCCAGCCCTCCACCCGACCTGCGCCCCTCATCCGGGTACGCGGGGTAGGGCGCGGCGTGCGGATAGCCGCCGGGAGGGGCCGGGTACGGTGTGCCGCCCTGGAGCTGCTGGGAGGGATCGGCCGCGGCTGACGGCCGCACGCCGGCACCGCCGTAGGGCTGCCCAGCCTGCCGCGCCTCCCCGTACGTGGGCCGCTCCCCGTAGCCCGGCCCCCCGTAACCGTGCTGACCGGTTTGCTGTGGATAGTCGGGCTGGGACGCTCCCGGGGTGCCCGGAGCCGGTGGCCGGTCCGCCTGGAAACCACCGGCGGCCCCGGCCAGCCCGGCGGCTCCGGCGGCTCCGGCGGACCCGGCGGGCCGCTGCGAGGCCGCCGGTTCCTCGGCGGACGACGGCTGCTCGTACCGCGAGGGCGGGGTGGGGGCGGCCGGCGTCCCGGGATCGTCCGTCCCGGGACGGCCGGACCCGCCGGAGGTCTCCGAGGCGCTCTCCCAGCCGGGGTAGGTGGACGGCGTGGTACCCGGCACCGTGTGGGGCTGCCCCTCGGCCGCTCCCTCACGAGTCCCCTCAGGCACTCCCTGACGAGTCCCCTCGGCCGCTCTCTCCCGGATCCCCTCAGGCGTTCCCTCGCGGATCCCCTCGGCCGCTCCCCCGGTCCTCTCCCCGGGGGTCGCCTCGGTCCTCTCGCCGGGTGTCCCCTCGGACGGCGGGCCGCCCGGTGCCCCCTGCGCCCGTCCCCCGGCCGACCCCTCGTACCCCGGGTAGCCCGAGTACTCCGGCGCGGTGTACCGGCCGCCCGCCTGGTCGGGCGCGGGCACCTCCGGCGCGGACGGCGTGTCCGGGTGCGGCGGGACCCGTGGCTCGGCGGGAATCGAGGACGGCGGCCAGGTCGGGGCCTCACCGGGATCGGGCACGGGCGCCTCGGGATCCGGCTCCTTCCACGGCTCCGGGGTCGACGGCTCCGGGGGTGGCTGTGGCGTCGGGGGTGTCGACGCCCCCGACCCCCACACGGCGCTCTCCCCGGACTCCTGGCCCGCCGGCTCGGCCCGGCCGGGGATCTCGGTCCACCCGGTGGGCTCTCCCGCCGGAGCGGGGGGCTGCCGCCACGTGGGCGGCTCGTTCGAGGGCGGGACGGGCCAGGCGGCCGTTTCGGGGACGGCGGGTTCGTGCTCGCCGGGGACGGCCGCCTCCTCGGCCTCGGAGGTGCCCGGCGGCTCCTCCGAGCCGGACCCTTCCTGTCCTTCCTGCTCTGGGCGCCTGTCCCGCGGCACTCGTCGCGGGTCGGGCTGGTTCGGGTCCACAGGTGTTGTCACGTCTCTTCTCCCGACGCTCGGGCATGCCGGATATCTCACACTCCCCTGTCAGCCGTCGGCGAAACAGGCTGACACGGCAAAACACCGATGATCGTTCGGTCAGGGTGCGACATGGCACGGAACGGACCCGGGGTGCGAGCAGGGAAGAAGCCGACCTAGAATGAAGCATGTGCTGAAGGGCGACGGCCATCTGAGCCATGACCTTGACCCCCGCGACCGGCCTCCGAAGGACGCATGTGGCGTCTTCGGGGTGTGGGCCCCCGGGGAGGAAGTCTCCAAACTCACCTACTACGGGCTGTACGCGTTACAGCACCGCGGTCAGGAGTCCGCGGGCATCGCGGTCAGCGAAGGCAGCAGGATCCTCGTCTACAAGGACATGGGCCTGGTGGCCCAGGTCTTCGACGAGTCCGTGCTCGGGACCCTCCGCGGCCACCTGGCGATCGGCCACTGCCGCTACTCGACGACCGGATCGAGCGTCTGGGAGAACGCGCAGCCGACGCTGAGCTCGACCGAGTCCGGCGGGCTCGCGCTCGCCCACAACGGCAATCTGATCAACACCCCCGAGCTGTCCAAGCGCCTGGCCCCCGGTTCCACCCGGGCCACCACCGACACCGAGGTGCTGACGACGCTGCTGGCCCAGGACCGCGGCCAGCCCATCGACGACGCGGCCGCCGAGCTGCTCCCGCAGGTCAGGGGCGCCTACTCGCTCGTCTTCATGGACGAGAAGACCCTTTACGCGGCCCGCGACCCGCAGGGCGTCCGCCCGCTGGTCCTGGGACGCCTGGAGCGCGGCTGGGTGGTCGCCTCGGAGACCGCGGCGCTCGACATCGTGGGCGCCACGTTCGTCCGCGAGATCGAGCCGGGCGAGCTGATCACCATCGACGAGCGCGGCGTGCGCTCGCGCAGGTTCGCGCTCGCCGAGCCCAAGGGCTGCCTGTTCGAGTACGTCTACCTGGCCCGCCCCGACACCACGATCGCCGGGCGCGGCGTGCAGACCACGCGCGTCGAGGTCGGCCGCGTGCTGGCCCGCGAGCACCCGGTCGAGGCCGACCTGGTCATCCCGACCCCCGAGTCGGGCACCCCCGCCGCCGTCGGCTACGCCGAGGAGAGCGGGATCCCCTACGGTCAAGGTCTCGTCAAGAATTCCTACGTGGGCCGGACCTTCATCCAGCCGTCCCAGACGATCCGCCAGCTGGGCATCCGGCTGAAGCTCAACCCGCTGAAGGAGGTCGTCGCGGGCAAGCGCCTGGTGGTCGTGGACGACTCGATCGTGCGGGGCAACACGCAGCGGGCGATCGTCAAGATGTTGCGAGAGGCGGGCGCCAGGGAGGTCCACGTCAGGATCTCCTCCCCGCCGGTCAGCTGGCCGTGCTTCTACGGCATCGACTTCGCCACCCGGGCCGAGCTGATCGCCGGTTCGCTCAGCGTGGAGGAGATCCGCGCCTCGCTCGGCGCCGACTCGCTCGGATACATCTCGCTGGAGGGCCTGACCGAGGCCACCACGATCCCCGCCGACCGGCTCTGCCGTGCCTGCTTCGACGGCGACTACCCGATCCCGATCGACCAGGACAACGTTGGCAAGTACGTGCTTGAGGCCAAGCGTTGAGCGGGCCGGGCGCGCGGAGAGAGGCTTCATGACCAGCTACGCGGCCGCCGGAGTGGACATCGACGCGGGCGAGCGCGCCGTCGAGCTGATGAGGTCGAAGGTCGCGCGGGCGCGCAGGCCCGAGGTCGTGGACGACGCCAGCGGCTTCGCCGGCCTCTTCGACGCCTCGGCCCTGCTGTCGTACCGCCGGCCGCTGCTCACCACGTCGACCGACGGCGTCGGCACCAAGGTCATGCTGGCCCAGCGGCTCGACAAGCACGACACGATCGGGATCGACCTGGTCGGCATGGTCGTCGACGACCTGGTGGTCTGCGGCGCCGAGCCGCTGTTCATGACCGACTACATCGCCTGCGGCAAGGTGGTCCCCGAGCGGATCGCCGAGATCGTGGGCGGCGTCGCCGAGGGCTGCCGCCTCGCGGGCTGCGCCCTCATCGGCGGGGAGACCGCCGAGCACCCCGGGGCGATGGACGCCGGCGAGTACGACCTCGCGGGCGCCGCCACCGGCGTGGTGGAGGCCGACAGGATGCTCGGCCGCGACCGGGTCCGCGCGGGCGACGTGGTCCTCGCGCTGGCCTCCTCGGGCGTGCACTCCAACGGTTACTCGCTGGTCAGGCACATCGTCGACCGGGCCGGGCTCTCCCTGGAGGCCGAGCTGCCCGAGCTGGGGCGGACGCTGGGCGAGGAGCTGCTGGAGCCGACCAGGATCTACTCCCTCGACTGCCTGGAGCTGGCCCGCGCGGTCGACGTCCACGCGTACGCCCACATCACCGGCGGCGGCCTGGCGGGCAACCTGGCCCGTTCGCTGCCTCCCGGCCTGGACGCGCTGCTCGACCGCTCGTCGTGGACCCCGCCCGCCGTCTTCGAGGTGCTCGCGGGGCACGGCGGGGTGGCCCAGGCCGACATGGACCGGACGTTCAACCTGGGGGTGGGCATGGCCGCGGTCGTCCCCGCCGAGGCCGTGGACCCGGCCCTGGCGCTGCTCGGGGAGCGCGGCCTTCCCGCCTGGGTGCTCGGCGAGGTCGTCGAGGGCTCGGGCCTGGCACGTTTCCGCTGATCCACGCGCTTCCCGCCGGAGGCGACCCCGTCGTTCCGCTCCCCCGGCCGGTGACACCGGCCGGGGGCGCAGGCGCCGGATCGTGTCATCGGCCGGTCGGGAGCACCGTGGAGGCGCTCTCGATCACCGGCCGGGCCGTGTCTCGTGACCAGTCGGGTGATCTTATGACCGGCCGGGCCGGAACACCGTGGAAGCGCTTTTGATCACCGGCCGGGTGGAAGCACCGGATCCGTGGCGGGTACGGCGAAAAGCGCTCCGGACCACCGGAGCGCCGCATATTGTCGACTCGTAGCGAGAAGAACACCCGGTGGCTTGTGCTCACCACCGGGTGCCCTGCTCATCGTCAACCTGAAATCCGCCTAGCGGCGGCCGGATGTCCCGTCGTCGCGGTCATCTCCGGAGCCGAAGTCATCGGCGTAATCGGCGTACCGATCCGCCAGCTCGTCGTAGGCGTCGTTGGAGTCGTCATTGTGGTTGGAGTCGTCTCTGACTCCGAGCTCGTCGCGCAGACGCTCAAGATCAGTGCCACCGCTGTTGTACTTCAGCTGGCGAGCAACCTTGACCTGCTTGGCCTTTGCTCGGCCGCGCCCCATTGGCTCGACCCCCTCGTGTGGGGTCGTGCCCGACCCCTCGTCGCTAACGCACCACGCACTGACGCCACCTGACTTAGGCGTCAGCTCTCGTTCGCCTACAACCGTACCCGTTTTACGCCCGGCTCGGTACGTCGTATGGGCGTGTGGGGCTAGTGGCCCAGCCAAATGCCCCTAATTCGCCCGACTTCCGACATTCTGCGCTCAGCCAGCCTATCGGCTGCGACCGCCGGAGGGACGCCATCCTCCGCCGCACTGGAGAAGATCTTGAGAGTCGTGTCGTAGATCTGGATGGCCTTTGCCTGGGCCCGCTCCATGTTGAATCCCCTGATCTCGTCGGCGACCTGGATGACGCCGCCCGAGTTGACCACGTAGTCGGGCGCGTAGAGGATCCCCCGGTCGGCGAGCTGCTTCTCCACGCCGGGGTGGCCCAGCTGGTTGTTGGCCCCGCCGCAGACGATCGTGGCGCGCAGGCGTGCCACCGTCTCGTCGTCCAGCGCCCCGCCGAGGGCGCACGGCGCGTAGACGTCGAGGTCGGCGGCGGTGAGCTCCAGCCGGTCGGCGACGACCTCGACCCGGGGGTGGATCCGCCGCAGCCGCTCCACGGCCCGCTCGCTCACGTCGCAGACCACGACCTCCGCGCCGTCCTCGATCAGATGGCCGACCAGGCGGTGGCCGACCTTGCCCACGCCCTCGACCCCGACGCGCCTGCCGCGCAGCGTCGGCGTCCCGTACGCGTGCTCGGCGGCGGCGCGCATGCCCTGGAACACGCCGAGGGCGGTCAGGATCGACGAGTCGCCGGCCCCGCCGTTGGCCAGCGTGCGGCCGGTCACGTAGGAGCACTCGCGGGCCACGATGTCCATGTCCTCGCTGTAGGTGCCCACGTCGCACGCCGTGTAGTAGCGGCCCCCGAGCGACTGGACAAACCTGCCGTAGGCGCGCAGCAGCGCCTCGCTCTTGTCCTTCGCCGGGTCGCCGATGATGACGGCCTTGCCGCCACCGAGGTCGAGCCCCGCCAGGGCGTTCTTGTAGGCCATCGCCCGGGAGAGGTTGAGCACGTCGGCCAGCGCGGCCTGCTCGCTCTCGTAGGGATAGAACCTGGTGCCGCCCAGGCCGGGGCCCAGGGCGGTGTTGTGGATGGCGATGATCGCGTGGAGGCCGCTGCGCTCGTCTGAGCAGAAGACGACCTGCTCGTGCCTCGCCTGGCCGGTTGCCGGGCCCGCGTCCTTGTGGGACAGCCCGAAGACGTCGGTCACTGTGGTGACTCCCAGTCGTCCGTTCCCGCCGCACCGTCGCGGCGGAGATCACCCTCAGCGTAACCACATGTCCGTAAAGGCACGACGTGCGAGAACGTCCCATCTCAATGACCGAGACGACCGCCGTGGAAGCCGGTCCGCTACGGACAACGGCCGGTCCTTCGTGACACGATGCGGTCGTGCTGCCCTATGCCGCGTACCTCCGCGTCTACGAACCGCTGGTCGCGTTCGCCCCGGCGGAGCGCGTCTCGTGGGCCGCCTACGCCGAGGCGGCCGACCGACCGCGCCGAGCGAGCGCCCTCCACGCCGAACACGGTGAGGCGGTGCGACGCCTCCTGGGGGTGCCACCGGCCCCGGCACCCGCCCAGGAGAGCCCCAACGCCTATCTGAGGCGCGTGGAGGAGGTCCTGTACGTCTGCCCGTGGCAGAGCAGGCTGAGGTCCTGGCTCGCCTTCTCGCGCTTCCGCGGGTCGACCCCGCCCAAGCTGATGGAGCGTTTCGTCCCGCCCGCCGTCGCGGCGCAGACGGCCGACGACTTCGACCGGTTCAAGCGCCGCACCGACTCCGCCGCGCTGCGCACGCACATCCGCGGCTCCACCTGGCACGTTCCGACCTCGTGGTTCGTCCCCTTCGACGGCAACGAGCGCTGGCTGGTCATCGACGGCGACGAGAGCAAGGGGGGCACGACCACCACGCGCAACCTGATCTACGTCACGTCCATGGCCCACGCCAGGCGCCGCAGCGCCCGTGCCCTGCAGATCATCAGGAGGCAGGTGGGCGAGGTCTCGGTCACCGCCGAGGTCGAGGACGTGGCGCGCTGGCTGGAGGAGTTCCACCCGCACTCGCTGGTCGAGCTCGACTACGGCGGCATCGTCAACCTCATGGACGACGAGACACTCCAGGCCGACGAATCCGTGGCGGAGCTCGCCGCGGCGCTGACAGGTCTGGAAAAAGGCGAGGAAGAACTGGCGTTCGCCATGTACCAGCGCGTCATCCTCCGCTGGCGATCAATACAACTTCTCGAATCGGCAAACTGAGTCGCAAATCATCCCTGCGACCTGCGTAAGTAGGTCCGTCGATGACCGGGGATGCACCTACGAACTGAGTAGTTTGCCGTTTTCACTGCGATACCACGAAACGTGTCGCTAGAATCACCGAGCGTGACAACAACACGTGCACAAGAGAGATGAGTCGCTCAAAGGCTCGCCAATCGCTCTACGTGGCTGTATGGTCACATCGGGTGATGCCGCATATGGCCCAAACAGCCGCACGCAAGGGCCATAGGCGGACATCCGTGACAAGCGTCAAGTCGCAGGATCGCTGTCGCCGGTCCACATGGAGGAGAGGCCGCACAAATGTCAGCTCGTACACCCGAGGCAGAGCCGCTGCTCACCCCGGCGGAGGTCGCAACCATGTTCCGCGTCGATCCCAAGACCGTGACCCGGTGGGCGAAGGCGGGCAAGTTGACGTCCATCCGCACCCTGGGTGGACACCGCCGGTACCGGGAGACTGAGGTTCGCGCACTGCTCGCGGGGATTCCGCAGCAGCGCTCAGAGTAAGACGGGGGCCGTCACTGACCTAGGGGGATTGGTGCGCGCTCACCCTTTGAGCGTGTAGGCCACACGGGTTTGTGGGGAGCGGCGTCGCCCGCCCGGCGCCGCCCCAGCACATGCCCCGCCCTCCGGCACGCCTCGCCCACCGGCACACGCGTCTTCCGGCATGTGCCGTGCCGCCTTCCGATACGGCCGCCTTCCGGCACGTACGCCCGAACGGCCGGGCACGTGCGCCCGAGCGCGTGCTCCCGAACGGCTCGGCGGCACTCCGGGACTTTCCCCGGCCGTAGAACCTTCCGCCGTAGAACCTTCCACAGCCGTGCCGCAGGACCTTTCACAGCCCGTGGAGCTCAGCCGTCCGCCCCGGGCCTCTCCTGGTCAGCGGGACGACTCGCCTGGCCTTTGACCAGGTTGTCCAGCAACTCGCCGACCTGCGCGTCGTGCTCGGCCGCCACGCCGAGCAGCGCCACCATCTGACCGACCAGCATGCGCTCCAGCGCCGGCCGCTCGATGTCGTGGCGCTCCAGCCAGTCGAGGCCCGCGGTCTCGACGGAGGCGATCCACGAGCGCAGCGTGACGCGCAGCACGGGGCCGGGCTCCTCGACCCGCATCCGCTTCATGATCAGCTTGAGCAGCCGGTGCCTGACCGCGTCGACGACCTCGCCGATCTCGCCGCTGCTGTTGGCGGGACCGCCCTTGAGCAGCGCGGCGAAGCCCGCCGCGTGTTCCTCGACGAAGTCGAAGTATCGGGTGAGCCCCCCGGCCAGCTCGTCCAGCGGGCGTCCGCCGCTCTGGGGTCTGAGCCTCTCCTCCAGCTCGGCCGCGGCGCTCCTCAGCGCGGCGACGTAGAGCTCCTGCTTGCCGCCGAAGTAGTGGTAGACCAGGGCCCGCGACGCGCCGGCCGCGGAGGCCACGTCGTCGATCGAGACGTATTCGGCGTCGTGCCTGCTGAACAGCTCCAGGGCCGCCGCCATGAGCTCCTCGCGGCGCCGGTCGACGGTGAGCCTGCGCCGCGCCGGTCGCGCGCCCCCCGCGGCGGGTTTCGCCCGTTCGGCGGCTCCGGATGTCGACCCCACACCGCGAAGCCTATCGGAGCCGATCCGCGTGACGGCGGGGTCAAGATCGGAGTTCCCTTCCGCGCAAGCCGTACCCCATTCGGAACTCGATCGTTTTGAGTGACAGGTGCCCATCCACCATCGCGGGGGAGAGCCATGTCAGGACCGCCGGTCAACACCACCGTCACCCGAGCCCGCGGGTTCGCCGAACCCGTCATGTCCGACGGGGGCGCCGGGCCACGCCCGAGACCCACGATCCGCAACGTGGCCGAAAGGGCCGGTGTCTCCAAATCACTGGTCTCGCTCGTCCTGCGCGGATCGCCCCACGTCAGCGAGCATCGCCGGCAGGCCGTGCTCCAGGCGGCCAGAGACCTCGGCTACCGGCCCAACGCGGTCGCGCGCAGCCTGGTCGAAGGCCGTACGCATCTGGTCGGGGCGCTCGTCGCCGACCTGCACAACCCGTTCTACGCGGAGTTCCTCGACGGCCTGCAGGAGAGCCTGCACGGCGACGGGCTGAGGCTTCTCATCGGCAACAGCCAGTGGGACCCGGCCTTCGAGGACGAGGCGGTCGAGGCGTTCCTGGAACTGCGTGTCGACGGGCTCGTCCTGCTCGGCATCGCGCCCACCAGCGGGACGCTCATCGAGGCCACCGGTTACACGCCGACCGTGGTGGTGGGCGAGCGTGACATCGACCTCGGCGGCGTGGACATCGTCGTCGACGACGACCAGCTCGGTGCTCGCCTCGCCGTCGACCACCTCGTGGAGCTCGGTCACCGCAGGATCGCCCACATCGAGGCCTCGGGCATCTCCTCCGGGCGTTTCCGGTGCGAGGGCTACCTGGTCGCGATGCGCAGGCACTCCCTGGCGCCGTACATCATGGTCGAAGAGGGCGAGTCCAGTGAGGAGGGTGGCGCGCGTGCGGCCCGCAGCCTGCTCACGCGCGATCCCCGCCCCACGGCGATCTTCGCCGCCAACGACCTGGTCGCCATGGGCGTGCTGTCCGCGGCCGCCGAGCTGGGCCTGCGGGTTCCCGAGGACCTGTCCGTGGTGGGGTACGACAACATCCACCGCGCCGGGACCCAGCCGATCTCGCTGACCACCGTGGACCAGCCACGCCGCGCGATGGGCCGTTCGGCCGCCGCGCTGCTGAACGACCGGATCGGCGACCCCGGCAAGGCCTCGCGCCTGCGCCAGGTCGCGCCGCAGCTGGTCGTACGCGACAGCACGAGTTCCACCGAACGCTAAAGAGCCTGCCTGGAGCGTTACAGCGCGCCCAGGCAGGCTCATGACCTCCCCAAAATCAGGTCAACATCGCGAACGGCGGCGCGCCGCCGGTGTTGACTCTGGCCAAGACAGACAAGGGGGGTAACAATGCGTGATCCGGAACTGGTGTCATGCGCCCAGCGGGCCGCCGCCGAGCTCGAACGGGCGTGGGCGCACTGGCGGGCCGCCCGGGGCCGCAACGGCGACGCCGGGGCCGAGTCCGTGGCCAGCTACGTGGCCCACTCGATCGACCACCCCTGGGGACGTCCGCGCGTGGTCCTCGGGCTGGACGCCGAGGACGCCAGGGAGCTCGCCTCGCTCCTGCAGAAGCCGGAGGCCGGCGAGCACGCCTGGTGACGGGCCGGCACATATCGCGACAACGGATGAGTCACGCCCTCGGGCCACGTAGGTTGGGTGGTTGACGACTTCCTTGGGGGCGATGAGCGTGACCGGTAGAGCACTCGCGACGACCCTTGTCCTGTGCGGGCTCGGCGCCGCCGCCTGCGGCGGGACCGCCGCGGGCGCGGACCTCGCGCGGGAGCGCGGGCCCGTCCCTCCCGCGGCGGGCACGGCCGCGGCTCCGGCCTCCGACGGCGCGGCCGGCGCCCTGACCGGCGCGGCGGCCGATCCCACCGCGACCCCCGCCACCGGCCGGAGCGGTGAGGCTCGCGAGCCGCTCAGCGGCAAGATCGTGGTCATCGACCCCGGCCACAACGGCCAGAACTACCGCCACCCCTCGGAGATCAACAAGAAGGTCAACGTCCTGACCCAGTGGAAGGCCTGCGACACCACGGGCACCGCCACCGCGAACGGCTACAGCGAGGCGGCCTTCACCTGGGACGTCTCCCAGCGCCTGGCCAAGATCCTCAGGAGCCGCGGCGCGACGGTGAAGCTGACCCGCGACAGTAATTCCGGCGTCGGGCCGTGCATCACCCAGCGGGCCGCGATCGGCAACAGGGCGAAGGCGGACGCGGCGATCTCGGTCCACGCCGACGGGTCGAGCACCGCCAACCACGGCTTCCACGTGATCATGCCGGAGAAGATCGGCGGCCCGGTCGACCCGGTGGTCGCGGCCTCCAAGAAGCTCGGCCTGGACGTGCGTGACGCCTTCAGGCGCGGCACCGGGCTGTCGTACTCCACCTACATCGGCAGGGACGCCCTCGACTACCGGAACGACCTCGGCGGCCTGAACCTCTCCACGGTCCCCAAGATCTTCATCGAGTCGGGGAACATGAGGAACCCGGCCGAGGCGGCCAAGTTCCAGCAGCCCGCGTTCCGGCAGAAGATCGCGCTCTCCCTGGCGAACGGGCTGCAGCAGTACCTCAGACGGTAGGGGCCCCGAAGCGCGGCCCCAAACCGTGACGGCGCGCGTCAGCGGCCCGGGGGGCCGGCCAGGCCCAGGGGTCCGAGGTTGTCGCGGGCCGGGTGGCGGCGCGCGGCCGGGCCCTCGGCGAAGGCCCGCATGATGTTCCCCGTCGCCCTGCGGACGAAGGCCCCGGCCTCCGCCGTGACGCCGTGGCCGCAGCGGGCGCCCCGCATGGCGCACACCCAGCGCATCGTGCCCGAGCTGAACACGGCGGCGCCGCTCGGCACGGTGTAGTAGGCGCTGTGCGCGACCGTGGCGCGGCCCCCGCAGTTCACCGGGGACACCGACAGGACCTCCATCGGGCGCGGCACGCCCGCGCCGACCCTGTCGGTCTCCACGCCCACCATCCCGGGGAAGGTGGTGCCGCGCCGCACCCCGGTCCCCTCGAAGATCCAGTTGCCGGGGCGTCTGACCACGTAGGCGGACTCGGAGGGGAAGCAGTCGTACATCGGGCCGGTCAGCGAGCTCTCCGGCCTGCCGGTGGCGCGCCACAGGACCGTCCCGGGGTCCTCGGCCTCGTCCTTGTGGCAGACGACCAGGCGGCGCGGGCCCAGGGGCGTCGCGGCGAATCTGACCCGCCAGTAGACGGCGTTGGCGCCGAGGAAGGCGAGGTTGGTGCCGTGGTCCCTGGCGGCCTCGACGGTGCGGCGCATGCCCGCCGACCAGTACTCGTCGTGCCCCAGTGACACCAGGCCCCGCGCCCCGTCGAGGACTCGCGGGTCGCGGTCCAGGTCCAGGCTCGTGACGTAGGCGAGCGGTACGCCCTGGCGCTCGGCGAGCTCGATGGCGGCGCGTTCCATGTCCAGGAAGAGCCGCGCCCCCGAGGCGTCGTACGGGCGGTCGAAGCTGACCGCCCGGGACCTGTCCCCGAAGCCGCCGGGGCCCCTGTAGAGGCTGCGGCCGCCCCAGCCGTTGTACGCCTGCCAGGTGGTGACCGCGTTGACGACGACCAGGCGTCCCCTGGTGGAGGCGGACCTGACGGTGAGGGGGACGAAGCGCCGTCCCCCGCTGGCGGCGTCCAGCCGGATCAGGTAGGAGCCCTCCGGCCAGCCCGAGGTGTCCACCTCGGGGCCTGGCCTCCAGTGGGCGGCGGTCACCGTACCGGTGGCGGCGATCGTCCTGGGCGGCGCCTGCCTCCTGCCGGGCAGCCCGGCCTCCCGCCAGACCTGCCTGGCCCCCGCTCCGCCGTACCAGCCCATCCGGAAGGCCCTGGCGGTGTAGCGGCCGGCGGTGGTCGAGACGTACAGCCGGAAACGCTCTCCCGGCAGCACGCTCACCCGGTCGGCGAAGCCCTCGATCTCGTGCTCGGCGCCGCGCCCGCGCAGCCGCCAGCGAGGATCGCCCTCCCTGGCGTTCTCCGTCACGGTGGTGCCGGACTCCTCGGCGCCCCCGGCGCCCTCGGCGCTCCGCACCGCGGAGGAGGAGTCCGTGGGGGTGGGCGAGGGCGGGGCGACGGGGTCCTCGACGGCGGCGGAACACCCGGCGGCCAGCATGATCGCCACCGGTATCGCCACCAGTGCCGCCAGCGGTGTGCGGACCGGGTGCCTGGACGCTTGGAACATGAGCAGCAGCATGTCCGCGCGAGGGGCCTTCCCCTGCTCTCCCGCGCGGTACTTGGGCGGTTCTTGGTTCCATGTCCGGGGTCGCCGGGGTAAAGGGCTTGTTTCTCTGGCGATTTGGCATGATTTAAGCCATGGACCTCCTGCCGCTTCCCTCCGCTTTCACCCCTGCCAGCGGTTCCCTCGGCCTTCCCCACGGAGTCGTCGTCTCCGGTCCCGCCGAACTGGTGGACGCCGTACGCCTGGCGCTCGCCGTGCTCGACCCGCGCCCCGGCGAGGCGGGGACGATCACGGTGGAGCCCGACGCCTCGCTCGGCGCCGAGTCGTACGTCCTGGACGTGACGGACGGGGGCGTGCGGATCGCGGCCGGAGACCGGTCCGGGGCCTTCTACGCGGGCCAGACGCTGCGGCAGCTGCTGCCCACGGCGGCGTTCCGGGCGGTGGCGGGCACGGGGGCGAGCTGGAGCGTTCCCCTCGGCCGGGTGCGCGACGCGCCCCGGTTCTCCTGGCGCGGGGTGCACCTGGACGTGGCCCGGCACTTCATGCCCAAGCGCGAGGTGTTCAGGATGATCGACATCATGGCGGCCCACAAGCTGAACCGCCTCCACCTGCACCTGGTGGACGACCAGGGGTGGCGGGTCGAGAGCCTGCGGCACCCCCGGCTGCACGAGGTGGGCGCGCACCGCCCGCGTACGATCACCAGCTACTACCGGGAGGAGCCGGCCTTCGACGACGTGCCGCACGGCGGCTACTACACGCTGGAGGACCTCGCCGAGATCGGCGCCTACGCGCGGGCCCGTGCCGTGACGGTCGTGCCCGAGATCGACGTGCCGGGACACGCCTCGGCGATCCTCGCCGCCTACCCCGAGCTCGACGCCCGCGCCACCGGCGGCCGCCGGCCCGAGCCCTTCACCGTGCTGGAGCGCTGGGGCATCTCCCCCGCGATCCTGTCCCCGCTGCCGGAGACGGTCGACTTCCTGAACGGCGTGATCGAGGAGATCACCGGGGCGCTGGGCGAGGCCCCGTACGTCCACATCGGCGGGGACGAGTGCGTGCTCGACGACTGGGCCGCCTCCCCGGAGATCGTCGCGTTCCAGGCGGAGCTGGGGCTGGAGAGCGTGAGCGACCTGCACGCCTGGTTCCTGCGCCGACTGGCGGACGCGCTGGCCGAACGCGGCAGCAGGGCGGTGGTGTGGGACGAGGCGTTCGTCAGCGGCAGGCTCAGGCCCGACACGATCGTGATGCCCTGGCGCGGGCAGGGGGTGGCCAGGCGCGCCGCCGCAGCCGGGCACGACGTGGTGCAGACGCCGGTCTTCCCGCTGTACTTCGACTACGCCGAGGCCTCCTCCGAGGAGGAGCCCGTGGCGATCGGCGACGCGATCACCGTCTCGGACGTCGCGGCCTTCGTCCCCGCGCCGGACTCGTGGACGGACGGGGAGCGGGAGCACGTGCTCGGGGCGCAGTTCCAGCTGTGGAGCGAGCGGCTGCCCGACGGGCGCGCGGTGGACTACCGCGCCTGGCCCCGGGGATGCGCGCTGGCCGAGGTCGCCTGGTCGGGCTCGGCCGGGAACGGGTTCGACGCCCGGCTGGAGACGCACCTGGGCCGCCTCGACGCGCTCGGCGTCGAGTACCGGCCGCTGACCGGCCCCCGCCCCTGGCAGCTGGGCGGGGCCGGCCACCGGCGCCACCGGCCGGGGGCCGTCAAGGTGGACGAGGTCATGAAGCACCTGGAGGAGATGACCCACGTGGCCGACTCGACCCGGCCCAGCATGTAACCGGCCGCCCTGCCCCTCGGCCCCCTCGCCCCCCTCGGCCCCCGGGGGGTCGGCATCGGCATCGGCGGAGAAGGATCGCGGCCCGGCCCCTGAGGGGCCGGGCCGGCGTGAACGACGGGCGGTGTCCCAGCCCTCGAAGGGCTGGGACGGCGCGACGACGGGGGTGGCGGCCCGGCCCTTGGGGAGGCCGGGTCAGCGCGGATGAAGGGGTATCGAGAAGGAACGGTGTCCCGCGTCGGCCCCGGTCAGGCGAGGACCTCGTAGCCCGCTTCCTTGACGGCGGCGCGGACGGCCGCGTCGTCGAAGGAGTCTCCCGAGACGTCGACCCTGCCGGTCTCCAGATCGACGTCGACACCGGTGACGCCCGTGACCTCACCGACCTCCTCCTTGACCGAGCTCACGCAGTGGCCGCAGGTCATACCGGTGACGGTGTATGTGGTCGTGCTCATCGTGCCTCCCATGTCCTGAGGTTACCCACCCAGGGTATACCGTCAGCCGCCTTCCGGCCCGATGAGGTGACGAATCGGGACCCGCCACAAAGGTTCGGACCGCGATGATTCCGACCGCGCCATGACCGAATCGGGCTGGACCGGGCTGGACCGGGCTCAGGCCGCGGCCCGTACGGAGCACGGACCGGGTCAGGCCGCGACCCGCGCAGGACGCGGGCGAGGGCAGGCCGTGATCGGGTCGCGGTCAGACCCGTAGTCAGATCAGATCGCGCCGGGTCGTGGCCGGGTCGGGTCGTGGCCGGGTCAGGCCGTGCCGTGGTCGAGTCGGGTCGTGCCGTGGCCGGGTCAGGTCGCGGTGCTCCGGCTCGCGGTACGGCCGATGATCTGGCGGAGGTCGACCACGCCGTGGCGGCGGAGGCGGCGGGAGAGGTCGCGGTTCACGCGGTACGCCCAGAGCGGCCCCTCGTAGACCAGCGCGCTGTAGCCCTGGACGAGCGTGGCCCCGGCGAGCAGGCGCTCCCAGACGTCGTCGACGTCCTCGACGCCACCGACGGAGACGAGCACCAGTCGGTCGCCCACCCGGGCGCGGAGCCTGCGCAGGACCTCCAGGGACCGGACCTTCAGCGGGCGCCCCGACAGGCCGCCGCTCTCGCGGCTGTGGTCGCGGCCCGCGGGCTCGGCCCCGGCCAGCGCCTGCCTGCCGATCGTGGTGTTGGTGGCGATGATGCCGTCGAGCCCGAGGTCCAGGGCCAGGTCGGCGACCGCGTCCACGTCGGCGTCCGCCAGGTCGGGAGCGATCTTGACCAGCAGCGGGGTGCGCTTGGGCGTGGCGTCGGCGACCTCCTTCACCGCGCGCAGCAGCGGGCCCAGCAGCTCCACGGCCTGGAGGTCGCGCAGACCGGGGGTGTTGGGCGAGCTGACGTTGACGACCAGGTAGTCGGCCAGGGGGGCGAGCTCCCTGGCGCTGGCCACGTAGTCGGCCGCGGCCCCCGACTCGGGCACGACCTTCGTCTTGCCGATGTTGACGCCGACGATCGCGGGGACGCCCCGGGGCCTGGCGAGCGACCGGGCCGCGGCGGACGCGCCCGCGTTGTTGAAGCCCATCCGGTTGATGATCGCCCGGTTTCCCACGAGGCGGAACATCCGGGGCCTGGCGTTGCCCGGCTGGGCGTGGGCGGTGATCGTGCCGACCTCGACATGGCCGAAGCCGAGCGCGGACATGGCCTCGACACAGCCCGCGTCCTTGTCGAAACCGGCCGCCAGCCCGAACGGGCCGGGAAAGTGCACGCCGAAGGCCTGCACGCGCAGCGCGGGGTCACGTGGCGCGAGGCGGCGGTGGACCAGCCGCCTGACCACGGGGGTCACCGAGAGGACGCGGAGAGCGCGCACCGCCATGTGGTGCGCGTCCTCGGGGTCGAGGCGGCGGAGGACCTGCGAGAAGACGAATCGATACATCACCGATCAGGTTAGTGCCCCGGTGGCGTGCGGCTCGCGCCGACCGTGCCTCCGGGGTGCCCGATCAGGAGACGACGGTCGAATTCCAGCAGCCGCAGCAACCGGAGAACCGGGCCCGACGGCCGCACGATGATCATCTGTTGGCCGAGGCCGCGCAGGTGCTCGTCGGCCCTGAGCAGGGCCCGCGAGCCCGCGCAGTCGATGAAGACCACCTGGGCCAGGTCGAGCTCGACCGTCGCCGCGGTGAGCCCGCTGAGCACGCGCCGCAGTTCGGCGCCCTCGACGGCGTCGAGATCACCGCGAACGGCGATCCCGGCCCTGTCCTCCGCGGGCTCGGGCGACGTGAGCAGAATCACCGTATTTCGCCTGCCCCCTCACCGAGCACCTCGGCCGCCAGGTCGGCGACGCGGCGCCGGGTGTCGCGGGCCTGCTTGCGCAGGCCGGTGAAGGCCTGGGTGGCGGTCAGGTCGTGCTTGCCCATCAGGTAACCGATCGCCCGCTCGATGACCACGCGGTAGTCGAGGGCGTACTGGAGCTGGTCGGCCAGGGCGCTCTTCTCCTCGGCGGCCATCGCGGCGGTGAGAAGCTGCTCGATCACGTCCGCGTAGCCGTAGAGCGCCTGGACGTCCGACTCGTCCCACTCGTAGAAACCGGCCTGGTAGACGTTCAGCGTGCCCACCGGGTCGCCTCCAAGTCGCACCGGCACCCCGGCCACCGCCCGCACCCCCGGGTGCAACCGGTCGGCGAGCTTCGGCCAGCGCGGATCGACGCGCACGTCGCTTGAGGTCACCGCGGAATTCTCCTCGTACGCGGAAACACACGGCCCCTGACCGAGATTGAGTTGTGCGCCCTCAAGACTGCGCCCCCGCTCATCGGTGGCGACCAAATAGCGGAGATCTTTACCTTCTTCGGCAAACATCAGCCCCGCACCCGCATATCCGAACAGCGAGTTCACCACATCCACGGCACGCTCCAACTGATGAACTATGCCTGTGGTGGACGAGGTCGTCTGAAGCCTTCTCAGGCTCGCGACCAGCGCTTCCGGATCAATGTGAGTCATACGTGTGGCGCCTTTCAGCGTCGACCTGGTTACTTGACGTGCACACTACGGCTTCCCTGGAGGAGGAGTTCTATGAGCCATGGTCTGGAGGACCATCACCATGAGCTCGCCGAGGCGTTCTCCCGTCCGGACTTTCGCGGGCTGCCATTCATGGCTCGTCCGGTCGTAGAAATTAAGGGTGCCGATCAATCGCTCCTCCGCTCGCAAAGGCACGGAGAGCACCGCCCGGACGTCCGAGACTCGCGCGGCCACGCCGGGGAACCCGAAGGGCCTGGCCGCCCTCAGGTCGTCGACGGCGACGTCCGCGCCACGGGTCAGGGTCTCGATGGCCGGTCCGGCCCCGATCTGCTCCTGGATCAGCTCCAGGCGCCTGCCCTGGTCGTCGGACCCTCCGACCGCGCGCAGGCGGTCGTGGTCGTCTATCAGCATGAGTGCCGCCCCGTCGGAGCCGAGGACCTCGGCGAGGGCGCTCAGGGTACGGTCGACGAGCCGGGAGAATTCAAGAACCTGGGTCATGGGCGGGCTTCCTCCATGTCGAGGTAGCTCCGCGGACACAAGGCGGAATGATCTGCGGAGCAGAGCCTAGTGCTGCCCGGCGACTCCGGCCAAGCGGTTCCCCCCTCGGCCTACGGCCAAGGCCGGACATCACCGTCAATACATCGTTAAGCATTCGGCAAACGAAGATTGGCAGGGTGGGCGTTATGAGCATCCTGTCACGTTCGGCCATCGCCCGGCGCCGCCGCACCCTGGCGAACCTCGTGCTCCGCGACCTCGCCGACACCGGTGACGTCACCGTCCCCGTCTGGTGGGACGAGGAGATCCAGCGGGAGTTCGGCGGGCTGGGCGGGTTCCTCGCCGAGCTGAGCCGCCAATGGTGGACGGCCTACGCCGCGCACCTGGACGCGCTCATCGAACTGGGCCTCGACGACCCCTCCCAGGCGTGGGACGACGTCACCGAGCAGATGCCGTGGCTGCGGACCGTCCTCGACGCCTACGCGGACGACGCGGCGCTCGCCGAGGCCGAGCGGCGGCACTGCGACGTCCTGCGCTGGACGACCCGCCGCGAACCCCGCCACGCGGCCTGAGACGACCCGGCACGCGGCCCGGGATTCCGGTGGTCCGCGGCCTCCGTATCCTCGGATTTCACGGCTTCCGGGCCCCGCGGTCCCGGTCCCCCACGTATCGTGCGGGGAATATTCGCGAGGGATCGGGTAGCCATGAACGATGGTCAGATTTGTCGAGGGTAAACCCCCACCGCAAGGAAACTCCGACGATCATGCCGCTGACCTGCGGTTGGGTGTGCGCCTGACGATGGCGATGGCGGCAGTGGCGCTCTTCACGATGCCGTTCGTGATCCTGCTCGTGCTCGTGAGGACCTCTTCCTCACACCTCACGGGCCTCGACGAGGGCGTCGCCCTGAGCCTGCACGCCCACGCGCTGGAGAACCCCGGCTACACCGCCTTCCTCAGGGTGGCGACCGAGGTGTTCGGCCCCTGGACGTGGCGTGTGCTGGTGGTGCTGACCGCCGTCTGGCTCTGGTATCGGGGCGCGCCGCGCCTCGCGGTCTGGGCGGTCGCCACGATCACCTTCGGCGGCCTGCTGAACCTCGCCGTCAAGGGGATCGTCGACCGCGCCAGGCCGGATCTGCCGAATCCCGTGGCCTGGGCGCCCGGCGCCTCCTTCCCCTCAGGGCACGCGATGGGAGCGGCGCTGGGCGCGTGCATCCTCGTGCTCATCCTGCTGCCCCTCCTGCGGAGCACGGCCTCGCGGATCGTCCTCTGGGTCGTCGCGGCGTCCGTCACGATGTTCGTCGCGTACAGCCGGGTGGCGCTCGGCGTCCACTGGACCAGCGACGTGATCGCGGGGGTCGCGCTGGGCGTGGCGTTCGTGGTCGGAGCGGCGGCGGGGTTCGAGACCTGGCGCCGGGGAGAGGGCCGCAGGCCCGCCGAACCCCACATGGAAGGCGTCGAACCCGAGGCGTTCCGAGGAGGTCGTTCGGGGTAGCTGGCGCGCCATGTCGAAAATGTCGGTGGATTTCAAAGGCGTGACGCGCCTCATCCTGGCGCCACTGGCCATCATGGCCGTACTGACGATCGGCGTCGGGCTGCTCATCACGAAGGTCCTGCAGACGACGACCCTCATCGCGAACGACGAGGGGGTCAACGAGCAGCTGGCCGGGGACCGTACGGCCTACTGGAGCTCGATCACCGACGTGGTGTCGGGCCTGTCCGACACCCCGGTGATCATCACCGCCACCGCGCTGCTGGTCATCGCCTTCCGGCTGGCCTTCAAGCGCTGGAACGAGTCGATCTTCCTCGCGCTGGCGGTCTTCTCGCAGTCGGCGATCTTCCTGCTGGCGACCGTCTTCGCCGAGCGCAAGCGGCCCGCCGTCGAGCACCTCGACCCCGCTCCGCCCACCTCCAGCTTCCCCTCGGGGCACACCAGCGCCGCGGTCGCCTTCTACTGCGGCGTCGCCCTGGTGCTGACCATCCACACCCACCGCTTCAAGATCCTGAACGTGCTGTGGTGGGTGATCGGCCTCGGCATCCCCCTGGGCATCGCCTTCTCGCGCATGTATCGCGGCATGCACCACCTGAGCGACGTGAGCTGGGGTTTCCTGCTCGGTGTGGTCTGCATCGCGGTGGCGGCCAACGCGCTGCTGTTCCGGTCCGTGATCACGGAGAAAAAGAAAAAAGTTCTGAGCACGTAGCGACCGCCGCCCGTACCGGGGATCCGGGGGCGGCGGAGATCGCTGGAACGCGGATCGGCGGGGGCGAGAGAGGGACATTCGCCACCCGCCGGGTCGCTTCACATGAGACCGTTGTGAAGCAGCACCACCAAGGTTCACATCTGTCACCTCGCGTGGCTCAAAGATCACAATGCGCTACGAAGTAAGATGGAACCCTCGTCGGGGAGATTCAAGTCTTCCTCTCGGGGCACGAGCAGCCAGCCGGCCGGACCGAGAGACGTTCGACGGCTAACCTCAAGGAAGGAAGCCGACCATGGATCGCCAGTCCGTCGTCTGCCAGAAATGCACGGGCGTTCTCCTCGCCACCGACTCCCGCACCTACACGGCGCAGCGGGGCCGCCTCATCGTGACCAACGGCTACTGCACCTGCCCCGCGGAGCAGGCCCCCGTGGAGCGGGTCGTCCAGCGGCAGCAGCCCCAGCCCGTCGTGGAGCAGCCCGTCTCGCACCGGCAGCCCACCCACTCCCAGCAGGGCGCCCCCGCGGGCCAGAACTCGATGGTGGTCGCCTAGCGGCACCCCGGGGAGCGGTCGCGACGCTGGGGGGCGTACGCGACGGCTCGGCTCCCCGACGACCGCGCGCCGCCACCGGGTCCTCGCGGGTCGTTCCCCCTGACTGATCGGGTCATATTCGCCGATCAGCCGCTGTCACGGATCCGGACGCCGCTTCGGTCGTCCACCCTCTGGATCCGGGCACATCCTCTTCGATCGCCTCTTCGCGATCATCCGATTTCCCGGATCTCTCCGGACGCACCCGCCGATCCCGGCGCGTCTCTCCGATCGTCCGCCCTCCGGGATCCCGGCGCACTCCCGGGACCGGCCGCGGAGTCCACCGCGACATCACGCGACGGCGCTCAGCCGCTCAGCTCCAGGCCACTCGGTCGCTAAGCCCGGCCGTTCAGCCGCTCAGCCCCCAGGCCAGGACCACGGACAGACCGCTCGTCGCGAGCAGGCCGACGAGCACCACTATGGCAATCACCCGACGGTTCATGCCTGAGAGCCTAGCCAGGCATCCGGGTGGTCCCGCACGCCGACGCACGTCGGCGCACGCGGGGGACCACACGAGGAACACGGGGGAGAGTACGGGGGATCATGACGGCCACCTGGTCGGCGGAACCTGCCCGCTCTCGGCGCGGATGATGTGGATGACCGCGTTGATGAGCGCCAGGTGGGTGAACGCCTGGGGGAAGTTGCCGAGGTGGCGCCCGGTCACCGGGTCGATCTCCTCGGCGTAGAGCCCGAGGGCGCTGGCGAAGGAGAGGACCCTCTCGCAGAGCCTGCGGGCACGGGCGTGCTCCCCGATCTCCGTCAGTGCCGAGACGAGCCAGAACGAGCAGATCGCGAAGGTGCCCTCCTCCCCGGTCAGGCCGTCGTCCGTGTTCTTCGTCTCGTAGCGCAGGACCAGGTCGTCGGCGGTGAGC
Source organism: Streptosporangium heterodermiicola (assembly GCF_051390675.1). Lineage (NCBI taxonomy): Bacteria > Bacillati > Actinomycetota > Actinomycetes > Streptosporangiales > Streptosporangiaceae > Streptosporangium > Streptosporangium heterodermiicola. Next base: position 67,882 of record NZ_JBPJSR010000026.1, read on the forward strand.
TCGTCGGCGATGGCGAGCACGGTGGCGCGGACCCTGGGGTCGTCGGGCGGCAGGAAGCGCACCAGCGGGATGAGCAGGAGCGACGCGTCGAGGACGTCGGTGTCGTAGTGCTGCCTGAAGACCCCGCGCTCGCTGACGCCGTGGGCGCACACGTCGGCGTGGATCTCGTCGGCGACCGCCTGCCAGCGCGCGGCCAGCTCCGGCTCCTCCCTGAGCCGGGCGAGCCTGGCGCCCCTGTCGGCCGCCACCCAGCACATGACCTTCGAGGAGGTGAAGTGCCGGGGCTCGCCGCGTACCTCCCATATGCCGCGGTCGGGCTCCCGCCAGCACCTGATGGCGGACTCGACCTGCCGTTTCAGGATGGGCCAGATCCGCTCGTCCAGGCGGTCGCGCGACCGGGTGTGGATGTAGAAGGAGTCGAGGACGGCGCCCCAGACGTCGTTCTGGCGGTGGCGGTACGCGGCGTTGCCGACCCTGACGGGCCTGGCGCCCTCGTATCCGGAGAGATGGTCGAGGACGTACTCGTCCAGCTCGCGCTCGCCGTCGATGCCGTACATGACCTGGAGTTCCTCGTCCCGCTCCGCCACGTCGGCGATGAACCAGAAGAAGTCGTCGGCCTCCCAGTCGAAGCCCAGGGTGTACAGGCCCCAGAGGGCGAAGGTCGAGTCCCTGATCCAGGCGTAGCGGTAGTCCCAGTTGCGGTCGCCACGCGGGGTCTCGGGCAGGGAGGTGGTCGCCGCCGCGATGAGGGCGCCCGTGGGGGCGAAGGTCAGGCCCTTCAGGGTGAGGGCGCTGCGCTCCAGGTATCTCCGCCAGGGATGGTCGGGGAAGGCGCCCCTGGCGAGCCAGTGCTGCCAGTGGTGCGCGGTCCACACGAGCCGCTCGTAGGCGTCCTCGAAGGTGTACGGCGGCTCGTGCGGGGTCCACGACAGCGCGCAGAAACGCGTGTCGCCCTCCTTGAGGAGGGTGCGCGCCGTCGCGCGCCCGCCCTCGAACCCCAGCCGCATGTCGGTGGTGAGCCGCAGCTCCAGGCTCTCCCCCTCCGCCGTCGCGACGCCCTGGTGGTAGCCCCTGTCGGTGTACGCCCAGCGGGCGGGCCTGCGGCCGTAGTCGAAGATCGGCTCGCAGTCGAGCGTGACCTGCACCTCCCCGCTGACGCAGCGCACCGTGCGGAGCAGCACGTGGGAGGCGTCGTAGTCGGTCGGCGCCCTCCTGTGCGTACGGGAGAGCTCGTCGTCGTGGTGCCAGGGCCCCATGAGCAGCAGGTCGCGCACGATGATCCAGCCGGTGGGGGTGCCCCAGCTCGTCTCCAGGATCATGGTGCCGGGCAGGTAGCGGCGCGCGGCGGGCACCCTCAGGTCCGCGGGGCCGAGCCGGAAGCCCCCCGCGCCCCGGTCGAGGATGGCGGCGAAGACGCTGGGAGAGTCCATTCGCGGCAGGCAGAGCCACTCGACGTTCCCGCTCGGGGCGACCAGGGCGGTGACCTCGCAGTCGGACAGGAACCCGTAGTCGGCGATGGGCGGGAAGGGCGAGGGGCCGGGCAGCACGTCCGCCGTCGGATTCGGTGTCATCGACCCTCCTTGAGCGTGGCGACCTCCGCTTTCACACGGAGAAGAACGTCAGGCGCCCTTCCTACCCCGGGTGACGGGATCAGGCACGTCTTTCACTTGATCGGGCGCGTTCCCGGTCGCTCTCCCCCTCCCGCGCCTCCTGACGCGCCTGTCGGCCCGCGTCCCCCGTCGGTACGGGAGCCCCCTCGGCAGGGGAGCCGGCTCCCGCTTCCGGATGCCTACGGATATCCGCCGATCAGCGAGGAATGGCCCGGTCCATCACCGAGTCCCAGCGTGGCCCCATAAGTCACATTATTCTCAGCCGTATGTGAACTTTTCGGACAAGTTGCTGTCGAATCTGCTATCAAGATGCCCGACCAAGGTTTACGTCAGAGAGGGTCATCGTGGGGCGCGACGATATCCAAGGACCGTACGAGGAAGATCCTCGCGAGCAGACCGGTCCCCTCGGACCGGCGCAGTACGAACCCGAACGTCCCGCCGGCGACGTGTTGTCGGACGGATGGAGCGAGATCGACCTTCCGGAGCTCACGCCGGGCGACGGGTCCCAGGTGATCGTCCACGTCGACGGGTCCCGGGAGATCGTCCGGGCCGACGGTTCCCGGGAGATGGTCTACCTCAACGAGCGTCGCGAGGTGGGGGACACCGACATCACGTCCGACGGTCCCCTCTACCGCGACGAGGACGAGGTGACGCCCCCACGCGGTTTCCTGGGGTCGGGCTGGCGCGAGGACCCCGATCCCTACGAGGAGCGCCGCCGTAAGAGCAGGGGCAAGAGCAGGGCCCTGCTGGCGGTCGTGGGCGGCGTCGTGATCGCGGGGGTCGCGGGCGGCTGGCTGCTCTCCTCCTCCCTGGACGGGAGGACCGCCACCACGTGCTCGCCGGGCGTCCGGTGCTCGGTGGCCGACCTGCCGAAGGCGCCCTCGGAGACGCCGACGCCCCGGCCCGGGGAGGAGACGGCGGAACCGTCCGACGAACCGTCCACGGCCGACGAGCCCACGACCACCGCTCCCAGCAAAGCTCCCCGGACCCGGGAGCCCTCCAGCCGTCCTTCGCCGACCCGCAGCACCCCGCAGAGGGAGACCCGTCCGACGACGTCCTCCGAGGAGGCCGAGCAGGAGGAGACCTCCCGGACGGCCCCGAGCCAGAACGCGCGGATCACCTCCGAGCCCGCCCCCTCGGCGACGGACGAGGCCCCCGTGGAGAACACCACCCCGACCCAGCAGCCGACGACGGCGCCGCCGCCGCAGGACACCGGGTCGAACGGCGACTCGGGCGGCGGCCGGGGCGGCCTGCTCGACTGGCTGTTCTGACCGTCCACGGCCCCGGCGCCCCCGGGGCTCCGCTCCGGTGTCTCCAGGCGCGTCGACCGCCTGGCCGGGACTCGTACACCGTCACGCCCGCCGGGACCTCGGGGGCTACGGCGTGAGCGTGCCGACGGCCTGGTCACTCCGTGGACGCGGGGGCCGCTGAGGGCGCTGGACCCCCGCGCGGTGCTCCTGGGGGCTGATGCCGCGTTCGCGCTTGAAGGCGGCGCTGAGCGCGAACGCGCTGCCGTAGCCGACCCGCGTGGCCACCGCGCCGACGGTGGCGTCGGTCTCGCGCAGCAGGTCGGCGGCCATCGCCAGCCGCCAGCCGGTGAGGAACGTCATGGGCGGCTCGCCCACCAGCTCGGTGAAGCGGCGGGCCATGGCGGCGCGGGAGACACCGGCCCTCGCGGCCAGCGTGGCCACCGTCCAGGGATGCGCCGGGTCGCCGTGCAGCATGCGCAGGGCCCTGCCCACCACGGGGTCGCTGTGGGCGCGGTACCAGGCGGGGGCACCGGCCTCCGGGCGGGAGAACCAGGCCCGCAGGACGGCGATGAGCAGCAGGTCGAGCAGCCGGTCGAGAACGGCCTCCTGACCCGGCTCGTCCTTGACGATCTCGTCGCCGAGCAGCGGGATGATGGGGCAGTCCCAGGCGTCCTCCGGGAGGACGAGCAGCGGGGGCAGCGCCTCCAGCAGACGGCGGCTGATCTCCCCGCGCATCTGGTACGCGCCGGTGAGGAGCACCGTTGACCCCTCGGGGCTGTTGCCCCAGGTGCGAACGCCCAGGTCCATCTCCTGGGCCAGGCTCCGCCCGTCGAGGGTGGTGCAGTGCTGGCCCGGATGGATCACCACATCGGGCGTCGTGGCCGGGTCGTCGGCGACCGTGTAGGGATCCGGGCCGAGGATGATCGCGACGTCCCCCGGCCCCAGGCGCACCGGGTCGCCGCCGTCGAACATCACCCATGCCTCGCCCCGCACCATGGCCGCCAGGGCGAGCGGCGCCCGGTCCTGGATCCGCAGGGACCAGGGCGGGTTCAGAACCGAGCGGAGCAGGAACGCCCCTCTCGCCCTCGGACCGTCCAGGAAGTCGGTGAGCGCGTCCACGACCTCACTGTAGACGCTGAAACATGGGACTGCGCTTCTCGACCATGGCCCGTCTCATCCCTGGCCAGTTCACTGGTCCCATGACAGAAAACATCCATGAGCGGAACACGACGCTGGTCCTCGGCGGCACGGGCAAGACCGGCCGCCGCGTGGTGGAGCGGCTCACCGCGCGCGGCCTGCCGGTGCGGGCCGGCTCCCGCTCGGGGGAACCCCCGTTCGACTGGGAGGACCGGACGACGTGGGAGAACGCGCTGCGGGACGTGACGTCGGTGTACGTCGTCTACTACCCGGACCTGGCCTTCCCCGGGGCGGTGGAGACGGTCCGCTCGTTCGTCTCGCGGGCGGTCGGGAGCGGCGTCCGGCGCCTGGTCCTCCTGTCCGGCCGCGGCGAGGAGGAGGCCGAGGTGAGCGAGCGGACGGTCCAGGAGTCCGGGGTCGAGTGGACGATCGTGCGGACGGCCTGGTTCTCGCAGAACTTCAGCGAGGACTACCTGCTGGAACCGGTCCTCTCCGGCGAGATCGCGCTCCCGGCGAGGGACGTGGCCGAGCCGTTCGTCGACGCCGACGACATCGCGGACGTCGTGGTCGCGGCGCTGACGGAGGACGGACACGCGGGCGAACTCTACGAGCTGACCGGCCCCCGGTTGCTGACCTTCGCCGACGCCGCCGAGGAGATCTCCAAGGCGACCGGCAGGGAGGTCCGCTACGTACCGGTTTCCGCCGAGGAGTACGTGGCCGGGGCGGTCGAGCACGGCGTACCGGCGGAGTTCGCCACGCAGCTCGCGGAGCTGTTCACCACCGTGCTTGACGGCCGCAACGCCCACCTGACCGACGGGGTCCGGCGCGCGCTGGGCCGTGAGCCCCGCGACTTCGGCGACTACGCGCGCGACACCGCCGCCACCGGAGTCTGGGGCTGACGCCCGAACACCCCAGCACCCCAGCACCCCAGCACCCGGCGATGAGCATGTCCGATCCCGAGGCCGGGATCCCCCGACAGTCCAGGAGAATGTGATGTTGATGTTCCGAGGCGTCGCGCTGGTCGCGGCGGCCATCACGATGGGACTCGTAGCCGGTCTCTTCTATGCCTACACCTGCTCCGTCATGCCCGGCCTGGCCCGGACGGACGACCGGACCTTCGTCAGCGCGATGCAGCGGATCAACGTGGCGATCCTCAACGGCTGGTTCGCCGCCTGCTTCGGCGGCGCGCTGGTGCTGACCGTCCTCGCCGCGGTACTCCACCTCCAGACGGACGGGCGGCCCGTACTGCCCTGGATCGTGGCCGCGCTCGTCCTGTACGTGGTGATGCTCGTCATCACGATGGGGATCAACGTGCCGCTCAACAACGCGCTCGACGCGGCCGGGGACCCCGACCGCGTCACCGACCTCGCGGCGGTGCGCGAGCGGTTCGAGGGGGTGTGGGTCCGCTGGAACCTCATCCGCACGCTGGCGTGCGTGGCCGCCTTCGGCTGCGTCACCTGGGCCCTCGTCGTGTACGGGCGCACCGGCCTGCCGAACGGGTCATGAACGGGACCCGCCGGACTTCACCCCCCCGAAGCCTCACCGGGGCTGCCGTCGCAGGGGCCGGCAGCCCCGGTGGGATGCGCGTAGAGGCACCGGGGACGACCCGCTCGACATGGAAGAGGCAGAGGCATCGGGCGCGGTGACGGGCGATGCTAGCGCGGTTTCTCGCGTAGCAGCTCGACGACCGCGCCGATGTCCCCGTCACCCCAGCCGTGCTCGGCCGCCTCCTCGTAGCGCCGCTCGACCAGCCGGGCGATCGGCAGGTCGAGACCGGCCGACCCCGCCAGGTCGATGGCGAGCCGCACGTCCTTGGCGGCGAGCCTGGTCGTGAACCACCCCCGGTGGTCGCCGCTCAGGATGTCGTCGACCCGGTTGTGCAGGGCGGGCGCGACGGTGGGCCAGGTGAGGAGGAAGTCGTGCAGCAGCGTCTCGTCGAGGCCCACCGCCAGACCCGTGGCGGTCGCCTCGGAGAGCGCGGCGATCCCGGTCATCAGCAGGTAGTTGTTCAGCAGCTTGAAGGCGAGCGCCGCGCCTGGGTCCCGGCCGCAGTAGGAGTAGGAGGCGAACGCCTCCGACCACACCGGCTTCAGCACGTCGGCGACGTCACGCTCGCCACCCAGCAGGACCGAGGCCTGCCCCTCGGCGACGACCGGTGGCCAGCCGATGACGGGCGCGGCCACGAACCGGCCTCCTGGCGCCATGTCCCGCAGCGCGCGGGCCGTGTCCGGGGCGACGGTGCTCGTGTCGGCCACGACGGGCCCGCCGGAGCCGATTCCGGTCAGCTGGGACATCACCTCGCGAGCCGCCCGGTCGTCGGCGAGTGACAGCAGCACTCCTTCGGCCTCCCGCGCGGCCTCGGCGGGCGAGGCCGCCTCGACGGCACCGAGGCCGACCAGCTCCTCCGCCCGTCCCGGTGTGCGGTTCCACACCGTGACCGGGAAGCCGCGCACCAGCAGCCGCCGGGCCATCGCCCGCCCCATCATGCCCATCCCGAGTACAGCGACGCGCATAGATCATCCCCCCTCACGCCATTGTGCCCCCGAGAGTCCGGGCGACCCGGGCCGCCACGCGGGTGACCCGCGGCATCGCGGTGGTCGTACGGGCGGGCGGCGTCACGGGGACCCGAGCCGGGTGGGCACGGGTCGCGAGAGCTCAGGCCGGGTAGGCGTGGGTCTCGGTGGCCTTGACGGCCGCCCAGATCCGCTGGCCCGGGGTGAGGTCGAGGTCCGCGACGGCGGCGGGGGTGACGTCGGCCGAGGCGGTGATCGGCCCCTCCAGGTGGATGCGGACGTTGTCGCCGTGCCGCTCGATGCCCTCGATCGTGGCCTCCCAGAGGTTGCGCGGGGTGCCGTCCGGGCGGGTCCGGTAGAGCGCGACCGCGCTGGGCCTGAAGGCGACGAACGCGGGACCGTCCAGATGCTCGGCGACGCTGAAGCCCACCTCGCCGACGGTGACCCGCCGTCCCGTGGCGAGACCCCGGTAGAGGTTGAGGCCGACCAGGCGGGCGACGTAGTCGGTGCGCGGGCGGCGGGCGACCTCCGCTGGGGTGCCGCGCTGCACGACGGAGCCGTTCTCGATGACGACCAGCTGGTCGGCGAGCACCATGGCGTCCAGCGGATCGTGGGTGACCAGGACGGTCGCGCCGCCGAAGTCGGCCAGGTGGCGGCGGAGCTGGGAACGGATCTCCAGGCGGGTGTGGGCGTCGAGGGCGGCCAGCGGCTCGTCCAGCAGCAGCAGGCGGGGTCCCACGGCGAGGGCGCGGGCCAGGGCGACGCGCTGGGCCTGGCCGCCCGACAGCTGCCGGGGTCTCGCCGCGACGTACCCGGCCAGGCCGACGCGCTCCAGCCACGCGGCGGCACCGCGCCGCGCCTCCGCCTTGGAGGCACCTCGGCAGCGAGGCCCGAAGGCGACGTTGTCCAGCGCCGACAGGTGCGGGAAGAGCAGGTAGTCCTGGAAGACCATGCCGATCGGGCGACGTTCAGACGCCATGGTGTGCAGCGCCTCGCCGTCCAGGAGGATCCGCCCTCCGGACAGGGCGGTGAGCCCGGCCAGCGCGCGCAGCGCGGTGGTCTTGCCCGCGCCGTTGGGGCCGAGGAGGGCGACGACCTGCCCGGCGGCGACCTCCAGTTCGATGTCCAGGTGGAAGCGGGGCCGGGTGACGACGAGGTGGGCGTCCAGGGTCACGGGCCGCTCACCCACCGGTCGCGCAGGCTGGCCAGGATGATCACCGAGACGGCGAGCAGGACGAGGCTGAGCACGATCGCGGCCTCCGGCTCGGTCTCCAGGGCGAGATACACGGCCAGCGGCATGGTCTGGGTCTGGCCGGGGAAGTTCCCGGCGAAGGTGATGGTGGCCCCGAACTCGCCCAGCGCGCGGGCCCAGCACAGCACGGCGCCCGCGACGATGCCGGGGGCGATCAGCGGCAGGGTGACGCGGCGGAAGATGGTCCAGCGAGAGGCGCCCAGCGTCGCGGCGGCCTCCTCGAAGCGCAGGTCGGCGGCGCGCAGCGCGCCCTCGACGCTGATGACCAGGAACGGCATGGCGACGAACGTCTCCGCGACGACGACTCCGGCCGTGGTGAACGGCAGGGTGACACCGAAGGTGGTGTCGAGCCACTGGCCGACCAGGCCGCGCCGCCCCAGGACGAGCAGCAGGGCGACCCCGCCGACCACCGGGGGCAGCACGAGGGGGACGGTGACCAGCGCCCGCACCAGGCGGCGGCCGGGAAAGGCGACGCGGGCCAGCAGCCACGCCAGCGGTACGCCGAGCAGCAGGCACACCAGCGTGGCCACGGTCGCGGTCACCAGCGACAGGCGCAGCGCCTCCAGCACCCGCGGCTCGCCGAGCCTCTCGGCCAGGGTGGACCAGGGGGCGCGGACGAGCAGCCCGGCCAGCGGCAGTGTCAGGAAGAGCATCCCCGCCACGGCGGGCAGCACCAGCACCCAGGGCAGGCGACCCGCCACCCCACCGGACGGACCGCTCACGGTGTCGTCAACTCGTCGTACGGGCGTGGTCGGCGATCTCCACGACCACGTTGGTGGACTTGATCACGGCGACCGCCATCACCCCCACCTCCAGGCCCATCTCGTCGGCGGCCTGGCGGCTCATCAGCGACACCACCCGGTACGGTCCCGCGGCGATCTCCACCTGGGCCATCACCGCGTCCTTGATCACTTCGGTCACGATCCCGCGAAGGCGGTTCCTGGCCGAGGAGTGGCCCGTACCGTTCTCGGACTCGATCCGGGCGCGCGCGAACGCCGCCAGATCGGCGCCCTCCACCATCCGGTGGCCGTGCTCGTCCCGCCGGGCCGCGAGCCGCCCGGCGTCCACCCACCGGCGGACCGTGTCGGGGCTCACCCCGAGCAGCGCGGCGGCCTCGCTGATCCGAAACGTCGTCACGAACAATCACCATACCTTCGCGTATTCACACCCATGTGTCTCTCCCCCATGGCAGTCGCGTCGCGATCCGCCACCCCGCCACCGCTCCTGCGAGCCCGAACGGCCTGGAGGACCCTTTCCCTCCACCGATGGCACGCTCACCCCGACACACCGGGACGGGGAACGCCGTCGCGGCGCGAGCCCCGGAGCGTCAGGGAGCGGGAACGCCCTTCCCGGGGACGGGACCGGACCAGTAAGGGGTGGGAAGCCCGCGCGTGCCGACGTCCGCGAGGAAGACGCGACCGGCGTCCGGGTGGCGCGCGGTCTCCTCCCGCGTCATCCCCGTCCGGGCCGACGTGACGAGCAGCGTGTCGAGCCGCGTGCCCACGAAGGCGACGCTCGTCACGTTGGGGGCCGCGACCTCCACGGTCGCGAGGTGCTCACCCCCGGGCGAGTGGCACCGCACCTGGGCGGCGCCCCACAGCGCGATCCACAGGTTGCCGTCGGCGTCGACGCACATCCCGTCCGGCGTACCGTCGGGGACCTCCAGCAGCACGCGGCGCTCACCGTACGCGCCGGTGACGGCGTCGTAGGCCCTCGCCCAGATCGTTCCCGGGACGCTGTCGACGCTGTACATCGTCGACAGGTCCGGGGACCAGGCGAGACCGTTGGAGAGTCCGAGGTCGGCGTCGATGGTCGTGACGGTCCCGTCCGCCTCGTGGCGGTACAGGCACTCCTGGCCGTGCCGGTCGTCGAGGGCGAGGCTCCCCACGAGGAAGCGTCCGGCGGGGTCGCAGGCCCCGTCGTTGAGGCGGCTGTCCTTCCCGTCGGGGACCAGGTCGACGAGGTACGCGTGCCCGCCCCCTGCTCCATCCCCTGGTGACGGCTCCCCGCCCTCCACGGTGAGCAGTCCCTTCCGCCCCGCGACGAGCAGCCTGCCGTCCCGGTCGCACACGACGGCGCCGACGGTCTCGCCGAACTCGTGCCTGCGGTCCACGCGAACGGAGTCACGGACGAGCCGTCCCTCAAGGACCTGACCGGCGTCGATGTCCACCCACAGGAGGCGCTCCCTCGCGGCGTCCCACACGGGCCCCTCGCCCAGCAGGTACGTGTCCGCGCTCGCGGCCCGCGCCTCGAAGCGCCGCACCTCCCGGCTCACGACGCGCCCCCGACGCTCTTCCGCACGGGCCGCACGACTCGCGCAGCCCGCCCGGCTCGGACGGTGGGGCGGGACGGCACGGCCGGGCGGTCGCCGTTCCCGGGGTGCGCGGGTTCTTGGAGTCGCATGAGACCCACAGTGTTCCAGAAGGCGGGATCCCGCGGAGACGTCCACCCCGCCGAGCGCGTGCTCGCCGCGTAACCGCGGATGCCCGCCCCTTCCCGGTCGTGGGAAGGGGCGGGCGTACGAACCGCCGGGAGACTACGGCTGCTGGGTGATCCGGAACGACTGGGCGGCGCCGCCGTTACAGGTGTTCTGCGCCAGCTGGACGCTGTCGGCCGTCGAGGAGCCCGGCACGCTCAGGCACTTGCCGCTGAGACGGCTGACGAAGTGGAAGTAGCCGCCGCCCTCGGACACCGCCTGCCACTGCTGGTTGTTGCCGCCACCGTACGCCCACAGTTGCAGGAGGGCGCCGTCGGCGCTGGAGACGTTGGTCACGTCGACGACCTGGGCGCCGTTGAGGCGGATGTTGAGCCGCGCGAAGCCGCCGCTGGTCGGCTGGACCTGGAACTGCTGGGCGAGGGTGCCGTTGCAGGTGTACTGCTGGATCGCGGTGCCGTTCGCCGAGGCGGCCGCGCGGGCGTCCACGCACTTGCCGCTGGCGCGGCTGGCGAGGCTGTACCACGCGGTCGGCGAGATGGTGTCCGTCGGAGGCGGGGTGCTCCCGCCGCCCAGCCACAGCAGGCCGTCGATGACGAACCGGTTCTGCACCTCGCTGGCGAACGTGGACGACAGCGGGGTGTTGTTGCTGTAGTTCATGGCGTTGTGGCCGAAGTTCGCGTACAGCATCTTGTAGTTGCGGTTGGTCCACATGAGCGGGTAGTAGCCGCTGTACCAGGTCTGGTTGGGGTCCGTGCCGACCGGGAAGCTCGACTGGTCGATGGACCCGAGGATCCTGATGTTCGCGTTGTTCCTCAGGTCGTTGGTCCAGCTGTACCACTCGCTGACCGACGAGGTGAAGGTGGCGGGCAGCCGCGCCGTGGAGGGGTGCGCCCCGCCCTCCGTGCGCATGACCACCGAGGTGGGCCCCCAGGTGTTGGACCGGAACGCGCCGGTGCCGAGGAGTTCGTTGTGGTACCACGACCAGCTCGCCGCGTTGGTGTTGAACGCGCTCACGTGGAAGCCCATCCACGCCCCGCCGTTACGCATGTACTGCTCGAACGCCGATCGCTGGGCGGCGGTCTGCGGCAGGTCGTCCAGGAAGAGCACCACCTGGTACTGCTGGAGGTTGCTCGCGTTCAGCTGGCTCCAGTTGTTGGTCGCCGTGTAGGTGAAGTTGTTCTGCGCGGCGATCTGCGGGAACCAGCGGTTGGCCTCCTGGACGAAGTTGATGTGGGCCGCGTCCCACGTCCCGTTGTAGAAGGCGATCACCTTGAAGCTCGGGGCGATCGACGCCCGCGCGTTCCCCCCGCCCGGAAGGGTGGTGAGGCCGAGCGCGAGAGCGAGCACGGCGAGTAGCCGCACCCACGTCCGCGTCGAGTTGACCATGTTTTCCCTGGTCATGCGTGTTTCCTCTGTCTCGCGACGAACTGACGAACGACAAAGGCGAAGCCCGCCCCGCCCACGGGCATAACGGAGACCGGCGTTACCAACAACTTCGGCAAGCCGAGGACGGTTCTTGTCTAACTTAATTCAAGTTATGTGAAGAAAAAATGTCAAGAAGATCGCGAAGCCGGGAACACGCGCGGGGGGGCGGCCTCGTAGTGAAGGTCCCCGCCGAGGCTCAGCGCGAGCCTGCGGGCGAGTCCCGTGTTGCGGCGGTGGTCCAGCCTGCTGACGGCCATCTCCAGAGCCTTGCGCTCGCCGACGACGACCACCCACGACCTCGCCCGGGTGAGCAGGGTGTAGAGCAGCTTGCGGCGCAGCATGACACCCCCGGACTCGGTGACGAGCGGCGCGACCACGAAGGGGTACTCGCTGCCCTGCGAGCGGTGGACGCTGATGGCGTACGTGTGGGTCAGCTCGTCGAGCTCGCCGAAGCCGTACTTCACCGTCTGCCCGTCGTCGGTGCGGATCTCGACGAGCCGCTCCTCGGCGGTGATGGCGGTGACCGTACCGGTGTCGCCGTTGAAGACGCCCTTGTCGTAGTTGTTGCGGATCGGCATGACACGGTCGCCGACCCGGAAGGCGGAGGCGCCCGACCAGTGCTCGGCGACCCCCTCGCGGGCCGGGTTGAGCCGTTCCTGGATCATGCGGCCGAGCTCGGCGGTCCCCGTCAGGCCCTTGCGCATCGGGCACAGGACCTGGACCTGGTCCGGGCTCACCCCCTGCTTGCGCGGGATCGCCACCGTCGCCAGGTGCATCACCCGCTCGGCGACCCGCTCGGGATCGTCGACCTCCTCGAACCAGAAGCCTCCCCCGCCGGGGAGCGCGGGCACCTCGCCCGCCCTGACCCGGCGGGCGGCCCGGATGATGCCGCTGCCCTCCGCCTGGCGGAAGACCTTGGTCAGGCGCATCCGCGCGATCGCCTCGACCCGCAGCAGGTCGGCCAGCACGCTGCCCGGTGCGATGCTGGGGAGCTGGTCGCTGTCGCCCACGATCAGCAGGTGGCTGCCTGGCGGGATGGCCGCGGTGAGCCGGGTGGCCAGGTTCAGGTCCAGCATGGACGCCTCGTCGACCACGATCAGGTCGGCCTGCGCGGGCATCTGCTCGAACAACGTGCCGCTGTCGGGATCGGGCTGGTGGGCCAGCATCCGGTGCACGGTCATCGCGGGCAGGCCGGTGAGCTCCGACAGGCGCTTGGCCGCCTTGCCGGTCGGCGCCGTGAGGGTCACCGTGCCGCCCATCGCCCGTACGGTCGCCGCGACGGTCTTGACGGTGTGGCTCTTCCCGCACCCCGGACCGCCGGTGAGGATGGACACGGTGCTGGTCAGCGCCATGTTCACCGCCGCCCGCTGGTCCTCGTCCAGCCCGGGGTCCTCCTGGAACGTCCGCATGGGCAGCGTCGAGGCCGCCTCCCAGAGCCTGGTCAGCTGGGCGGTCAGTGTGAGCTCCCGGCTGTGCGTCTCCTTCAGGTAGACCACGGCCGCCCCCTGGCCGTCCGGCGACGCCTCGACGACCACGCGGCGGTCGGCGACGAGGGCGTCGACCATCCGCCCGACGAGTTCGTGGTCCTGCTCGACCAGCTCCGCGGACTGGGCGATGAGCGCGATCAGCCGTACGTAACAGTGCCCGTCGCGGCTCGCCGCCGTCTCCAGCCTGTCCAGGATCGCCGCCTTCACCCGCTGCGGGCTGTGCTCGGCGACCCCCGACCGCAGCGCGATCCTGTCGGCGGTGGCGAACGCGATGCCCCTGACCTTGCCGATGAGCCGGTACGGGTCGGAGGTGAGGACGTCCCCGGAGTCGGCCCCGAAGACCTGGTAGACCTTCGCCGCGAGCAGCGGGCTGATCCCGAAGCCCTGCAGGACCACCATGAGCTCGGCGATCGCCTTCTGCTCCTCCCACGCGTCGGCGATCTGGGCCTGCCGCGCGGGACCGATGTTGACGACCTCGGTGAGCCGTCCGGGTTCGGTGTCGATGACCGTCAGCGTCGCCTCGCCGAAGTGGCTCACGATGGCGTGGGCGAGCCTCGGCCCGATGCCGCGGATCAGGCCGGAGCCCAGGTAGATGCGGATGGCCCGGACCGTGGCCGGTACCAGCCGCTCGCACGCGACGACCTCGAAGCGCCTGCCGTGACGCGGGTGCTCGCCCCACTCGCCGACGAGCCTGAGCGTCTCCCCCGGCTGGACCCCGCCCAGGGCCCGGCCGGAGGCGACGAAGCCGGGCACGCCCTCGGCGCTCATCCGCGCGATCGTGTACTCGTCCTCGCGGACGTACACCAGCTGCTCGACAGATGCCTCCACGGCAGAAAGCAACCCCTCCGTACTGGCCTCACCTCATCCTTCGCACATCAGACCAGCTCAACCGGTGTCCCCACAAGCCGTGACGGCTCGCCCGCCCCCCGGGCCGCCGTGGCGTCCCGGGGGGCGGTGGGCGGTGCCGGGCACGCCGGGGTCGATGGAGGTGACGGACGGGCGGTCACGCGCCCGGCCCGGACGGTCGCTCCCGCCGTCGGAGGTCAGGAACCGCCGGTGGAGGCGATTCCCGGCTGGCTCGCGACCCGCCAGCCGGGCAGGGGCCTGGGGCCAGGCCCGGGAGGCCGCGGCCCGGGGTACGGAGGACGCACACCGGGATACGGCGGTCGCGGACCCGGGTACGGAGGACGCACGCCGGGGTACGGGGGCTGCCAGCCCGGGTACGGAGGACGCCACCCCGGGTACGGAGGCTGCCAGCCCGGGTAGCCGCTCGGGTACGGAGGACGCCAGCCCGGATAGGGAGGGCGCCAGCCGGGATACGGCGGCCGCCAGCCCGGGTACGGCGGATCCCACTGCCCCGGGTAACCGCCCGGGTAGCCACCGGGGTATCCACCCGGATAGCCGCCCGGGTAACCCGACGCGGGCACGCAGTCGTACTGCGGGCACGGTGTGGTGAAGCACTGCTTGGGCGAGGGGACGCAGACGCGGCCCGGACCACAGTTGACCGCAGCGCACGGCGAGCCGGGACTGCACGTACCGGCCGTTCGCGCGGCGGTGTTGACCTGCTCGGCCGCCGCGACCGACGGCGCCCCGTCCGCCCAGGCCGTGGTCGTGATAGCCGGTGATCCCGCCGCGATGACCGCGGCCAGGACCAGTTTTCGAAGCATTTTTCCCCCAGATGTCATGATCGGTTCTGACTCTCCGACGATGCTTGCACCGGGCGTTCCTGCTAACGGCAAACTGGATCCCAGCAAGTCGGATGGCTTGTCGGGAGTCGGTCGGCGACGCTGTCCGAGCGCCGGCGGATGCTTCACGATCTGGGCGGTCTCGCGTGTCTGGTCGATGGCGCGTGTCTGGTCGATGGCGCGATGGACCGCCTACGGGTCCGGCTCGACACCCGGGGCGGTCATGCCGTGAGCCGCCGCCTTCGGGGACCTGACGACACCCGGTGATGACAGCTCTCAGGATCTCGGCGAGGGCAGGGGCGGGCCGAGGCTCCACACCCGGATCGTCTCGTCCCTGCTGCCGGTGACCGCGACGGGCAGCCCACCGGGCCGGCCGAAGGCCACTGTCCATACGCAGTCGGTGTGGCCGGAGAGAGGTCCGCCGAGTTGCCTTCGCGTACGGAGGTCCCAGACGCGGGCGGTTCTGTCCTCGCTACCGGTGATGGCGACGGCTTTTCCGTCGACCTCGCCGAGCGCCACCGACCAGACCCAGCCGGTGTGGCCGGTCAAGGGAGCACCGAGCTGCCTCCCGGCGGTGAGATCCCAGACGCGGGCGGTCCTGTCCTCGCCGCCGGTGACGGCGACGGGTTTCCCGTCGAGCAGGCCGAGCGCCACCGACCGGACCCAGCCGGTGTGGCCGGTCAGGGAGGGACCGCGTTGCCTCCTCGTGGTGAGATCCCAGACGCGGACGGTGCCGTCGTCGCCGGTGGTGACCGCGATCGGCGAGCCGTCGAGCTCGCCGATGGCCACCGCCCACACCGTGCCCCTGTGTCCGGCGAGGGGAGCGCCGGACTCCTGGCCGGTACGAAGGTCCCACACCCGTGCGCGCTCGTCGGCACCGCCGGTTATCGCGATGGGGACACCGTCCAGCTCGCCCACGGCCACCGCCTTGACGTCACCGGTGTGCCCGGCGAGGACGGGACCGATCCGCCGGCCGGTCTCCGAATTCCAGACCCTGGCGGTGTCGTCGTCGCTGCCGGTCACCGCGATGGGTACGCCGTCGAGACGGCCGACCGCGACCGCCCGTACCCATCCCGTGTGCCCGGACAGGGTCGCACCGCGCTGCTCACCGGTGGCGAGGTCCAGCACGCGGGCGCTCTCGTCGTCGGATCCGCTCACGACCACGGGAGCGCCGTCGAGCACGTCGACCGCCACCGACCGTACGTCGTTGGAGTGGGCGGTCATCGGCTCGCCGACCGGGGCACCGAACGGTACCGAGGGCGGCGGGGCGACGCTCGGCGTACCCGGTGTACCCGTCCCGCCTGTGCCCGGCGTTCCCGGCGTGCCGGTGAGGGTGGTGGTCGTCCGGGAGGGGTCCGCGCCGAGGCCGTCCGTACCCGGCCAGAACCGCACGGTCAGCACTCCCGCCACCAGGACGGCCGCCAGCCCGGCCGCGACCAGCGCGCGGCGCGGGACCGTGCGCGTACCCGGTACGGGCAGGGCCTCGGTCGCACGGCCGAGACCGGCCGGGGCGGTGGGGCCGTCATCCCCCGGCCCCGGGCTGAGGCTCGGGGCTGGGCTCGACCCCAGGTCCAGCTGCGGCCTCGGGCTCGGGTTCGGGCCTGGGTGCGAGCTTGGGCTCGGGCTTGAGTTCGGGTGCGGGCTTGGGTTCGGGTGCGGGCGGTCGTCGCCGGTCAGGGTGCGGACCAGGGCAGCCGCGGCAGGGCGGCCGGCGGGGTCCTTGGCCAGGCATGCCGACACCAGGAACCGTAGTCCTTCCGGCAGGCCGGAGAGGTCCGCGGTGCCGTGCATGATCGCGTACAGCATCGCGGGGACCGAGGCGCCGGGAAAGGCCGGTCGGCCCGTGGCCGCGTAGACCATCGTGGCGGCCCAGCTGAACACGTCCGCCGCGGGACCGACCGGCCCCGCACCGATCTGCTCCGGTGCCATGTAGCCGGGCGTACCCATCGCCCCGGTTTGCGTGGCGGTGTTGTCGAGGGCGCGCGATATCCCGAAGTCGATGACCACCGGGCCTTCCGGGCCCATGATGACGTTGCTCGGCTTGAAGTCGCGGTGCACGATCCCGGCCCGGTGGATCGCGGCCAGCGCGGTCGCCGTGGCGACCGCGAGCCGCTCCAGCCCGCCGCCCGCCCGAGGGCCGTCCTGGCGCACGACCTGCTGCAGTGACGCCCCGGCGACGAACTCACTCACGATGTACGGCCGCTCGCCGTGGAGTCCCATGTCGAGCACCCGCGCCGTACAGAAAGGGGCGACCCGCCGGGCCAGCTCGACCTCGCGGAAGAACCGGCGGCGAGCGTCGGGATCCCCGGAGAACCGGGCGTGCAGCACCTTGACCGCGACGTCGGCACCCGACGGGGTCACCGCCCGGTAGACCTCGCCCTGGCCGCCGTGCCCGATCCGGGCGGTCAGCCGGTAGTCGCCCACCTGCCCGAGGTCGCCCGGTTCGCGTGGCTCGGTACGAGGCAATGCCCACCTCTTCCCAAGACCGGGCCAAACGCGGTTCCGTCAACGACTCAATGATGAAGCCGCGGGACCGAGGGCCGTGAGATCGCGGACCGTCAATTCACCCACCGGCAATCTCCTGTCCTCCCGCGGTTTCCCACCTGCCGGAATCCCGGGCCCGAGCCCCGGACACCGGAGTGTCCCGGATGGCACGGCACGGTTCGCCACCGGCGTCGTCCCCTCCCCGCCTTCATCGCTGTCGTGATCGGCTCCGCGCGGTGACCTGCCTGCTCACATCAATCCGACATATAAAACACGATCTTATATATGATGCATTATCTGCTTGTTTAATGTAATGTACCCCCCTGGTTGCACAAAGGAAGGAGCTGCCTCGTGTTCCAGGCCGAGTCCGTCACGATCACGGTCCTCGTGGAGAACTGGGTGGACATGCTGCTGCCGGATCAGGCGAGTCCACTGGGGTCCGACGACCACTGCGTCAGCCGTTACGGGCTGATCGAGCACTTCGACGGGAAGCGCGTCCCGCCGCAGGCCGAGAACGGGATCAGTCTTCTGGTCGAGGCCACCCGTGGCAGGCACGTCCTGCGGGTGCTGTTCGACGTGGGCCTGACCGGAACCGTGCTCGAACACAACATGAGGGTGCTCGGCGTCGACCCGTCCGGCATGGACCACGTGGTCATCAGCCACGGTCACCCCGACCACTTCGGGGGCGTCCACCGGTTCCTGGGGCTGGCCGGGCGCCGGATCCCGGTCGCCACGCACCACGACGCCGAGCTGCCGCGCTACGCGGTGATGGGCGACGGGCGGACGTCCTCGGTCTACAACTCCGCGTTCACCTTCGAGCAGGTGGAGGCGTCCGGCGGGGCGCCCGTCCTGACGAGGGACCCGCTGGATCTGGGCTGGGGGGTGTGGACGACCGGTGAGATCCCGCGCGACGTGCCGTTCGAGTCGGTCTCCCAGCCGTTCGAGCGCGGAGCGCCCGGCCTGTACCAGGTGTCGCGGGAGGGTGACCTGCGCCGGGACGAGGTGATCGACGAGATGGGACTCGTCATCGACGTCAAGGGCGAGGGCCTGGTCGTGCTGACGGGATGCGCGCACGCGGGGGTGGTCAACACCATCGAGCAGGCCCGGCGGGTCTGCGGCGACAGGCCGATCAGGGCGGTCATCGGCGGGTTCCACCTCGGATTCCCGACGACTCCCGCGGAGAACGTCGAGCGTACGGCGAACGCCTTCCGGGACCTCGACGTCGCCACGGTCGTGCCCATGCACTGCAGCGGGCTGCGTTCGCACGCGCACATGTCGGCGTCGCTGAGCGACCGTTACGTGCAGCCCGCCGTCGGCACGGTGTTCCGTTTCGGCGGAGGTGCGCGGTGACCGACGACCTTCGAGGCGTGCGCGTGGTCGCCGTGGAACAGGCGGTCGCCGTCCCGCTGTGCTCCCGTCACCTCGCCGACCTGGGGGCCGACGTCATCAAGGTGGAACGGCTCAGCGGCGACTTCGCCCGCGACTACGACGACTTCGTCCAGGGGCACTCCAGCCATTTCGTCTGGCTGAACCGAGGTAAGCGAAGCGTCGCCCTGGACCTCAAGACGTCCGAGGGAAAGCGGCTGCTGGGAGAGCTGCTGCGGTCCGCGGACGTGCTGGTGTGCAACCTGGCGCCCGGCGCCTTCGAGCGGATCTTCACCGACGACGACCTCGTCGAGCTCAACCCGCGGCTCATCCGGTGCTTCCTGTCCGGCTACGGCACGCAGGGGCCCTACGCCCACCGCAAGGCGTACGACATGCTCATCCAGGGGGAGGCGGGCACGGTCACGGCGACCGGCACACCGGCGCAGCCCGCCAAGCCCGGGGTGTCCCTGGCGGACCTGGCCGGTGGCACCTACGCCCTCGCCGCCGTCAACGCCGCGCTCTACGCGCGGGAACGCTCCGGCGTCGGCAGGCGCATCGACGTCGCCATGTTCGACGTGCTCCTCGAATGGATGAGCCCCCTGCTCCTCGCCCAGTCGCACGCGGGCACGGCACCGCAGCCGGCGGGCCTCAGCCACGCGAGCATCGCCCCGTACGGCCCCTACCTGTCCGGCGACGGGGACCAGGTGCTCATCGCCGTACAGAACGAGGGACAGTGGCGACGCCTGTGCATGGGGGTGATCGAGGATCCGATCCTCGCGACCGATCCGGACTTCGCCTCGAACGGCGACCGCCTGCGCAACCGGGAGCGGCTGGAACCCCTGATCCAGGCGGCGCTGCGCGCGCTGTCGACGGAGACGCTGGTCTCCAGGCTCGACCTGGCGGACGTGCCGCACGCCAGGCTGAACGGCCTGCCCGAGGTTCTCGCGCATCCGCAGGCGCACGCCACGGGCCGGTGGTCGTCGGCCACCCTGCCCGACGGCGGGACGGCGACGGTGGTGACCTCGCCGTTCCATCCCGCGCACGTCGAGGAGGAGGAGCGGGCCGTACCCGCTCTCGGGGAGCACACGGTGGAGGTGCTCCGCGAGCTCGGCCTGCCCGACGCCGAGATCGACGGCCTGCTCGCCGCCGGCGTCTGCCGTCAGTCGTTGTCGATCTCGAAGGGATCGGTGACCTCGTAGCCGGTGAGATGGCGGGCCAGCGCGAGGAAGCTGCTCGCCAGATGCTCCTCCGTCGCGCGGGCGAGCGCGTCGGGGTCGCCGTCCTGGGCGGCCTTGAGGATCGCCCGGTGCTCCTGCGACACCTCGTCGGCGCGGTGGGCGATCACCTGGAGCACGTCCCACGGGAACTGCTGCCACAGGAGCGCCACCTCCTCGGTGAGCCCCTCGTTGCCGGTCCTGTCGTAGAACAGGAAGTGGAACCTCCGGTTCTTCTCGTTCAGCGTCGCCCGGTCGCCCTCGGCCGCGACGCGTTCCATGTCGTCCACGAGCCGCTGCGCGAGGTCGAGGTCCTTGGGGGAGAGCCGCCGGGCGGCCCGGCGCATGGCGTACGGCTCGACCAGCCTTCTCAGCAGGTAGACCGTCTTGACCCTCTCGTAGTCGGCGTCCGCGACACGGACTCCCCTGTGTGGCTCGCTGACCAGCATTCCCTCCGCCTCCAGCAGCCGCAGCGCCTCGCGTACGGGGGTGATGCTGGTCTTGAAGCGAGCGGCGATCACGTCCTGCCTGATCCTGCTGCCACGCGCCAGCTCGCCTTCCGCGATCATGCGGCGCAGCTCCGCGACGATGCGGTCGCGCTTGGTACGCGGGCTGTCGGCGGATCCACTTGACGAGGGGGACGAAGGCGGCTTGGCCATCAAGTTCCTTCCTGCGAGAGGACGGGCTCAGCAGGGGAGCCTGGACTGAGAGTGCCCGGCACGGCCGTTCGCTCCTCGACGACCCGATGAAAGGCGTCCATCAGCTCACGGAAACCTCGGGGATCGTCCACGTACGCGATGTGACCGGCTCCGGGAAGACCAATGTAGTCGGCACCGAGACGAGTCGCGAGTGCTCGCGCCGCCTGCTCGGTCACCCGGATGTCGTGTTCCCCGCGCAGCACCCGGCACGGCACCGGGCCCGGCGAAACAGGCGTCTCCCACACCAGCGCCGCCTCCAGGGAGCCGAGGAACGCCTCAGGCCGCATGCCCGTCATCGACGCGGTCAGCTCCGCCGGGCCGCTGTCACCGCCGGAGCCGGAGCCGCTGCCGGAACCACCGTTGGAGCCGCTGCCGGAGCCGCCGTCGGGACCGCTGCCGGAGCCGCTGTCGGGACCGGTGCCGGTCACCAGCGTGGCGGCCAGGTAGTCGGCCGCGAACCCGGCCATTCCCTTCGTACGCAGCGCGTCGGCCGTGGCGCGCAGACGGCCGGGATCCCCGCCGGGCGGGAACCCGGCGAGCAGCAGGGAGACCAGGCGGTGCGGCGCGTCGGCGAGGACCCGCAGCGCGACGAGGGCTCCCAGACCCGAGCCGACGAGATGCACGGGTGCCGGACCGCACTCGTCCAGCGCCGCGTGAACCGAGGTGACGGCGGTGGCCAGGTCGAAGGGGTCCTCCCCGTGCGCGCCGTGGCCGGGCAGGTCGACCGCGAGGAAGCGCGCGGGATCGGCCCCCGCGTCCACGACCGGCGCCCACGTGCGCGCGTTGCCTCCGAGAGTGTGCAGGAGTAGAACACGGTTGGACAGATCATGCATTATTAATCTCCATGACACATTACTCTTGTACAGAAGGCATCATCATGCAACAGTATGGCCCATGTCACTGCTCGACAGGCTCAGGGATTCCTCCCGCCCTTCCCGCACCTTGACCACCGCTCCCACCTCGGGAAGCGCGTCGGTGGACATCGACGGCGTCACCATGCGCTTCGGGGACCGCAACGCGGCCGAGGACATCCACGTCGAGGTCAGACCCGGTGAGATCGTCTCGATCGTCGGGCCCTCGGGATGCGGCAAGACGACGCTGCTGCGCGCGGTGGCCGGGCTCATCTCACCGGCCGAGGGACACGTACGCGTCGGCGGGGAGACCGTGAGCACGACCCCAGACGGCGTCGCCATGGTCTTCCAGCACTTCGGCCTGTTCCCGTGGAAGACGGCCGAGGCCAACGTCGCCTACCCGTTGCGCCTGCGCGGCCTGCCCAGGGAGGAGATCCTCTCCCGCACGCGCGAGCTGATCGAGATGGTGGGCCTCTCCGGTTTCGAGAAGTCCTACCCCCACCAGCTCTCCGGCGGCATGCAGCAGCGGGCCGGCCTGGCCCGCGCCCTCGCGGTGCGCCCCCGCGTGCTGCTCATGGACGAGCCGTTCGGCGCCCTGGACGCCCAGACCGCCGAGGTCCTGCGGTTCGAGCTGCTCCGGATGTGGGAGGAGCACCCGATCACGATGCTGTTCGTCACGCACTCCATCGACGAGGCCGTGCTCTTCGGCGACCGGGTCGTCGTGCTGAAGGGCCGTCCGGGCCGGGTGCACGAGGTGATCGACGTCGCCCTGCCCCGGCCGCGCGACAGAGCGGTCGCGATGTCGGAGGAGTTCGTCGCCCTGCGTGAACGTGTCTGGTCCCTGGTGATGTCCCAGGACGTCCCCGGTGATGTCCCGGCACGCCGGCCGGACCAGGTGAAACCCATCCAGTAAGTGGCAGACCCTCCGGCAGGGGTGGTCGCGATCCCAAGAGGACAGCAAGTGCAAATGATCAAACGCATCGGAGGAGCCGTCCTGGCCCTCGTTTCGCTGTCGGCCCTCGGCACCGCCTGCGGTGGCGACTCACCGGCCGCCGGCGGTACGCCCACCATCACGATGGGCATCCCCGGTATCCCCCCGGTCTTCGTCAACCTGATGGCCTACGTGGCCGAGGAGAAGGGCTACTTCACGGCGAACGGGGTGAAGGTGACACTGCGCCCGCTGCCCACCGGGGCGGACGTGGGACGTGCCATCCAGAGCCGCGAACTCGACGGCGGGGTCGTGGGCACCTCGGGAGCGGTCGCGCTGCGGGCCTCCGGCGGCTCGGTCGTGGCCATCCTGGGCAACGAGAACCCGTCGTACCTGATCGCCTCCTCCAACGCGGCGGTGAAGGATTGCGCCGCCCTGAAGGGGAGGACGATCGCGGTGGACGGCGTCGGCGCCCCCAAGGCGCTGAGCGTGGGCACGATGCTGGCCTCCTGCGGGCTCACCGTCAAGGACGTCAAGCTGGTGAACGTGGGCGGGCCGCAGAGCGTCGACGCGATGATCGCCGGACAGGTCGACACCGCCGTCCTGCACCCGGACGAGCTGGCCGCCGTGCAGCAGTCGAAGGAGACCCACGAGGTGGTCGCGCTGGCCAAGGTCGACCCGAAGTCGCACTACACCATGCTCGTCACCCGCGAGGACGAGCTGAAGGACGGCGGCAAGCGGCCCGCCTGGGTCGAGACCGTGGCGGCCCTGCACAAGGCGATCACATACATCAACGACCCGGCGAACGCCGACGACGTGACGGCGATCGCCGCACGGATGACGAAGCGAAGCCCGGAGATCTCCAAGGTGGCCCTGGGCGACTACGTGAAGCTCGGCTTCTGGCCCACCGACGTCGGCCTCACCCGCGAGCGCGTCGACAAGGCGATCGAGGACCAGGTGAAGGCCGGGAACGTTCCAGCTGACAAGACCCCCAAGTACGACCAGTTCGTCGACGCCACGGTGTTCCGCGATGCGCTCGCCAAGTGACCCCGCCTCCGGGGGGCCCGGGGGGACCGGGGTTTCCGGAGCCCGGCTGAGGGGTGCGGGGATCTCGCTGATCGGGCTGCTCGCCGGGCTGCTGGTCTGGCAGGTGCTCGGTCGGCGCGATCCGGTGCTGCTGGCGACACCGGTCCGCTCCTTCGAGTCGCTCGTCGCCATGACCCGCGACGGCACGCTCCCCGAGGCGCTCGCCGACACGGGGGCGCTGTTCCTGGCCGGGCTCGTCGCCGCCGTCGTGGGCGGGGTTGGCTACGGGCTCGTCCTCTCCCGGTCCAGGCGGCTCCGCACCAGCACTCAGTGGCTGGTCTTCGCGGTGCAGTCGGTGCCCATCGTGGCGCTCGCGCCGCTCATCCTGGCGGCGTTCGGCTTCGGCTTCGGGGCGAAGGCGCTGGTCGTGTTCCTGAGCGCGGTCTTCCCCGTCCTGATCAACACGGCCGAGGGCGCCCGGCACACCCCCGTCACGCTGCTGGAGGTCGCCCGCGTCCACCGCAGCGGCGAATGGGCCCTCTGGCGCGACGTCCTGCTGCCACACGCGATGCCGTACGCCATGAGCGGCATCAGGCAGGGGATCGCGATGGCCTTCGTCGGCACGTTCATCGCCGAGTTCTTCCTTGAGGCGACCGGGATCGGCGGGCTCCTGCTCGGGGCCAGCTCGCGCTTCGACTCCGCCACCGTACTGGGACTCACCGTGCTGGTGTCGGTGCTGGCGGCGATGCTCATGGCGTTCGGGCAGGTCCTGGAACGGGCGTTCGCCCCGTGGCGCGAGGGGAGCACCGAGTGAGCACCATACCTGACACCACCGCACCGGCCGTCTCCTCCGGCGGGCCGTCGCGTGACGTCACCGGCAGGCTCGTGGCCGCGGCGGTGGTCCTGCTCGTGTGGCAGGTCGCCGGTACGGCCTGGCTGCCCGACTACCTGCCCACCCCCCTCGGCGTCCTCGGGCAGGCGATCCCGACCCTGACCTCGGCGACCTTCCTCGGCGCGGTGTGGGAGACCGTCTCGGCCGTGGTCCTCGGCCTGCTCCTCGGCTGCGTCCCGGGGATCGTGGCCGGTCTGCTCATCGGGCGGGTGGCCTGGCTGCGCCACCTGAGCACGCCGTACATCAGCGGCCTGTACGCGATGCCGATGCTGGCGATCGTCCCGATGGCGACCATCTGGTTCGGCTACAACGACGTGACCCGTCTCATCGTCGTCGCGCTGTCGGCCTTCCTGCCCTGTGCCGTGAGCACCGCCGACGGGGCGCGGGCCCTGCCCGGCAACCTGGCGGACGTCGCGCGGGTGCTCAACGTGCCACGGCGCCGGTTCGTCACGGACTTCGTCCTGCCGTCGGCGCTGCCGTTCGCGGTGGCGGGCGTGCACGTGGCCGTCGGCCGGGCGCTGGTCGGGGCGGCGGCCGTCGAGTTCCTCGCGAACCTGGACGGCCTGGGCACGTTCATCCTCACCAACGCCCGGTCCTTCGCCCAGGACCAGGCTTTCGTCGGCGTGGCCGTTCTCGCCCTCCTCGGCGTCCTCTCCCGCGCCGGGACGGAGCGCCTCGTACGGCGGGCGGCTCCGTGGCGGCACACGGGCCGCGAGTGAACCCCTCACACGTACAGACAGGAGTTTGTGGCATGTTGGTCGAATGGGACGTCCCGATCGAGGTCGACGACGGGATCGTGCTCCGCGCGGACGTCTTCCGGCCGGAGGCGGAGGGCCGCTACCCCGTCATCCTCACCTACGGCCCGTACGCCAAGGGCCTGTCGTTCCAGGAGGGCTACCCGAGCGCCTGGGAGAAGATGGCGGAGGACCACCCCGACGCGGTCGGCGGATCGACCAACCGGTACCAGAACTGGGAGGTCGTCGACCCGGAGAAGTGGGTGCCCGACGGTTACGTCTGCGTCCGCGTCGACTCCCGTGGCGCGGGCCGCTCCCCCGGCGTGATCGACGTCTTCTCCCCGCGCGAGGTCCAGGACCACGTCCTCTGCGTCGAGTGGGCGGGCGAGCAGGAGTGGAGCAACGGCAAGGTCGGGCTCTGCGGCATCTCCTACTTCGCCATCAACCAGTGGCTCGTCGCCGCGCGCCGACCGGCCCACCTCGCCGCCGTCTGCGTGTGGGAGGGGGCGGCCGACTGGTACCGCGACTCCACCTACCACGGGGGCATCCGGACCACGTTCTGGGACCACTGGTACGACATGCAGGTGAGGTCCGTCCAGCACGGCCTCGGGGACGCCGGTCCGCGCAACCCGAACACCGGGGTGAACGTCTGCGGGGACGAGAACCTGGGCGAGGAGGAACGGGCGTCGAACCGCGTAGACCTCGGCGCGTCGATCCGCGAGCACCCCCTGGACGACGGCTACCACCGGGACCGCTCGCCGGACTGGGACAAGGTGACCGTCCCGGTCCTGTCCGCGGGGAACTGGGGAGG
Organism: Streptosporangium heterodermiicola; assembly: GCF_051390675.1. NCBI lineage: Bacteria > Bacillati > Actinomycetota > Actinomycetes > Streptosporangiales > Streptosporangiaceae > Streptosporangium > Streptosporangium heterodermiicola. Next base: position 93,681 of record NZ_JBPJSR010000026.1, read on the forward strand.
CCAGGGGCTGCACCTCCGGGGCAACACCCACGGCTACCTCCGCGCGGCGTCGCCGGAGAAGTGGCTGGAGATGCACGGCGACACGCACTGGTCGCTGTTCTACGCCGACTATGGCGTCGACCTGCAGAAGCGCTTCTTCGGTCATTTCCTGAAAAATGAGGACACGGGGTGGAAGGAGCAGCCGCCGGTGCAGCTCCAGATCCGCCACGTGGACAGCACGTTCACGCTGCGCCACGAGGAGGCGTGGCCGATTCCCCGTACCCGCTGGACCTCCCTCTATCTCGACGCCGCGCACGGGTCGCTCACCCCCGAGCCTCCCGCGACGCCGGGCAGCGTCGGCTACGACGGCATGGGGGACGGGGTCGTGTTCGAGACCCCGCCGCTGCCCGCCGACACGGAGATCACCGGCCCCCTGTCGGCCAAGCTGTTCGTCGAGTCCTCGACCGCCGACGCCGACCTGTTCCTCGTCGTACGGGTGTTCTCGCCGGACGGCACCGAGGTGACCTTCCAGGGCGCCCTCGACCCGAACACCCCGGTGGCGCAGGGATGGCTGCGCGCCTCACATCGCAAGCTGGACGACGGGCTCTCCCGGCCGTACCAGCCGTACCACACGCACGACGATCCCTCTCCCCTGGTGCCCGGCTCGGTGTACGAGCTCGACGTCGAGATCCTGCCGACCTGTCTCGTGGTGCCCGAGGGCTACCGGATAGCGCTCGCCGTACGGGGCCGTGACTACGTCCACGACGGGCCCGCCACCCGCCTGTCCAACCTGAAGAACCAGATGACCGGGTGCGGCCCGTTCGTCCACGACGACCCCCGGGACCGTCCGGCCGAGGTGTTCGGCGGCCGGATCACCCTCCACACCGGCGGTGACCGCGCCTCGCGGCTCCTGCTGCCGGAGATCCCGTAGTGCCGCGCGTCGAGGCGTTCGCGCTGCCCGCCGAACCGGGAGGGCGCCGGTGAACCGGGACGCGCTGGCCCGCACGCGGGTGCTGCTCTTCGTACCCGGCCATCGCCCCGAGCGGTTCGGGAAGGCGGCGCGGGCCGCCGGTGACGCGATCGTCCTCGACCTTGAGGACGCCGTCGCCCCCGAGGACAAGGACACCGCGCGCGGCAACGTCAGCCGGTGGCTGGAGTCCGGCGGGGTGGGGGTCGTACGGATCAACGGGCGGGGGACCCCGTGGCACGACGCCGACGTCGAGCTGGTCGGCCGGTACGACCGCGCCGTCATGCTCCCCAAGGCGGAGAGCCCCGAGGACATCGCCGCCCTGGCCGACCGGCTGCCTCGCGGCAACGGCGTCGTCCCGCTGGTGGAGACCGCCACCGGCGTCCTCGGGGCGAGAGGGGTGTGCGCGGCCCCGGGGGTGGTACGGCCCGCCTTCGGCGGCGTGGACCTCGCCGCCCAGCTGGGCGTCGACCCCGGGGACCGCACCGCGCTGCTGCACGCCCGTTCGGCGCTCGTCCTCGCCGCCGCGTCGGCGGGCGTGGCCGCGCCCCTGGACGGCGTCACCACGAACGTCGAGGATCACGCCGTCGCGGTGACCGACGCGGAACACGCGGCCCGCCTGGGGTTCACCGGCAAGCTGTGCGTACACCCCCGGCAGGTCGAGCCGGTGCGCGCGGCGTTCGCGCCGTCGGCCGAGGCCCTGCGATGGGCCGAGGCGGTGGTGGCCACCGCCGGTGGCGGGGTGGGCACCCTGGACGGGCAAATGATCGACAAGCCCGTCGTCGAACGGGCCCGCAGGCTGCTCGACGGGTAAGGCCGTCGATCGGACCCCGCAGGACCCCGCAGGACCCGCGGGCCGCCCACCGCCAAGCAGATCTTCTCGGACCCGCAAGCCGCCCACCAAGCAGGTCTTCCCGGACCCGCAAGCCGCCCACCGCCAAGCAGGTCTTCCCGGACCCGCGGACACCACTCGACGGATGAGAAGACCGCCGAACGGCCCCGGCCGCTCGGTGGACAAGGCCGTCGAACGCGGGCCCCTCGTCCTCGGACTCCTCGCGGCCGCCTCCTGCCAGTGCTGGTTATGCTGGCGGCAGGGACACGGCTATCAGGGGGCGCACATGGCTCGGCCCGGGACGCGCGCGACCGTGCGCGACGTCGCGGCGGAGACGGGCCTGTCGATCGCCACCGTCTCGCGGGTCCTGAACGGGCAGGCCAACGTCGCCCCGCGCACCCGTGAGCTGGTGCTGCGGGCCATCGGCCGCCTCGGGGACCAGGCGCCCCGGCCGCGCGCCGGGCAGGAGACGACGATCGGCGGCACCATCTACGTGCGCTGCCCCTACCTGCTGACCGACTATTTCGGGCTCATCGTCTCCTCGGTCGGCGAGACCATCGAGCTGCACGGCGGCCAGATGGTCCTGAGCACCGGGGAGGCCGCCCAGCGCACCCCCGCGATCGCAGGCCTGCCCGACCGCCCCGGCATCGCGGGCGCGATCCTGATCCTCCCCCCGGAGCCGGGCGACGAGCTCGTACGGCTTCGCGACCGGCGGTTCCCCTTCGTGGTGATCGACCCCAGGACGCCCCCTCCCAAGGACATCGTGGCGGTGTCGGCCGCGCACTTCGCGGGCGCGCGCAAGCTGATGGCGCACGTGGTCGGGCTCGGTCACCGCCGGGTCGGCATCGTCGGCGGCCCGGTGAAGTGGCTGCCCAGCGAGGCCAGGCTGGCGGGATACACCGCGTCGCTGGCCGACGTCGGCGTCCTGCCGTCGGCCGAGCTGCTGCGCAGCGTGCGCGAACCCAACTCGGAGAACGGCTACCGCGCGGCCTGCGAGCTGCTGGACCTGCCCGAGCGGCCGACCGCGCTGGTCGCGTTCAACGACAAGATGGCGGTCGGCGCGCTGTGGGCGGCGGCCGAGCGCGGCCTGAGCGTCCCCGGTGACCTGTCGGTCGCGGGTTTCGACGACCTCGACCTCGGCCGGGCGACCCTGCCGACGCTGACCACGGTGCGCCAGCCCCTGCAGGAGATGGGCCGGATGGCGGTCACGCTGCTGATGCGGCTGCTCAGCCGGCACACGCTGGAGGCCCTGCACGTCTCCCTGGGGACCGATCTGATCGTCCGCGGCTCCACCGGCCCTGTCTCCCACTGAGGGCGTTCGTTTCATTTGTTTCATTGACGGCAGGCGTTCCGGCCGCCGTACGAAACCCATCGATCCTGCGGGTTTCCAGACCTTGACAACCGATTTCCACGTGTGTTGTCCTGTCCTGCAACAGGAAAGTTTCTTATCTGTTACATCGGTTACAGCGACGGTTCCCGGGACGACGCGTGTGTCCTGATGCGAACGGCCCCGGGCGTCGCGGGCCCGATCGCACCCCCGATCGCCCCCGATCGCACCCCCCGAAAGGACCTCCTGCCGTGTTCCGACCACCTCGCCGGGCCCTCACCCTCGCCCTGGCCTGCGCCGCCGCCCTGTGGGCGACGGGACCCGTCGCCGCCACCCCCGCCCTGGCCGCCAACGAGCCCGTGAACATCTGGCTCACCACCACGTCCGACGCGGGCGGCCGGACCGTCACGCGGGGTCTCCAGCAGCAGTCCCCCATCGCCTTCGGCCCGGCCGGGGGCAGCGCCAACCACACCATCACCGTGAACGAGGGCACCACCTACCAGCAGTTCGAGGGCGGCGGAGCCTCGATCACCGACACCACCGCCCACCTGCTGCGCGGCGGCGCGATCAGCGCGGCCACCCGCGACGCCGTGATGCGCAGGCTCTTCCACCCCACCGACGGCATCGGCCTGTCGTTCGTGCGCAACCCGATCGGCGCCTCCGACCTCTCCCGGCCCGGCCACGTCTCGCTCGACGACACCTGCTGCGACCTCAACGACTTCGGCGCCAACGGGTACGACACCAACGTGCGCCTGCTCACCCAGCAGGCCAAGTCGCTCAACCCGGCACTGCGCGTCAAGGGCGTGCCGTGGAGCGCCCCCGGCTGGATGAAGGACAACGGCCGGATGGACCAGATGGGCTGGCTCAAGTGGGAGCACTACCCCACATATGCCCAGTACCTGGTGAAGTACGTCCAGAGCTACCAGAACGCCGGTGTCCCGGTCGACTACATCTCGGTGCAGAACGAGCCCAACTGCTGCCAGGCGGGCAACCCGACCGCGGCGAACTATCCCAGCATGAGCTGGAACTCCTCCGGGCTGGCCGAGTTCACCAAGAACCACGTCTACCCGGCCTTCCGCGCCGCCGGAATCACGACCAAGGTCCTCGTCCACGACTGGAACTACGGCGACTACGCCGCCATGGGTGCGGGCGTGCTGAACGACGCGGCCGTGCGCAACGACCCCCTGTTCGGCGGCATCGCCTGGCACGGCTACGCCGGTGACCCGGCGGTCGGCACCCAGATCCACAACCAGTACCCGGCCGTACGCCAGTTCAGCACCGAGCACTCGGGCGGCACCTGGATCGGCAACCAGCACAACGAGGACCTCGCCGACATCGTCAACTACGCCCGCAACTGGAGCGGCAGCCTCGTCAAGTGGAGCCTCGCGCTCAACCAGAGCATGGGCCCGCACAACGGCGGCTGCGACGTCTGCACCGGTCTGATCACCGTCCAGGAGGGCGGCTCCCGCGCCGGCCAGGTCGACAACACCATCGAGTACTACACGACCGGCCACCTCACGAAGTTCGTCAGGCCCGGCGCGTTCCGGATCGACTCCACCGCCAACGCCACGATCCAGAACGTCGCCTGGCGCAACTCCGACGGCTCCAAGGCCCTGATCGCGCACAACCGCGGCACCTCGGCCCAGTCCGTCCGGGTCAACTGGGGCGGCCAGTCCTTCACCTACTCCCTGCCGGCCCGCACCACCGCCACCTTCACCTGGTCCGGCACGCCGAGCGGCAACCCCGGCAACCCCGGTGGCGGCGCCATCACCGGCCTGGCCGGCAAGTGCGTGGACGTCGCGGGCGCGAGCAGCGCCGACGGCGCCGCCGTCCAGCTCTACACCTGCAACGGCACCACCGCCCAGCAGTGGACCCGCCCCGGCGACGGCACGCTCCGCGTGCTCGGCAAGTGCCTGGACGTCGTCGGCAACGGCACGGCCAACGGCAGCCAGCTCCAGCTGTGGACGTGCTTCGGGGGTCCCAACCAGCAGTGGACCTACAACCCCGCCACCAGGGACCTGGTGAACCCCGCCGCGAACAAGTGCGTGGACGTCACGGGCAACACCAGCGCCGACGGCACCCGCCTCCAGCTGTGGACGTGCACCGGCGCCGCGAACCAGAAGTGGACGGTGTCCTGACCTTCCCGACCTTCTCGGTCTTCTCGGTCTTCTCGGCCTGACCTGGCCTTCCTGAGCGGGACACGGGCGCGAACCCTCCCGGGGGTTCGCGCCCGTGGCTTTTCCGGGTCCCCGGCTTCTCCGGGCGCCGAATGCCCGGCTCGCGGCATGCTCGCCATGGCCCGTCACACCGTCCCCCAGCCTCCTCCGGACGCCCGGACGCCCGGACGCCCGGATGCCCGGCTCGCGGCGTTCTCGCCATAGTCAGTCGACGCCGTCCCCCCGGCCGCGACCGGTGGCCCGCGACCCTTGGCGTCAACTTTAAGCATCATGGCGATTACCCACAGTGATTACGGTGCATGAGGTCCCATGCAAATCAACCCTCAGCACTCACGGGAGCACCCCATGCACACCCGCACCACCGCGACGGCGCTGGCCGCCCTCGGCCTTCTCACCGCGCTGACCACCGTCGGCGCGACCGCCACCGCCGCGACCGCCTCCACCGCCCCGGCCCCCTGCGCGCAGGAATACCTCGCGATGCTGAACGCCGAGGACGCCCTCGCCAACGTCGACTCCCTCCCGGAGGTCAAGGCCGCCCACGCCGCCCTGGTGAAGGCCGGCAACACCGCGAACGTCGACCAGCTCTCCCAGAAGGCGGCGCTGCAGCAGCTCGGTGTCAAGGCACCGGCGCTGGACCCCGCCGCGAAGAAGATGGTGGACGCCTACAACGCCGCCGGAGCCAAGTACGTGCAGGTGCGCGACGCGGCTCTCCTGAAGATCGCGCCGCAGCGGCAGAGCTCCAGGGCCACGCTCAAGCAGTGCCTCATCTCCAACTCGTGACCCCGGGCGTGTGACACGGGCCGGAGTCCCCGGCACCGGGGCGGCACGCCTCCCGGTGCCCGGGGACTCCGGCCATGTCCGGCGTGGAGGCCCGCGGCTCGGCGACGACCGCCCGGCAGGCCGGCCGTACCGGGCGGGAGGTCCTGACCCTGGGCGCGATGACGCTCGGCCTGCCGAGGTCGCGGGTCGACGAGGTCCTCGACCTGGCCGGGCTGACCGGCCGCGAGGGCGGGCGGACCGTGGGCGGTTACTCGCTCGGGATGCGGCAACGTCTCGGCATCGGCCACGCGCTCCCCGGCCGGCCCAGGGTGCTCGTCCTGGACGAGCCCGCCAACGGCCTGGCCCCCTTGGGCATCCGGTGGATGCGCGAGCTGCTCCGCGATCTCGCCGGCTCGGGGTGCACGGTGCTGCTGAGCTCACACCTGCTGTACGAGGTGGAGCGGATCGCCGACCACATCGTGATGATCGGCCACGGCCGCGTCCTCGCCCAGGGCACCGTCGAGGAGCTCGACCGGGGCCGGGGCCTCGGACAGACCTTCCTCGAACTGACCGCGGACACCGCCAGGAGCACGGCATGACCGGCACCCCCGCACCCGGGAGCAGCGTGAACACCGCGAAGGCCCCGAAGGCCCCGAAGGCCCCGAAGGCCCCGACGAGCGCGACGGACGACGTCACGACCACCGGCTCGAAGGCAGCGGACACGCATCGGCCCCGAACGCCGATCCCGTTCCGCCGGCCGCTGGCGGTCGAGGCCCGCAAGCTCTTCGACACGCGCAGCGGCAGGGTCATGACCGCGGCCCTGGTCATCCTGACGCTCGCGGCCGTCATCGGCCGCGGCGTCGTCTCCGGCCCGCGGCTGCAGACCCTGGTCGGTACGGCCGGCATCGGATTCGGGCCCCTGATCCCCATCCTCGGCATCCTCACGATGACCGGCGAACGGAGCCACCGCACGGCCCTGACCACGTTCGCGCTCGAACCCCGGCGCGTACGGGTGCTGGCGGCCAAGTGCCTGCCGCCGTTGGTCATGACTGTGGCCGCCACCCTGTTCGCGATGCTGGTCGCGGTGCCGGTGACGGCCGTCGTCGCCGGTGTGTCGGCGATCCTCTGGATCGTCGTCCCGATGGCGGCCGGTGTGGCGCGCGTGGTCCGCAAAGAGGTGAACTGACATGGGCCGCGACGGCGGGCGCTCCGGCGGAGGCGGAGGGTGTGACCCACCGCGCGGGCGGCTCCGGGAACGGGGAGCCCGGGTGGAGCGGGCAGTGACGGGCCATGCGGGGTGAGGGCCTGCGGGGGTGGCCACGGGATCGACGGTCACCCCCGCCCTTCGAACGCGACGCGTGTCACGACCTCACGAAAGGCGCGTCACGACCTCACGAAGGGATCAGAAGGAGTCGCGGTCGTAGCTGCCCCAGTCGAAGTCGCCGGGGCGGCCTTCGCCGACGCGGACGCGGAAGCCGTCGAAGCCGCCCTTGGCGCTGTAGCTGAACTTCCACTCGTGGTGGCCGCCGGTGTTGAAGCGGCGATTGTGCCAGCCGCGGTCGTCGTGGTAGTAGAAGTCGACGAAGGTGTCCTCCCGGTCGCGGTCACGGTCCCAGGTGTTGATGTCGAAGTAGTAGCGGCCCTTGGAGTAGTACCAGTAGCCCTTGTAGTAGGAGCGCTCACCGCGCGACTCGCCACGGCCGAAGTCGGAGTAGCCGGAGAACCAGTGCTTGGTGTACTGCGCCTGGGCGACCGAGGCCGTGCCGGCGGCGGTCGCGGTGGCGGCCTGGGCGGGGGCGGCGACGATACCGGCCGCCAGAGCGCCGGCCAGGGCCGTGCCTACCAGGACGCTGCGAAGCTTACGCATGAGGGATTTCCTTTGAGCGAGGGTGTTCGGGAAGAACCCGGTTGACCTGCGCCCGGTGCGCTTTCTCGGTGCCGCGCTCCGGACAGCACTGACATTAGGCGGGCGGAAAGTCCCGTTCTGCGTACAAACACACACATAGCGCCGAGCGTGTACTACGACACACAAACACCCCTCGCCCCTGCCGTTCCGGCGCGGCCGGGAAACAGGAAGCCCCCGGCGCCTCAGCGGGGCGGCGGCCGGGAGCGATCGCCGGGAGCACCCGCGGCTCGACGAGGTATCCCCCGTCGAGCGGGCCACGGCCTCCGCGGCGCGGGACCCACCCCGGCCGGGCGCGGCTCCCTGACGACGGTCGACGACTCAAGCGCGATTTCGCCGAAAGGCCGGTGGCTTTCGTGGCATTATGCCGAAAAATCCAATATGCGATCCAGGTACGGCCAGGAGCATCATGGCAGGCCGGGACAGTCAGGTAATCGTCAGCTGGTCGAATCTCTCGTCCTCCGACTGGCCGAAGACCGCGTCCTCGGGGAAGGACGCCCTCACGGTCACCCTGCCCGCCGATCCCGAGGACCACGTCGCCGCCGTCATGGAGGCGTGGACCGGCCGGGGCCTGACGATTTTCGACCAGCGCTCCAGGATGCTGTTCGTGGCGGGAGAGGGCCCCGACGTCATCGCCTACTACGCCGCCGTCTGCGGCCTGGCGAAACGATGGATCGAGATCCAGGTCGGGGGAGTGCCGCTCGATTTCCAGCGGGCCTGCGACGAGGGGCGCGAGCTGGCCGACGCGGGCAGCCCGGCGGAGCGCCTGGTGTGGGCCCAGGTCGGCGGGGAGGATCCGGGCCACCTGCCGTACGCGGCCTTCGAGGCCGGGACGAGCCTCGGCCGGGAGGCGGTGTCGATGATCCGCCACGCGCCGAGGTTGCGCCTGGTCCCGCCCGGCCGCGTCGAGCCCGCTCTCCTGTGTTTCGCGCTCGTGGCCGGGATCCGGGGCGCCGAACGCCTCCCCTTCCTCTCGACCGGCCGCGAACCGGAACCGGACGGCAGGGATTCACCGGACCAGGGGATCGACCTCCACGAGATCCGGAGGCGGATCGGCGTCCACAGAAGGCTCCGCCGGCCGGACGCCGACGAGATCGTCAGGCCCGGCACCGACCTGGCGGGCTACCGGAGGCTGGCCCAGGCGAACGCCATGCCGGTCGAGCCGGTCCTTCTCCGGCTGGGGTGCTCCGCCACCGCCGACGATCCCGCCCTGTGGGACTGTCCCCGGACCGGGCCGCCCCACAAGAAGGACGCGAGACCCTCGTTGCGGATCCGGCGGAACCGGGCCAGGTGCGGGGTCTGCGACAGGGAACCTCTCACCCCGGTCCAGCTGGCGCGGACACCTTGCGGATCACCCCCGACGAGGCCGCCTCCTTCGTCGTCGACCTCGGGTGCGTCACCGGCCGCCCCGCCCTCGGCTACCGCCGCCCGGAGCTGGTCGCCCCGCCACGCCGGGGGCCGCCAGCTGTCGAGCGCGATCGCGATCGTGATGTCGTCCGCGACCGGCCAGTCGCCCATCGCCGCACTGGCCAGCAGGTCGCCCAGCCCGCCGTAGAACGCCATCGACGGGGCGACCACCACTCCGGCGTCGCGGGCCTGGCGGGTACGCCGCTGGAACATCTCCACGGTGACGGCCTGCTCCGCGGCCACGTCCAGGTAGGGGATGCCGGCGCGCAGCGCCGCGTCGGCCACGGGGAGCGCGGTGCCGGCGAAGGGGCCGGCGCAGTTGACGACCGCCGCCGCGCCCGACAGCGCGCGGTCCAGGGACGCGGGATCCGCGGCGGACGCGACCCTGGCCCGCGCCCCCGGGTGGGCCTGGGCGGCGGCGTGCGGCCTGGCGGCGTCCCGGCCGACGAGGAGGGGCTCGCGGCCGCGCCGGCGCAGCTCGGCGACTACGAAGGCGGCGGTGTGTCCGTAGGCGCCGAAGACCGCGATCGCCCGGTGTTGTCCGTTCATGCGACCATGATCACGGCCGTGGACACCGGCCACGCGCTCGCCGCCCTGCTGCACCGGGCGAGCGGGCGGCTGCACCAGCCGCTGACCGTGTCGGACCTGGCCCGTCAGGCGAACATGAGCACCCGCAACCTGACCCGGCGTTCACCGCGGCGACCGGCGTCACTCCCCTGCGCTGGCTGCACACCCAGCGCGTCCACCGCGCCCAGGAACTCCTCGAAGCCACCGGCGACAGCGTCGAGCACATCGCGGCCCGCACCGGGATGGGCACCGCGGCCACCCTGCGGCACTTCCACCGCGCCCTCGGCGTGCCCCCGGAGACCTACCGGAACACCTTCCGCAACCACCACACCCCGCCTGCCCCGCCCGGTCCGCCCGCCCCGTCCACCGGGGCGACCTGACGGCCCGCCGCAGGGCGGCACGGGCTCGGGCGGCGAGACGGCCGTAACGGGCACGGCCGGTTACGGGGCATCGGTTGTGGGACATCGGTCACCGGACGGGATCGAATCGATCGGCGCCGCGCCGCCCCCACCCGTCGCGGCGTCGCGCTTCTCCCGCCGCCGCCGCCGTCGTCACACCGGCTGTATCGCCGGCCGGGTCTCCTCGATCTCGCTCTCGTCGCTCTCGTCCGTGTCGTCGCTCTCGTCCGTCTCGCCGGTCTCGTCGCTCTCGCCGGTGCCGTCCGCTCGGGCGGGCAGGAGCAGGGCGGTGACGACCACGACCACGGACAGCACCGCGCCGATGACGAAGGCCAGCCGCATGCCGCCGAGGGTGGCGAGCACCTCGGTGGTCCCCTCGGACTTCAGGACGTCGGCCCGCGCGCTCATCACGGTGATCACGAGTGCGGTGCCGAAGGCCGCGAAAACCTGCTGCAGGGTGCTCAGGATCGAGCTGGCGTGGGAGTAGAGCGGCGGCGGGACCGCTCCGAGCCCGAGGGTGAACACCGGGGTGAAGGTCGCGGCCAGGCTCACCATCAGCAGCGCGTGCAGGCCGAGGAGCTGCCAGAACGGCATGGTCATCGTGACCAGGGCGAAGCCGGTGAGCGCGAGCGTGATCCCGATCGCGCCGGGGATGACCAGGACCCGGCCGCCGAACCGGTCGAACAGGCGGCCGACGACCGGGCCGAGCAGCCCCATCGCGAGACCGCCCGGCATCACGAGCAGCCCTGCCTGCAGGGCGCTGAGCTCGCGGACGTTCTGCAGGTAGAGCGGCAGCAGGACCATCGAGCCGAGCATCGCCATGAAGGCCACCGACATCAGGATCAGCGAGACCGTGTAGGTGCGGTAGCGCAGGGTGCGCAGGTCCAGCAGCGGCACGCCGCGCTTCTGCAACGACAGCTGGCGGAAGACGAAGACGGCGATGGCGGCGAGGCCGGCCGCCACGATCGAGGTGGCGAAGGCGACGTCACCGCCCTCGAACCGGCTGAGCCCGTAGACCAGACCGCCGAAGCCGGCGGCCGCGGTCACCACGCTCAACCAGTCGACGGTGCTGAACTCGGGCTCCCCGACGTTCTTGAGCTGCTTCAGGCCGCGCCACGTGATCAGGGCGGCGATGGGGAGCACCACGGCGAACAGCAGCCGCCAGGACCCGAGCTGGAGGATCACTCCCGAGACCGTCGGGCCCATGGCGGGCGCGACCGAGATGGCGAGGGAGACGGTGCCCATCACCCGGCCCCGGTCCGATTCCGGCACCACCTGCATCAGCGTGGTCATCAGCAGCGGCATCATCACCGCCGTGCCGGACGCCTGGATGATGCGGGCGCCCAGCAGCACCTCGAACGAGGGCGCGACGGCGGCCAGCGCCGTGCCGAGAAGGAACAGGCCCATCGCGGTGGCGTACGCGCCGCGGGTGGACACCCGCTGCAGGAACCATCCGGTGACCGGGATGACGGCGGCCATGGTCAGCATGAAGGCGGTCGAGAGCCACTGCGCGGTCTGCTCGGTGATGTGCAGTGCGCTCATCAGCCGCGGGATCGCGTTGATCATGATCGTCTCGTTGAGGATGACCACGAACGTGGCGAGCACCAGCAGCCGGATCACAGCCGGGGTGCGACCCGGGGTGGCGGTCGCGGGCTTGGCGGGTGAGTCGAGCTGGGGGCTGAGCACGTTACCTCAATCAAGGGTAGTCAGATATGGCACGGTCATGGCTGGCGTGCCAGCCCTGGGTCTCGCAGAAGTTGTGGTCACGCAAAGAATGACCGTCACCACCGACAAAACTCATCGCTCGCCCACAACATTCCGGCAAGCGGCAGGAGATGTCACCCGATTTTCACCTGCGGACGACGATCCCCCGGCTATGCGAGGGAGCACCCGAACCGCGCCATGACCTGGGCGGACACCCCACACCCGACCCCTGAGCCCGGACCACCACAGTGGCGAACATCACGAATCGGGAAAGGCGTCGCCCCCGACCGGCCGGCTCACACCCGCGACCGGACAACCTGACGACCCGCCCTCGCCCCGCCTCACGGGACCCCCATGGCGTGCCAGCCGGGCGACACGAGGGCGGCCTCGCGGTCGGCGAGGCTCCGAAAACGCCCCCTCACCCAGGACCGGATCGAACCCACGGTGGCCGACGTGTGACCGTGGCGGTGAAGGTCGCCGCCAAGGTCCCCGCTGACGTTCAGCGGGGAACGACCTGCGCCCGCCCGCTCGGGTGGGCCGGCGACGGACGGCCGGGCCGTGTCAGGACGGCTCCCGCGCCTCGGGGGTGAGCAGCCGCCGGTTGAACGCCTCGGCCACGGCGGCGGCCCGGTCGCTCACGCCGAGCTTGGCGTAGATGTTCAGCAGGTGACTCTTGACCGTGGCCTCGGTGATGAACAGCCTGGCGGCCGCCTCGCGGTTGGTGTTCCCGGCCGCCACGAGTTCGAGGACCTCCAGTTCCCGCTGGCTGAGCAGTTGCGGGGCGGGCGTCCTGACCCGGTTCATCAGCCGTGCCGCCACCGAGGGGGAGAGGACGCTCTCGCCCCTGGCGGCGGCCCGCGCGCCGCGCAGCAGGTCCTCCCGGGGAGAGTCCTTGAGCAGGTAGCCGGTCGCGCCCGCCTCGATCGCCGGCAGTACGTGGGTGTCGTTGTCGTAGGTGGTCAGCACCAGCACCCGCGCGGTGACGCCGAGCCGGGTCAGCTCGGTGATCGCGGTCAGCCCGTCCATGACGGGCATGCGCAGGTCCATCAGGATCACGTCGGGCTCAAGCTCCCCGGCGAGCCGCACGGCCTCGGCGCCGTCCGCGGCCTCACCCAGCACCTCGAATCCGGGCGCGGAGGCGAACATGCCGCTCAGCCCGTCCCTGACGATGGGATGATCGTCCGCGATCAGCAACCGGATCGGAGGCTCGGCCGTGCGATCGGTCATGCGGGGCTCCCGGCCGGCAGGGTGGGGACACAGGCCGAGATCCCGGTGCCGACGCCGGGCTCGGACTCGATCCGCAGGCTCCCCGACAGCCCCTCGACGCGCTGCCGCATGATGGTCAGGCCGAACCCTCCGTCGCGGGACGACGGCCGCGACGCGCCGGTTTCGAGACCCCCGGGGTCGAAGCCCCTGCCGTCGTCACGCACGTCCAGCGCCACCTCGTGTTCCAAATAGGACAGCGTCACTCCCACCCTGGTGGCGTGCGCGTGCTTGGCCACGTTGGCCAGCGCCTCCTGCGCCGTACGCAGCAGCGCGAACTCGGTCTCCGGCGCCATCGGCCGTACCGTGCCGGTCGTCGTGACCTGGACGGCGAGCCCGTGCAACGTCGACCACCGGCCGGCGACGTCGGTGAGCGCCTCGCTCAGGCGCGCGGTCTCCAGCGGCTCGGGCCGGAGCGCGTCGACCGAGCGCCGGGCCTCCACCAGGCTCTCCCTCGCCAGCGTCTTCACGGCTTCGAAGGGGCGGTGCCACTGCGCGGGGACGTCGTGCATCTGCTCGGCGGCCTGGAGTTGCGTGATGATCCCGGTGAGTCCCTGGGCCAGCGTGTCATGGATCTCGCGGGCCATCCGCCGGCGCTCGTCGAGGATTCCCGCCTCCCTGGCCTGGGCGAGCAGCTGGGCGTGCAGGCCGGCGTTCTCGGCGAGCGTCGCCTCCAGCAACCGGTTCGTCCGGCTCAGCTCGTCGAGGGCCTGGAGGCGCTGCTCCCTCTCCCGCTCGGCGATCTGGAGGAACCAGGCGGTGACGCACATCATGACGATGTTGACGACAACGATGATCGCGGAGATCGTCAGGCCGAGAGCGGTGGTCTTGGGTACGTCGGACGCCTGTGCGACCCCGGCCACGACCGCCACGGCGGCCACGCCCAGCAGCCGCCACGGCCAGCGAAGGACGGTGAAGGCGTAGATGTAGGAGGCGGGGGTGAACAACCCGAACGCGGGGTCCCGCGCCACCAGGATCGCGGTGATCACCACCAGGCCGGTGAAGAACACCCCCATGATCAGCGGGCGCTCCCACCAGGCGGGGCGCAGGGTGAACGTGACGAGCATCCACCCCGCGGCCAGCCCGCACAGACCGAGGTCGACGAGCGGGGAGTCGTCGCCCGCCGACCGCTCCACGATCACCTTGAAAACCACGAGGGCGGCCAGCAGCGTGTACGGCACCACGGTCACCAGCAGAAAGGGGTGCTGTCCCCGCTTCGCGTTCCAAGGCTCCGACGTCTGCCCGCTCACATCCCTCTCCTTCCGCCTCGACCCCGTGCCCGGTGCCTGCTCCCGGCGCCTATTCCCAGCGGAACCAGCGGACCGCGACGACCGAGCATATGACCGCGTAACCCGCCAAGGTCAACAAGGGCTGGGCGGACGGGAAGTGGCCCTCGAAGGCGGCCTCCTGGAACGCCCGCATGCCCGCGCCGAGCGGGGTGTAGTGGCTGATGTCCCGCATCAGCGGGGGCATCTGCGAGATCGGCACCCAGAGCCCGGCGAAGAACATCATCGGGAAGAACAGCACCGTGCCGATCGCCGTGGCCGGGCCGCGGCCGGGCGCCAGCGCGGTGATCATCAGGCCGATCGAGAGCAGCGCGGCGGCCGCGAGCAGCCAGCCGACGGCGAAGCCGGCGAGATTCCGCGGCAGATGGACGCCGAAGCCGAGCCTGGCCACGGCGAGGAACAGGGTCACCGCGACGAGCGCGATGGCGAGGTTGGCCACGAGCTGGGCGGCGAGCACGCGGGCCGGGCCGACCGGCGTGGTCCGCATGCGCCGCAGCACGCCGTTCTCCCGATAGCCCGCGAGTATCGTCGGCAGGGCGGTCAGCGCCAGGATCGCCAGGTTGAACAGGATGATGACCGGCACGTAGAGGTCGAAGTACGTCAGGCCGCCACCGGCCTCCACGGGCTCCCTCAGGACGGGGACGTTGCCGAGGATGATCAACAGGACCAGCGGGAAGCCGACCCCCCACAGGGGACCTGTCTTCTCCCGGACACAGAGCTTGATCTCGGCTTTGGTGAGCCTCCACGTCGCGGAACCGCGCTTGGCGGTGACGGGGACGGCCGTGCTCAGGGCTGACATGGGTATGACGTCCTCTCTTCGTGGCCGGGCTGCGCTTCGTGACCGGGCCGCGTCGGTTCGGTTCGGTTCACGCGGTGGTGCCGGGGCGTTTCCCGGTCAGCTCGACGAACGCGTCCTCCAGGCTCGCCTGCTCGACGCGCAGCCGTTCGGCCACGATCTGGTTGCGGGCCAGTACGGCGGTGACGGCGTTGAGCGCGTTGCTGTTGCCGTTGACGACGACGAACTCGCCCTTGCGGGTGACGCCGGAGACGTCGGGCAGGCTCGTCAGCAGCTCGTCGTCCAGCCGCCTGGACGGGCGAAACCGGATCCGCTGCTCGATGCGGGCCCGCTCGGTCAGCCCTGCCGGGGTGTCCACCGTGACGACGCGGCCCGCGTCGATCAGCGCCAGCCGGTCACACAGCCGCTCGGCCTCCTCCATGAAGTGGGTGACCAGCACGATCGTCACGCCGCGCGAACGCACGCTCTCGATCAGGTCCCAGGTGTCGCGCCGCGCCTGCGGGTCGAGGCCGGTGGTGAGCTCGTCGAGGATCGCCACCCGGGGGCTGCCGACGAGCGCCAGCGCGATGGAGAGCCGCTGCTTCTGGCCACCGGACAACTTGGCGTACCTGGTCCTCTCCTTGCTCGCCAGGCCGAGACCTTCCATCAGCTCGCGCCAGTCGGCCGGGTCGGGATAGAAGGAGCTGTAGAGCTCCAGGGCCTCGGCGACCTCCAGCCGCTCCTGGATCTGCCCAGCCTGCAACTGCACGCCGAGCCGCCGGGTCAGCTCGGCGCGGTCCCGGCGGGGATCGAGCCCTAGCACCTTGATCTCGCCCCGGTCCGGCGTACGGAGGCCCTCGACGCACTCCACGGTCGTCGTCTTGCCGGCGCCGTTCGGGCCGAGGATGCCGAAGATCTCGCCCTCCTGGACGGTGAGCGAGACGTCGTCGACCGCGACGTTGTTCCCGTAGCGCTTGCGGAGATTGCGTACCTCGATGACCGGTGGCATGAGCGTGTCCTCTCGGGCTTGGACCTCGGCGGCCTGCTGTGTCCAGCCTTCTACGACGGCGCTCTTTCCGGCATTGACCGGTGGACGGGACCTGATCGCCGTACGGCGGGTGAG
>NZ_JBPJSR010000027.1:0-98304 GCF_051390675.1 Streptosporangium heterodermiicola
GCGCGCCGAGATCGAGGCCATGCCCACCCCCAACGAGCTCGTCCCCCAGCTGGAAAGACTCACCGCCGAACACCGCGGCACCACCGCGAACTGATCGGCGAGGCCCGCCCGGGGTCCCCGGAGGTCCATCGAGGGCGCACCGGAGGTTCCCGGCACCGGGGGTCCCTGGATGTCTGCCTGGGTCACAGCGGAGATCCGGCTCGGAGGTCCCCGGTGTCAGGGGTGCCCGGCTCGCGGCCGGGGACCCCTGACACCGGGGACAGGCGGGGGTCAGGCGGGGATCAGGTCCGGGCCACGTGCGGGCTGAGCGCCGAGGTGAGGCCGCGGACGCTCTTGAAGGCCCGGGGGTCGATCGTCTCGAACGCCACGTCGATCCCCATCTCGTCGCGGATGTGGCTCACCAGGAGCGCGGTGTTGAGCGAGTTGAGGATCCCCCACTCCAGCAGCGGCGAGTCCTCGCCGAGCTCCCCGCCGGGGTCGCCCGACAGGAACCGCTCCCGGATGAAGGCGAGCAGCCGATCCGATATCTCCCGCTCGGACAGGTCGGTGGTCACGATGGTCTTCTCCTTCACAGCTGGCCGTACGGCGTGGTCCCGGAGCCCAGCGCGGCCCGGTCGATCTTCCCGTTGCGGGTCCTGGGCAGCTCGTCCACGAAACGGATCTCGTCGGCGATCATGTAGGGCGGCAGCCGTTCCGCGCTGTGCCGCTTGAGTCCCAGCACGCCCGGCGTGGCGCCGGGCGCGGGCAGCACGAACGCGCGCAGCCGCGCGTCGGCGCCCTCGCCGCTCACGACCACGACGACGCCCGCCACCTGCGGGTGGCTGCCGAGGACGGCCTCGACCTCGCCGAGCTCCACCCGGTAGCCGCGCACCTTCACCATGTGGTCGCGGCGGCCGAGGTAGTCGAGCGACCCGCCGGGGAGCACCCGCACGACGTCCCCGGTGCGGTACGGGCCCTCCTGGGGCTCGCGTCCCCAGTAGCCGAGCATCACGGTGGGTCCCTCCACGACCAGCTCGCCCTCCTCGCCGACCCCGGCCTCCCGGCCGTCCTGCCGGATCACCCGTACCGTGTCGCCGCAGGCCGCGCGGCCGATCGGCACGGAGCGGTCGCGCGCCAGGTCGGCGGGGACGACCTCGTGGAAGGTGCAGACGTTGGTCTCCGTCGGGCCGTAGAGGTTGAGCAGGCGCGCGCCGGTCCAGGCGGCCAGGTCGCGGACCCCGGCGATCGGGAAGGGCTCGCCCGCGAAGAGCAGCGCCCGCAGCGAGGCGGGCGCGGGCGCGTCGAGCAGGCCGCCGTCGCGCATCATCAGGGTGAGCGCGGAAGGGACGGAGTACCAGACGCTGACGCGCTCGCGGCGCAGGAACTCCACCATCCGGGCGGGCGCGTAGGCCAGCTCGGCAGGGACGGGGCAGACCGTCGCCCCGGCCGAGAACGCCGCGTACAGGTCCAGCACCGACAGGTCGAAGGTGAACGGCGCGTGGTTGGCGAACCGGTCGTCCGGCCGGGCGTCCAGCTCGGCCGCGGCCCAGTCCACGAAGGCGCGGGCGGCGCGGTGAGTGACGCTCACCCCCTTGGGGACGCCGGTCGAGCCCGAGGTGTAGAGCACGTACGCCAGGTCGCCGCCCCCGGCCGGGTGGTCGACCGGGGCGGGCCGCCCGCCGGGCGGGAGGTCCCGGTGCGCGTCGAGGTCCACGGCGCGCACGTCCGCCCCCAGACCCTCGGCGATCGACTCCAGCCGGTCGCCGGTGGCGCACACGGCGCGGGGACGGCAGTCGCGGACCAGGGCGGCCACCCGGGCCGCGGGCGCGGTCTCACCGGCCGGTACGTAGGCGGCGCCCAGGCGCAGCACGGCCTGCATCGCCACCACGGTGAGCGGCGACTTCCCCGCCCAGATCACCACGCGGTCGCCGGGGCGCACGCCCTCGCCCGACAGCGCGTGCGCGAGGGCGTCGGCGCGCCGGTCGAGCTCCCGGTAGGTCATCTCGCCGGTCGGCCCGGCGAGGGCGAGGTTCTCCGGGAAGCGGGCGGCGGCGTCGATGAGGAGCCGGTGCAGGCTCACAGGCCCGACCTTCCTGGGAGCCGGGCGTCGCGGAGGTGTGCCGAACGCAGGTTCACAGTCCTCTCGTGGCGAGGTCTTGGTGTGGGAGCCGGGCGTACCGGGTGCGGGTTCACAGGCCCAGCCCCCTCGCGACGAGTTCCCGCTGGATCTCCGTGGTGCCCGAGAAGATCGTGCTCGGCACCGCGTCGCGCAGCTGCCGCTCGACGCCCGCGGCGCCGAGGTAGCCGGTCGCGCCGAAGACCTGGATCGCGTCCAGGCTGTTGGCGACGGCCGCCTCCGAGACGGCGATCTTCGACAGCGCGGCGTCGGTGGCGGCGCCGGAGTGTCCCTCGTCCAGCGACCAGCACGCCCGGTAGAGCAGCAGCCGCGCGCCCTCCAGCCGCTGCTTCATCGTGACCAGCCGGTGCGAGACCGCCTGGAAGTCGCCCAGGGCGCGGCCGAACTGGCGGCGCTTCCGCGCGTGCTCCACCGCGTGCCGCAGCTGCTCCTCCATCATCCCGAGGTAGACGGCGGGCAGGCAGGCCCGCTCCCACGCCATCGAGCCCTGGAAGACGGCGCTGCCCCGGCCCTCGGCGCCGAGCCTGAACCGGGCGGGCACCCGGCACCCGGAGAACTCCACCCGGCCGGCCGGGCAGCCGTCGAGGCCCATCTTCGCCATCGGCTCGCCCACGCTCACGCCCGGCAGGTCGCGGGGCACCGCGAAGGCGGTGACCCCGAGGAAGCCGAGGCCGGGGTCGGTGGTGGCGTAGGCGACCAGGAGGTCGGCCGCGGGCGCGTTGCTGGCGAACGACTTGACGCCGTCGAGCACGTAGCAGTCGCCGTCGAGCCGGGCGGTGGTGGCGAGCCTGCTCACGTCGGAGCCCGCCTCGTCCTCGGTCATCGCGTTGGCCGCGACCAGCGCCCCGGAGGCCAGGCCGGGCAGCAGCTCCCCGCGCGCCGCGTCGCCCGCGTTGTCGCGGACGGCGACGCAGCACGCCAGCAGGTGCGCAGAGACCGCGAACGCCAGGCCGGTGTCGCCGCTGCCCCGGGAGAACGCCTCCAGGCACAGCGCGGTGTCCAGGGCGCCGAGGCCGCCGCCGCCGTACTCCCCGGGCAGGCACAGGCCGGTGACGCCCAGGTCGGCGGCGGCCCGCCAGCGTTCGCGGGTGAACGGCTCCCGCGGCGGTCCCGGCTCCTCGTGGAGGCGCTTGCGCGCGCCGTCGAACACCGCGTCGCGCCGCTCGCTCCGCGCGCCGCCGAGACCGAACTCCATGGGCCCGTGCCCCCTTTCCGAGTGATGTCCTAGACCCAGGAGGGGGTTTCGAGGATCTTCAGGACCGCGCACGAGATGGTGATGCCGGGACCGATGCCGCCCAGGAGCACGTGGTCGCCGGGACCGAGCTCCCCGGTGGACAGCAGGTGGTCCAGGGAGACCAGGTGGTCGCTGGCGCCGAGGTGGCCGACGGTCCTGGCGTAGTCCCAGCTGGACTTCGACATGGGCATGCGCAGCACCGACATCCACCGGTGCTCGACGGCCTCGGGGGAGAGGCTGGTGAAGATCGTGCGGCTGAGGTCCCCCACCTTGACGTCGGCCTCGGCCAGGGTCCGGCTGAGGACCTGCATCATCCGCTGTTGCACGATGACCCAGGCGAGCGCGAGGTCGCTGTCGGCAGAGCACATCCGGCCGAACTCCTCGGCCCGCGCGCCGAAGTCGACGGCCTCGCCGGTGGTGGCGCTCGGCGGGAAGAGCGGGGTGCCCGCGCGGTGCAGCTCCTCTGCCTCGGGTACGGAGATCGAGCTCACCGAGAGCAGCCGGGCGAAGCCGGGCTCGCGGCCGAGCACCACGGCGCTGCCCGCGTCGCCGAGCACGAAGTCGGGCCCCGAGCACCAGCGGTCCATCCGGGCGGTGCCGAAGTTGTCGGCCGTGACGATCAGCGCGTCCCGGCGGCGCGGATCGCCCGCCATGAACCCGCCGGCCAGCTCCAGGGCGCTCAGCACGCCGTTGCAGCCCTGGCGCATCTCCAGGGCGAGGAGGTCGCCGCCGACGAGGTGGCGCTGCAGGTAGTACTGCGGCGACCAGCCGTCGGGGCCCTGGTGCCAGACGTCGGCGTACAGCATCAGCCCCAGGGCGCCGGTGCCGCCCCCGCCGCGCGAGACGGCCTCCCGCGCGGCCCGCAGCGCCATCTCGGGGGCGGGGATGTCACCCGCCACCGCCGCTCCGAGCATGTCGTGGACCTTGGCGTGCTCGGCCGAGCACAGTCCTTCCGCGACGGCCGACTCCACGCTCACCGTCGGCGGGACGAACGTGCCGATCCCCCGGACGAAGATCTCTGGTGTGCGCACTGCCCTGCCTCTCTGCTCGCTCAGGCCCGGCCGGACGGGGAACCGGAGTGCTGAGAGTCCAGTGGCTCCGGGGTCCCGTTCCGCAGCTGGGAGGTCGCCTCCAGGTAGCGGTCGATCACGGTCCGGTGGTAGCCGGGGCCGAAGCCCATCTCGGTGACCGCGGGCACCAGCCGCCGGAGCTTCTCCACGGAGATGTGGTGGGACGTTCCCTCGTCGATGATCTGCCTGCGGGCCGTGACGCCCAGCCGCGCCTCAAGGTGGTCGACGATCAGCTTGACCGGTACGGACTCGCCGGTGGCCACGTTGACCACCTGCTGGGTGATCCCGGTGGCCAGCAGCAGGTCGATGACCCGCACCCAGTCGGTGATGTCGATGATGTCCCGGCGCGCGCTGCGGTACATCGTGAGATTGTCGGAGCGGATCTGCTCGATGAGCGAGGGGATCAACCGGTTCGCGGGCACGTGCGGGCCGACGACGTAGCCGAGCCGCAGGACGAGGTGTCGCACCCCGGAGTCCTGGATCCGTCCCTCCAGCGCGAGCTTGTGCCAGCCGTAGGGGGTGACGGGCTCCACGGGCTCGTCCTCGCGGCCCCGGCAGCCGGCGCCGCCGTACATGCTCATCGACGCGGTCGAAAGGAAAACGAGGATCCGGTCCTGGCGGCGGCTCTTTTCGATCGCCTCGTCGACCAGAGCGGTTTCCCGTTCGTAGTCGGAATCGGAATTCTTCCACAGGGACACACCGGCGGCGAGAATCGTCACCTCAGGATGCGCGTCGTCGATCGACCGCAGGTGCCTCGCGAGAAAGCCATTTCCGATGATCTCCATTCCCAGCACCGCTTTCCAGCTCTGGAGGTTAACGTATCGGTTCCGCTCGTCACCATATAGCGGAGCTCTGAATAAGAAAGCACCCGCCGCCCGCGGCCGGAAGACGGTTTGTCCCGCCAGCGAGACAGGTATGCGTTCTCCGGCACGGGCGGCCGTACGTTCTCGGGCGTTTTCTCCGGGAGGCGCCGGGAATTCCGGCGCCCGCGCCGCGCACGTCCGGGGGTGGCCGGGTCACGTGCCGGGCCCGGGGAGCGCGGGGGAGGGGGCCTGCCCCTTCTTCAGCGGCTCCCACCAGCTGCGGTTGTCGGCGTACCACCTGGCCGTCGCCGCCAGTCCGTCCGCGAACGGGGTGAGCGGCCGGTAGCCCAGCTCGGCCGTGATCTTGGAGCTGTCGACGGAGTAGCGGCGGTCGTGCCCCGGCCGGTCCTCCACCGGGACGACCATCGACCAGTCGGCCCCGGCGATGTCCAGCAGCGCCCCGGTCAGCTCACGGTTCGTCAGCTCGGCGTTGCCGCCGATGTTGTAGACCTCGCCCGGCCGGCCCCGCCAGGCGACCAGGGCGATGCCCCGGCAGTGGTCGTCGACGTGCGTCCACTCGCGTACGTGCAGGCCGTCGCCGTACAGCGGCACCGGCTCCCCGTCCAGCAGGTTGGTGACGAACAGCGGGATGACCTTCTCGGGGAACTGGTAGGGCCCGTAGTTGTTGGGGCACCGGGTGATCGAGACGGGGAAGCGGTAGGTGCGCGAGAACGCCCGCGCCAGCAGGTCGGCCGCGGCCTTGGAGGCCGAGTACGGGGAGTTGGGTTCGAGCGGGTGGCTCTCCACCCACGAGCCCGTCTCGATGGACCCGTAGACCTCGTCCGTGGAGACCAGCACGAACTTCCCGACGCCGCCGCGCAGCGAGGCCTCCAGCAGCGTCTGGGTGCCGACCACGTTGGTCGCGACGAAGTCGGCCCCGCTGTCGATCGACCGGTCGACGTGGGTCTCGGCCGCGAAGTGCACGACCAGGGAGACGCCCCTGGTCAGCCGCGACATCAGCGAGGCGTCGCAGATGTCGCCCTGGACGAACTCCAGCCGCGGGTCGTCGGCGACGGAGGCCAGGCTCTCCATGGTCCCGGCGTACGTCAGCTTGTCCACGACGACGACCCGGGCGTCCTCGAACCCCTCGTACGCGCCGGAGAGCGCGTGCCGCACGAAGTTCGAGCCGATGAACCCGGCACCGCCGGTGACCAGGATCCGCATGTGGATGCACCTTTGCTGTCAGTTACGCGAGTGATCGGGCGATGTCCATGACGTATTGGCCGTATGCCGACTGCCTCATCTCGGTGCCCCGGTGGTAGCAGGCCTCGGCGTCGATGAACCCCATGCGCAGGGCGATCTCCTCCAGGCAGGCGACCCGCACCCCCTGGCGGCGTTCGAGGATCTGCACGTACTGGCTCGCCTCCAGCAGGGACTGGTGCGTCCCGGCGTCCAGCCAGGTGAAGCCGCGTCCCAGCTGCACCAGGCTCGCCTTGCCCTGCTCCAGGTAGACCCGGTTGACGTCGGTGATCTCCAGCTCGCCCCGGCCCGAGGGCCGCTGCTCCCTGGCGATGTCCACGACCTGCTTGTCGTAGAAGTACAGGCCGGTGATGGCCTGGTCGGAGCGGGGGCGCTTCGGCTTCTCCTCGATGGAGACGAGCCGGCCGTCGGCGTCCAGCTCCCCGATGCCGTACCGCTCGGGATCGCTCACCGGGTAGCCGAACATGACGCACCCGTCCAGCTCGTCCTGGGCCCGGTGGAGCAGGTCGGGGAAGCCCGCGCCGTGGAAGAGGTTGTCGCCCAGCACCAGCGCGCAGGGGTCCCCGTCGATGTGCGAGTCACCCAGCAGGAACGCCTCCGCGATCCCGCGCGGCTCCGGCTGCGGCACGTAGCCGAAGTTCACGCCCACCTGGGAGCCGTCGCCAAGAAGCGCGCGCAGCGACGGAAGGGCGTCCGGCGTGGAAATGATGAGGATGTCGCGTATGCCGGCCAGCATCAGCACCGCGATGGGGTAGTAAATCATTGGCTTGTCGTAGATGGGAAGCAACTGCTTGGAGGTCGCGAGGGTCAGCGGATGCAAACGCGTCCCGTTTCCTCCGGCAAGGACGATGCCTTTCATCGGAGCTCCTGCGTTTTCGTCTGCGGCGGTGCCTGAGACTACTGTTCCGGCTCATCGGGAAATCAACCCCCGGCGTCCCGCGAAATGGTATTGCCTTTCCGCCGATCAAATGTGATAGGGCTTGAGACGCCTCCCGGCGGTGACCGGGGTACAGCCTTCGCCACTTCTGCCACTTCGCGTTCGCGCGCCCGGAAGGACGACCATGCGTATTCTGTTCGCTACCTATGCGGAGAAGTCACATTTCCTGGTCATGGTTCCGCTGGCGTGGGCGCTGCAGGCCGAGGGGCACGAGGTGCGGGTCGCCAGCCAGCCCAACCTGACCGACGTGATCACCCGGTCGGGGCTGACCGCGGTGCCGGTGGGCCGGGACCACGGCCTCTGGCGGGCCAACAGGGCGTTCGGCTTCTTCGACCCCCGCAAGCAGACGCTGCCCTTCTTCGACGTGGTGGGCGACGACCCCGGGCGGCTCACCTGGGACCACCTCAAACAGGGGTACGTCCAGTTCGTCCCCTGGTGGTGCCGCATGGTCAACGAGCCGATGATCGAGGGGCTGACCGAGTTCTGCCAGAAGTGGGAGCCCGACCTGGTCATCTGGGAGCCGGTCACCTACGCCGGGCCGATCGCGGCCAAGGCGTGCGGCGCGGTCCACGCGCGGTTCATGTGGAGCCTGGACCTGTTCGGCCGGATGCGCGGCCACTACCTGCGGGTGAAGGCGGAGCAGCCGCCGGACGACCGCGAGGACATGCTGCAGACGTGGATCACCGCGCACAGCCGCAGGTTCGGCGTGGAGTTCTCCGAGGAGATGACCACCGGCCAGTTCACCATCGACTACACGCCGCCCTCCCTGGAACTGCCGCCCGACCCGGCCTCGGGCCCGGAACCGCACCGCGTCCCGCTGCGGTTCATCCCGTACAACGACCGCGCGGTGATCCCGCCCTGGCTGCGCGCCGCCCCCGAGAAGCCGCGCGTCTGCCTGACGCTGGGGACCACCTCGGCGGAGAACCTCGACGGCTACCTGGTACCGGTCCAGGACATCCTCGACGGGCTCGCCGACCTCGACGTGGAGATCGTCGCCACGCTGCCCGAGAACCACCAGGCGGAGCTGGAACGGGTGCCGGACAACGTCAGGCTGGTCAGCTTCGTCCCCCTGCACGCGCTGCTGCCGACCTGCTCGGCGGTGATCGACCACGGCGGGAGCGGCACGTTCTTCACGACGCTGGCGAGCGGCGCGCCCCAGCTCGTGCTGCCCAACCTGTTCGACGAGCCGCTGCGGGCCCGCTACCTCGCCGAGCGGGGGGCGGGCCTGACGATGCACAGCAGCGAGGCCACCGGCGCCGGGGTGAGGCAGGCGCTCCTGCGGCTGCTTGAGGAGCCCTCCTTCGCCGAGGAGTCCCGCAGGATCCGCGACGAGATGAACGCCATGCCGACCCCCGCCGAGGTGGCGGCCCGCATGGGGGACCTCGTCGACACCTACCGCGCCGCCGCTCCGGCCGCCATCCCGGCCGCCGGCCACTGAGAGGGACGAGAGCATGTACGAGGCCGAGCTGGCGGACGTCTACGACGCGATCTACCGGGGGCGTGGCAAGGACTACGAGGCCGAGGCGGCGACCGTCGCGGAGCTGGTCCGCGAGCGGCTCCCCGGAGCCTCCTCCCTGCTGGACGTGGCGTGCGGGACCGGGTCGCACCTGAGGTTCTTCGCCGGGCTCTTCGACCACGTCGAGGGGCTGGAGCTGTCGGCGGACATGCTGGCCGTGGCGAGGACGCGGATGCCCGGGGTGCCCGCGCACGAGGGCGACATGCGCGACTTCGCGCTCGGCCGCGCCTTCGACGCGGTCACCTGCATGTTCAGCTCCATCGCCTACATGCGCGACGAGCGGGAGCTGGCGGCGGCGGTCGGGCGGATGGCCGCCCACCTGGTCCCCGGAGGGGTCCTCGTGATCGAGCCGTGGTGGTTCCCCGAGACGTTCCTCCCCGGCTACGTGGCCGGGGACGTGGTCACCGTGGAGGGCCGTACCCTCGCCAGGGTCTCGCGCTCGGTGCGGGAGGGCGACGCGAGCGTGATGGAGGTCCACTACGTGGTGGCCGACGCCGCCTCCCCCGCCAGGCACTTCACCGTCACCCACGTGAACACCCTGTTCACCCGGGAGCGGTACGAGGACGCCTTCACCGAGGCGAAACTGCGGGTGGACTATCTGGAGGGCGGCCCCTCCGGGCGCGGGCTGTTCGTCGGGACGCTGGGGTGACCCTCGGGGCGCGGGCCGTTCGTCGGGACGCCCGGATGACCCTCGGGCCGGGCGTACAGGAAGTTCTGGATGATGGGCGGGAGCCGCTCCCTGACCTGGGGCACGCCGTAGACCTGTGCCTGCCGCACGGCGACGGTCAGGTTGGGCAGCTCCGTCTCCAGCCAGGTCCTCGCCTGCTCGGGGCACTCGAAGCGGACGATCGGCACCCCATCGGGCGCGGGGAGCGGCGGGATGATGGGACAGCGCCTCGGGTGCAGCAGGCGCAGCGCGGTGTCCGCGGTCCGCACGTAGTGGCCGAGGACCCGTGAGACGGCCGCCCGCCTCGCCTGATACGGCATCTCGGCCACGGCGCGGTCCTTGGCGTACGCGCGCAGCATGCCGTCGTGGTACCGCAGCCGGTTGCCCGGCGTGACCCGCAGCAGGTGCCCGCTCAGCAGGTAGTCGACGGTCTGCCTCGCCCGCTCGCAACCGACGTCCGCCATGACCGCGGTCGCCGTCAGGTCGAAGGTCGAGCCGTCGTGCAGGCTCATGAGGCGGAACATCTCCGCGGCGTCGTTGGGCAGCGCCCGGTAGGAGGAGGAGAACACCGACCGCATGGACGACTGCTCGTCGGACTCGGTGTCGGGGCTCTCCAGCAGGTCGTCCCGCCCCGGCGGCGTCCGGCCGGCGCTGCTGAGCCCCACGTGGAAACGGCTCGTCATCCGCTCCGCCGCGATCCGCAGCGCGATCGGCAGGTAGTCGCCGACCTGGCAGAGCCCGTCGACGAGGTGGTGCTCGGCGTACCCGTTCGCCTGCCTGATGACGTGCCTGACCAGGGTGGCCGCGTCGTCCTTCGGCATGAGGTCCAGCGTCATCCGCAGGGCGCCGTCGCGGGTGGTGAGCCCCGACAGCCTGTTCCTGCTCGTGACCAGCACCAGGCACGACGGGTCGCCGGGAAGCAGCGGGCGCACCTGCTCCGCCGACCTGGCGTTGTCCAGCACGATGAGGATCCGCTTGCCCGCCACGAGGCTCCGGTAGCGGCTGGAGCGGACCTGGAGGTCCTCCGAGGGCTTGGGAGTGCTCCCCAGCCCGGCCAGCAGGTGGTCGAGCGCCTCGGCCGGCTTCATCGGCTGGCCCGCGTTGGAGAACCCCCGCAGGTCCAGGTGGAGGTGGCCCCCGTCGAAGCGCTCGGCGAGCCCGCGGGCGAAGCGCAGGGCGAGCGCCGACTTGCCCACCCCGGGAGCGCCGCTGATCAGGATGACCCCGGCCTCGTCCAGGATGTCGGCCGCGGAGACGAACCCCTCCAGCCTCTTCAGCTCGCGGAGCCGCCCGGTGAACCCCGGGACGTCGCGGGGGAGCTGGGCGGGGGGCGGCGCGACCGGCTGCGAGACGGCGGCGCCGCTGGAGGTCAGTGTCAGCGGGGAGTCGGATACCGGCATGGGCGAGCGGAGGGTGCCGTTCAGGATCTGGTCGTGGCACCGGCGCAGGTCCTCTCCCGGCTCGATGCCCAGCTCCTTGATGAGCAGGCGCCGCACGCTGTGGAACTGTTTCAGCGCGTCGGCGCGGCGCCCGCAGCGGTAGTGGGCGACCATGAGCAGGTAGTGGAGCCGTTCCCGCAGGGGATGGGTCCGGACGAGGCTGGACAGGTCGCCGATGATCTCGTTGGCGCGGTCGGCCTCCAGCAGGAGCTGCGCGCGGTCCTCGATGGCGGTGAAGCGCAGCTCGTCCAGGCGGATCCGCTCGGCGTCCGCCAGCGGGCCGACCGCGCCGCCGAACGCCGGTCCGCGCCACAGGGCCAGCGCCGTGTCCAGCTTCCGCACCGCCTCGGACCAGGTTCCCGAGCGCTGCAGCTCTCGTACGCTCTCCAGGTGCCTCTCGAAGACCTGGGCGTCTATCTTGCGGGGGTCGAGCTTGAGCAGGTAGCCGTTGCCGTCGGCCACCAGGAGCTCGGAGGGCGCCCTTCGCGGCCGTTTCGGCTCGAAACTACGCCGTAGTCGCGCTATGTAAGTGTAAATACTGCTTTCAACTGTCGTAGGTGGATTTGGGCCCCAGACGGCATTGATCAATTCCTGTCGGCTGAGTGTGGTTCTGGGGCGTGTGGCCAGTACGGCGAACAATGTCCGTTGCGTGGGGGAGCCCAGGTCGAGCTCATGATCGCCCCGCATCGCCCGTACCGGCCCGAGTAGATGTACCTGTAGCAGGTCGTTCAACGACGCTCTCCCAATCTCAGCCCGCCCGGAGATGCGATGGAAGGACTCCTGAGCGCACGCTCAGGACCAAACGCTCGGACCTACGCATATAGCCATATCTGGGGGAACGAAGCGTCGGCAAGGGAGGTTCCTTGGGTGACGTTATTGTTACCTGAGTCCCAGAAGTCACTTCGGAATCCCCGATCACTCCCGTAACAGATGTCTCGCTGGCGGGACATCGCGTTACGCCCTGGCGCCGGGGCGGGACTCCGGGCACCGGCGCGGCGGCCGTGAGGGGCACGGGTGTGGCCGGTCGGGACGCTCCCGGCACCGGGACCGGTCGCGCGGGAGGGTGCGGGACGGCGGGCGGTGAACCGGGTGGCGGCCCCGCTGCCGCCGGCCGGGAAAAAGCGCCCGGCCCTTGTGAAACACCGGCCCCGTGTAATAGAGGATTCGTTCCCGGCTCGTACGAGAAAAAGCGTATCCGAGGCGGTGACGAATCCACCGGCTCTCGGTTACCGTCGAGCCCGGCATCGGATTCCCGAACTTCCCGGTGAGGCGCTGGTGGTCATCGACGACATTCATTCTCCGCGAGGTGCTCCGCTCAAGAGGGTGGTCGTCACCGGTTACGGAGTCATTTCCCCGTTCGGGGTCGGCTGGGAAACCGCGTGGTCGAATCTGATCCAGGGCGCGAGCGGTATTCGCGAGCTTTCCGGAATTGACACCTCCGGGCTTCCCGTGAGCATCGGCGGCCAGATCGTGGACTTCGACCCCGGTGTGTGGCTGCCGGCCTCGCTGGTGCGCCGCACCACGAGACCGGCGCACCTCGCCCTGGTGGCCGCCACGCTCGCGCTGCGGGACGCCAAGCTCGACGTCGACGCCGGGCTCGCGCCGAGACTCGGGGTGACGGTGGGCACGGCCTGCGGCGCGAGCAGCGCCCTCGTCGACGCCGGGGCCGCGTTCGCCGAACGCGGCTTCATGGCGCTGAGCCCGTACACCTTCACCTCCACGGGCGTCGTCACGGTCGCCTCGGAGGTGGCCCTGCACGTCGGCGCGCAGGGACCCACGGCCTGCACGGCGACCGCCTGCGCGACCGGGGCGACCTGCGTCGGCGAGGCGATGCGGCTGATCCAGCTCGGCAAGGCGGACGTCGTCCTGGCCGGCGGCGCCGACGACACCATCACCCCCTTCGACATCGCCGCCGCGGCGAGGGCGAGGGCGCTGTCCCGCCGCCGGGGGGACCCGCGTGCCGCCAGCAGGCCGTTCGACACCGGCCGCGACGGGTTCGTGATGAGCGCGGGGGCCGGGATCCTGGTGCTGGAGAGCGAGGAACACGCCCTCGCGCGCCAGGCCGGCGTGTACGGCGAGGTGGCGGGCTACGCCGCCACCACGGACGCCTACAACCTGACCAGCCCGCACCCGGAGGGGACGGCCGTCGAGAGGGCGGTGCGCCTCGCCCTGGAGGACGCGGGCGTCACCCCCGACGAGGTCGGCTACGTCAACGCGCACGGCACCGGCACCCGGATGAACGACAGCGCCGAGCTCAAGGTGATCCGCCGGGTGTTCGGCGAGCGGGCCACGTCCGTGCCGGTGAGCTCGACGAAGAGCATGACGGGCCACATGCTGGGGGCGGCCGGCGCCGTCGAGGCGATGATCGCGATGGAGGCCCTGCGCACCGGGATCGTCCCGCCCACCGTCAACTGCGACGACCCGGAAGACCCGGAGATGAACTTCGTCGCGCACCGGGCCCAGGAGCACGCGGCCGACGTGGCCGTCAGCAACTCCTTCGGATTCGGCGGCCACAACGCGGTTCTGGTCCTGCGCCGCCGGCGGGACTGATCACCCTGACCGGCAGGGAAAGTCGGAAAAGCCGCCCGGTGTGACCGTGAAGGGATTGCAGAGAATGTCTACGAAGCAACAGGAAATGCTCTCGACTTTGGCCGGGATAGTGGAGAGGGTGGCGGGCGTCCCCGCGGAGAGGGTGCAGCCGGACAAGTCGTTCACCGACGACCTCGCGCTCGATTCCCTCGCCGTCGTGGAGGTCGCCTTCTCCATGCAGGAGGAGACCGGGGTGGAAATTCCGGAAGAGGATCTGGCGCGCATAAGAACGGTCCAGGACTTCCTCGATTTCGTCGAACTCTCCGCGGAGCCGAATTGACCGCCCAGCGAGTTCCGGAACGCGGCGGCGTCGCGCCCGCCGTCACCTACGACGAGGTGACCCCCGCCGAGCTGCTCGGCTCCGGCTTCGCGGCGCCGCGGATCAACGAGAGTCCCTGGCTGGTCCGCTGGGACCTGCTCGGCGACGGCCCGGACGCCGACAGGTTCGTCCTGGACGCGCTGGCGGAGACCGTGGACCTGGAGACCTCGGGCAGCACCGGCCCGAGCCGGTGCTGGCGGCGGACGCGCGAGCAGATGTGGTCGGAGGCGGGCCTGCTGGCCGGCCTGATCGAGCGCGACCGCCCGGGCGCCATCCTCTCCTTCGCGCCGCCCAGGCACGTGTACGGCGCGCTCGCGAGCGTGCTCGTCCCGGCCAGGCTGCGCCTGCCCGCCTGGTACCGCCCGCAGTACTTCGGCGCCATGCCGCCCCCGGAGTCCCTGCGCTGGGCCGTGGTGGCCGTCCCCTGGACCTTCTCCATCCTGCGCAGGCACGTGGCCTGGGTGCGGCGGACGGAGCACCTGACCGTGCTGCACAGCACGGCGACGCTCCCGGCGGCGGCCGAGGCCGTCGTCAGGGAGGCGGGGACGAGGCGGATGCGCGTCGTGGAGGTCTTCGGCTCGACGGAGGCGGGCGGCATCGCCTCGCGCACCTGGACCCCGGACGGGCCGCCGTGGGAGCTCTTCGACGACGTGGAGTTCGCCCACCCCGTCGGCGCGACCGGCGACGCCGCCGACACCTCGTCCGGGGAGCGGCCCGTCGGCGCGACCGGCGACGCCCCGTCCGGGGAGCGGCCCGGTGATCCGTACGAGTCCGGCGACCCGTACGAGTCCGGCGACCCGTACGGGGAGGAGACGCCGCTGGTGGTCCGGAGCCCCCGGCTGGCCTTCCGGCCGGGCGAGGCGCCCGCGGACGTCTGGCGGACCGACGACTACGTGCGGCGGCTCGACGAGCGCAGGTTCCGCTTCGACGGACGGCGCGACCGGCTCGTGAAGATCAACGGCCGCAGGATCGACCTCGACAGGCTGGAGGAGTCGGTGAGATCGGTGCTCCGCTGCGCCGATCTGGCCTTCCTCCCCGTGGCCGACGCCCTCACCGGCGAGAACTTCGACCTGCTCGTGGTGCCGGAGGGCGGGGAACCGCTGTCCGTCACGGAGGTGCGCGCGGCGGCGGGGCGGTTCGACGCCCGGCCGCGCCAGGTGCGCCTGGTCGATCGGATCGACCGCTCCGACACGGGCAAGCTCCGGCGACTACAGCGACCTTCCCTTTCCGACGCGGGAGCAGACACGTGACAGCACTGATCGACGGACGTTCCACCGAGAGCCTGGCCTCGATCGTCCGCAGCACGCACTGGGACGCCCGGGTGGAACCGTGCGATCACGAGGACGCCCACCGCATGCGGGCCAGCGTGGACCTGCTCGCAGAGCGGCTCTCCGGCTCCGACTCCGTGTACGGGGTCACCCACGGGTTCGGCCCCCTGGTGGCGTTCTCCGCGGCCGACTCCCCCATGGAGCAGGGCGCGGGCCTCATCGCCCACCTGGGCTCGGCCCAGGGCAGGCCGCTGGACCCCGAGGTGTCCCGCCTCATCGTCTGGCTACGCCTCAGCAGCATGCGCAAGGGCCACTCGGCCGTGTCGCCCGACTTCTGGCAGACCCTGGCCGACCTGTGGAACGCGGGCTTCACCCCGTCGATCCCGCGTGACGGTACGGTGAGCGCCAGCGGGGACCTGCAGCCGCTCGCCCACGCGGCGATGGCCCACGCGGGCACCGGGGAGGCGTGGGTGCGCGGCGACGGCGGCTGGTCGGTCGTGCCCGCCGCGCAGGCCCTCGCCGACATGGACGCCAAACCGGTCGAGTGGTCGGCCCGCGAGGCGCTGGCCTTCGTCAACGGGACCAGCGTCAGCCTGGCGGTGTGCATCGTGAACCACCAGGCGGTGCTGAGGCTGGTCAGGGCCGTCGGGATACTGACGGCGAGGATCGCCGACATCCTGGGCTCCAACCCGGAGGCCTACCACGCGGGCATCGGCCGGGTCAGGGGGCAGACGGGGCAGCTGACCGTGGCCCGGTGGATCCGCGAGGACCTTCCTCCCGGCATGGAGCGCAACCCGCTCCGGCCGCTGC
Organism: Streptosporangium heterodermiicola; assembly: GCF_051390675.1. Classification (NCBI taxonomy): domain Bacteria; kingdom Bacillati; phylum Actinomycetota; class Actinomycetes; order Streptosporangiales; family Streptosporangiaceae; genus Streptosporangium; species Streptosporangium heterodermiicola. Next base: position 16,029 of record NZ_JBPJSR010000027.1, read on the forward strand.
AGGAGCCCTACAGCCTCAGGTGCGCCCCCCAGGTGCTGGGCGCGGTGCTCGACCAGCTGTACGGGGCCGAGGAGATCCTCGTCCGCGAGGCCATGGGCTGCACGGACAACCCGATCTTCTACGAGGGCGAGCTGCTGCACGGCGGCAACTTCCACGCCATGCCGATCGGCCTGTGCTCCGACCAGATCGGCCTCTGCCTGCAGCAGGTGGCCTTCCTCGCCGAACGGCAGCTCGCCCTGCTGTGCGACCCGTCGTACAACGGCGGGGTGCCGCCGATGCTCACCCCCCGTCCCGGGGCGGGCAGCGGCCTGGCCGGGGTGCAGCTGAGCGCCACCTCCTTCGTCTCCAGGATCAGGCAGCTGGCCTACCCCGCCTCCCTCACCGCGCTGCCGACGAACGGCGGCAACCAGGACCACGTGCCGATGGCGCTCAACGGGGCCAACTCGGTGGCCGAGGCCGTGGAGCTGGCGTGGCTGGTCGTCGGCTCCCTCGCGGTCGGCGTGGCCCAGCGGGGCGCGCTCGCCGGGCGGAACGAGACGGCCGGCGGCCTGTGGGCCGACCTGGCCAGGCTCTCCCCGCCGCTGCAGGCCGACCGGCCGCTCGCGGCCGAGGTGCGCGCCGCGAGCCGCCTGCTGCAGGAGGCCGCGGAGGGACTGCTCTCCAGCGAGGACTGAGGCCACGGGAGCCCGGGTCCCCGCGAGAACCGCGATTCCCCGGGGCTCGCGACCCCACGAGGACCGGGTTCCCGCGAGACCGCGATTCCGTGAGAGCCGCGAATGCACAGGGGTCGCGATTTCGTGAGAACCGCGAATCCGCAAGGGTCGCGGTTCCGTGAGAATCACGAATCCGCAAGGGGCGCGACTCCGCGAGGGCCGCTAATCTCACGAATCTCGTGAATCCCGCGAGAAACGAAACGCCGGGGGCGATGTCCCCGGCGGCGGAAAAGCGTTCCTCCCCCCGGAGGGACGCTCATGCGAATATGAATGTGAATGCGAAAGGTCTGGTAACGACGGTGGCCAAGGCAACACGCCGTGGATTTCTGGGAGCGATGGCCGTCGCGGGAGGGGCGGCCGCGGGGCTGGCCGCCGGTGAGCCGGCGGCGAGCGCGACGACCACGGGCCGGGCGCGTTCCGACTGCGCCCCCCCGCCGGGCGCGGCGACGATAAAGCCGGACGACCCGAGATACGCGGAACTCACCACCAGGGGGTACAACTCCCGCTTCCTCGCGCAGCCGGAGTCGGTCCGTCTCGTCCATTCCGCCGAGCAGATCGTGCAGGTGGTCAACGAGGCCGTACGCGCCGGCAAGAAGATCGTCGTGCGCAGCGGCGGCCACTGCTTCGAGAACTTCGTGGACGACCCCGCCACGTCGATCGTCGTCGACATCTCGGAGATGAACGACGTCTACTTCGACACCGCCCACAAGGCGTTCGCGATCGAGGCCGGTGCCACGCTCGGGAAGGCCTACCGCTCGCTCTACCTCGGCTGGGGCGTCACGATCCCGGCCGGCGGCTGCCCGAGCGTGGGGGCCGGGGGCCACATCGCCGGCGGCGGCTACGGTCCCCAGTCGCGCAGGCACGGGCTCGTGATCGACCACCTCTACGGCGTGGAGGTCGTCGTCGTCGACCGCTCCGGCCGGGCGAAGATCGTCGTCGCCACCCGTGAGGCCCGCGACCCCAACCGGGACCTGTGGTGGGCGCACGCCGGCGGCGGCGGCGGGAACTTCGGGATCGTCACCCGCTACCTGATGCGCTCCCCGTCCGCCCGGGGCAACGACCCCGCGACCCTGCTGCCCAGGCCGCCCGCGCAGCAGCTCGTGGTCTCGGCCAGCTGGAGCTGGGAGGGCATCACCGAGGAGTCGCTCTCCCGGCTGGCCGACAACTACGCCCGCTGGCAGCAGCAGAACCACGCCGACCCCGCGTTCGAGAGCATCGACAGCTCGCTCACCATGTACCACCGCTCCAGCGGGCGGATCGAGCTGTTCGCGGCGATGGACGGCGGCGTGCCCGGCGCGGACGGCATCCTGTGGACCCTGGTGCAGACCGTCGGCGAGGGCGTCGGCGTCGAGCCCACCTTCGACTACTTCAGCACGGCGCCGTGGCTGCGGGTCACCCTCTCCTACGACTCCGGCGCCGGCGCCTACGCGCTCAGGTTCAAGTCGAAGGCCGGTTACCTGAAGAAGCCCTGGACGCCGGCGCAGCTCAAGGTCGTCTACCGGTTCCTGACGGAGGGCGAGGCGGACACCGGGGCCTCGGTCTACCTGATGTCGCTCGGCGGGAGGATCAACGCGGTGGACCCGGCGGCCACGGCCAACCCGCACAGGACCGCGCCGCTCATCGGCTTCTTCGACATCGGCTGGTGGGACCCGGCCGAGGACGAGAGGTGGCTGACGTCGATCCGTGACGCCTACCGGGAGATGCACGCGGACACCGGCGGCGTGCCCGTCCCCGGCGAGGCCTACGACGGCGCGTACATCAACTACCCCGACAACGACCTCGCCGATCCCGCGCTGAACACCTCGGGAGTGCCCTGGCACAGGCTGTACTACAAGGACAACTATCCGAGGTTGCAGCAGGTCAAGGCGAAGTGGGACCCCCGCAACGTGTTCAACCACGCGTTGTCGGTCCGGCTGCCCGGGGCCTCGGACGCGCTGCCCCCGCAGGCCGCTCCCGGGACCGCGCGCAGAGCTGCGGCGGAGCCCAGGAAATACCCCCAGAGGGTGTCTCCGAGGCACGCGAACAACCTGCGCTCGCTCGGTCAGCCCGGCTGAGCGAAGATGCCCCCGCCGGTCCGGCGGGGGCACCTTCGCCGTACCCCTAGAGCGGCGTCAGGAAGACGATCCCGAGGTTGCGCCGCCTGATCGCCTCCGCGAGCTCCGCGCGGGTCGGCGGCCGGTCGACGTGGACGACGATGCCGAGCCGCTGCCGCGCCTCCTTGAGCCCGATCCTCTTGATCAGGTCCTCCATCTCGCCGGCCATGGTGTCGGGATCGTCCATCAGCTCGGCGCGCATGGGGGTGCGCACCCCCATGTCCGTCACCTCGACATCGGCGCCGCCGCGCAGGTTCACCTTCCATCCGGCCTCGGTGTAGACGCACAGCCTGCCGTTCTCGCTCTGCTTCATGACGGGAATCTCGTATCTCTTACCGGTCTTTCTTCCGGTGAAGTGGAGAAGTATCACCCCGGCCACGGAGCGTGCCTTTCCCCTGCGCACCTGCTTACGCATCAGAGGGTTGAAGAGGCGCATCATGAATTTCATCACGATGGGCGTTTCCTTGATGGTCACCGCATGAGATGTGTTTTCCGCCATGACCCATTGTTTCATCTTCGCGGGGATTTAAAGAGGGGTCGCGGCCGATTCGTCGAACGGCGGGCGGTCAGGCCAGACGCCTGCTCTCCGCGTCGGCGGCGTTCACGGCGTTCACGGCGTTCGCGGGATTCGCGCCGTTCGTGGTGTCGCCGGCGTCCGCGGTCTCGTCCAGGCGCCAGCGCGCCCGGCCGCCCACGAAGGTGGCCACGCACCGGCCGGGCCCCTCGTGCAGCAGGAGGGTGTAGGCGTCCCGCTCCCCGGCCTTCCCCGCCTCCCCGGCCTCCCCGGTCTCCACGGCGAAGACGGCGAAGTCCGCGCGGACGCCCCGTTCCAGGGAGCCCAGGCGGCCGGGACCCTCGGCCATGCCCAGCGCCCGCGCGCCGCCCAGCGTCAACGCCTCGACGAGGAGCCGGTCGTGTCCCGGCGCGTGGGAGAGCGCGCGGGCGACCGACAGCGGGTCGCCGCCCGTACGGGTGCCGACGGCGATCGCGCTCCCGCCGTCGAGGAGACCCTCGGCGGCGAACGGCGACGAGATGGCGATCACCGTGCCGCGGACCCCGAGGAGCTTGCGGTCGGCCTCGTCCAGCGGGCCGGAGATCGCGACGTGGCAGCCCGCGCCGAGCACCCCCACCTCGTCGAGGAACCCGACCGGGTGGCGGCCGGGCTCGGCGTGCAGCCGGAGCCCGAACGTCCGCGACAGGACGGCGAGGTCCTCCATGACGTGCGGGTCGGGGGAGTGGGCGGCGATGCCGATGACGCCCGGGTGGTCGACCTCGCGGATCGCGGTGATCAGCCGGTCGCGGCCCTCGTCCTCCCAGCGCTCCTCGTTCTCGCAGCGGGTCTCCAGGTAGGTCACGCCGTCCAGCCCGGTCTCGCCGAGGACGGAGGCGGCGTCGAGGTCCGCGGCGACGCCTCCCGCCGCGGTGACGCCGTGCGCGGACGGCGCGCCTGACACCCTGTCGAGCCGGAGGTGCGCGTCGATCAGCCCAGGAACGATCATGCCCGGCCACTGGACAGGTGACAGGAGGGGGTGGGCGGCCTCGATCTCGGCGCGCGGCCCGACCCGGACGATCCGGTCGCCCCTGACGACGATGGCCCCGTCCCTGATGGGAGGGCTCGCGACGGGCAGGACCAGGGGGGCGCAGTGGACGGAGACGGTACCCCTGGTGCGCGTGCCGATGAGTCGCCCGGCACGCGTCGACATAGGCACTCCTGTAAGTTCGTCCCCTTTGGAGAGGTTAAGGGGCGCGACGTTAGATCTCAAATGCATCTCCGGTAAACGTCTTCCCGCCTTCCTGACAGAAGATTGTTGATCTATCTGAAAACGGTCGATACCGTCTTTTAGCGTGATACGACCCCCCAGGTTGCTGAAAGTGCTGCTCGCCGCGATCGTGTTGATCCCCGTCGGTCTCACCTCCGTCCCCGCCTCCGCCGACCCCGTTCCCGAGCCCGAACACCCCTGGCGCCTGGACCACTGGCCACGGACCCAGCCCTGGCAGCAGGACGCCCCCGAGGCCGCGACCGCGCGCCGGGCCGACCCCGCGAGCCCGGCGGCGATCGACCCGCAGAACTGGAAGAACCCGGACCACATGACGTGGGCCGACTACCGCAAGCCCCCCGGCACCAACTGGGCCGACCCCGCGGCCAAGGGGTCCAAGCGGACCTTCCGCGGCGCGCTCGTGCTGGCCGACTATCCCAACCAGCCGTTCGTGGTCACCCAGCCCCAGGGGTCGACCGTCTTCAGGAACCCCAGCGCCGAGGCCCACGACATCCCCCGCGACCAGGTCGCCACGTTCTACCGGGACTTCCTCAACACCCCCAACGCGCTCAACCGGGGCCACACCATCCACGAGTACTGGATGGAGGACTCGGGAGGCCGCTACGGAGTGGAGCTGACCTCGTTCGGCCCGTACCAGATGCCGGGCAAGTCGCACGAGTACGCCATGGAGTTCCAGGGTGGCACGGCCTGCCCGGCCGGTGACACCTGCAACCGGAACATCAGGACCGACGCGCGGGCGGCGTGGGTCGGCTCCGTCGGCCAGGAGATCCCGGCCGGCTTCGACTTCGTCTTCTACCTGAGCGCGGGCCAGGACGAGTCGGCCACCTGGCAGGAGTTCGGCCCGATCAAGTTCCCGGCCAAGGAGGCGGTGACCGACGACTTCGGCCCGCCCGACCCGGCCCTGCCCAACTGGGCCAGGACCCGCTACGTGGAGTGGACGTCCTGGGCCTCGGCCTCGTCCATCTGGCCCAACGCCGGGGGCGGATCCTCCACCCAGGCCGAGAGCTCCGGGCAGGGCGTCTACGCCCACGAGCTCAGTCACATCCTCGGCATCGGCGACAATTACAACAACCCGTTCGGGGTGCCGCCGCGCCGGGCGTACACCGGCATCTGGGAGATGCTCAGCCGGGGCAGCTTCAACGGCCCCGGCGGCCCGCACAGCCGCTGGCTCATCCCGCCCACCTCGGGCGGCTCGATGGGCGCCCAGCACATGCTCCGCAACAAGATCAAGCTGGAGATGGTGGACGAGGCCAACGTGCTGCGCCTGTCCAGGGAGGCGCTGGCCGAGTCGGGGCTCGTCGTGGCCAAGGTGACGGCCCGGGTGGCCCAGCCGGGGCCCACCGGCCTGTCGGGGGTGAACATCGCCTTCGGCGACGGCGACCGCAGCCCGGCCTGTGACACGAACACCGACCCGTTCTGCGACGGCGGCGGCTACAACAACTACACCGTCGAGGTCGTGGACAGGATGGGCGCCGACTCCTTCACCCCCGACTCCGGCGTGCTGCTGGCCAAGACCAAGAACGAGGACCGGGCGCCGTTCGAGTGGGTCGTCGACGCCAACCCGCAGGACATCGGCATGACCGACTACGTGCTGCCGGACGGCACCGCCGTGCCCATCACGGTCGGCGACTATCGCCAGCTGTCGGACGCGTTGTTCCACGCGGGCACCGGCTCTGGCTCGGAGTTCGAGTACGTGGACCAGGCCAACCGGCTCCACTTCTACGTCCTCGACCTCAAGCGCGACCGCAAGGGCATCCTGTCGTACACGGTGGCGATCCGCTCCCTGGACGGCGCCGGGCCGAACAGGCGCGGCGTGAAGCTGCTCCCGTCCGTCGGCGTCCCGTCGGGCAAGGAGCTGACGTCCTGCCGCTTCCCGCTGTTCAACACCGGGAAGGCCGCGCGGGCGCGGGGACAGCACCCCGAGGACGTGAGCGCCTACCTCAAGGGTGACGTCTACCGGCTGACGGCGACCGTCGACGGCCGCGGCTGGACGGCCTCGCTGCCCAACGAGCTCGCGACCGCCGACTCCGGCGAGAGCACCGTGGTCTCCGTCGACGCCCGGCGCGGGGCGGGCGGCGCCCACCTCGCCAAGGTGACCCTGACCGCCACCTCGGAGAGCGACCCGTCCAAGACCGCCAAGGCGACCTGCCTCGCGCTGGGCCGGTAGCGCGGAGCGCCGGACGCGTCACCCGGGCGCCGTGAAAGGGCCCGGGTGACGCGGAGGCACCCGTGCGAGGCCGGGAGAGACGAGTTCACCCGCCGGTGGCCGCGGAGACACGCGGTCACCGGCATTGCGTCTGGTTGAATCAATCATGAGAGAACGCGCCGGCCGGTACGGGGACCGCGGCGTGCCGTGGTCTTCGCCGAGGGGTGTGGATGGCCGGGCCGTCGAACGTACCTGACCAGCATGGTTCGAGACCGCCGAGACCGCCGAAGCCGCCGAGACGCAGGATCCCGCTGGCCGCGCCCGCCGCGGCCGGTCTCACCGCGGCCGTGGCCAGCGTCCTGGCGACCTCGCTGGACGTGTGGGAGCTGCCCACCGAGGCGAAGGTCGGCGTCACCGCGGTCGCCGGTCTCCTGGTCGGCCTGCTCACCTGGGCCACGGCCGGCTCGCGGTCCGGGGAGCGCGACGCCGGTGTCGCCGGGACGTCGTGGCGCCCGCCCGACCAGTGGCCGCCGGTCTCCGCGCACTTCACCGGCCGTACCGAGTCGCTGGCCGAGCTGCGCGAGGTCTTCGCCGAGCGCCGCCGCGCCCGCGACCACGCGGGGAGCGCCTCGCCGCTGGTCGTCTCGGTCTACGGCAGGGGCGGGGTGGGCAAGTCCATGCTCATCGCCAGGTTCGGGCACGAGATCGCCGGCAGCTTCCCCGACGGACGCCTCTACGCCGACCTGCGCGGCGAGGTGGAGGCCCCGGTCGTCCCCGAGGAGGTGCTGATCGGCTTCCTGCGCGCGCTCGGCGTGCGGCTCACCACCGACCCGGGCGGCCTGGCCGAGCTGCGCACGCTCTGGCTGACCTGGACCAGGGGCAGGCGCGTCCTGATCTGCCTGGACAACGCCCACGACGGCGACCAGGTCAAGGACCTGATCCCGGCCGAGGCCGGCTGCGCGGTCATGGTCACGTCGCGGCAGCCGCTGTTCCTGCTCAACACCTACGACAAGCGGCTGTCGGTGTTCAGCGAGGCGCAGGGCGTCGAGCTGCTGGCCCGGCTCGCCGGGGACGACAGGGTCGCCGCCGACCTGGAGTCGGCCCAGGAGATCGTACGGATGTGCGACCACCTGCCGCTGGCCATCGGCATCTGCGGCGGGCGCCTCGCCACCCGGGAGAACTGGACCCTGCGCCGCCTCGCCGACCGGCTGAGGGACGAGCGCAGCCGCCTCGGCCAGCTGGAGATCGGCCGCGGGCTCGACAAGAGCGTGCGCGCCTCCCTGCAGCTGAGCTACGACGACTGCACCGGGCTCCAGCGCCGCCTGCTGCGGCTGCTCAGCATGGTCAGCGCCCCCGACGTGCCCGGCTGGGTGGCGGGGGAGCTGCTCGCCACCTCCGAGCCCGAGGGCGCCGACCAGCTGGAGGCGCTCATCGACGCCCAGCTCGCCGAGTGCTCGGGCATCGACCTGTCCGGGGTGATGCGCTACCGGCTGCACGACCTCGTCAAGATCTTCGCCCGCGAGCTGGCGCTCTCCGACGACGACGAGAACCACCGCAGGGCGGCCGTCGAGCGGGTCCTGTCCGGCTACCGCCGCCGCGCGGAGACCGCGGCCGTGGCCCGCTGGCCCCAGGACTGGGGGCGCAGGGCCAGGCCCACCGGCTCGGAGCCCGCCCCGGCGGCGACGCGGGAGCAGACCTCGGCGGCCGACTGGCTCAACGCCGAGCGGCTCACCCTGGTCGCCGCGATCGGCCAGGCCAGGAACATGGAGATGTGGGAGCTGGCCTGGGGCCTCGGCCGGGCCTTCTGCTCGCTCTGCCACTCCCTGCGGGCCTACTGGTCCGACTGGCGGGCGGTCGCCGAGATCCTGTGCGAGGCCGCGGACCACATGGGCGACCCCCGGGCGGTGGGCATCGCGCTGCTGGACCGGTCGGCGGTGGCGGGCGGTCAGGGCGGTCACCGCAGCGCCATGACGGACGCCGAGCGGGCACTGGAGATCTTCACCGACCTCGGCGAGACCTGGTGGGCGGCGCGGGCGATGCGCGCGGTCGGCATGGCCCTGTTCAACGACGGCCACCTCGACCGGGGGCAGGGCCACCTGATCGGCGCCATCACCGCCTTCAAGGGCGAGGACGACCGCTGGTGGGTGGCGAGGACCCAGCGCAACCTCGCCGAGCTCCGGCTCGCCCAGCGCAGGCCGGAGGAGGCGCGGGAGCTGCTGGAGGACGCCCTGGCGGTGTTCGAGCGCGACCGCAACCGCTACTCCGAGGCGCAGACGCTGCGCGCGTACGGCGAGGTGCTCGGCGCGACGGCGAGGGGACTGCACGCCGCCGGTGACACCCGCGCCGCGGGCGAGGACTTCGCGAGGGCCGGGTTCAGCCTGGACCGGGCCGCCGAGATGTTCCGGCTGCGCGGGGAGCTGTGGGAGGAGGCCAGGTGCCTGCGCGCGGCCGGGGAGGTCGGCAACCCGGCCAACGCGCTGCGCGAGCTCACCTACGTGCGCCGGGCCACCGAGATGCTCACCGCGCTCGGCGACTCGTGGGGCGTCGCCAGGTCCGAGCTGTCGGCGGGACGCGCCCACGGGCGGCTCGGCCGCACGCGCGAGGCGCGGGAGTCGCTCCTGCGGGCGGTGCGCGCCTTCGGGGAACTGGGCGACCGCTGGTGGATGGCGAGGAGCCTGCGCTACCTGGGGGAGACCCACCTGGAGGCGGGGGACCGGCGGGCCGCGGTCTCCGTCCTGCAACAGGCCCGGGGCATCTACCGCAGCCTCGGCAACCAGGCGGGGATGGACCGCACCCTGGAACTCCTGCGCCGCGCGGACGGCTGAGATCGTACGGACGGGAACGGACTGTCTCCTGGAACCCTCCGCTTGTTGAGATCGTACGGGGGAACGAACCGTCCTCCGGAACCCTCCGCACCGCGCGGACGGCCGAGCGCGTACGCCGCGAACCGGGGGTGTCTCAGGACTCGGCGGATGTCAGCAGGTGCCTGGCGGCGTCGCGCGCCTCGTCGATGCTCTCGTGGAACAGCCTCCTGACCTGCTGGGCCTGCTCGGTGAGGTGCTCCAGCCCGGGGAGGGTGAGCGCGTCCTCCGCGGTCTCGGCGACCAGCGCCTCGTACTGCGGGGTCCGCTCGGCGAGCACCTGGAGCTGCTGGTAGGCGCGGTAGACGCCGTCGGCCTTGCGGACCTGCCTGGCGTACTCCTCCAGCGCGCGGACCCGCCTGGTCAGCGAGAGCTCGGCGGTCTCCAGTGCCCTGACGTAGGGGGTGAAGGCCTCGGCCACCTCGGGCGGGGGCGCGCCCGGTACGAGCCGGGCGTGCTCTGCCTTCATCTCCGACAGCCGTACCAGCTTTCTCGCGATCTGCCAGGTCTGGTCGGGCAGGGTCACCGCGTTGTCGATCGTGTCGAGCAGGCGCACCCGGTTGATCTCGGAGGCGAGGACCGACTCCGTGGCGTCCTGGGTGCGGCGCAGCAGGTCACCGCAGTCGTTGTCGAGGTCCTCCGGCAGGATGAACCGGTCCCTGTGCTCCATCGCCACCCGGACGCGCCGCCGCTCCCGCCGGTTCTCGGGATCGTCGCTCAGGCCGCGCAGCGCGGAGAAGGAGATCAGGACGAGGGCGGCGATGAAGCCTCCGGTGGCACTCAGGCTCGCCATGAGCAGCAGGAGCCCGGCGATCGCGATGACCTTGACGGGGTCGGGCCCGCGTCGGCGGGGGAACCGTCCCAGCCGGGCCGCGCGCAGTGCCTGCGGGCTGGCGCGTAAGACCGAGGAGATCGGCTCGGGCAGGGCCGGATCGATCAGCAGGTGCGGGGGGCGTCTCCTGGGATCCACGCGACCTCCTCGTGACGGGATGCGGGCGGGATCCTTCCACTGTCCCTCATGGACGGAGGTATGGCGCATTTACGGATGTCATATGGGGACATCGGTAATTACGGAAACCGGCACCGGACGTTAACTGCCCGCGCGTAAAGCGACGTATAAACTCGAAGGTGATGAACGACTTCACGCGTTGGATCGATCTTGAAGGTGCCGCCAACGTCCGCGACCTCGGCGGGCTCGCCACGGTCGACGGCGGGACCACACGCTTCGGCCGGGTCTACCGGTCCGACAACCTGCAGGGACTGACCGGACGGGACGTCCGGCAACTCGTCGGCGACCTGAAGCTCCGCAACGTCGTCGACCTGCGCTCGGGTGCCGAGGTGCGCCTGGAGGGGCCGGGGCCGCTCACCGAGGTGCCGGAGGTGAGCATCCACCACCACACCCTGTTCGCCGAGGGCGGCGTGTACACCGACGTCGAGGCCGACACCATCGAGGGCGACAAGGTGCTGCCCTGGACCGAGCGGGTCGAGGAGGACCTCGCCGAGCTCAAGGTGACCGGGTTCTACTACGCCTACCTCCGCGACCGCCCCGACTCGGTGCTGGCCGCGCTGCGCGCCATGGCCCTCGACGACGGGGCCGCCATCGTCCACTGCGCGGCGGGCAAGGACCGCACCGGCGTCCTCTGCGCCCTCGCCCTTGAGGTCGCCGGGGCCACCCGCGAGGCGATCGTCGCCGACTACGTCGCCACGGCCGACCGCATCGAGGGCATCCTGGCGCGGCTGCGCGCCAGCGACACCTACCGCGACGACCTCGACACCCGCCCGCCCGACGACCACCGCCCGAGGGCCGAGTACATCGAGCAGTTCCTGCGCGTCCTCGACGAGCGTTTCGGCGGCCCGCTGGAGTGGCTCGCCTCGCACGGCTGGAGCGAGGCCGACTCGCGGACCCTCCGCGCCCGCCTGCGCGACTAGCGCTTCTCCAGGACGAGCCCGCCGCGCTCTCCAGGACGAGCCCGCCGCGCTCTCCAGGACGAGCCCGCCGCGCTCTCCAGGACGAGCCCGCCGCGCTCTCCAGGACGAGCCCGCCGCGCTCTCCAGGACGAGCCCGCCCGCGTTCTCCGAGGCGAGTTCGCTGGAAGCTAGAAGAGGGTGCAGACGACGGGGGCGACCAGGACGGTCAGGGGTCCGCTGAGCAGTCCGGCCGCGGCGCTGTAGGCCGCGAGGGCCGTCCCCCGGTCCGGGGCGGTCGCGTCGGTCAGGAGCCGCCCGAGGCGTTGGGCGACGTCCACCTGGGCCAGGGCCAGGGTGTGGGCCGGTCGTCGCTCGCCGGGTGTGACCATCCGGACGATGGCCTGGGCGAGCACCAGGTCGCCGTGGTGCCGGCGTGCCTGGTCGTCGGCGAGCATCTCCAGCAGCGCCGACACCGCCCGCACGGCCGTTCGCGGGGCGCCGAGCATCGGGAACGCCCGCGCCAGCGCGGCGAAGGGCAGCAGGACCAGGTCGTGACGGCCGCGGGCGTGCGCGCGTTCGTGGGCCAGGACGGCGTGCACGTGGCGAGGGCTCAGCCGCTCCAGGGCGCCCCGGCTGACCACGACGCGGGCCCGTCGCCTGCCGCGCCCGGGTACGCAGTAGGCGACGGGCCGGGCCTCGGGCAGGACGTAGGCGCCGTAGCCGCGGTCGAGGTCGGCGACCAGGTCGATCAGCAGGCGCTGGCGTCGCCGGCCGGCGGCCGTCGTGATGAGGGTGCGCGCGGTGTGGGCCAGCAGCCAGGCCGGCAGCGACAGCGACCACAGCAGCGCGGCGACGTGACCCCAGCCCAGGCCGGACAGGCCCCGTCCGTCGGCGATCTGGTCGCCGAGGGTGTGCGCGCCGTGCGGGAAGGCCGCCGCGAGCGGTGCGACCGCGGCGATCAGGCCCAGCCCGAAGGCGCCCAGGCCGGCGGACAGGCCGATGGCCTGCCACAGCACCAGCGCGGCACGCGGCTGGCGGCTCGTCCACGCGGCCGAGGCCAGCCGCGCGGTCACCCGCCCGCCGAGCAGGAGGGGGAGCAGCGCGATGCCGGCGGCGAGCATCCACGCCGTCACGGCGCCCGCCCCTCTCGCCGCCGCCGCTCGTCGTGCTCGGTTTCCCGGTGCAGCAGGGCCAGGCGCAGGGCGGCGGCGACCTCGGGGGAGACGGTCCCGACGAAGCGCTGGACCACGGCGTCGACGTTGCCCGCCTCGCTGAGGGCTTCCTGCATGACCTCGGCGACGAAGGCGTCCTTGCCGGCACTGGCCCGGTAGCGGTGCGCCCGGCCGACGCGTTCCCGGGTGACCAGGCCCTTGTGCGACAGGCGCAGCAGCACGGTCAGCACGGTCGTCACCGCGGGCCGGGACGGCAGGGAGTCGGCGAGGTGCTGGGCGAGCATCCCGTGCGGGTGCTGCCACAGGGCCTCCATGATCGAGCGCTCCAGATGGCCGAGCCGCACTGGTGCCCCCTCTCCTCGTGATCGCTTCACCGTGGGCAGAAGGGTACGCCAGTGCCCCGGAGTGCTCTCGGCCGAGGCGGTGCGGACAGTTTTACGCGAATCTTCTACGCCGTGTAGAAGTATGGGGGCGGCCGCCAGGCCCCGGTCACCAGGCCGGGGCGTCTCCGCGCGGCAGCCAGAGGCTTGAGGAGCGTAGGTGTCGCAGCAACACGACCGGACCACAGGCGGGCGCGACAAGATCGCGGCGATGCGTGCCGCGGACGCCCGGCAGTCCGCCCGCAAGAGGAACCTCTCCGTGACCGCGGCCGTGGTGGGCGCGGTGGTCGTGGTGCTGGCCGCCTTCGTCCTCATCGGCAGGATCGGCGGCGGTGACGGGGGTACGACCGGCGCCGTGGCCGCCGGGGAGTCGCGGCTGGTGCGGGCCGACAGCCACACGGTGCAGAGCGCCGCCGACGGCAGGGTGACCCTGGTGGAGTTCCTCGACTTCGAGTGCGAGGCCTGCCGGGCCTTCTTCCCGGTGGTGGAGGAGCTGCGCGGGCAGTACGCGGGCAAGGTCACGTTCGTGGTCCGCTACTTCCCGCTGCCCGGCCACTTCAACGCCGAGCGCGCCGCCCGCGCGGTGGAGGCCGCCGCCCGGCAGGGCAGGTTCGAGGCGATGTACCAGCGGATGTACGAGACGCAGGCCCAGTGGGGGGAGAAGCGGGTCCCGGCCGACACGGTCTTCCGCGGTTTCGCCCAGGGCCTCGGCCTGGACATGGCCGCCTGGGACAAGGCCTACGACGACCCGGCCACCCTGGCGCGGGTGAACAAGGACGTCGCCGACGGCCAGGCCCTCGGCGTGAGCGGTACGCCCACGTTCTTCCTCAACGGCACCAAGATCCAGCCCCAGTCCCGTGACGAGTTCAAGGCGGCCATCGATGCAGCACTCGCCGGCTGAACCCGCCCCGGCCGAACACGTCGGCCACCAGGCGGGCGGTGAGGAGATGAGCGAACGGTGGCCCGAGGAGCCGTTCCCCCGCCTGCTGTCCTGGCTGCTGGTGATCGGCGGCGCGGTCGGACTGCTCGCGGCGTTCGTCCTGACCGTCGAGAAGATCGCCCTGTTGAAGGACCCGGACTACGTGCCCAGCTGCAGCGTCAACCCGGTGCTGTCGTGCGGGTCGATCATGACGACCCCGCAGGCCGAGCTGTTCGGCTTCCCCAACCCGCTGCTGGGGGTCGCCGGTTTCGCCGTCGTCGTGACGGCCGGCGCCGCGCTGCTGGCCGGGGCCGCCTTCGGCCGGTGGTTCTGGCTGGGCCTGCAGGCGGGGGTCACCTGCGGTGCGGTCCTCGTGCACTGGCTGATCCTCCAGAGCCTCTACGTCATCGGCGCGTTGTGCCCGTACTGCATGATCGTGTGGGCGGTGACGATCCCGCTGTTCTGGTACGTCACCGTGCACAACCTCGTGCGGGGCCACCTGCCGGGCGGTGCCCCCGGTGCCCCCGGTGCCCCCGGTGCCGCCGGGGGCACGCCCGCTCGCGGAGCCCGCGTCGTGGAGTTCCTGAGGAACTACCACTCGGTCGCGATCGCGTTGTGGTTCGCCGCGGTCGTCGCGCTGATCGCGGTGCGCTTCTGGTCGTTCTGGATCACCCTCGTCTGATCCCGAGAGTACAGGGTTACCTGAATTCAGGTAACCCTGTACTCTCGTTGATATGTTGACGATCGCCTCCGAGATCGAGGTCCTGACGCGTTTCGGCCGCGCGCTGGCCGACCCGATCCGCTGCCGGATCCTGCTCGCGCTGCGCGAGGCCCCCGCCCACCCCGCCGACCTGGCCGATCTCCTGGGCGTCTCCCGCACCCGGCTGAGCAACCACCTGGCCTGCCTGCGCGACTGCGGCCTGGTCGTCGCCGTCCCGGTCGGCCGCCGCACCCGCTACGAACTGGCCGACCCCAGGCTCGGCCACGCCCTCGCCGACCTGAGCACCGCCGTCATCACGGTCGCCGCCGACGCCGAGCGCACCTGCGCCGACGCCGAGGAGAAGGGCTGCTGCTGATGGCCGCCGTCACTCTCGGCCCCACCCCGGCCCGGCGGGCCGCGCTGGCGCGCCGCATCCGGCTGCTGGTGGCCGCGACCATCGCCTACAACGTCGTCGAAGCCGCCGTCGCCGTCACCGCCGGCACCGCCGCCTCCTCGGCCGCCCTGACCGGCTTCGGCCTGGACTCCGTCGTCGAGGTCGCCTCCGCCGCCGCGGTCGCCTGGCAGTTCTCCGCCACCGACCACGAACGCCGGGAACGGGCCGCGCTGCGGGTCATCGCGCTGTCGTTCTTCGCGCTGGCCGCCTACGTCACCTTCGACGCCGTCCGCGCGCTGCTCGGCACCGGCGAGGCCGAACACTCCACCCCCGGCCTGATCCTGGCCGCCCTGAGCCTGGCCGTCATGCCGTTCCTGTCGGCCGCCCAGCGCCGCGCCGGCCGCGAACTCGGCTCCGCCTCCGCGGTCGCCGACTCCAAGCAGACCCTGCTGTGCACCTACCTGTCCGGCGTACTGCTGGTGGGCCTGGCGCTCAACAGCCTGTTCGGCTGGTCCTGGGCCGACCCGATCGCCGCCCTGGTCATCGCCGCCGTCGCGGTCAGGGAAGGCCGCGAGGCCTGGCGCGGCGACACCTGCTGCGCGGCCCCGGCCGCCACCCCGTCCGGAAGTACGGTGCCGGAGGCGGGTGGCTGCGCGGACGGCTGCTGCTCACCCGTCCGGGACACGTGACGATCGGCCGGTCGCACGACACCAAACAGTGATCGAGTACGCCCCCGCTCCGGTCGAGAGCATGTTCTCGGAGCACTCCCTCACGCGAGGGGCCTTCGCCCGGCCGCGCGTCCGGCGCCGGCCGGGCCCCGCCGCAGTGCGAACATCACCCTTCGCCGTCACCGCGCGGTCGACCGGAACATCTCCCGGCGCGATATGCCGGGTGCCCGGCGCCGGAGGAGAAACCCCGTCACGAAACGACCGGGCTGCGGCGCTCGATCAGCACGACGTCGCGCCAGAGGCCGTGGTGACGGCCGATCCGTTCCCGGGTGCCGATCACCCGGAATCCGGCGCGTGCGTGCAGGGCGAGGCTGGCGGTGTTCTCGGGGAAGACGCCGGCCTGGATCGTCCAGATCCCGGCGGCCTCGGTGGAGGCGATCAGGGCCGCGAGCAGCGCGAAGCCGACGCCGCGGCCCCGGGCGGCGGGGTGGACGTAGACCGAGTGCTCCACTACCCCGGCGTAGGCGCACCGGTCGGAGACCGTGGCCGCCGCGACCCAGCCCAGCACCCGGCCACCGTCCCGGTCGACGGCGACGTGGCGGTGGGCGGGCAGCTTGGCCGCCGTGAAGTGCTTCCAGGCCGGGGCGGTGGTCTCGAAGGTGGCCTGGCCCTCGTCGATGCCGAGCCGGTAGATGTCCAGCACCTGGGCGGCGTGCTCGGAAGTCATCGCCGTGACGCGCGGCCCCGAGGCGGGAGTGAGCTCGGTGAGCGGCGCGCGCACACGGGCGTCGATGTCATCGCGGACGGGGTGTACCGGCTCGACGTCCTGGCCGGCCGGCCACCGGTCCTCGTCGCGCCCGCCGGGGCGCGTCACGCCGTCGCCGTGGCGCGTGGTCCCAGGATCGCCGACAGCCGCTCCAGCACGCCGGGGTTGACCCAGTAGTAGACCCAGGTTCCGCGCCGTTCGCAGTCGATCAGCCCGGCGGTGCGCAGCACCTTCAGGTGGTGGCTGATGGTCGGGCCGGTCAGCTCGAAGGCGCCGGTCAGGTCGCACACGCACGCCTCGCCGCCCTCGTGGCAGGCGATCAGCGACAGCAGGCGCAGCCGTACCGGATCGGCGATCGCCTTGAACAGTGGCGCCAGCTCCTCGGCCTCGGCCGCGTTCAGCGGCTCGCACACCAGCGGCGCGCAGCATGCCTGCCCCGTCTGATCGGCCTCGCCGGTCCCGGCCAGGTCCACGATCGGCAACGCTTGTTTTGACATATATCTAAGTTGACAGATCTCTAAGCGACATCGCAAGCTGAGGGCGTCCGCTATCTAGATGTTCATCTAAACAATGGGCGGGGGTGGTGACGGTCACCGTCCCGCCGTCGATCGTGGAGGATCACCATGTCCCGTGTTCAGCTCGCCCTGCGCGTCTCCGACCTGGAGGGCTCGATCGCCTTCTACTCCAGGCTGTTCGGCGTCGAGCCCGCCAAGCGCCGCCCCGGCTACGCCGACTTCGCCATCGCCGAGCCGCCGCTCAAGCTCGTCCTGCTGGAGGGCGAGGAAGGCCACGACACCCGTCTGGACCACCTGGGCGTCGAGGTCGCCGACACCGCACAGGTGGAGGCGGCCACCCGGCGGCTCAAGGACGCCGGGCTGGCCACCTTCGAGGAGAACGACACCTCCTGCTGCTACGCCCTGCAGGACAAGGTGTGGGTGACCGGCCCCGGCGCCGAACCGTGGGAGGTGTACGTCGTCAAGGCCGACGCCGACGTCCTGGGCGAGTCCGCGAGCACCACCCGGGACCCCGCGGCCCCGTGTGCCTGCGGCCCGGGCGCGGAGAGGACCGGCGAGCGGCCCCGGACGGCCGGCGCGGCGGCGAGCGGCGGCTGCTGCTGAGAGACCGGCCACCGGCCGCTCTCGGAGCCGGGCCGCCGACAGCTCGCGGCGGAACCCGCTGACACGCTCGCGGCAGTCGGCAGTCGGCAGTCGGCAGTCGGTAAGCGGTTCGGTGAGGCGGGCCCGGCCGCCCGCTCGCTCGCGCAGGATTCCGCGGAGCGGGCCGTCTAGGCGTCCCGGTGGTTTCCCAGGACGACGACCCGGCGCTCGGCGGCCGAGCGGCGGGCGGCCTCCAGCACGGTGAGGGCCTCGGCGACCTCCTCAGGGGCGACCGGTGGCGGGGCGCCCCGCGCGAGGCACGCCAGCACCGCCCGGTAGAAGCCGGCGTAGGCGCCCGGCTCCGTGGGGACGGCGCGGACGTCGTCGGGGCCGCCTTCCGCGCCGAGGGTGCCCCACCGCTCGGACGGCTCCTCGCCGAAGCCGGGGGAGGCCGGGGTCAGACCGGCGCGCAGCTGCTCCTCCTGCACGTCCAGGCCGTACTTCACATAGCCCGCCCGCGAGCCGAGCACCCGGAAGCGGGGCCCCAGCCGGGGGGTGACCGCGCCGGCCCACAGGTGCGAGCGGGCCCCGCTCGCGTGGGAGAGGGCGATGAAGGTGTCGTCGTCGGCGTTCACCCCGGAGCGGCGCACGTCCGACTCGGCGTAGACGTCGACGGCCGGGCCGAGCAGCCGCAGGGCCTGGTCGACCAGGTGGCTGCCCAGGTCGTACAGCAGCCCGGCGACCTCCTCGGTCCCGCCCGTCTCGCGCCAGCCGCCCTTCGGCACCGGCCGCCAGCGCTCGAAGCGCGACTCGAACCGGGTGACCTCGCCCAGCTCGCCCGCCGCGACCAGGCGCCCGAGCGTGAGGAAGTCGCCGTCCCAGCGCCGGTTCTGGAACACGGTCAGCATCAGGCCGAGATCGCGTGCCAGCCCCGCCAGGCCGCGCGCCTCGGCGGCGGTCGCGGCCAGCGGCTTGTCGACCACGACCGGCAGGCCGGCCTTCAGCGCGGCCTCCGCCAGCGGGACGTGCGTACGGTTGGGGGAGGCGATCACGACCAGGTCGACGGAGTCCCACAGCTCGGCAGCGTCACGGACCGCCCGCGCGCCGTACTTCCCCGACACCTCGGCGGCCCGCTCCGGGTTACCGGTGACCACCGCCGACAGCGTCAGGCCGGGCGTCGCGGAGATCAGCGGGGCGTGGAAGAACGCCCCCGCCACGCCGTACCCGACGAGGCCCACGCGCAGGTCGGTCATCGCGTGCCCAGGGTGTCGTACGCGTGCCCGGTCCTGTCGTACGGACGCCAGGCCCGGAGATCAGTCACCGC
Source organism: Streptosporangium heterodermiicola (assembly GCF_051390675.1). NCBI lineage: Bacteria > Bacillati > Actinomycetota > Actinomycetes > Streptosporangiales > Streptosporangiaceae > Streptosporangium > Streptosporangium heterodermiicola. The sequence continues at coordinate 34,948 of NZ_JBPJSR010000027.1, forward strand.
GCTGCTCGTCACGTTCGGCCAGGAACGCCTCGAACTGGGCGGCGAGCTCGTCGCCGGTCGGCATCTCCGAGGGCTCCGCCATCAGGCTCTCGCGCTCGGAGCCCGCCGCGAACGCGTCGTACTGCTGCTCCAGGCCGGTGATCGCGGTGGACAGCTCCTGGGAGGCCTGGATCTGCTCGGCGATCTCGGCGTCGGTCTTCTCGGCGGCCTCGCGCAGGCTCTCCAGCGGGAACACCAGGCCGGTGCTCCTGGTCACCGCCTCCAGCGCGGTCACCGCGGCCGACGGGTATTCGGCCTGGGCCAGGTAGTGCGGGACGTGCACGGCGTAGCCGAGGGCGTCGTGCCCCTCGGCGCCGAGCCGGAACTCGATCAGCGACGCCACGCTGCCGGGCACCTGGACCTTGCCGAAGGCGCTGGTCTGGCCGGTGACCAGCTCGGGGCGGCTGGCGTGGCCGGTGACGCCGAGCGGGCGGGTGTGCGGGACGGCCATCGGGATGCCGTGGGTGGTCACCAGCCTGCCGACGTTCAGCCTGGTGGCGAGCGTGCCGACGGCGGCGGTGAACAGCTCCCACTCCCGGTCGGGCTCGGGGCCGCTGAGCAGCAGGAACGGGGTCCCGGTGGTGTCGTGGACCAGGTGCAGCGAGAGCTCGGGGCTCTCCAGGTCCACCCAGTGGTCGGTGTCGAAGGTCATGGTGGGCCGCCGGGAGCGGTAGTCCAGCAGACGGTCGACGTCAAAGGTCGCCACGACCCGGTGCTCCAGCTCGTCGAGCAGGTGGGCGATGGCGAGCCGTCCGGCGCCACCCGCGTCCACGAACCCGTCGAAGTGGTAGAGCAGCACCGGATCGGTCAGCTCAGGGACGTCTCCGCTGAGCCGGTAGAGATCCGTCGGGTCGAACACCGTTTTCCAGCCTTTCGTCGGTCGTCTCTTCAGCTCAACCCGTGGGGGGGCCGCTGAATTCCGCCTACCCTCGGCGATCACACGGCACCCTACCGGGGCACAATGGGTCGCATGCAGTCTGACCCTGAGCTTGAGGAGTTCGCGACCCGTCTGTTCGACCTGGCGAGGGCCGGCGAGACGGAGCGGCTCCGAGCCTACGTCGGAGCGGGGGTCCCGGTCGATCTCACCAACGGCAGGGGAGACACCCTTCTGATGCTCGCCGCCTACCACGGCCACGCCGGCACGGTACGGGCGCTGGCGGAGCTGGGCGCCGACCCCGGCAGGGCCAACGACCGGGGGCAGACGCCGCTGGCGGGCGCGGTGTTCAAGAAGGAACCCGCTGTGATCAGGGCACTTCTGGACGCCGGGGCCGATCCGCACGCCGGGACCCCCTCCGCGGCGGACGCGGCCCGGATGTTCGGCCAGGACGAATACCTGGAATGGTTCGGGCAGTAAGTCAGAAACCACGATATCCAGGTGTTTCCTGACGTATAGGAAAACGGGCGTCCTTCGGCCATCCTTGGGGAGTGGGAACTACTACTGAGCGTAGGTCAGGCCTGTCTCTCCGCATCCCCCCGTTACCCTGTCCCTTCCCCAGCGAGGTCAACCCCCATGTCGAGAGGGTCAACGCCGAGACCCTCGACTGGCTGGTGGATACGGGCATCCTGGAGGACCCGGAAACCGTCGAGCGCTACCGCCAGGCCAAGTACGGCTGGCTGGGAGCCCGCACGTACCCCTATGCCGAACACCACACGCTCCGCCTGGCGACCGACTGGTGCGTGTGGCTGTTCGCCTTCGACGACGCCTTCTGCGAGTCGGGCCGCGGCGCCGGTGAGATGACCCGCGCCCTGCCCCGGCTCTTCACCGTCCTCGACGACCTGGAGGCCGGGCAGGAGGTCGACGACGTCTTCGCCAGGACGCTCCTGGAGATCAAGACCAGGATCTCCACGTACGGCGACGACGACCAGCTCGACCGCTGGCGCACCGTCACGAAGGACTACCTGTTCGCCCAGGTGTGGGAGGCCGCCAACCGCGAGGCGGACGTCGTGCCGAAGGTGGACGACTACATCTTCATGCGGCGGCGCACCGGCGCCATGCTCACCGTCTTCGCCCTCATCGACGTCGCCAGCGGATACAGCCTCACCCCCGAGGAGTGGCGCCACCCCGACGTCAAGGCGATCACCGAGAGCGCCAACGACGTCGTCGTCTGGGACAACGACCTCATCTCGTACGCCAAGGAGAGCGACGGCGCCAACTCCCGCAACAACCTGGTGAGCGTGCTCGCCAGGCACCGTGGCTACTCGCGGCAGCAGGCGATGGAGGCGATCGGCGCCATGCGCAACCGGGCCATCGCCGACATGGTGGCGCTGCGCCCCTCGCTGGAGGCGCTCGGCTCCGAGGCGGTGCTCGCCTACGTGCGCGGCCTGGAGTTCTGGATCAGCGGCAGCGTCGACTACTCGCTGACCAGCTCCCGCTACACGGCCGCCTGGCAGCGGGAGGCGCACACGCCTCCCGCGGGATGACTCACCCCTGGACGACCTGACCGTCCTCGTGGTCTCCGAGCGCGAGGACGATCAGCTCCTCCAGGTTCAGCTTCCTGCCCTGGGCGAAGGCCTTCTCGTGAGCCTCCTCGCCGAGGACCCGCTTGCACTCCTTGACGCAGCGGTCGTGCTCGGAGTTGAAGAAAGGGGAGCCCAGCTGCGGCATCCCGAAGGTCCGCCAGTTGGCCTGGCCGCCGCCCATCAGCCGGGCCGCGAGCGCCGCCTGGCCGTCCTCCAGCGCCTGCTTGGCCACCACCTCGATCGCGAGGCCGATCCCGAGCACGTCGTGGAAGTAACGCTTGAGCCGGAGCGCCTCGCGCGCGTTCGACATGGCCTCGGGGGAGCGGCCCATCGCCTGGCAGACGCTGGCGAGCGCGTAGATGGCGTACGAGCGCAGCCACAACTCGCCGCGCTGGGTGCAGACCGCGATGCAGTCGCGCAGCAGCACCTCGGCCTCGGCCGGTTCGTTCTGGATGAGCAGGACCATGGACAGCTCGACGATCGACGGCAGCAGGCCCGGGTTGAGCTCGCGGCCGCTCTTGTGGAACTCGATCGCCACCCCCAGCAGCGCGCTCGCCTTCTGCAGGTCGTTCTGCAGGAACGCGGCCGTGCCGAGCATCTTGGTGGCGAGGATGACCGCGCCCGAGTCGCCGACCCTGACGGCGTCGGAGCTGCACTGCTCCGCGGCCTCGATGGCGCCGGCGATGTTTCCCTGCGCGCTGTTGATGTACGACAGCACCCACAGCGCCTTGCACCGGTCGGGGCTCGGCTGGCGCGCCAGCTCCAGCGTCTTCTCCAGGTAGAGCCTGCCCTCGCGGGCCAGCCCGCAGGCCACCCACATGAACCACAGGGAGGAGAGCAGCTTCAGCCCCGCCTGCACCTCGCCGGGGGTGCGCAGGCAGTGGTCGAGCGCGACGCGGATGTTGTCGTGCTCGTGGCGCATCCTGACGTACCAGTAGACCTGACGGGCGCCCGACCAGGCGTCCTCGCTCCGCTTGGCCAGCTGCAGGTAGTAGTCGCGGTGCTTCCGCCTGATCCCCGCGGTCTCGCCGAGCTTGTCCAGCCACTCCTCGCCGTACTGCCGCAGGGTGTCGATCAGCCGGTAGCGGTGCCCCGAGGGCGTGCCGTCGCTCAGCAGGATCGACTTCTCCACCAGGCTGGAGATGAGCTCCATGATGTCCTCGGAAGGGAGGCTCTCGCCCGAGCAGACGTAGCGGGCGGCGTCGAGCTCGAAGTCCCCGGCGAAGACCGACAGCCGCGCCCACAGCAGCCGCTCGGCCGGCTCGCACAGCTCGTGGCTCCAGCCGATCGCGGCCCGCAGCGTCTGGTGCCTGGGCAGCGCCGTGCGGCTCGCCCCCGCGAGCAGGCTGAACCGGTCGGCCAGCAGGCCGAGGATCTGCTCCACCGACAGGGCGCGCATCCGGACCGCGGCCAGCTCGATGGCGAGCGGGATGCCGTCGAGGCGGCGGCAGAGCTCGGCCACCGGGCCGATGTTGTGCTCGTCCAGCATGAAGTTGGGGACCACCGCGCTCGCCCGCGCGACGAAGAGCTGCACCGCCTCGTTGCTGAAGACGTCCTCGCCGGGGGAGTCGCCGGGAACGGTCAGCGGCGGGATGGTGACCGTGTGCTCGCCCCTGGCGTTCAGCGACTGGCGGCTGGTCGCCAGGATGGTGAGCCCCCCGGCGTTGCCGAGCAGGTCCTCGAAGAGGGCGCCGCACGCGTCGACCAGGTGCTCGCACGTGTCGATGATCAGGAGGATCTCGCGGTCGCCCAGCCACTCGACCAGCGTCTCGTCCGCCGAGCGGGCGGACTGGTCGGCGATGCCGAGGGCCGAGGTGATCGTGTGGCGGACCATCCCCGAGTCCTGGAGGCGGGCCAGGTCGGCGAACCAGACGCCGTCCTTGAAGTCGGCCCGCATCTGGTGCGCGATCCGCAGGGCGGTGCGGGACTTGCCGACGCCCCCGATGCCGGTCACCGTGACCAGGCGGTGCTCGCCCAGCCGCTGCCGGAGTGTGGTGAGCAACCTGGTGCGCCCCACGAAGCTGGTCAGCTCGTTGGGCAGATTGCCGTCTCGCCGCCATCCTGCTGGCGTTGTCATGGCGCCTCACGGGGGGATAGCCGGAACCTGCCACCGCATCGTACCGTCTGGGCCACCGCCTGTCCCCGGCGTCACAGGGAGCGGGGAAACGGCTTTCCGCACAGGACTTCCCCGCGGGGAACGGGCTTTTCCCCCGAGGGATGGGAGGGGTTCCACCCGGTCTTGGAGGGCGGGAAGGGCTTTTCCCAGGAGCCGGGGACGACCTTCGTCCGGGCGGTTTCGTACGGGAGGCCAGGGGGCTTCGACCGGCAGGCGGGGCGAGGCCTCGTACGGGAGGCCGAGGGGGCCTTTGACCGGGACCTTCGACCGGTACGGGGAGGCGCGGACCGCGAGGGTGGCTAGCATGGAACGCGTGACAGCGCCCGAACCCGATGACCTGCGTCCCGTCGACCTCGCCGACGACGGGCTGCCGATCCTGCCCGACCAGACCGCCGACGACACCGATCTCGGCTGGAGCGAGTGGCGCGAGGCCGACGACGACGCCCGCCTGATCGAGGACCGCCCTCCCCACTGGTGACGCCCCCGCCGGGGTGACACCGCGGGCGGTGTCCCCCGCAGGACCCCGCCGCGGGAAGACCACACGCCGTGGAACCTCGCGGTAGGACCCCGCGCCCTGGGCCCGCCGTGTGGCCTCCCGAGCCCTGAACCCCACCGCAGGACGCCCCGCGCTGTGGGATACCGCCGTAGGACACCTCGCCGGGAGCTCCGGTGCCGGAAGCTCCGATACGGGAGCCTCGATACCGGGAGCCCCGCTAGGAGACCACGTCCTTGACGCGGAAGCGGCGGAAGGCGAACGCGATCAGGATCGCCGAGTAGGTGACGGAGACGGCCACCCCCTTGAGCATGCCGTCGTACTCCGGCTGTGGGGCCAGGGCGTCCAGCCACGCGGTGTTCCAGAACGTCGGCAGGAACTCCCTGAGCCAGCCGAGCGCCTCGACCGCCTGCAGGATGTTGCTGACGATCACCAGGCCGACCGCCCCGCCGACCGCTCCCAGCGGGGAGTCGGTGCTGACGGAGAGCAGGAAGGCCAGGGCCGCGACCACGAACTGGCTGACCAGGGCGTAGCCGATCACCACCCCGAACCGGGGCAGCACGTCCAGGGCGGCGATCGTCTCACCGGTCCCCGGCACCCTGACGTCGTTCCACCCGAACGCGAGGGTCCCGGCCAGCAGGGCCATCACCGGCAGGCAGATCACCGCCGCCGCCGAGTAGCCCATCGCGACGACCAGCTTCTGCCGCAGCAGGCGGTCGCGCGGGATCGGGGCGGCGAGCAGATAGCGCAGCGACGACCAGCTGGCCTCGCTGGCCACGGTGTCGCCGCAGAACAGCGCCACCGCGACGACCAGCAGGAAGCTCGCCGACACCGACAGGGCGAACGCCGCGAAGTTCAGCCCGCCCTCGGTGGCCAGGTCGGAGATGCGCAGCGTGGTGGTCGGCTGCCCGGACCCGGCGCCGACCTTGAAGGCGATCACCAGGATCCACGGCAGCGCGAGCAGCAGGCCGAACATCACCAGCGTGCGGCGCCGCTTGAACTGCCGGACGATCTCCACGGCGAGCGGCAGCGTGCGCCCCGGCGCGTATCCGCGCGCCGAACCGTTCTCCGCGACCCCGTTCTCCGCGACCCCGTTCTCCGCGACCCCGTTCTCCGCGACCCTGCTCTCCGCGCCCCCTTTCTCCGGGGCCCCGCTCTCCGGGACTCGGCCGCTGCGCGCGGGGCCGTCGCCCGTCGCGCCGGTCTTGGTGCCACGGGCACCGTCGGTGTCGCTCACGCCTTCTCTCCGATCAGGTCCAGGAAGACGTCTTCCAGGCGGGTGCCGGAGCCGTTGACCGGGGTGCGGCTGCTCAGCAGCTCGGCCACGGTTCCGGCCGTGACGAGGCGCCCGCGGTGCATGACCACCACGTGACTGCAGGTCTGTTCCACCTCGGCGAGCAGGTGGCTGGAGACGATGACCGTACGGCCTCCCCTGGCGTAGCGGATCAGGACCTCGCGCATCTCGCGGATCTGGGGCGGGTCGAGACCGTTGGTGGGTTCGTCCAGGACGAGCAGGTCGGGCAGGCCGAGCATGGCCTGCGCGATGGCCAGGCGCTGGCGCATGCCCTGCGAGTAGGTGCGGACGGCGCGGTCCAGGGCCTTGCCGAGACCGGCGATCTCCAGGGCCTCGGCGAACCGGGCGTCCTCGGTGGGCCTGCCGGTCGCCTTCCAGTACAGCTCCAGGTTGTCGCGGCCGTTGAGGTGCGGCAGGAAACCCGGGCCCTCGACGAACGAGCCGAGCCTGGACAGGACCGGGGCGCCGGGCGTCACCCGGTGCCCGAAGATCCGCACCTCGCCGCCGTCGGGTTTGATCAGGCCCATCAGCATGCGCAGGGTGGTGGTCTTGCCCGCCCCGTTGGGGCCGAGCAGGCCGAGCACCTGGCCGTGCTCGACGGTGAACGACAGGTCGTTCACCGCGAGCTCGCCGTTCCGGTACGCCTTCGTCAGCCCCTGGATCCGCAGCGGTACGGCGTCCAGCTCCGGGTCGTGCTCGTCGGCGGCGCGGCGGCGTCCGGCGAGCAGCAGGGCCGTCGCGACGGCGAGGGAGAGCAGCGGCAGTGCCCAGATCCACCAGGCGGGGCCGGTCGAGGGGGTGCGCAGGGTGGCGTAGGTGGGTACGCTCACGGCCGGTGCGGCGAGGGCGACCTTGTAGACGGCCGGGGTCGCGGGGGTGCTGTAGCCCAGGTCGGTGGTGGTGAACGCGACGCGCAGCCGGTGCCCGACCTCGAACCTGTGGTCGACGGCCGGCAGGGTCACGGTGGCCTCGCCGGCGCCGCCCTCGGGGATCGCGATCCTGACCGGCGCGACGAGCCCCTCGGGCAGGATCGGCGCCTGCGTCGCGCCCGCGATGTCGTAGAGCTTGGCGAACAGCGTCACCTCGCCCGCCGCCGCTCCCGTCTTGCCGCCGTCCGAGCCGGTGTCCGAGCCGCTGTCCGAGCCGGTGTTCGCGGTGTCACCCGCCGCGGTGTCGCCCGACGCGGGGGACCCGGACGGTTCGGGCGTCACCCGGACCCGTACGGTCGAGCTGCCGGTGACCTGGAGCGGGGCGGTCAGCGGGGCGGAGTCGAAGGTGGCGCTCTGGCCCGCCATGTCGATCGAGAGGTTCGCGGTGGCGCCTCCGCCGAGGCCGCCGAAGCCGGGGACCGCGGAGATCGAGGAGGGGGACCCGCCGGGCGGGTTGGCCACCCGCTGGTCGGGCCCGCTGAGCGGTACGGAGGTCTGGCCGGTGCCGGACAGCCCCGGGTAGCCGCCGGCGACGGCGTGCAGCTGGACCGGGCGCCGGGTGCCGGGGTCGCGCCCGCCGTCGCGGGTGACGGTGAAGGCGCCGCCCCCCTGCCAGGCCCCCGCGTCCCCCTTCAGGTGGCGGTCGAACCAGCCGAGCGTTCTGTCGTGCAGCCAGTCGACCTCGCCGTTGCCGCCGTCGTGGCCGCCGTCGAACCAGGCGACCTCCACCGGGGCGCCGGTGGCGGCGATCGCCTTCGCGTTGGCGTCCGCCTGGCCCAGGGTGAACAGTGAGTCGCGCTGTCCCTGGAGCAGCAGCGTCGGCACCTTGATCCTGCCGGGCACCGAGATCGGGCTGGACCTGCGCAGCGTCTCCACCGCGTCCGCGGTCGCCCGGCCGCTCTCGGCCACCTTCTGGTACATGTCACAGATCTCCGGCAGGAACCGGCCGCACCGGACCTCCTCCGCGGTGAGCGGCCGGGGCTGGACAGGCGGGGACTCGTCCTCGCCCTCCGCGCCCCTGCCGAGGGCGGCGAGACCGGCCGCGCCCGGCGTGGGACCGCCCCGGCTGAAGAACAGCCCGGCCCACATGCGCTTGAACACCCCGCTCTCCGGGCCCTGCCCGGTGGCGTTCGGGAACAGCGCGTCGGCCAGGTCGTACCAGGTGATCTGCGGGACGATCGCGTCGATCCTGGGGTCGTGGGCGGCGGCCATCAGCGAGATGGCCCCGCCGTAGGAGCCGCCCGCGACGCCCACCCGCGGGTCGCCCGCCGCGTCGAGCCGGACCTCGGGCCGCCTGGCGACCCAGTCGACCAGCTGGCGCACGTCCTTGACCTCGTAGTCGGGGGAGTTCAGCGCGATCTGCCCCGAGGAGCGGCCGAAGCCGCGCGCGGACCAGGTCAGCACGGCGTAACCGTCACGCGCCAGCCGTACGGCGGCGTCCCGCACGCTCTGCTTGCTGCCGCCGAAACCGTGCGCGAGCAGCACGGCGGGAGCCCTGCCGCCTCCGGCCGGGGGGAAGAAGCTCGTGTCCAGCGTGACCCGCTGGTCGTCGCCCGGCCCGTCGACCACCGTGATCATCTGGTTCTGGGCCCGTACGTCCGCCTCGGACGGCCACACCAGCCAGGCCGCGACACCGACGACCAGCACGGCGACCACCGCGACCCAGACGGTCCGTTTTCCCCCACGTTGCATGACGAGAGCCTACTGATTGGAGCTGAGAGCCTCCTGAGACCGTTCTCAGGAGCGTTCCCGCCGGTCAACCGCCGATCGGTGGCCGATCGGCCACCGATCGGCCACCGCCGCCGAACGCCAGTGATCGTCCATGGGGAGGAAAGGAGGAGGTGGCCCCGGCGCTCAGGGTTATCCCCGATTGCGGAGCGAGGTAAAGGAGCGGCATCATTTCGACGCGTGAAGCCAGTAGAGAGCCTTCGAAGAAGAGCCACTCCCGTCATCGAGTGGGCTCTGCCGTATTGGACGCGCGGGAAGGCCGGCAGGGAGACCCCGGAGGATCTGTTCAGGCTCCTTTACCTCGGGTGGCTGGTGGCTTTCTCGTTCAAGGTGCTCGGGGCGTCCTGGGACGTCTCCTGGCACTTCAAGTGGCTCCGCGACGACCTCGCCCCGCCGCACCTCCTCAACAGCGTCGGCACCGCCATCGCCCTCGCGCTCACGATCATCCACGTCTACACCGGTTACGGCGTGGACAGGCTCGCGCAGCGCCTCATCACCTGGGGCACGGGCGTCTTCCTGGTCGCGGTCCCGCTGGACCTGATCAACCACCGGGTCAACGGGCTCGACATCACCTCGTGGAGCCCGTCGCACCTGATGCTCTACATCGGCACGCTCTTCATGGTCTGCGGCGTGATCCGGGGCTGGTTCGTCCGGGCGGTCCCGGGGCGGACGCGCACGCTGGTCCTCGGCGGGCTCTTCGTGTTCCTCTTCGAGAACGTCTGGTTCCCGGCCCAGCACCAGGAGTACGGCGTGTACAGCATCGCCGCCTGGGACCGGGGGACACCGGAGGCCGAGCCGATCCTGATCAGGTTCGCCGCCGACCAGATCGGCCTGCCGGTGGACGACAGGGCGGTGGCGCTCCACTTCGCGCTGCCCGTGCCCGACCAGCTCTACCCGCTCTACGCGGTGATGGCCGGCGTCATGGTGGCCGTCTACGCCCGCGCGATGATCGGCCGGATGTTCTCCGCCACCGCCGTGGTCGGCGCCTACGTCGTCTTCCGGGCCCTGATCTGGCCGCTCCTCGCCGTGGCCGACTTCCCGCGCTCGGCGATCCCGGTCTTCGTGATCGCCGGGGCGCTCGCCGTCGACCTGGCGTTCCTGATCAGGATGCCCGTGGTCAGGGCGCTGGCCGGCTCCGCCGCCGCGACCCTCCTCGTCGACCAGGCGCTGCGCCTGCAGCACTCGACGTTCATGGCGCCCCCGCTGGTGCCCCCCACGGCCATGCTGGCCGGGGGGGCCGGGCTCGCCGTCCTGTGGCTCGCCGCCGAATGGTCGTTCGGCCGTCACACGCTGCGGGCTCAGGAGAGGGAGGCGCTGGTCAGCGCGACCGCGACCCCGTAGGCGAGTCCCATCACGGCGATCTCGGCCGCCGCCCACCCGACGACCGCCGTCGCCCGCCGCTCGGCCATGTGCGGCAGCAGGCGGAAGCGGATGTGGGCGGCGAACGGGACCAGCAGCGCCACGCACGCGACCTTGGCCACGACCAGCAGCCCGTACTCGTTGGTCAGCAGGGCCCCCGGCAGCTCCACCCCCGGGGTGAGGGCCATCGTGGCCAGGCCGTTCACCAGGCCCGAGAGGCCGACCACGATCAGCGCCAGGGTCGCGAGCCTGGAGAACGCCGGAAGCACCCGGGCCAGCAGCTCCCGGTCACCGGCGACCAGCAGGACGATCGTGAGCAGGCCGCCGGTCCACGCCGCCGCGCCCATCACGTGCAGCTCCATCGAGATCATGATGGGGTCGTGCCAGACCGAGTCGACCGCGTGGCCGGTGACCGGGATCGGCAGCAGCCCGAAGAAGGCGATCACGATCCGCAGCTCGGCCGGGACCTTCTCGCCGTACCGCACGGCGAGCAGCCCGATCCCGGCGTAGGACAGCGCGCAGGCGGCGCTGAAGAGCATGCCCTGCCCGGCGCCGACGCCGTCGACGTACTCGGCGATCATCCCGGGGGTGGGGACCAGCCCGGGGTTCAGCTCGGCCGTCTGGAACACGATGACGACCAGCGCCAGCAGCGCCCACGCCCACGCGAAGGTCACGGCCATCGGCCGGGCCCGGCGCATCACCGGCTCGGTGCGCTCCGGGTCGTCGAACCCGAGCAGCTTCGGCAGCAGGCTGAGCCCGACCACCGCCACCGCCGCCAGGTCGAGCAGCACCCGCAGCACCGGCAGCCCGTACTCCACCAGTGGCCCGGGGATGGCGATCCCCGGCACCGCCTCCTGGCGGGAGAGCGCCGTCGCGACCAGCACGGCCACCAGGGCCGCGGACACGAACCCGCCGATCACCAGTCTCCTGGCGGTGCCCGCCTCGGCGGCCCGCTCGGCGGTCACGGTCATCCCGTGCCTCCCTGCTCCCTCGTACGGCGCATCGCCACGACGGTCGCCCCGCCCAGCAGGACGATGGAGCCCGCGATCCACAGCACGGCCATCCCGGCCCCGCCGTTCTGCGCGGCCTCGGCGGCCTGGGCGCCCAGGTCGGGTGCCTGCGGCGCGGCGGCGGAGGCCACGGGGGCGGACGTGGCGGGCGCCTGTGCGGAGCCGCCCTGGCCGGGGGCGGTCAGGGTGAAGGTGATCTTGCTGGAGACCGGGTGGCCGTCGGAGGAGAGGATCCGGTAGCCCACCGCGTACACCCCGGCGGGGCCGAGGGGCTTCACGCCGATGCTGACCTTCGCCCTGTCGACGGTGGTCTTCCCGTCCTCCCACCGCGTGCCGTCCGGGCCGATCACGCTGATCTGCGCGAAGCCCTGCCGGACGGGCTGGTCGAAGGTGAGTGTGATCCTCTCGGGGCCGGTGGCCAGCTCCGTACCGTCCCTGGGGTCGCTGCTGATCAGCACGTTGTGGGCCTGCGCCGGGGCGACCGCGCCGAGCAGCGCGGCGGACGCGAGCAGCAGGACCGTGAGTAGCCGCCTCACCGGTCGTGGCCTTCCTTTGGGGTCGTCATGACGAATGACATGCTCCCACCCCGGCCTCCCGCCCGGGAATCGCGCTCGCGAGAGGCCGTCCGCGCCTCGCCCGGTCCGGCGCTCCGCGCGGTGAAGCCCGGGGGGCCGGGAGGCCGGGGAAGTGAAGTCGATGACTAAGAGGATGACAAACATTCAAAAAATGAAGAATAAGACGATTTATCCGATAAAAGCCCTCGAAGGATAGTTTGTTTGTGTTTATCGGGCTGGAAAACAACCGCGAAACCTTGACGAATTTGGCGCGTGATCCTTAGCCTCGCTTCGGGCGACGCCACCGACTCGCCGCGCTCGCGCGTGGCGGAGAAGTCGCGGCGGAGAAGTCACCGCGCCCTCGCGCGGTGTGCGGGCGGGCGTGTGGTCGGGACACGTCGTACCCGGGCATCCGCGTCTCGCGGCACCGGAGCCGTTCCGCGCCGCGTACGTCCTCGACGTCGTCGGATTCGCACGTCCCCCCAGGGCCGCGCCGATCCGGCCGGTGTCATGGGATCACCCGTCCGGGCGATCCCTCTCAGCCGTAAGGGAACGCGCCCGGGTTCCCCTCCCGACAGTACGGAGGCGTCGTGACGCGAACCGGCCTCACCGGCCTCTCACCGGCCGGGAGAAGTCAGCACAAGCAGCCGCGGGGCCCGTTCGAGGCCACCGCGACGGGCCGGACGGAAGGCACCTGAGATGTCGCTGGTACACGGCTGGGAACGGGCGTCCCGCGAGGGCGTCGCCGAAGAGAGCGCGGGAGAGAGCGGCGGAGAGATCGGCCGGACCCGATGACGGCCGGTCCCGCGCGGGTCGGCGCGGCGTCCGTGGAGTTCGCCGGGGCGCGGGGCGGCGAGTCGCCGCTCAGCTGGGGCCAGCTGGCCATCTGGCGGCTCACCCGGTGGCTGGACGACGACGACCCGTACTTCAACATGCCCTGGGTGCTGCCCGTCTACGGCAGGCGCGACCTCGACACCGTCCTGCGGGCACTGCGCGTGCTCGTCGAGCGGCACGAGACGCTGCGGACGACGTACGAGGAGACGCCCGGCGGGCTGGTCCAGCGCGTGGCGCGCGAGGGCCGGTTCGCCGTCGAGGTGTACGACGCGGGGGAGGCCAGGCCGCTCGCCGCCGCGAGGGAGCTCTCCGTCCGGCTGGCCGCCACCGCGTTCGACTACGCGGCCGACCTGCCGTTCCGCTGCGCCGTCGTGACCGTCGACGGCCGTCCGAGGACGGTGGCCCTCACCCTGTCCCACCTGGCCGTGGACGGCGGGAGCCTGGAGGTGCTGGCGCGCGACTGGCGGGACCTGCTCGCCGGTGCCGAGATGGCCGCCCCCGCCTGGCAGCCGATGGACCAGGCCGCCTTCGAGCGCGAGGGGGCGGGCGCCGCCCGCGGCGAGCGGACGCTGCGCCACTGGCGCGCGATCCTGGAACGGGCGCCGCTGAGCATGTTCGACTTCCCCCGTACGACGCCGGAGGAGCCGAGGTTCGTCAAGGTCGGCATGGAGTCGGCCGCCACCGCGGCGGCGGCCGAGGCGCTGGCGGCGCGCTGGGCGGTCAGCACGGCCAGCGTGCTGACCGCGGCGAGCGCGGTGCTGCTGAGCGCGCTCACCGGCCACCGGGAGATGGTCATGCAGCTCGTCGCGGCCAACCGGCACGACCCCCGGGTCGCCGCCATGGCGGGCAGCGCCGTACAGGACGGGATCTTCGTCTTCGACCTGCCGGACGGTACGTTCGCCGACGCCGCCCGCGCCGCTCACCGGCAGGCGCTGACCGCCTACCGGAACGCGCACTACGACCCGTACCGGATGATGGCGCTGCGCGAGGAGATCGGCCGCGGGCGCGGGCGGCCCGTGGACCTGTCGGCCTACTTCAACGACACGAGGACCGTCGGCCACTGGCCCCACCTGCCCGCCGTCGAGCCCGCGGGCGACCCCGCCGCGATCGCCGCGCTCACCGGGCGGACCAGGACCTTCCACGTCGGATCCTGGGCCGAGGTGGACGCCACGGCCCTGTTCGCCACCGGCACCGCCACCGACACCTGCGAGCTGTACCTGATGGCCGACACCGCCTACCTGCCGCGTCCCACGGCCTACGCGCTGCTGCGCGGGCTGGAGACCCTGCTGGTCGCCTCGGTGGCCGGGGACGTCCCGCTCGGCGAGGTCGCCGGGCTGTGCGGCATCGTCCCGGTCGAGCGCCCCGCCGCCCGGCCGGACCCCGAGCCCGCCGGTGCGCCCGGGGCGCCGGGGCGGAGAGAGGTGGCCGGTGACCATGTCTGACCCGCGGGCGGCGCTCGCCGAGCCGACACGCAGGGTGGGGCCCTGGTGGGTGGCCGGCATCTCGCTGGCCAACCTGGCGCTCTGGATGGCCTACTTCGGGCCGCTCCAGGTGCTGCTGCCCTCTCAGGTGGCGTCGATCGACCCGGTGGGCAAGGAGGGGTCGCTGGCGCTGGTGACCGGGGTGGGGGCCGCCGTCGCGATGCTGTTCAACCCGGTCGCCGGGGCGTTGTCCGACCGTACGGCCGGACGGTTCGGGCGCAGGCACCCGTGGTCGCTGGGCGGTGCGCTGGTCGGCGCCGGGGCACTGGTCCTGCTGGCGGGCCAGGGCTCGATCCTCGGCGTGGCGGCCGGATGGTGTCTCGCGCAGGCCGGGCTCAACGCGATGCAGGCCGCGCTCAGCGCGGGGGTGCCCGACCACGTCCCGGTCGGCCAGCGGGGTGAGGTCTCGGGCTGGATCGGGATTCCCCAGTCGCTCGGGGTGGTGCTCGCCGTGGTCCTGGTCACCATGGTCGCCGCCACCACCGAATCCGGATATTTCTTGATAGCGGTGCTGATTCCGCTCTGCGTGCTCCCGTTCGTCCTCACCACCCACGACCCCCGCCTGGTGACCAGGCCGCCCTTCGAGCTCCGGGCCTTCCTGAGGGGGTTCTGGATCAGCCCCCGCAGCCACCCCGACTTCTTCTGGGCCTGGCTGACGCGCTTCCTGATGCAGCTGGGCAACGCCGTCGCCACGCTCTACCTGCTGTACTTCCTCACCGACGCGGTCGGCTACGAGCGGATCTTCCCCGGGGAGAAGGCCGAGGACGGCCTGCTCGTGCTGATCCTGATCTACACCGCGACCGTCGTGCTCACCACCGTCGTCGCGGGTGTCGTCTCCGACAGGATCGGCCGCCGCAGGGCGCTCGTCACGGTCTCCGGCCTGATCAGCGTGGTCCCCGCGGTGATGCTCGCGTTCTGGCCGCAGTGGCCGGTGGCGACGGTCGGCGCCGCGATCATGGGCGTCGGCTTCGGCATCTACCTCTCGGTCGACAACGCCCTGGTCACCCAGGTACTGCCCGCCGCCGAGGGACGCGCGAAGGACCTCGGCGTCATCAACATCGCCAACTCCGGCCCCCAGGTGCTCGGCCCCGTCATCGCCGGTCCCATCGTGGCCGGTCTCGGCGGTTACCCCGTCCTCTACCTGACCTCGGCCGTCCTCGTCCTCCTGGGCGCCGTCCTCGTCTGGAGGATCCGCTCGGTCCCCTGAGCACCGGCCCCCGACCCTGGGTGTCCTCACCACACGGAAGGGCCGGAGGAAAGGCCGGTGAAGGTATGAGGTCCCTCTTGCCGGTGTGGCGTCCTTCACTCAGGGTTGTATCCATGCCACTCCCGATCCGGTCGGTGACCGTTCGGTCGCTGCGGGTGATGGAACCCTTCGGGTATGGCAGTGGTAGCTCCCCGGCCCGTCCTGGGAATCGTGCTCCTGATCTTCGTCAGCGCCGCATGGGGATCGGCTTTCCCGCTGATGAAGGACCTCATCGTCCGCATGCCCGTGGCGGACCTTCTCACCGAGAGGTACGGCATCGCCACACTCGTACTGCTCGCTCTCCGCCCGGGAAGCCTGCGGGGGCTGTCGGAGAGCACCTGGCTGACCGGCATCCTGCTCGGCCTGCTGTTCGGCGTGGGCCAGACGGCCCAGGCGGTCTCGCTGCACGATCTGCCCTCGTCGGTCTCGGGGTTCACGGTCGGCTCGTACGTGGTGATCACCCCGGTCCTCGGGCTGTTGCTGCTCGGGGCCAGGACCCCGGCCCGCGTCTGGGCCGCGGTGGTGCTGGCCATGGCCGCGATGACCGCGTTCACCCTGATGCGAGACTCGGAGGGGGACGTCGCCATGCCCGCGCTGGCCGCCACCCTGCTGTCGGCGGTCCTGTACGCGGCCCACACGCTGGTGCTCGGCAACTCCGCCGAGGCGCGGCAGAACGCCTACGCCGTCACGGTGATCCAGCTCGGCACCATCGCCGTCATGACGGGGGTCCTCGCCGCGCCCGACGGCCTCACCCTGCCCTCCGCGCCGGGTGACTGGGCGATCCTCGGCCACCTGTCGATCGTGGCCTGCGCCCTGGGGTTCCTGGCCCGCTCCTGGGGGCAGGTCCACGTCCCGGCGGTGCCCGCCGCGGTGATCCTGTCGGCCCAGCCGCTCTGGGTGACCGCCCTCGCCGTGGCGTTGTACGGGGAGCCGCTCACCACCGGCGTGTACCTGGGCGGGGGGCTGATCGCCCTCGCCATGCTCCTGGTCGTGCTGCCCAAGGGGCTGTTCAGCTCAGGTCGGCGGGGGAGAGACCCAGTTCCGCCGCCGCGGCCGTCCGGATGAACTCGGTCATCCGCGCCCGCGAGAGCACCCGCCGGTGCACCGTCACCTGCGTGGACAGGCCGTCGATGAGGGACATGACCCGCCAGGTCGCGCCCTCGGGGTCCGCGCAGGTGAAGATCCCCGCCGCCACTCCGTCGTCGACGATCGCGCGGAGGGCGGCCTTCCACCGCAGGTCGATCCTGCGGGACATCTCCTCAAGCTCGGCGTTGCGCATCGACTCCGCCCAGGCGTCGATCCACAGGGCCCACGACTTGGACTTCCCGCTGGGCGGATAGAACCTGAGCAGGGCGCGCAGCCGGTCGAGGGGGGAGCCGCCCGACTCCTCCACCTTGACGAGCGCGTCCAGGTCGAGCTGGGCGGCGTAGGAGAAGGCCTGGGCGAACAGCTTCTCCTTGGTCTCGAAATGGTAGAAGAGCAGCGCCTGGCTGACACCGGCCGCCTGGGCGATGTCCGCGGTCCGCGTGTGACCGAACCCCTGGGCCGCGATGACGTCGCACGCGGTCCGGAGCAGATCTTCACGACGTAATCGCCCAAATCCCCTTGCCACAAGGGAACACTAGCGGGTCACGATCCGCGGTCAGGGGCAGGGGGCGGAGGAGGTGGGGTGCGGTCAGGGGTGGGTGGGGGAGGGTGGGGTGCGCCGTCCGGGCCGGGGTGCGGAGGGACGCGCAGCACGAAGCGGGCTCCCCGCGCGCTGTCCTCCAGCCTCAGGAGACCGCCGTGCGTGCGGGCGATCTCCCTGGCGATGGGAAGCCCCAGTCCCGTGCCTCCGGCGTCCCGGTCGCGGGAGGCGTCCAGCCGGGTGAAACGCTGGAAGACCAGCTCCCGCTGCGCGGGCGCGATCCCGGCGCCGTCGTCGGACACCTCCATGACGGCCGTTCCGCCGTCCAGGCTCACGCGTACCGAGACCTGGGAGACGGCGTGCCGTTCCGCGTTGTCCAGCAGGTTCGTGAGCAGCCTGGCGAGCCGGAGCCGGTTGCCGATGATCGCCACCCCGGGCCTGAGGTCCCTGACGACCGGGACGCGGCGCTCGCGCCTGTCCAGCTCGTCGCCGACCAGCGTGCCCAGGTCGATCCGCTCGTAGCGGGCCGGGACGCCGGAGTCGAGCCTGGCGAGCACCAGCAGGTCGGAGACGATCGCCTGGAGCCGGTCCAGGCTGCCGAGCATCGCGCGGGTCTTCGCCTTCCAGTCGACGTCGTCGGGATAGTGCAGCGCCTCCTCCACCTGGGCGCGCATGGCGGTGAGCGGGCTGCGCAGGTCGTGGGAGGCGTCGCAGGTGAACCTGCGCTGCTGCTCGGCCGACGCCTCCAGCCTGTCCAGCGTCTGGTTGATCGTCTCGGCCAGCCCCCTGATCTCGTCCCGCGCGGCCGGGACCGGCACCCGGCGGCCGATGTCGGTCGCGGTGATCTCCTCCAGCTCGCGTCTGATCGCCTTCACCGGTACGAGCGCGCTGGTCACCGTCCGGTAGGTGCCGGCCGCCGTTATCGCCACGATCGTCAGGGAGCCGCCGACGATGAGGGCGAACAGCTCGGGACGGACGTACCAGGGAACCTGGTCGGCGGCGGCGTAGAGTACCCAGTCCCCCTCGTCCTGGTAGATCCGGAAGGCCACGACGTCCATGCACCTGCCGGGATACCGGGGGATGTCGCAGACCTCCCTGTCCTGCCTGACGCTCGTCGCGGGAGGGGCGAAGTTCGCCATCCGGGGGGCGCCGACCAGGTTGGGCGTCGACGCCATGATCTTGCCCTTCGCGTTCAGCAGCTGCATGCCGTCGGTTTTGCCCAGCGGCACCACCGGGGGCAGTTGCCCCCGTTTGGCCAGATGGACGCTCTGCAGCGCGGCGCCCGCCGCCTCCTCAATCTTGAAGCTGCCCGCCAGCCCCTGGACGGAGAACGTGGCGATCGCGATGAGGGCGATTCCCGACACGATGGTCATGAAGACGGCGATCAGCGTCAGCCTGAGCCGTACGGACCACCCGCTCCCCGTGAACACGTCGCTCTCCAGTCATTCGAGAAAGACATTAGGCAGATTGATTACCGTTTCAAGGTGATTAATCGCCAAGGGGCCGCAAACATCCTTATACCTACTTGAGTAGGTCCTGATTTGAATGAATAAGGCATTTTATGGATGCTGGTGTTGGCCGGGATCCCATGGCGGAGCCCGCTGTGCCGGTACGCGAGAAGGCGGGCCGCGTCTCGTGACCCGCTCTCAACCGCCGCTGTTCAAGGGCTGGAGGGCGATCCACTCGGTGGAGGTGGTGACCTCGTCGAGGAGGGCGGGGACGGGATCGACGCCGATGCCGGGGGCGGTGGGGACGGTGAGGTGGCCGTCGTGGAGTTCGAAGGGCGGGGTGAGGTCGGTGGTGTAGTAGCGGCGGGAGGCGGAGGTGTCGCCGGGCAGGGTGAAGCCGGGCAGGGCGGCGAGGGCGACGTTGGCGGCGCGGCCGATGCCGGTCTCCAGCATGCCGCCGCACCAGACGGCGAGGCCGTGGGCGCGGGCGAGGTCGTGGATGCGCCGGGCTTCGAGGTAGCCGCCGACGCGGCCGGGCTTGATGTTGATGATGGAGCAGGCGCCCAGGGTGATGGCGGCGGCGGCGTGGGCGGCCGATTCGATGGACTCGTCCAGGCAGATGGGGGTGGTGATCCTGGTGGCGAGGCGGGCGTGCTGGAGGAGGTCGTCGTGGGCGAGGGGCTGCTCGATGAGCAGCAGGTCCAGGGGGTCGAGTTTGGCCAGGTGGGGGGCGTCGTTGAGGGTGTAGGCGGCGTTGGCGTCGACCTGGAGGAGCAGGTCGGGGCCGAAGTGCTCGCGCACCGCGCGGGTCGGGGCGATGTCCCAGCCGGGGGCGATCTTGAGCTTGACGCGCCGGTAGCCCTCGTCGAGATAGCCGCCGACGGCCTCGACGAGCTCGGGGACGGAGCCCATGATGCCGACCGAGACACCGGCGGGGACGCGGTCGACGGCGGCGCCGAGGTAGGCGCCCAGGGACTGGCCGCCGGAGCGCAGCTGGGCGTCCAGGACGGCGGCCTCCAGGGCGGCCTTGGCCATGCGGTGGCCCTTGAAAGGGTGCAGGGCGCGGCCCACGCCGTGGGCGTCGGTATCGGTGGGCAGGGCGGGGATGAGGAAGCGGCGCAGCACGTCGGCGGCGGCGTCGACGTACTCGGGGGAGTAGAGGGGGTCGGACATGGCCACGCACTCGCCCCAGCCCTCGGCGTCGGGGGTGACGACACGCACCAGCAGCACGTCGCGTTCGGTCTCGGTGCCGAAGGAGGTGCGGAAGGGGGTGACCAGGGGCATGGCCACCCGCCGCAACTCGATACCAGTGATCCTCACGCGTCTCTCTTTCCTCCGCCGTACGAGATCCCGTCACGCCGGTCGCCGTGGTCGTGGTCGTGAGGGATTTCGTCGTTGTGCTGGGTGGCGCTTTTATATGAGATTTCGGTCTTATATGGATTTTTAGTGTTGTGTCGAGTGCTGGTACCGCAGTGCGGGGTTTCGGGGGTGTGCGGGGTGCTGTCGTCGTGTGGAGTGCCGGGGTTGTGCGGGGTGCTGTCGTCGTACGGAGTTCCGGGGGCGTGCCGGGGGCCGTCGGAGTGTGGGGTTTCGGTGTCCCGCCGACGGGGCCCTTCCGCCGGGTGGAGCCCGTCCCCGGGCCGCCGCTCGACGACGTAGCCCGTCTCGCGGTCGAATCCGATCACCCTGCCGCCCTCCTCCAGCAGGCCGCCCAGCACCTCGCGTACGGCCACCCGCCACGCCCCGGCCGCCCGGGGATCGGCGCGGCGCAGCGCCTCGACGTCCCGGGGCACGGCGACCAGCACCGTTCCCGCCCCGGCCGTCCCGGCCGCCCCGGCCGTGTCGGCCGGTCCCCGCACCGGCCCGCCGTCCCGCTCGCCCAGCCAGGCCACCGCGTCCGCCGGGATCACCGGCCGGTACGGCTCCCCCCGGACGGCGGCCAGGACGTGCGGCGCGGTCAGCCGCCAGACGGCGAGCACCCGGTCCGACTCGTCCCCGGCGTTGATCGCGTCGCTCATCACGCCGTAGAAGGACGGCAGGTACTCCTCCGGGCGGGCCCCCAGCTTGGCCAGGTTGAAGTGGGCGTTGCGCCGCACCAGCGGGTCGTAGGTCCAGGTGATCCGCTCCAGGCCGCGCTCCAGCGCCCAGTCACGCTGGTGCAGCTTCAGCGCGAACCCGATCCCGCGCCCGGCCAGGGCGCCGGTGACGTGCGAGTGCAGCACCTGCCCGGCCGGAGCGCCCAGGAAGCCGACCGACGCCCCCACCAGCCTGCCGCCCTCGTACGCTCCGGCCACGTAGTTGCCCGCGTGCGACAGCGCCCGCATCATCTCCACCGTGATCGGCGGGTTGGCGGGGTCGGGGCTCCAGATCCCGTCGAACAGCCGCTGGACGTCCTCGAACTCGCCGATCTCGGTCAGTTCCACGACGAGCAGCCCGCCGTCACGGGAATCACCCGCCATCCGCCCGCCGTCCCCCCTCGGGACGCCCTGCCCGGCGCCCGGATCGCCCGTCATCCGTCGTTCCGTTCCCCTCTGGGACGCGCCGCCCGATGCCGAGCCGTTGGTCACTCGTCGTTCCGTTCCCGTCCGGGATTCGCCGCTCGGTACCCGGGCCGCCCGTATCGGCCGAAATCGTCATCCGGTCCCCCTCCGGTGGTGCCCCGCGACGGGTTCGCTCAAGCGGGTCTGCCCAGCTGGGCCTGGAACAGCCGGTGCACGTTCCCCCCGATGATCTTCACGATCTCCTCGTCGGCGAAGCCGTGCTTGAGCAGGGCGTCGGTGACCAGGGGCAGCCCGCTCGGGCCCGACAGCCCCGGCAGGGCCGCGAGGGGGTCGACGCCGTAGTCGGTCTCGCAGCACGGGGGAGTCACGTCGTGCATGACCTCGCGGACGAAGTCGGGACCGAGTCCCACGTGGTCGATGCCGCCGACACTCGCGATGTGCGCGATGTGGTCCACCAGCCGGTCCACGGTGTACTCGGCCGGATCCTCCGAGAGGAAGGCCGCCAGGAAGTTGACGCACACCACGCCGCCGGTCGCGCCGACCGCGCGGATCTGCTCGTCGGTGAGGTTGCGGTGGTGGTCGCGCAGCGCGCGGGCCGAGGAGTGGGTGGCCATCACCGGCCGCGTCGCGAGCTCCAGCACATGCTCCACCCCGGAGGCGCCCAGGTGAGAGATGTCGAAGATCATGCCGAGCCGTTCCATCTCCCGCACCGTCTCCACCCCCGCCGCGGTGAGCCTGCTGCCGGTGGCGTCCTCGCCGCTGCCGTCGGCCAGCGCCGTACGGCCCCAGTGCGCGATCGAGGCGACCCGGACGCCGAGCCGGAGCAGCGTCGGCACCAGCTCGACGGCGGAGTCCAGGCCCGGCATGCTCTCCAGCGCCAGGACCAGGGCGATCCTGCCCTCGGCGAGCGCTTCGTCGATCTGCGCCCCGTCCAGGCAGAGGCGTACGGCGTCGGCGTTGCCCTCGGCCAGCACGTGCGCGCACTCGATCATGCGCAGGGTCTGCCGGAGCGCGCCCTCGGGGCGGTACCGGTCGTCGACGAAGACCGGCAGCACCTGGAGGTTCACCCCTCCCTCGCGCAGCTGCGGCAGCCAGCGGTCGCGGAAGAAGGAGGCCCACCGGTGAGGGGGCCTGGCGGTGACGGCCATCAGCAGGTCGTTGTGGGTATCGGCGACCACGGAGTCGCTGTGGAGGTCGGCGGACACGGGCGGGCCCTTCTGCGCGGACGGCTCTCGTTCGCCACGACGGTATCGGCACCCCGGCCCGTCCCGTACTTCCGCGCCCTCGCGATCGCTCGTTTCCGTACGAGGGCGTGGGCCCGCCCTTCCAAGGGGCGGCCTGACTTGCCGAAGGCGTCTCAGCGGTGGCGTCTGACCGGCGGCGTCTCAGCGACGGCGGCGGGTCAGCGACGGCGGCGGGTCAGCGCGCGAAGTGGAAGGACTCCGGGCGCGGGGTCCTGGTGATGCGGCGGTAGGTGGTCGTGGCGCCCGGCCAGTTGTTGGTGATCCGGCCGGTCGCGTTCTTGTACCAGCTCGTGCAGCCCGCCTGCCAGACCATGCCCTCCATGGCCCGGTCGAGGCTCCGCCGCCAGGTGGCCATCGCCTCCGGCCGGACCTCCATCGGCCCGCGCGAGGCCAAGTACGGCAGGCAGCCCATGACGTACCGGACCTGGCATTCGATCATGAAGACGATCGAGTTGTGGCCGAGGTTGGTGTTGGGCCCGTACAGCAGGAAGAGGTTGGGGAAGTGCGGCACGGCGATGCCCAGGTACGCCTCCGCGCCGTTCTTCCACTCCTTGGCCAGCTGCCGCCCCCCGCGCCCGGTGACCTGTATGGGGGCGAGGAAGTCGGAGGTCTCGAACCCGGTCGCGTACACGATGACGTCGGCCTCGCGGAGCCCGGCGGTGGTCTCCACGCCGCCCGGGACGATCCCGGTGATCCCGTCGGTGACGACGTCCACGTCGGGGCGGGTCAGCGCGGGATAGAAACCGCTGTCGATGACGACCCGCTTGCAGCCGACCGGGTAGTCGGGGGTCAGCTTGGCCCGCAGCAGCGGGTCGGGTACCTGCTCGCGCAGGTGCCCCAGGGCCCGCTCGCGCAGCAGGTCCGTGCTCCAGCCCCCGGCCAGGGCCGGGTGGAGGGTGTTCTCCGCGTACCGGTAGACCCACTCGCGGTAGGCGCGCTGCAGGAACGGCACGTGACGGAAGGCGGCCCGCGAGCGGGCGCCGAAGACGGCGTCCGGCTTGGGAATCACCCAGTTGGGGGTCCGCTGGAAGACGTCCAGGTGCCCGGCCACCTCGGCCACCCTCGGGATGAGCTGCGCCGCCGACGATCCGTTCCCGATCACGGCCACCCGCCTGCCCGCCAGGTCGATGGAGTGGTCCCAGCGCGCGGAGTGGAAGGCCGCCCCACTGAATGACGACATTCCCGGAATGTCGGGTAGATAGGGCCGGTTGAGCTGTCCCACGGCCGACACCACCACGTCGAACAGCTCGTCCCCGGCCGTGGTGCGGACCCGCCACCTGCCCAGCGACTCGTCGAAGGCGGCGGCGACGACCATGGTGTTCAGCCGGATGCGGGAACGCAGGCCGTACTTGTCGGCGCACCCCTCCAGATAGCGCAGGATCTCCGGCTGCCCGGGATAGCGGCGCGTCCAGCTGGAGTATCTCTCGAAGGAGAAGGAGTAGAGATGCGAGGGGATGTCGCAGCCCGCCCCCGGATAGGTGTTGTCGCGCCAGGTCCCTCCGACGTCGGCCCCCTTCTCGAAGACCGTGTACGAGCGGATCCCGGCCTTCTCCAGCTGGATGGCCATGCACAGCCCGCCGAATCCGGCACCGATGATCGCGACATTGGGCCTCATGCGCACGCCTCCGGAGGTCAGTGTCCACTTACGCTAGGCGATCCCCCCGCGCCGGGGAAGTAGCCGTGTCCGGTGGATCCGGGTGGGGATCCGGGCGGGGACCGTGGTGGGGGATCAGCGCATCGCGCTCACGGCACGTTCGATCTCCTCACCCGGGTACGGCGTCGTCCTGCTGGTGCCGTACACGTCCCAGTAGAAGTCGTTCACGGCCGCCGCGACGGGGGCGTACCGGCGGATCATCGCGGCCACGGCCGGCGGGGCACCGGCGGGGTCCGCGCCGGCCGCGCACGCGCGGACGTACGCGTTGCGCCGCGCCGGTCCGCCGTCCAGTGACGCCTTCTCCCCGCAGAAGCCGGTGACGAGCCAGTTGACCAGCCGCATCAGCGCGTACCCGAGGTCGTGGGTCCGGTGGCGCTCCAGGAATTCGATCTCCCCCTCGGACAGGTCGAACCGGGGGGAGGTCGCCAGCCCGAGGTCGGCGATGTACAGGCGTTCGCCGTCGGTGAGGATGTTGCCGAAGTGGCCGTCGAAGTGAGTCAGCCCCTGGCCGTTCATGAAGGCCACGTCGGTGAGCAGGCACGACTCGACCATGGCGGCCGCCGCCGTCGCGGCCTCCCGGCCGTCCGCGAGCCGGGCGGCGAGCCAGTCGTCGAGGGTGTGGGGGATGAACTCCTGGAACAGCACGATGCAGGCCGAGGCGCCGGCGAGGGCGTGGAGACGATCCCGTACCGCCGACGATCCGTCCCAGTAGCGCACGACCGCCTCGACGTCGGCGTGCTCATCGGCGGGTGGCGGCGCTCCCGGCAGCACCCGCCAGTGGTACAGCAGCGGGAAGGCCGCGCTGCGTCCGGCCAGGACCCAGTTGGTCGTCATGACGCTCGCCGCGAGTTCGCGCCACGCGCCGAAGCCGGGCCCGGCGACCTCGACGAGTCCGTACTGGCAGAACGGGGGCACCCCGAACAGGTTCGCGGTGGACATCACGTTGTCCGCGCGGCGTTCCGGATCGGTCAGCGGGATCCGCTTGGCGAAGACGGGCACGCCTCCGACGGACAGCAGGGCCGAGGT
Organism: Streptosporangium heterodermiicola; assembly: GCF_051390675.1. Lineage (NCBI taxonomy): Bacteria > Bacillati > Actinomycetota > Actinomycetes > Streptosporangiales > Streptosporangiaceae > Streptosporangium > Streptosporangium heterodermiicola. Next base: position 59,991 of record NZ_JBPJSR010000027.1, read on the forward strand.
ACCGCCGATCCCCGAGCCCAGGACCCGCGCCCGCTCCAGTGCCTCGCCGAGCTGCCGGTCACCGCGCAACGCCAGCGCGCTCGCGACCTCGCCGTATCTGCCGACACGCTCACCGTGAGACATGTCCAGCCGGGTGTCTCGCGTGTCTCGCAGGTTTCGCGTGTCTCGCAGGTCTCGCAGGTCCAATGGCGGGCATCCCTTTGATCGACTTCGCGCGTCAGACGCTACACCCGCCGGGGACGGGCCTTTCCGGGCTCGTTCCCCGGCGGGTGGCGGGAGTGCTCCGCGATCAGCGGGGGAAACCACCGCGGAGGTCGTCGAAGCCGCCGGAAGCCGGTGTTGAAGCCGGTGTGACGAGTCTGTCCGGGAGAGGCAGACAGCGGGAGAGGCCGATGGCGGGGGAGGCCGATAGTCTGCGCACGTGCCTACGCTTGCCGACATCGTCACAGAGCTGGAGTCCCGCTACGACCCGAGGTGGGCGGAGTCGTGGGACGCGGTCGGGCTCGTCTGCGGAGATCCCTCCGCGGAGGTACGCAAGATCCTGTTCGCGGTCGACCCGGTGGCCGTCGTCGCCGAGGAGGCCCTCGACTGGGGTGCGGATCTCATCGTCACCCACCACCCGCTCTACCTGCGCGGCACCACGAGCGTCGCGGCCACCACCTTCAAGGGCCGCCTGGTCCACACGCTGATCAAGAACGACATCGGGCTCTTCACCGCCCACACCAACGCCGACGTCGCCGACCCCGGCGTCTCCGACGCGCTCGCCCGCGCCGTCGGCCTGACCGGCCCGCTCGTCCCGCTCGGTCCCGCCGCCGACGACCCCCGGCGCGGCCTGGGCCGCGTCGGCTCGCTGCCCGCCCCCGTCCCCCTCGCCGAGTTCGCCCGGCAGGCCGCCAGGGGACTGCCCGCCACGGCGGGCGGCCTGCGGGTCGCCGGGGACCCCGGCCGTCCCGTCCAGCGGATCGCGGTCAGCGGGGGATCGGGAGACTCCCTCCTCGGGACGGCCCGTGCCGCCGGGGTGGACGTCTTCCTCACCGCCGATCTGCGCCACCACCCGGCCAGCGAGTTCATGGAGGCCCCGGACGGCCCCGCGCTGATCGACGCGGCCCACTGGGCCACCGAATGGCCCTGGCTCGCCGACGCGGCGCACCATCTCGCGTCCGCGTCGGCCGCCAGGGGGATTACTGTTGAGACGCGCGTATCCGAGACGGTCACGGACGCCTGGAACACAACAGCAAAGTGCGAGGATTTCACGTGAAAGCAGCCCCTGCGGCCCAGAAGCGTCTGCTTGACCTGGCCGAACTCGACTCCGCCATCGACCGGCTGGCCCATCGCCGCCGCACCCTGCCCGAGCTGGCCCAGATCGACGAGCTCTCCGGGCGCATCGCCCGCATCGCCACCCAGGTGATCGCCGCCGAGACCGAGTCCGGCGACCTCGCCCGTGAGCAGACCAAGGCCGAGGCCGACGTCGACTCGGTCCGCACCCGCGCCGAGCGCGACCAGAAGCGCCTCGACTCCGGCCAGGTGTCCTCTCCCAAGGACCTGGCCAGCCTCCAGTCCGAGATCGTCTCCCTGAAGCGCAGGCAGAGCGATCTGGAAGAGGTAGTGCTGGAGATCATGGAGCGCCGCGAGTCGGCCGACGAGCAGGTCACCAGGCTCGTGTCCGAGCGCGACGAACTCGCGGGCACCCGCGGCACCGCCGAGGACCGCAGGGACACGGCCTTCGCCGAGATCGACAAGGAGAGGGACGAGCTCCAGGGGAAGCGCACCGGGGTCGCCGAGGACATCCCGGCCGACCTGCTCACCCTCTACGGGAAGCTCAAGGAGCAGTTCGGGGTGGGCGCCGCGATGCTCCAGGGGGCCCGCTGCCTCGGCTGCCGCACGAGCCTGTCCATCGCCGAGATCAACCGCATCAAGGCCGCCTCCCACGACGAGGTCATCCGCTGCGAGGAGTGCCGCCGGATCCTCGTCCGTACCGCCGAGTCCGGTCTGTGAGCCCTGTGACTCCTGCGACCTCTGTGATCTCGTACGTCATCGAGGCCGACGGCGGCTCGCGGGGCAACCCGGGCCCGGCGGGCTACGGCGCCGTCGTCAAGGACGCCGCCGACGGCCAGGTGCTGGTCGAGACCGCCGCGTCGATCGGCACCCAGACCAACAACGTCGCCGAGTACCGCGGGCTCATCGCGGGCCTGACCTCCCTCCTCGCCCTCGCCGGCGACGGCGCGAAGGTCGAGGTCCGGATGGACTCCAAGCTGGTCGTCGAGCAGATGGCCGGCCGCTGGAAGATCAAGAACGAGGGCCTGCGCCCGCTCGCCCTGGAGGCCGCGACCCTCGCCAGGCGCCTCAAGGTGACCTGGCGCTGGATCCCCCGCGAGAAGAACAAGGACGCCGACCGCCTGGCCAACGAGGCCATGGACGCCGCCGCCAAGGGACGCGCCTGGACCCTCTCCGGCTCCGCCGCCCTGGAAACGCCCGGCGGCCGGTCTTCCGGGGCCGGCGCCTCCGGCAGCGGCACCCCCGGCGGCCGGTCTTCCGGAAGCGGCGCCCCCAAAAGCCGGGCCGCGGAGAGCCGAGCTTCGGAAAGCGGCACCTCAAAGAACCGGGCCTCGAAAGGCGGCGTCTCCGGAAGCCCAGAGGACCTTCTCCTCTTCGACACCGGCGACCTCGGCACCAGTGACCTCGGCACCAGTGACCTCGGCAACGGCGATCTCGGTAACGGTGCCCCTGACGCGGGCGACCTCGGCAACCGTGCCTCCGACGCCAGTGATCTCGGGGCAGGCGGCCTCGATGACTCCGGAGGCGGCGGCGGGACCACCAGTGGGACCACCACGCGTGAGCGAGCGGCCCGGACGGCCACCCCCACGAGTCCGGGCACCGGCTGGCGCCCGCCCACCTCCGTCGCGACCTCGCTGTACCTGCTCCGGCACGGTGAGACACCCCTCTCCGTCGAGCGCAGGTTCTCCGGGCTCGGCGACCCCGAGCTCACGCCCAACGGCCTCGCCCAGGCCGAGGCCGCCGCGGCCAAACTCGCCGGGAGGCCGTACGGCGTCCAGGTGATCGTCAGCTCGCCGCTCAGGCGCGCCCGCGCCACCGCGGAGATCGTCGCGGCCAGGGCCGGGCTTGAGGTCGTCGTCGAGGAGGGGCTGCGGGAGACCGACTTCGGCGACTGGGAAGGCCACACGTTCACGGAGATCCAGCGCCGCTGGCCCGACGAACTCGCCGCGTGGCTGGCGGACCCGTCCGCCGCGCCGCCGGGTGGGGAGAGTTTCGGGGAGGCGGCGCGGCGGGTCCAGGCGACCGGGGACCTGCTGATCGAGCGCTACGAGGGCAAGACGATCCTCGCCGTCTCCCACGTAACGCCGATCAAGATGCTGTTGCGGTTCGCGCTGCTCGCTCCCCTCGGCGCGCTGTACCGCATGCATCTCGACCTGTCAGCCCTGTCCCTGATCGAGTATTACGCCGACGGTCCCGCGGTGGTGAAGGCGTTCAACGACACCTCGCACCTGCGCTGAACCGGCGGTCTCACGTCCACGACAGACCACGGCCGCCGGGGCGGTGAGACACCCGTTCGCCACCGCGTACGTCATCGCGTCTTTCGCCGTGCCGTCGGCTGTGTCCTTCACGGCCTACGGGAGCGGCCGTCCCACCGGTCGTCTGTGCTCTCATCGGTTCCTCCCGGTGCTCGTCCGTCGTGTCCCGCTCGACACATATTCCAGCGCGGACGACTTGCCGCTCGGTTGGAGTCCACTTGGGAGCCGTTAGGCTTGGGACACGGCGGACGAGCCGGCCGGGCGGCCGCGTCGGGTCTCTTCCGAGACCCGCCGAGGAAGGTCCGGGCTCCACAGAGCAGGGTGGTCGGTAACGCCGACCCGGGGTGACCCGCGGGAAAGTGCCACAGAGAACAGACCGCCTCGTCGTGAGACGAGGTAAGGGTGAAACGGTGGTGTAAGAGACCACCAGCGCCCACGGTGACGTGGGCGGCTCGGTAAACCCCACCCGGAGCAAGGTCAAGAAGGGGCGCTCTCCGGAGCGTCCCGCGTGCGACGCTTGAGGGCTGCTCGCCCGAGCCGCACGGGTAGACCGCTTGAGGCCGTCGGCAACGTCGGCCCTAGATGGATGGTCGCCCCTTCACGCAAGTGAAGGACAAAACCCGGCCTACAGGCCGACTCGTCCGCCCTTAACCTTCTGACCTGGTGTGGAGCATCCGCCAGGCAAGATCAGAGCACATCTGGGGCACTTTAACCCGAGAGATCATGAAGACGCCCGCTGGCTCCGCTGGGTTCACAAGACCAACCCGTTTGGTCAAAGCGGAACCGTCAGCTACTCCACTGCGTCAGGGTGGCCTGGAACGGCTGGCGTCGGCTGCCGTCGAGGCGTAGTGTCGAGTCGAATATATGTTCGATGAAATGGGTACGCTTCGATCTCGGCCGGCTCTCCTCGTGAAATTGTCCACTTTTGGTCATCTTCTTTTTATGGGAGACGTCGGCGATCGCTGCTTTCCCTGGAGCCTCAAAAGGAAGCCGGATAATGGAGCAGGGAGACATGAAAGACGAATTCTTCCCACCCGGTTCTGTTTCTCATGATGACCCTGCGGTCGAACGGGCCATGGAGACGATTGATGGTCTGCGGCCCTCCGAGCAGAGGGAACTCCTGCGCAGCTCCTATCGTGCGGTCCTGGCCTACGAGCGGACCGAGGACGTTGACCACCTCGTGGATTTCGCAAAGAATCTTCTAGCGACCGTTCATTTGCGCGGCATCCCCGCATATGCGGAGGCGCTGGAAAACGCTAGAGGCCCTCGCGGATCGGGTGAGGCGCTGGATGTCGAAGAGGTGCTGAAGCGACTCATGGAGTGACTATGGCGGAGCTGCGGCTCCAACCGGAAAGCGAACCAATACTCGCGAAATGGTGGGAATCGGCCAAGCCTAGGGAAGGTGATCAACAACTTGTCTGCGAGGTTCTGCGCACGATCACCAATGGCACGTGGAGAACTAGGTGGTCCTGGACCCAAGACTTAGCCGATGACCAGCCTATTCTCCCCGTCGTAACGATCCGGCCGCGAGAGACCTTGATGGTTCTGGTTCGCTTCTGGCCGGCTGAAGAGCCTCCCGAGTTCCAACTGATCAACATCTTTGATACGGCCGACCTCCCGGACGAGGACTAGCATTCTCCGGCTGAATCAGCTCTTTTGGATCGCCCTGGCGAAAGCCGTGTCCATAGCCGTACGCGCCCGCTGGGAGGCTTCCGGGACGAGATGGCCATAGAGGTCCACGGTCGTGGTGATGGACTCGTGGCCGAGCCACCGGGACACCTTGGAGATGGGCACACCAGCGGCAAGAGCCGTGCTCGCGAAGGTGTGTCGCAGGTCGTGAAACGTGGTGTCTGGCTGAAGCTTGGCCGCCTTGGCCGCAGGCTTCCAGATATTGGTGTTGAAGTAGTCGCGCCGGATCGGGTTGCCGCGGGAGGTACGACACAGTACGTCGGTAGGGGACCGCTCGGTGATGCGGCTTTCGAGCGCTTCGGAGAGGAAGACCGGCAGAGGCACATCGCGGACCGAAGCCGGGCTCTTGGGGGTCGCGAGCACGGGACGCCGGTTGATCACCACAACCCGCTGCCTGACCACGATCATCCGTTCGTTGAAGTCCACCTGATCCACGGCGATGGCTCTCCCCTCGTACCGTGGAGATCTGGCTCTCCACGCTCACGTCGAAGGCATAGACTCCCCAACCCTTGCGTGAGACTCTTCGAAGATGGTTGGAGGCGGAGAGTGAACGAGACAGAGCGGCGGTTTCACCGCGCGATGGTCGATATTTATCAGACCGCCAAGCAGGATCTCAGCTACCCCGCGAACCGCTTCATCCAGATGGTGTCGGACCGCGGGGGACTAGCCGCTGCGAAGCAACTCCTATGGAGTGACCAGATCTCGGATGGGTTCGAGTTCCTGCGGAGTCATGGACGCCTCGATCTCACTGTGGAGGCACACGTGCTGAAAGAAGAGTTTGCGGAGCTCTTCACGGACGAGGACAGAGAGCGCGCACAGGGCAGGCTCGACTTGCTCCGTTGATCGGTGAGGCTCAACGGACAGGGCGCATTGAGGGCACATCGCGTCGGCAGGCATAGGCAAGCAGTGTCAAACAACGACAGCGTTTTCGCAGCTCAGAAGCCACATCTCCAGTTCCGGCGCAGGTCGCATTCCTGCGGGATTAGAACCCGGCCCACAGGCCGACTCGTCCGCCTTTCATGCCTTTGACCTGCATGGATGTGCCCTCATGGTGAGATCCAAAAGCCGGGAGGGTGCATTCCGGGCGTATCGCCGGTGGTCTGGGACGGCGGAAGCGGACTCGGGCGCGTGGCGCGTGGCGTGTTCGACCGGACGCCTCTTGACCGGAGTACGGGGGCAGAACGCCGGTCCCGGCAGCACGTGCCCGTGGCTTCGCATGTACGCGGCCGAAGACCCGGGCGGAGCGTGGTGCCCGTTCCCCCGGTGAACTGTCCCCGCGGATACCGCGTGCCGCACACCGGGAGGAACTCTTGGAGAGGTGCCCTCTCGGAAATTCGAAGAGATCATGAGTGAACGGCTGGACTACTGGGCTGTGCGGGCCTTGGCCCGGTAGTACTTCTCGGCGGACGAAGAGATCGAGTTGATGATCCAGACGTTGACGCCCGCGCCGATAAGTGCACCGACGATGGGAATCGCCTTTCCGGCGGTTCCGCCGGCCAGAACGGCGGCGGCCTTGGGGCTCAGCTTGGCCACGATCTTGTTGGCGAGATTGGTGGCCGCGGGGCCCGCCAGTTTTCCGGCGACCTTTCCCATTCCCTTGGCCACTCCCTTGCTGACCCCCATCTCCGCCAGAATCGCCGCCACCGAGGCGCCGGCAATCTTGGACGCGATTGAGGCCATGAAAACTGCCGGCCCCGTGACCATTATCCCCTTGACGAGAACCCCCGCGCCGGCCGCGATGACCGCCGCGGCGATCATGTCATCGGTTACCACCCCCGACCAGATTCCCAGGGTGAGGGCGAGGTCCAGTTTCCCCTCCAGGTCGGCGCCGACCAGCTGCCCCACTCCCCACGTGGTCCACCCCATCTTGTGGAGGACCATGGTCAGGTCCACGCCCATCCCGAGGATGTGCACCCCCGGCACGATAAGCGCCCCCGCGCCCACCAGCGCGGTCTGCGTGGCCTGTGAAGCCGTCCAGGTCGACACCGAAGAATAGTTTCGAGCCGCGTTGCGCGCCATATCGGGATCGATGGCGACGGCGGTGAAGGCGTTGAGGAAGAGTTGAGCCGCGGACATGGGGCACCGTCCAGAGCTTGGGGATTTTTTTCCCAGTATGCGGCCGGGCTACGTGATATGAGCGTGTTCTCCTATTTCGTTAGCAAGTGGTGTCCGCACGTGCTGATCTTCGACGTCGCCGAAGAACTGTTACGGGTGCAGGGAATAGGTGTTTTGTGGCGTCTTGCGTGGGGTGACCTGGTTGAGCGGTGTAGCGAATGCGACTTATATCCCAAGGAGAACTAATTGTGCGCTTTAAAGTCTTTGGCGGCATATACATTATTTGTCTCTTAATAGTTTTTTGTGCTGCTTTGCCCTCCCGTACTGCTCGTCCGCGGAACCAATGGCCGTGGTCGTTCGGTCACGGTCTCTCGAACGCTCGTCCGGTTGGCCACGGCAGACTCACGTCCCGCCGACGGAACACGAAACCGCCCGCTACGTTCAACGCCGGCCCAGCCGCCAGATCGCTCCGCTCGCCCCGGGGTTCGTCGGCGCGACGAGTGGAGCCGAAGTGGTCGGCATCGGCCTTCTCCTCGAAGTCGCGCTTCCGCTGCCGGCCCTTCTCATCGCGGTCGGCCCCGTCGGCGTGCCCCTGACCGCGCGCACGTCAGCGGGTCAGGGGCCGGGGCCGGTTCCACCAGAGGGAGAGGGACAGGGCGGCGGTGACGAGGAGGGCGCCGGTGGCGGCGAAGGCCGAGGCAGTGTCGATCCGCTGGTGGATGACGGTGAAGCTTCCGGGGAGGGCGTCGAGGGCGCTCTGGAGCTGGTCGGCGTTCTCGGCGCGGTGGTAGGAACCACCGGTGGTCTGGGCTATCCGCTTGAGCGCGGGCTCGTCGATGGTGCGAGGGTTGCGGCCCCTGTCGAATCCGCCACGGCCACCGCCGCCACCGCCCCAGCCGCCGAATCCGCGGCCGTCGAACTGGGAGTTGTCGCAGACCATCGGGGCCGGGTTCGTGGTGCCGAAGCCGATGGGGAAGACGCGGACGCGGCGCAGGGCCGCCTCCTGGGCGGCGAGCTGCGGGTCGACGCCCTGGGTGTTGGCGCCGTCGGTGAGCACGACGATCGCGGCACCGGCGTAGCCCGACCCACCGGCGCCCGGATCCGCCCCGGTGGAGGCGACCGACGGGTCGACCTCCGCGATCGCGTCGATCGAGGCGAGTACGGCCTGCCCGATCGCGGTGCCGCGGGACACGGTGAGGCCGTCCAGCGCCTCGATCAGCGAGTCGGTGTCGTCGGTGGGCGGTACGAGCAGGCCCGCGGTGCCCGCGAAGGTGACCAGGCCGATGCGCGGCCCGCCCCGCTGCGACTCGATGAACTCGGCGGCGGCCTTCCTCGCGGCGGTGAGGCGGTTGGGGTCGACGTCCGTGGAGCACATGGAGCCGGAGGTGTCGAGCGCGAGCAGGATCGTCACCGACGTCTGCGGCACCGGGACCGACGCCTGCGGTCGCGCGGCCCCGACCGCGAGCAGCGCGAGCCCGGCCACGAACAGTGCCACGGGGATCCTCCGCGTCCAGCGCGTACGGCCGGGCAGGGCGCTGCGGACGAGCGCGATCGAGGTGACGCGCACGGCGGCCCGCCGACGGCGGCGGCGCGCCCACTCGCGGATGGCGAAGATCAGCGGGATGACCAGGATGGACAGCAGTGCCCACGGCCATGAGAACGACATTCAGATCACCCGTCCAGACCGGAGCACAGTGAGCGCCGCCCCTGCGGTGAGCAGCGCGAGGGCGAGCCCGATCAGCCCGCCGGCGAGGGGCAGCGGCTCGTCGGAGACGGTGAGCCGCAGGTCGATCGTGTCGGCGATCCCGTCGAGCCGCGCGGTGTCGGAGGCGGGGTGGTAGGCGCCGCCGGTGGTCTGCGCGATCGAGGTGAGGGTGTCCTCTTCGAGCGAGGTCCGCAGGTGGTAGCCGTCGACCTTCACCGTCGCCCCGGCCGTGGTGCCTACCCCGACGGTGTGGATGTGGACGCCCGCCCCCTGGGCCACGGTGGCGGCCCGTTCGACGTCCGCGCCCTGGTTCTGCCCGTCGGAGAACATCACGACCGTCGCCGACGGCCAGTAACCGATGTCGGGCGCGGTGCCCTCGCGGCCGAGGGCCACCTGCTTGCCGGTGATCGCCGACAGGGAGGCCGTGATGGCCGTCCCCAGCGAGGTACCGCCGGTGATCTTCAACCGGTCGATGGCCTTGAGCGCGACGGAGTGGTCGGCGTCGGGCCGCGCGGTGGTGAGCGCCCCCCGCTCGAACGCGACGACCCCGATGTCGACGCTGTCTGGCTGCGCCGCCACGAACGCGCGGGCCGCCCGCTGCGCGGCCGCCAGCCGGGTGGGGGCGACGTCGTCGGCACCCATGCTGTTGGAGACGTCGATGGCGAGGATGACGGTGCCCGCGGTGCGGGGGACCGGCACCATGGCCGTCGGCCCGGCGGCGGCGACCGCGAGCACCCCGACGCCGGCGATCGTCAGGCCGGTTCCGAGGTACGCCCGGCGACCGCCCGGCACGGCGACCCCGGCCGCGGTCAGGGCGGCCGTCCTACGACGCGCCGAGACGACGGCCGCCCAGGCGAGCGCCGCCGTGACGAGCAGTCCGATGACCAGCAGCGGCGAGGAGGACAGGGTCATGAGTCCTCCTTCGCGGGCCTCGTGCGTTCGTTGACGACCGTGGGCTTCGTGCGTTCGTTGATGACCGCGGGCCCCGTGCGTCCGTCGGCGACCGTCGGCCTCGTGCGTTTGTCGACGACCTCGGCGGGGCCGGTCATGGCGACCGGTCCCCGGTGCGGGCGACGACCCCGACGAGTGCCTCGGCCAGGTCGCGGTCGGTGTCGACGCGGTGGACGGGCACCCCGGCCCGGCGCATGCCCGCTTCGAGCCGGGCGTCGCGGGCGTCGACGGCGGCGCGGAAGCGGACCCGCAACAGCGGGTCGGCGGAGTCGACGACGAGCTGCTCGCCGGTCTCCGCGTCCTCGACCACGATCAGCCCGGCTTCGGGCAGTACGTCGTCGGCCGTGTCCACGATCCGCAGCGCGACCACCTCGTGCCGCCGGGCCAGGCGCTGGAGTGAGCGCTCCCAGTCGCCCTCGCCGATGAAGTCCGACAGCACGACGACGAGCGCGCGGCGGCGCGCGAGCCGTCCGGCCGCGTCGAGCATCTCCGCCAGGTCGGTGGTGGTGCCGCCGCGTGTCTCGGAGGTGCGTTCCAGTTCGGCGCCGATCCGCAGCGCGTGCCGCCGGGAGGTGCCGGGCGGCACGACGCGCAGCGTCCCGGTGTCGAACAGCAGGGCGCCGACGCGGTTGCCGCCCCGGCCGAACAGCCGGGCGAGGACGAGCGCGAGCTCGGCGAGTACGTCGTGCTTGCCGCGTCCCGGCCGGCCTGCCGCCATCGACGCCGACCGGTCGAGGACGAGCCACACCGTCAGCTCGCGATCCTCGGTGAACACGCGCAGGTGCGGCTCGTCCAGCCGTGCGGTGACGTTCCAGTCGATGTGCCGGGCGTCGTCGCCGTCGCCGTAGGGGCGCAACCCGGTGAAGTCGATCCCGGAGCCGCGGTGCGCGGTGCGGTGGGCGCCCTGGAGTCGGCCGTCGAGCCTGCGGACGACCTTCCACTCCAGGCGGAGCAGGAGCCTCTCGGGGGCGGTGGCCATGCCGGCTCAGCGGTTCTGCAGGACGACGTCGGGCGCCCGGACGGCCCCGAGCACCCTGGTGACGATCGTGTCGGCGTCGACGTCGTCCGCGAGGGCCTCGTAGGACAGCACGAGGCGGTGGCGCAGCACGTCGAGGGCGAGTTCGGACAGGTCGTGCGGCAGGACGTAGGTGCGGCCGCGCAGGAACGCCAGCACCCGGGCGCCAGTGACGAGCGCGATGGACGCCCTCGGGCTCGCCCCGTAGGTGACGTACCGTTCCAGCTCGCCGAGCCCGGCCGTCGCGGGGGAACGCGTCACGGAGACCAGGCGTACCGCGTAGTCGACGATCGCCGGATCGACGTACACCTGCCGGGCGCGGGCCCGCATCGCGACCAGGTCCTCGGCCGTCACCATCGGCCGCGGCGGCTCGGGCGGACGCAGCGCCCGTGCGACGATCGCCTGCTCCTCCGCCTGCGTCGGATAGTCGACGACCACCTTCATCATGAAACGGTCGACCTGCGCCTCGGGGAGCGGGTAGGTGCCCTCCGACTCGATCGGGTTCTCCGTCGCCATGACCAGGAACGGCTCGGGCACCCGGAACGTCTCGCGGCCGATCGTCACCTGGTGCTCCTGCATCACCTCCAGCAGGGCGCTCTGCACCTTGGCGGGGGCGCGGTTGATCTCGTCGGCCAGGAGCAGGTTCGCGAAGACCGGGCCGAGCTCGGTCTTGAACTCCCCGGAGTGCTGGTGGTAGACCCGCGTGCCCACGAGGTCGGCCGGCACCAGGTCGGGGGTGAACTGGACGCGCTGGAAACTCCCGGCGATCGCGGCGGCGAGCGACCTCACCGCGAGCGTCTTGGCCAGGCCCGGTACGCCCTCGACGAGCAGGTGGCCGTCGGCGATCAGCGCGACGGCCATGCGCTCCAGCAGGAGGTCCTGCCCGACGATCGTGCGTTTGACCTCGAACAGCACATGTTCGAGCGGATGGGCCGACTCGGAGGACTTTGTCGAGGTCATATGATGTTCCTTCTCGTGACGCCTCGTGGCGCTTCGTGACGCTCCGGTCAGATCTGGGGCCCGCCCGGTGGCCCTTCGCCCTCACCGCCGCCCAGGGCCGCGCCGATCGGCACCGCGAACGCGATGCCGGCGAACGCCTCGTCGCCTCCCGGGTCGGCGATCGAGACGACGATCCCGATGACCAGGCCGCGGGCGTCCAGGAGGGGACCGCCGGAGCTGCCCGGGTTCGCGGAGGCGTCGAACTGGATGAGCCCGTTCAGGTCGCCGTCCTTGGCGGTCCGGTTCAGGCCCGACACGACGCCGGTGGAGACGCTGTAGGTCAGGCCCAGCGGATTGCCGATCGCCACGACGGGCGCGCCCACGGTCGCGCCGCCGCCGAGTGTCGCCGGGACGACGATCTCCGGCAGCCTCGCGGGCCTGAGGGTCGCGACGTCGAGCTCGGGATCCGACGACGCGACGACGGCCTTCGTCCTGGTGCCGTCGGCGAACGTCACGGTGACGTCCTCGGGGTCTCTGCTCGAAGTGTCCTTGTCCGAGCCGCCTTTGCCCGCGCCGCCCTTGTCCGAGGCGCCTTCGACGACGTGGTACGCCGTCAGGATCGTCCCGTCCTCGGCCGCGATCACCCCGGTCCCGAGCGACTTCCCGGCTTGGATGACCACCACCGACGGCCCGACCCGCTTGAAGACGTCGGGCACCGTGAGCGTCGCGCTGGGCGTCGGCGTCGCGCTCGGCCGGGACGCGGCCTCCTCGCCGTTCCCGCCGCCGCTGCCCAGCCAGTACGCGAGCAGGGCCACGACGACGAGCGCGCCACCCCCGGCGGCGAATCGCCAGGCCTTCCCGGCCGGGGCTACCCGAGCCTCGGCCGCGTCGGCCTCCTGCGGCGCACGCTCCATTGCCCCATAGTCATAAATTTAAGTTGAAAGTGCTACAAACTCCGCCTGAAAACTCCCTGAGAACCGGTCCCCGTAGCCCCACCCACGTTGCCTGTGGTAGAGAACCCGCCGGTGCGCGCCCCGCCCGTGCCCGGCGGCTCGCACCTCTTGACCTGGGGCTCGACTCGCCCTTTCCCAACGGTCACACGCGGTCGTAGGTCACGGGACACGTGCGGGACGCCCCCGAAGATGTTTCGCCCACTTCGCCCACTTCGCCCACTTCGCGCACTTCGCCAATTAGCCACTTCGTCCACCGGTGCCCCGGCCATCGGCGGCACAGGCCGGTGCCTTCCGGTGCCTTCCGGTGCCTCCCAGGGCCTTCCGGTGCGGCCCACCGATGGGCGGTACGGCCGAAAACCGCTTGCCCTCGCGTGGCGGGCTCGGGGAACGTGGTGTCCATGACGCTCTGACGGACAGCACCCCGCCACCCCGAGATGCCACGGCGCCGGCGCGCCCCGTAACGCTGTCAGCCCATTCCCCTTTGGGAGAGCCTCTTTGTCCCAGCACCACTCCCCGCCGTCGCCCACCGCGGCCACGGGCCCGGCCACCGTCGCCGTGTTCGCCTCGCCCGCGAGCTGGATCGAGTCCGACGCCCTCGCGCAGTGCCACCAGGTGGCCGCACTTGAGGGCATGACGCACGTCGCGGCCATGCCCGACCTGCACCCCGGCAAGGGCGCCCCCATCGGCGCCGCGATGGCCTCGACCGTGCTGTATCCCTTCCTGGTGGGCTCCGACATCGGGTGCGGCATAGCGGTGTTCCCCATGAGGCTCAAGCGCGCCGTGCCCGAGAAGCTCGCCGCCCGCTTCCCCGACCTCGACCGCGCGCTGGACCCCGAGCGGGACGGCGACGACCCGGCCTGGGCCGTGCTGAAGGGCGACATCCCCGCCGGTCACACCGAGGGCCTCGGGACGGTCGGCCGGGGCAACCACTTCGTCGAGCTGGCGCGGATCGGGACCGTCTTCGAGCCGGGCCACGCGAGCCGCCTCGGACTCGCCGAGGGCGACCTGGTCCTCATCGTGCACAGCGGTTCCCGGGGTCTGGGTGAGCGGATCCTGCGGGCGCACACCGAGGTCCACGGCGCGGGTCCCGCCCCCGATCCCGGCGCCTACCTGGCGATGCACGACGACGCCGTACGCTGGGGATCGCTCAACCGCAGGTTGATGGCCGCCCGGGTCGCCCACGCGCTGGGGGCCGAGCCCGCCGAGCCGCTCGTCGACCAGTGCCACAACCTGGTCGAGGTCCGCGACGGGCTCTACCTGCACCGCAAGGGGGCGGCGCCCGGCGACGGCGACGATGTGCTCATCGCCGGTACGCGAGGCACCCCCTCGTACCTGGTGGCCGCCCACGCCGGGCCGGACGCCGGTCATTCCGTCGCGCACGGCGCGGGCCGCAAGATGTCGCGCGCGGACGCCCTGCGCCGGGGCAGGGCCAAGCACACGGTCGAGGAGCTGCGCCGCACGCCGGTGGGGTCGCTGGTGGTGTGCGGAGACCGCCAGCTGCTCTTCGAGGAGGCGCCGACGGCCTACAAGCGCATCGAGCAGGTGATCTCCGACCTCGTCGACCACGGCCTGGCCACGCCGGTGGCCACCACGGTCCCTCTGGTCACCTACAAGACAGCCGACCTCGGGTCCGCGTCCCAGCGGGACAGGCGCCGCAAGCGGGGCCGTTCGTGAGCGGGCGAACGGGGCCGGTCGCGGGCGCGCGAGCGAGGTCGGCGGTGGACGTTCACCTGCTGCTGTCGGCCGGGCGTGGCCCGCAGGAGTGCGCCTGGGCGCTGGCCCGGCTGCTGCGACAGCGCGTCGAGCACGGCGACGAGGAGGAGGGCGCGCCGCCGTCAGCGCCCGCCGGCGCGTCCACGACGAGCTCGTACGCGGCGACCCCGTCCGTGTCGAACGCCCGGAGACGCCGGACTGACTCCCGCCCAAGACGTGCGGGCGTTCGGCTCGTGGGGCGAGGTCCGCGATCTCGATAGTGTTCCCGCACGCGGGCGAACCTCCGGGGTCCGAGGTGGGGTAGACAGGGGCCGTGGCCCTCCGAGATCGTTTGTGTGTTCGAATCCGGACGCGATCCATGTTCGTGCCGGAACATGAGCCGGCACACGAGGAGGACACTGTGGGCATGATCCACATCGATCTGTTCGCGACGCTCGACCTGGTCGGCCAGGCGCCGGGTGATCCCGAGGAGGACCCCGAGGGCTTCCCGTTCGGGGGGTGGCAGGCGCCCCTGTTCGACGAGACGGTCGGCCGGCACGTCGGTGCCGGGATGGAGGGCATGGACGCCCTGCTGCTCGGCCGCAGGACCTACGACATCTTCGCCGCGTTCTGGCCGAACCAGGTCGACGGCGTCGACGGCGGGATCGCGACGCTGTTCAACGGCATCCCGAAGTACGTCGCCTCGCGAGGCACCCCGGACCTGGACTGGGCGGGCTCGACGCGGCTGGGCCCCGACCTGGTGGGCGCCGTACGCGAGCTGCGTGACAAGCACGAGCACGTCCACGTGATCGGAAGCCTGAACCTGGTGCAGACCCTCCTGCGCGAGCGCCTCTTCGACCGGCTCGACCTGTGGCTCTTCCCCATCGTGCTCGGCGTCGGCAAGAAGGTCTTCGACGGCGGCGCGGTGCCCGCCAACCTGGAGCTTCTGGAGCCGCCCGTCACGTCGTCCAAGGGCGCCGTGCTCCTGCGCTACGGCCTCGGTACGGGGAATCCCGTCGCCGGGGACATGCGGCGAGAGGACCGCGGCGTCGGGGCGGGCTGAACAGCGGCCGTATCGGTGACGATCACGCCGTCCCCGTACCCGGCGGCCCTGTGCCGGCGGGTGCCGATCTCGAACGTGGGGCCGTCCCCGGTCCTGGTCCCGGCGCGGGGGACGGCGGGTCCGGCCGGGCCGCGGGGCGGGAAGCGCGGTTCCGGCGGATCTTGCCGCTCCCCGGCGTTTCGCGTATGTCGGCGGTCGCGCGGATGACAAGCGCAGGCCAGAGGGTTTCGTGGGTCCATGGGCCGCTGGAGGGGCGGCGGTGTCATCGCTGATTCGCACGCGGACTCACGGGAGGCGGCGTGTCCACGTATCGAGTTCGTCACTCGGGTGGTCCACGAGATGAACGCACGGTGACGGTGACAACGAGGGAGTGCCGGACGCAGGTCTCGCGCTGGAAGATCTTGCCGAGGGCCTCAAGGTGGCCCGGTGTCCATCCGGTACGGGCTGACAGCGGGGAGTGGCGCCGATGCCGGTAGACCCCCACCCCCCTCGTGGAGCCGGGTGGCCCGTGTGGTCCACTGGCCAGGGGGAACCGGAGGATGAGAACAGGACGGCCGATCTCGATCACAGCCCGCATCACTCTGTTCACTGGTGTGGTGGCGCTTTTGCTGTGCTCGCTGGTGGCCGCGATGGTCATGTTCTCGATCAACCGTTTCGTCACCAATTCTCTCATCGAGGAGATCACCGCCGCCGGTGGCCGGGTGGCCGTGCAACTGGAGCGGAACCACCTGGAATACCCCCTGGCGCAGCGCAAGTCCCGCAACCTCCAGGTCGTCGACCCGCAGGGCAAGGTCATCGCCTCGACCCCGAGGCTGGACGGCAAACCGCCCATGGCGACGTTCACCCCCGACGGCACGAACGTCACCACCGCGGTCGTGTGCGGCGGCGACTTCCTTCTCGGCGAATGCGACCTCGTGGTCGCGCAGTGGGCCCATCGGGGGGGAACGAGGTGGGTCGTCTACAGCGCCTCCCCCACGATCCCTCCGCTGGTCGATTCGAGGCTGGCCACGGCGGTCATCGGGGGCATGGCGGTACTCGCCGGCGTCATCACCTACATCGGCTACCGGATCGTCACCGTGTCCCTCAGGCCGGTGAACGCCGTTCGGGCCGAGCTCGACGAGATCAACGCGAGCTCCCTCGACCGCCGGGTGCCCGTATCACCCGGGGACGACGAGATCCACGAGCTGGCCGACAGCGTCAACCGCACGCTGGCCCGCCTGGAGGGCGCGATGGAACGCCAGCGGCAGTTCACCGCCGACGCCTCCCACGAACTGCGAACCCCTCTGGCCGGGCTGCGCGCCCAGCTGGAGGAGGCTCAGCTGCACCCCGACGAGACCGATCTGAGCGATCTGCTCGCGCACTCGCTGTCCGATCTCGACCGGCTGCAGTCGATCATCGCCGACCTGCTCCTGCTGGCCAAACTTGAGAGCAACCCGTCCAAGCTCCGGGAAAGGATCGATCTGGCGACGCTGGTACGGGCGGAGATCTCGCGGCGGGCGGATCCGCGGAAGGTACGGCTCGTCCTCGCCTCGGAGGTGCCCGTCGACGCCGTGCACAGCCAGATCGGCCGCGCCGTCACCAACCTGCTGGACAATGCCGAGCGGCACGCCAGGGAGTCGGTGCTCGTCGAGGTGCGGGCGAACGGCGACGGCGCCGAGGTCATCGTCGACGACGACGGGGAAGGCGTCGCCGAGGCCGACCGGGGACGGATCTTCGAACGGTTCGCCCGGCTGGACGCGGCCCGCAGCCGCGACCGGGGAGGCACGGGCCTCGGCCTGGCCATCGCCCGTGGCATCGCCCAGGCCCACGACGGGACGCTCCGGGTCGGAACCGCCCCCTCCGGCGGCGCACGTTTCGTCCTGCGCCTCCCGGTGGCCCCACCGGGCGACAACGGTAAGGAACAGGCCCGTATCCCCTGAAGGCTGAGATGGCGGAGATGGCCGAGGTTATGGAGATGGCCGAGGTGGCAGGGGCGACCGGGGTTATCTGATCCGTTCGCGTTCGTTCCGCCGAGCCGGCCCGCGCCGCCGGGGTCTCGGCCGAGATGGGTGCCACATGAGCGATGCGCGAGGGGCACCGGGCGAACCGTTGGATGTGCTCGTCTTGTCACGCCCTCTGTCGCCGAGCGTGAGCGACCGTGAAACGAGAGTAATCGTAGAGCGAGAGTAGTTGCGAAGCACAAGCAGCCGTAGGCGTGAGCGGCCGTCGAACGTGAGCGGCTGTAGGACATGAGCGGTCGTAGGGCATTAGCGGTCGTAGGGCATTAGCGGTCGTCGAACGTGAGCGGCTGTAGGACATGGGTGGCCGTCGAATGTGAGCGGTCGTAGGACGTGAGTGGCCGTGAAACGTGAGCGGTTCGTCGAATGCGGGCGGAAGGCGTCTCCCGCCCGTTCCCCGTGGCGGTTGGAACATCACACAAACTCCGGCGTCGGTGATTGCCGCGATTGCGCAGAGACGGCCGTCGATTCCTCCTTCAGTATGTGCGATCAAACAAGGTGTGAGCCGGACGAAACATCCGGTTCACCGTGGCGTCAGGAGTTCGCCGTGCTGTGGAGAAAACTGCTCGTCCCGCTGACCTCGATCGTCCTCGTCCTGTCCGCCCCGGCCGGCGTGAACGCCGCCTCGGCGTCCATAACCGCCCCCGCCACCGTGTCGGCCGCCGACTTCGGCGCCCCCGGCCCCTACGCCACCACCGTGGAGGTCGGGGCGGTGACCACCCTGTACTACCCGCGTGACATCGCGCGGAGCGACCGCCGCCATCCGGTGATCGTGTGGGGCAACGGCACCTTCGCCTTCCCGGTCGTCTACCGGGACCTGCTGCTGCACTGGGCCAGTCACGGCTTCGTCGTCGCCGCCGCCAACACCCCGCAGTCCAACCTCGGCGTCTCCATGCGCGCCGGTATCGACCTGCTCACCCGCAGGAACGCTGACCCGGGCAGCGTCTTCCACGACCGCGTCGACCTGGAGCGCGTCGGCGCGTCGGGCCACTCCCAGGGCGGCGCGGCCGCCATCGTCGTCGGCGCGGACCCGCGCGTGGACACCATCCTGCCCATCCAGCCAGGACCGCTGGCCAACATCAACGCCGTACACGGCCCGGCGCTCCTGCTGGCCGGTCAGCGTGACAGCATCGTCTTCCCCGCGCTGGTGAGGGCCTTCTACAACGCCGCCGGCCACATCCCGGCCATCTACGGCGAGCTGCGCGGGGCCGACCACTTCACCGTGGTGGGCGGGGCCGGGCCGTTCGCCGCGCCGACGACCGCCTGGTTCCGGCTGCACCTCATGGGCGACCAGACGGCCCGCGCCCAGTTCTTCGGCCCCGCCTGCGGCATCTGCGCCGACACCCGCACCTGGTCCGACGTCCGCCGCAACACCCGGGCCACCCAGATCCCCGCCGCCACTCCCTGACCCGGCCCGGGAGATCGTTCCCGCCGTGACCCGCGGCCTCCCGATCTCCTTCGCACCCGCCCCCGGCCCCGCCACGGCCGGGGGCGGCCTGCCGGCCACCCATCGAAAGGACCGAGATGGACATCATCGCGACCACCCGGCACGGCAAGGTCCGGGGCCGCGTCCAGGACGGGATCGCGACCTTCCTCGGCGTCCCCTACGCCGCCCCGCCCTTCGGCGCCCACCGCTTCCGCGCCCCGGCCCCCGTCGAGCCCTGGGAGGGGGTGCGTGACGCGCTGGAGTACGGGCCGACCGCTCCCAAGAGGCCCTACCGGCCGCCCCTCGACCGGCTGATCCCCGATCCGGACATCCCCGGCGACGAGTGTCTCAACCTCAACGTCTGGGCCCCGGCCGCCGGTGAGGACCGGCTGCCGGTGATGGTCTGGATCCACGGCGGCTCGATGCGCAACGGCTCGGCGAGCCTGCCGCTCTACGACGGGCGGGCCTTCGCACGCGACGGCGTGGTCCTCGTCTCGATCAACTACCGGCTCGGGGCCGAGGGGTTCGACGTCTTCCCCGACGCGCCGGACAATCGCGGCCTGCTCGACCAGATCGCGGCCCTGACCTGGGTCGGGAAGAACATCGACGCCTTCGGCGGGGACCCGCGCAACGTCACCGTGTGCGGGGAGTCCGCCGGAGCCATCTGCGTCGCGGCCCTGATGACCAGTCCCCGCGCGGCGGGCCTGTTCCACCGGGCGATCCTGCAGAGCGGCCCGCCGCACACGGTGCCGCGCGGCGAGGGCGCGAAGGTCGTGAGATCGATGGCGAAGGCACTGCGGGTACCGGCCACGGCCGAGGCGTTCGCGGCGGTGGATCGCGAGCGACTGCTGGACGTACAGGCCATGGTGGTCGGCAGGGCCGACCCCATCGGCGGCGGGCCAGGCTTCCACATCGTGGCCGACGGCGACGTGGTGCCCGCCGACCCCCCGCCTCCCGAGGTGGACCTGCTGCTGGGCTCCAACCGGGAGGAGTACCGGTTGTGGTTCGCACCGACCGGGACGGTGGACCGGATCAGCGGTCTCACCCTGCGGCTGGCGCTGCTGAGGTTCCGGATCCCGGGGCGGGTGGCGCGGCTGTACCGGGCCACCCGGCCGGGGGCCAAACCCGGGGAGATCCTCGGCGAGATGGCCGCCGACCTGCTGCTGCGCGGGCCCCTCAACCGGCTCGCCGACTCCCGGCCGTCGCGGACGTTCGTCTACGAGTTCGTCTGGCGCTCGCCCGTCATGGGGCTCGGCGCGTGCCACGCGCTGGAGATCGGTTTCGTCTTCGACACCCTGCGCGCCGGCGAGGAACTGACCGGGCCCGGCGCCCCCCAGCCGCTGGCCGACGCCATGCACCGCGTCTGGGTGGCCTTCGCCACCTCGGGAGACCCCGGCTGGGCCGCCTGGGACGCGCGCCGGCCCGTCATGGTCTTCGACCATCCCGGCACGGACCTGGTCCTCGCGCCGAGGGAGGAGGAACTGAACGTGTGGCTCCAGGCCTCCAGGCCTCCAGGCCTCCAGCCGCGCCGTGCGAACCATGCGAACAGGGCGAGCCAGGCGGGCTGGACGGGCTGGACGGGTTGTGCGAGCTGGGCGAACCGGATGAGCTGGGTGAGCTAGGCGAGATCCCTGGAGGTGAGCGCCGCCTGCAGCAGCCGGGCCTCGGCGGGGACCGCGAGGTCCAGCCCGGTCAGCGCGCGAACCCGGTGCAACCGGTAGTCCAGGGTGAGCCGGTGGCGCGACAGCACCGTGACACGGCGCCGGTCGCTCAATCCCGTGCTCGCCGCCGCCGTGGTGGCGACGGCGCTGTTCGTGACGCTGAAGCCGGTGATGATCGCCGGTGTCGCGGTGAGCGGCCTGACACCGGTGATGCACGTCGCGCTCGCCGCCGTCCCGCTGGCGTACGCGGGCGGTCTCCTGCGGCGGCGCGCCGACCGGGGCGGGGTCGCCGAGCTGGTCGTCCACCTCCGAGGCGGCTCGCGGCCGGTGAGCATCCAGCGGGCCCTGGCCGGGGTTCTCCACGATCCGACCCTGCGGGTCGGGTACTGGATGCCGGAGTCGAGCCGGTACGTGGACGTCGACGGCCTTGTCGTGCCCCCGCCGGACGGCGGCGACCGCGTGGCGACACGCATCGACCACGACGGTGCTCCGCTCGCGCTGCTGGTGCACGATCCGGCGTTGCTGGACAACCCCGAGCTGGTCGAGGCCACCTGCGCCGCCGCCGCGCTGGCCCTGGCGAACGAGCGGCTGACCGCCGAGCTGAGGGCGCGGCTGCACCAGCTCGCCGAGTCGCGCGGCCAGGTTCTGCGCGCGGCCGAGACGGAACGCCGGCGGCTGGAACGCGACCTGCACGACGGCGTGCAGCAACGGCTCCTGTCCATCCCCATGACGCTCAGCCTGGCGGAGTCGAGGCTCGGCACCAGTCCCGACCAGGCGCGGGCGCTCGTCGGCGAGGCGAAGACCACCACGCTGGCCGTTCTCGGCGAGTTGCGGGCCCTGTCGCAGGGCATCCACCCGCCGGTGCTGACCGAACGCGGCCTGCCCGGTGCCGTACGGGAACTGGCCGCGCTCGCCCCGGTGCCCCTGCGGCTGTCGTTCGAGCTCCCGGCGCCGTTGCCGGTGGAGGTCGAGACGACGGCGTACTACGTGGTCGCCGAGGCGGTGGCCAACATCACCAAGCACGCCGGCGCGCGGGAGGCGCGGGTGCGCGCCGAGCACCGGGACGGGCGGTTGCTGGTCGAGATATCCGACGACGGCCGAGGGGGAGCGGACCCGGCCCGGGGGTCCGGGTTGCGCGGGCTCGCCGGCCGGGTGGCGGCCACCGGGGGAACCCTCAGGGTGGACAGCCCCGCCGGTGACGGCACCCTGGTCCAGGCGGTGCTGCCGTGCGGGTAGTCATCGCCGAGGACAACATGCTGCTGCGCGAGGGGATCGCCCGGCTGCTCGCCGAGGCCGGCCTCGACGTCGTGTCGGCCGTCGGCGACCCCGCCGCGCTGCTGGCCGAGGTGGCCCGGCACCGCCCGGACGTGGCCGTCGTCGACATCCGCCTGCCGCCCACCCAGACCGACGAGGGACTGCGGGCGGCCCGGGAGATCCGCCGGCGCCATCCCGGCACCGGGGTGCTCGTCCTGTCGCAGTACGTCCGGGTCAGCTACACCGTCGAACTGCTCGACGACGGCGCACGCGGCGTCGGTTACCTGCTCAAGGACAGGGTGTCCGACCTGGCGGGGTTCGCGGCGGCGGTCCGGCAGGTGGGCGGCGGCGGTTCGGCGTTCGACCCGATCGTCATCGACCAGCTGGTCGGCCGCCACGACCGCGCCGACGACCCGTTGCGCGCGCTCACCGGCCGCGAGCGCGAGGTCCTCGCGCTGATGGCCGAGGGCCGCACCAACCAGGCCGTCGCGGAACGGATCGGCATCGCCGAGCGGACCGTCGAGAAGCACTGCACGAGCATCTTCGCCAAGCTCGGGCTGCGGGCGAGCGCCGACGACCACCGCCGGGTCCTCGCGGTCCTGCGCTACCTCGACACCTGACGCGCCTCCCGGCCCGGAGGCCGGAGCACCGCCCCGCGTCACCGGCGGCCGGTCGCCGTCCATGAAGGACGGTTAACCGTCCCCCACGAGTGCGGCGGGCACGGCCCCGGGTGGGTGCTGCCCGGCTTCCGGCGCCGCCGTCGCCGTCGCACACTTCGAACGTCAGGCGAGACGACGTCTGATCGAACGGAGAACCGGAGGGCGATGCCCGCTATGACGACCGGAAACGCGATGACGATCGCCCGGTGGACGATCGGCGTGCTGACGACGGTGATGATCTACTACTTCGTCACCTCGGACGCGATACGTGCCGGGAACCCGTTCCTGGTGCCCGATCTCGTGCTCACCGTGCTTCTGCCGGTCTCGGCGACCCCGCGGGGGCGGCTCGCCGTGCCGGCGATGGTATTCGCCCTGGCCTGGGCGGCGGCCGTCTGGACGGTGTCGCTCTGCACGTACATCACGCGCGGAGCCTTCGCGGACGGGGCGAACCATATTCCCCTGATCCTTTCCAGCGTCGTGGCCGCGGGGCTGCTCGCGATCAGCGTGAACCCCCGGACGCGCGCCCCCGAGGGGACCCGGGCGGAGGGCCGGACCGGCGGGTGAGTTCGCGGGACACCTGCGAGGAGAGGGGGGCGTCAGGCGCACCGCATGGCGCTGACCAGGGTCGGCCCCTGGGCCAGCAGTTGCTCGCAGAAGTGTTCGCCCGCGTGGTAGCCCGACGAGACGACGATGGTGACCGGGCTCTCCTGCCCGCTGCCCGTGCACCCGGTCGCCAGGACGTGGAAACCGAGCATCGGCGAGACCTGGAACCTGGTCCCGTCCTCGCAGACGTAGTGGCTGTCCGCGTGGGCCGCGACCGGGAGGAGCAGGGGCACGGCGAGGGCCGCGAGGAGGGTGGCGACGCGGGCGACGGTCATGCGGGGGGATGCCATAGGAGCCCTTTCATGGGGGTTTGTGGAGCATGCCACGGCGTCGTACCCAGGGTGATCGGTCAGCAACCCTGTGTGTCCGTTGCCGGACATTCGCGGAGGGGCGAGATGCGCGACGTCGCGCCCGCCTCTCCCGTGGTCGCGCGTGCGGCCCGTCCGGTCCTGTGGTGCTGCCGGTCGGGCCCGGTCGGGCGCTGTCCGGGGTGGAGTCAGGGCTCGTGATCTTCGGTGGCCTTGCGGGCCGTGCTTCACTTCGTATTGCGGCAGGTCGTGCGTTGCGAAACACCGCAATGACTCATGACAAGCGCTGCAAGAACCTAAGAGGTAACCGCAGCTATAGAGCAAGATTACGAAACTATTTCGCAGGAGCCTTGTGGAACGAGGCATCGGAGTCCTACTGTCACCTCACCCTCGTGGCGTTCGCTCCGCCCCGAGCGCCTTCAGGTGTTCACCCCCCGAGAGAAACGAGCATCCGATGTCACGGAGCATCACAGGAGCTGTGGCGAGATGGACCGGCAGGCCACCGCGAAGGGCATCGGCGGGGATCGGGGCGGTGATCGCGCTCTCCGTCGGCCTCGGCCTCGTCCCCGGCGCCCCGGCCCTCGCGGGTACGGGCGGGGCGGCGGCTCCCGTGGTGACACGCGCCGCCCTCGACCCGTCACTCGTCGCGGGCCGGGGCGCCAGTGTCGCCTTCGCCGAGCAGGAGGCGGAGAACGCCACGACGAACGGCACGGCCATCGGCCCGGACCGCGCCGCGTACACGCTGGCGGGAGAGGCGTCCGGCCGCAAGGCGGTCAGGCTCACGCCGGGACAGCACGTCGAGTTCACGCTGCCGAAGACGGCCAACGCGATCACCGTGCGCTACAGCATCCCGGACGCCCCCAACGGGGGCGGCATCACCGCGCCGCTCGACGTCACGGTGAACGGTGCGGGCAAGAAGGTACTGACCCTCACGTCGCAGTACTCGTGGCTGTACAACCAGTATCCGTTCACGAACGACCCGAACGCCGACCTGCTGCACCCCGACTGGTGGATCACCGAGTGCGCCTGCGTGCCCAGCGCCACGACGCCCACCCCGACGATCACGAAGCCGTTCCGCCCGACGCACTTCTACGACGAGCAGCGTCTCCTGCTCGGCAGGACGTACCGCGCGGGTGACAAGGTGCGGCTCACGGTCCCGGCCGGGAGCAACGCGGCGTGGACGATCATCGACCTGCTCGACTCCGAGCTCGTCGGCGCGCCGCACGTCAGGCTCGTCGCGGCGAACGTGCTGGCGTTCGGCGCCGACCCGCTCGGCAGGCGCGACTCCGCCGACGCGATCGACAGGGCGATCGCGTTCGCCAAGCGCAACCGCCTCAAGGTCTACATCCCGCCGGGCGTCTACCAGGTGAACCGCCACATCATCGTCGACAACGTGACGATCGAGGGCGCCGGCAACTGGTACACGATCATCAAGGGCAAGGAGGTCACCCTCCCCGCCCCGGCCCCCGACGGCTCGGTGCACACCGGCGTCGGCTTCTACGGCAAGTACGCGGCGGACGGCGGCAGCAGGAACGTGCACCTGTCCGGCTTCGCGATCGAGGGTGACGTCCGCGAGCGCGTCGACACCGACCAGGTGAACGGCATCGGCGGCGCGCTGAGCGACTCGACCGTCGACGGCCTCTACATCCACCGCACCAAGGTGGGCATGTGGTTCGACGGGCCGATGCGGAACCTGAAGATCACGAACAACATCATCGTCGACCAGATCGCCGACGCCCTCAACTTCCACGGCGGTGTCACGGACTCGGTCGTGTCGAACAACTTCACCCGCAACACCGGTGACGACGGCCTCGCCCTGTGGTCCGAGAAGATCGCCAACGCCCGCAACACGTTCGACCACAACACCGTGCAGACGCCGACCCTCGCGAACGGCATCGCCGTCTACGGCGGCACGGACAACACCATCTCGAACAACCTCGTCGCCGACCCGATCCGCGAGGGCAGCGGCATCCACGTCGGCTCCCGCTTCGGCGCCGAGGCGTTCGCCGGGAAACTGTCGATCAAGGACAACACCACGGTCCGGGCCGGCACGTACGAGCTGAACTGGAACATCGGCCTGGGGGCCATCTGGCTCTACGCGCTCGACAAGAACATCGAGGCGGACATCCAGGTGGTCGGGAACCACTTCCTCGACAACACCTACAACGCGATCATGCTGGTCAGCGACTGGGGTGTGAAGGACCTCTACTCGATCACGAACGTCCACTTCAAGGACATCAGGGTCGACGGCACCGGCACCTCGGTGGTCAGCGCCCGGGTGAAGGGGTCCGCCTCCTTCGAGAACGTGGACGCCCGCAACGTCGGCGCGGTCGGCGTCAACAACTGCGGCTCGTTCAACTTCCCGCCCACCGGTTCGGAGTTCTCGCTGACGGACCTCGGCGGCAACGACGGCGGCGGCACCACCGGAGCCTGGCTCGCCCCGTGGATGCTGCCCAACACCATCACCTGTGACGACCGCCCGCCGGTCGTCGCGCCGCCGGCGCCGTCCCCGTGGTGATCCTCCGCCACGACGCGTCTCCGGTGTCACCGATCTGAGCTGATCCGATCTGAACGACCGGCCGTCCGGGATTTCCCGGGCGGCCGGTCGTTCTCCGTGCCCGCTCCCGTACCCGCCGAGGCGCGCCCCCGCGCCGGGCGCATCGATGCCCTCCGGGCCGGGAATTCCGGCCGTACGGCGATCCCGGAGCACGATCTCCCCGAAGGCGTCAGACGCCGCGGCGCATCGCCCTGGTGCCGACCACCAGGCCCACCGCGGCGACGGCGCAGGCGCAGAGCGTCCCGTACAGCACCGACACGTCCGTGAAACGGCCGGAGAACAGCGCCCGCTCCGCCTCGACGACGTAGGAGACCGGGTTCAGCGTGGCGACGGCCTGGAGCCACCCCGGGCCCGAGTCCATCGGCAGCAGTACGCCCGACAGCAGCATCAGCGGGAACATCACCAGCTGGGTGACCCCGTAGAACAGATCACCGCCCGGACTGGACGCGATCGCGAGGGCGAAGGAGAGCGCGCCCAGGCCGACCCCGAACACGATCAGCACCGCCAGGCCGGCCAGCACGCCCGTGAGATGCGGGCGGAAGCCCAGCGGCACCGCGAGGACGATGATCAGCACGGCCTGGGCCAGCAGGATGGCGAACTCCTTCATCGTCCGGCCGACCAGCATCGCCGTGCGGTTCAGCGGGGTGACCAGCATGCGCTCCATCGAGCCGCCGATCAGATCGATCAGCAGGGAGTATCCGGCCATCATCGGCCCGGACAGGCACATCATGATCAGGATGCCGGGCACGAACCACTGCCACGGCGAGCCCTCGAAGCCCCCCACCTCTCCGAGCAACGGGCCGAACAGGAACAGGAAGAGCAGCGGCTGGCCCATGGTGAAGAGGAGCCCGAGGGGTTCGCGCACCACGGGGGCGAACTCGCGGGAGAAGACGGTTCCGGTGTCACGGAGGAACTGCACGCTCACGGTGTGGCCTTTCTGACCGGTGGGGGAGGGGACGGGGATCACCGGGGACGCCGGGATCGCCGAGAACGCCTGGGGACGCCGAGGACGACCGGGATCGCCGAGGACGGCGGGGACGCCTAGGGGCGTCGAGGGGCGTCGAGGGACGCCGGGATCGGGGGACTGTGGGGACGGCGGGACGGCGGGGACGGCGGGGACCGGGGGGACCGGGGACGGTCAGACACCGCTCGTGTCGTGCGAGGGTTCGCCGGTCTCGTTCGAGGGGCCGCCGGTCTCGTCCGGGAGCTCATCCGTCCTGTCGCTCTCGCGCAGGCTGCGGCCGGTCAGCGCGAGGAACACGTCGTCCAGCGTGGGGCGGGTGGTCTCGGCGGTGCCGACCTTCACCCCGGACGACTCCAGCGACCGGAGATACTCCGGCAGCGCCGCGCCCGCGTGGGGCACCCGCAGCCGCACCGTCGTCCCGTCGACGGTGACCGCGCCGGGACCGGCGATCCGCTCGGCGATCCCGGCGGCCCTCGCCGCCCCCGGCTCGTCGTGGACGGTGATCGTGACGCGGTCACCGGCCAGGTCGCCCTTCAGCCGTTCGGCCGTCCCGTCGGCGATGATCCGGCCGTGGTCGATGATCACCACTCGTTCGGCCATGCTGTCGGCCTCCTCCAGGTAGTGGGTGGTGAGGAAGAGGGTCGTGCCGTGCAGCTCGCGCAGCCGCAGGATGTGCTCCCAGATGTTGGCGCGGCTCTGCGGGTCGAGACCGGTCGAGGGCTCGTCCAGGAACAGCAGTTCGGGCCGGTGGATGAGCCCCAGCGCGATGTCGAGGCGGCGGCGCTGGCCGCCCGACAGGGTGCCGGGCTTGCGGGTGGCCAGCGACTCCAGGTCCAGCAGGCCGAGGATCTCGTCGGCCCGCCGGTGCGCCTCCGGCCGGCGGAGGCCGTAGCAGCGCGCCTGGGTCACCAGCTCGTCGCGGACGCGGAAGTTCTCGCCGGAGCCGTTCTTCTGGCCGACGTACCCGATGCGGGCGCGGACCCCCGCCGGGTCCGACACGACGTCGCGGCCCGCGACGATCGCGGTTCCCGACGTCGGCGGGAGCAGGGAGGTCAGCATGCGCAGGCTGGTGGACTTCCCGGCGCCGTTGGGGCCGAGGAAGGCCACCAGCTGGCCCGCCTCCACATCGATGTCGAGGCCGCGTACGGCGTCGACGCTTCCCTTCCTGACCTTGAATCGCCGGGTCAGCCCTCGGGCATGGATCATCGTCCCCTCCTCGGGGTGGGCGTGGGCGTTGGGTGGCATGCCAAATGAACCCCTGGCCGGGGGCTTGATTGGAGATGCCTCATCCTTGACCACGCGATCCGGGTTTGGCAAACGTGAAACGTACATTCATGTTCTGCCTGACCTGCGGAAACGTGCTCTCGTGCGCCGTGCCGTACGGCATCGCCGATCTTCGCTCCGAGCCGGTCCACCCGCGCTGACGTGGGCTTTTCGCGCATCCCGTGGAGAAGATGAAAAAAGTGCGGATTTTCCGCCGTACGGTGGCCGGACCCCGGTGGCGGGTGGTCAGTTTCCCCCGGAACGCACGGGGACCTGGGCGGGGCCGGGCTTCGCGGAGTCGTCCCGCCGGCGCGGGAGCAGGCTGTCGAGCGCCCACGGGCCCGCGCCCAGTACGGCGATGAGCAGGAACGACCAGCAGAACATCGCCGACGGCTCACCCCCGTTGCGCAACGGCAGGAGCTCCTGCGGCAGGTGCACCACGAAGAACGCGTACGCCATCGAGCCGGACGCGAGGATCGCGGCGGGGCGGGTGAGGAGTCCGGCGAGGACGAGCCCGCCGCAGAGCACCTGGACGAGCGCGGCCCACCAGCCGGGCCAGACCGCGAAATCGACGGCGCGGCCGGTGGCGGGGTTGCCGCCGAACACGCCGAACATCGACGCCACGCCGTGGCAGAGGAAGAGGAAGCCCGTCACCATGCGGAAGAGCGAGAGCACCGGTCCGCCGAATCGGTCGATCTTCATCGAATCACCCCTGTTCTCGCGACGCGAGGCCGGTCCTCGTCCCAGCCTCGCACCGCCGCCGCCCGTGGACGCGCCCACGCGCGCGTCCTGGTGATCCCCTGTCAAGATTTGGCGTCGCCCAGAGAGCCCGGCGCGGTGGGTGTGGCGTGGCACGTGCGGGCCGATGGTCTTTTTCGTGGTACGCACGGGATGCGTGGGTCAGAGGTTTTCCGGCAAAGGGTGAGCCCGGGTCAGATCCAAGGGGACACGCGGGGGGCGTCCTTCCAAGGGGTCACGCGGGGGGGCGGCTTTCCAAGGGGTCACGCGGGGCGCGGCGCCTGTGTCGCCTCGAAGGACTGCACATGATCGATGGCGGCGGTCAGGGCGTCGCGCAGCGGGGTGACGTCGCGGGCGATCTGGGCGAGCAGCATGCCCCCCTGCATGGCGGCCAGCAGCAGGTTCGCCAGCCGCGCGGGGTCGGCGTCGAGGCGAAGCAGACCGCGATCGCGCATGCGATCGAGTCCGGCACGCAGCACGTCCTTCCAGCGGTCGAAGTCGGCGGCGAGCCGGTCGCGGACATCGAGATCGGCCTTCACGATCTCGGCCGCGAGGGAGCCCAGCGTGCAGCCCTCCAGGCACACACGCTCATGGGAGACGTAGAACGCGGCCCACTCCCGCAGGGCGCCGATGGTGTCGAACCCCGCGAAGCTCGACCCGGCGTGCAGATCGAGGATCCTCTCCGTCTGCCACTCGATCACCGCGAGCACGAGACTTTCCTTGTCCGGGAAGTAGTGGGTGAGCTGTGATCCGCTGATGCCCGACGCCTTGCGCAGCGACTCGTTGCTCGTGCCGTGCACGCCCTGGGCGTAGATCAACTCCGCCGCGTGCTCGATGATGCGCGCCCTGGCCGCGAGCCCCTTGGCCGTGAACTTCGCATCGGCCCTCTTAACGCCCATGACACAGAGCGTACTCCAGGATTGGGTTTGACAGCCCAATCTGTGTCCGATTTACTGGGCTATGCAGCCCAGAAAATTGGAAGGCCGTCCTCCTGACCTGCGGAAACGCTGAGCGATTCCAAGGGGCGGTGACGGTCGGCACGACACCATCCATTTCGAGAGGACAGAGCCATGTCCGGTACCACCTCACGCGAGCGCTATGAAGCCTTCGCCGCCCTGCACGAGCAGAACGACGTCTTCGTCATGCCCAACGCCTTCGACGGATTGTCGGCCGCGGTGTTCGCCGAGGCGGGCTTCAAGGCCGTCGCCACCTCCTCGGCCGCGTTCGCCGCCACCCTCGGCCGCCTCGACGGCCGTCACGCGGTCAGCCGCGACGAACACCTCGCGCACGCCCAGCTGCTCGGCCGGACCAGCGGGCTCCCCGTCAACGGCGACTTCGAGGACGGCTACGGCGACACCCCCGGCGACGTCGCCGACACCGTCGAGGCCGCCATCGCCGCGGGCCTGTCCGGCATCGGCGTCGAGGACACCTCCGCCGACCCCGGCCACCCCATCCGCGACTTCGACGAGGCCGTGGAGCGCGTCCGCCACGCCGCCACCGCGGCCCGGGGACGGATCGTGCTGACCGGCCGCACCGACAACTTCATCCAGGGCCGGCCGGATCTCGACGACACCGTCCGTCGCCTGACCGCCTTCGCCGAGGCCGGCGCGGACGTGCTCTTCGCCCCCTACCTGCCCGATCTGGACGCCATCGCCACCGTCGTCAAGGCGGTCGCGCCCAAGCCCGTCAACGTACTCCTGGGATGGTCGTCCGGCGCCTTCACCGTCGGCGACATCCAGCGGGCCGGCGCCCGCCGCATCAGCCTGGGTGTCGATCCCTACCTGCACAGCCTGAGCGCCCTGCGCACGGCCGCCGGCAAGCTCGCCGGAGGCGACCTCGCGGCCTTCCCCACCACGATGGGCCTGGAACTGCTCCACTCGCTGTAGTCCGGCCCGGCGGGCGAGCCTTCCCGGACGAGTCGCGGCTCGCCGACTCGTCCGGTGCCGGTGCGACGATCGCGTCCGGCTCTCCGAGGTGACGCCGCGTCTGCCGCGCACGGGATTCTCACCCACCGGGAGGACGTGGCGGAGCGGGACGCGCGCCGTGGCCGGGCCGACGGAAAGCGGAGACGAGAGGCGTCATGACTTCCCGAAGAAAGAGCACGTCTCCGGCGACGGGCCCACGCCGACGCGGTGGGGCCGTCGGCGCGGCGACGCTGTGGGCGAGGCCGCGCCGCCGGGCCTTCCTGTCCGCCGACCATCGGCGGGGAAGCCATGAGTGATCAAGGACTGGCGGACGTCCTCGCCGAAGAGCTGAGCGTCGTCTTCATCGGCATCAATCCCGCACCGCGCTCCGTCGCGGCCGGGCACAGCTTCGCGACCCCGGGAAACCGGTTCTGGCCGGCCCTGCACGCCTCCGGCTTCACCCCCGCCGTCCTGCGCCCGCGACAGGAACGAGACCTGCTGGACCTGGGGCTGGGCATCACGGGCATCGTGCGCCGGCCCACCTCCCGGGCCGACCAGCTGACGCCGCAAGAACTGGCCGACGGCGGACGCGACCTGACGCGGCGCCTGCGCGCCCTCTCTCCCCGCTGGGCGGCGTTTCTCGGGGTGAGCGGATACCGCGTCGCGTTCGGCGCGCCCCAGGCCCGCATCGGAGCCCAGACCGAGACGATCGGCGGGACCCGGGTATGGATACTGCCCAACCCCAGCGGACGCAACGCTCACTTCCCGCCCGCCGCCCTGGCGGCGGAGTTCACCCGGCTGCGCCACGCGGCAGGACTGCCCGACCGATCCGCGCGCCCCTGACAGCACGGGGGCCCCACCGTGAACACCTGTGGGGGCGATCACCGGGGCGATCACCCCGGACGGCGCCCGCGCCCACGTCGTCAACCGCTCCGACGTCACCGCCTCGGTGATCGGCGCCGCCATCGCCATCGCCACCGTCATCGCCACCCCCGTCCTGGCCGGAATCGCCCCCGCCGACGTGGCGCTCGTTTCACCGGCCGCCCGGTCGTGGCGTCGTCCGCCACCTCCTCGGGCCGTCGTTTCCGTACAAGACGGTCGAAGTGGCGCTTCCTAGCATGGGTGTGGGCACTTCGCCGCGGTGCGTCGGCGGGCACCACCATCCGCCTGTCGATCTACCTGGCGGTCTTGTCGCCCGGTAATGAGTCACCCGGTAATGAGGAGAACAGCACATGCGTGATCTGGTCTACACCGCGTTCGTTTCGCTGGACGGCGTCGTGGACTCCCCGGGCGGTGGGCCGGGCGAGGACCACCGCAGCGGCGGCTGGGTGGTCAAGGACGTCGAGTTCCTGCCCGAGGCGTTCTCACTCAAGGGCGAGGAACTGGAGGACACGACGGCGCTGATGTTCGGCCGCCGCAGCTACGAGGTGTTCGCACCGGTGTGGCGCGACTCGGAGGACCACGCCGCCTACAGGGAACTGCCCAAGTACGTGGTCTCGACCACACTGCCCGACGACGCCCTAGTCGAGGGGTGGGGTCCGACGACGATCCTGCGCTCGGCCGAGGACGTCGCCGGGCTCAAGGAGAGCGAGGGGGGCGCGATCTTCATCCACGGGAGCGCGGAGCTCGCTCGGCGCCTGTCGGACGCGGGCCTGGTCGACCGGTACAACCTGCTCGTCTTCCCGGTGCTGCTCGGAGCCGGGAAGAGCCTGTTCAGCGGCACGGACAAGGACAAGCAGGCACTGAGGCTCCGGGAGTCCGCGGCCTACCCGAACGGTGTCGTCAAGTTGATCTACGACGTCGTCGGCTGATCCAGATCCAGATCCATATCCAGGGCGAGGGCGCCGCCGGTGCCCTCGCGGAGTTGCCGCGCCGTACGCCCGACGTACCGGCGCAGCGCACGGGCCAGGTGCGGCTCGTCGAAGTACTCGAACTTGGTGACGACATCGGCGACCTGGGCGCCAGCGGCCAGCAGCGCCGAGGCCTTGCGGACACGTTCGATCTGCCGTACGGCGCCCTGGGTGAGCCCGGTCGCCGTGCGGAACCGGCGTTCGACGGTGCGTTCCGAGAGCACCGGACGGTGGCCTCGGCGAACCTCGGAGACGAGCGGGTCGCGGACCACGGCTCCGGCGCGCACGAGGCGGTCGACCAGGGCCTCGGCGTCGTCGGGGCCGGGCCTCTCCCAGCGGAGACCGTCCAGCCGGAAGGTCCTGCGCGTGGTGCCGGGGAGTTCGACGCCACGGTCGACCAGGGCCGGCGTGGGCACGGCCCGGAGCCAGGTCCCCACCGCGAACTCGATGCCGACGAAGGTCGCGCCCTCCGGCACCGGCGCGGTGCCGGTGCCGGTCTCAGGGCCGGAGACGCCCGCGTACGCCGTGCCGTCGAGCTCCCAGAACACCAGACCCCAGCACACCGTCGCCACCGAGGTCATCTCCGCGACCCGTTCGCTCGTGCAGGTCCACACGGTGTCGACCCAGGGGGAGTCGGACGCGCGAGTCTCGAACCGCAGTGCCACGGGAGAAGGATAGGCGCAGTTCGCCGCACACCCGATCGGGCCGCCGTCGTGCCGGACAACGGCCAGGACCCGGCCCGCGGGCCGGACGCGGACACGGCCGGTTGACATGATCGCGAGCGTGCTCGGTTCCGGATGGCCCTTGACCAGGCTGGAAGCCGCTTGTCGCCGGGCCTGTACCCGCCGGTGAGGCGATCCAGGCGGCCGGCGCACACCGGCCCTGACCTGGCCCTACGATCCATGATCGTCCGCCGTCCCCGTCCGGGGTTGCCGTCACCCGGCCGATCGTCCCGCCGATCACCCGGCCGATCTCCCGCCGATCACCCGGAATCGGGGCTCCCCGGAATCGGGGCTCTCGGAATGCGGCGAGGCTCGACCGGCCGGGCTTCGCGGCCTGCGCCGTGCCCGGCGTCTTCGTTCCCGCCCGCCTCCTGTGCCCCGCCTCGGGCCGTGACGAGGACGCCGGGTCACAGCCGGACCAGACCGATCACGAACACGCATGTGCTCCTGGTCACCGAAGGGCACCCCGCAAGACTTTAACCAGTCAACATTTTAAATTATTCACGTTATGAAGGTATATTTGGGCTATGACCGCATCCCAGCCCCCGACCACCGCCGAGGAGCTGCGAGGTGCCGGCCTACGGGTGACGGCGGCCCGTGTCGCACTGCTCGAAACCGTCAGAAACGGTGACCATCTCGATGTCGAGGCGCTCACCTCGGGAGTACGTGACCGTATCGGCCAGGTCTCCCTCCAAGCCGTGTACGAGGGCCTCCACGCGCTCACCACCGCGGGGCTCGTCCGCCGTATAGAACCGCCGGGCAGCCCGGCCCTGTTCGAGGGGCGGGTCGGCGACAATCACCACCACATCGTGTGCCGATCGTGCGGCGTCGTCGCCGACGTCGACTGCGCGGTCGGTGAGGCGCCCTGCCTGACCGCGTCCAACGATCACGGCTTCGTGATCGACGAGGCCGAGATCATTTACTGGGGCGTGTGCCTCAACTGTTCCACCGCCAGCTGATCCGGAAGGATTTCCATGACCGAGAACCACGACGCGATCGTCAACGGCCCGAAGAGCGGGGGTGAGGCAGGCGGCTGTCCGATCGCGCACGACTCCGTGACCGCGCGGGGCAGCGAGAGCGAGAACCCGGCCATCGACTCGCCGACCCCGAAGACCGGCGGTCGTCCGCACACGAACCGGGACTGGTGGCCCAACCAGCTCGACCTCTCGATACTGCGCGCGCACTCCTCCAAGGGCAACCCGCTGGCGGAGGACTTCAGCTACGCCAAGGAGCTCGAACAGCTCGACGTCGAGGCCCTCAAGCAGGACATCGTCGAGGTGCTCACCACCTCGCAGGACTGGTGGCCGGCCGACTTCGGCCACTACGGCGGCCTGATGATCCGGATGAGCTGGCACGCCGCGGGCACCTACCGCACCCACGACGGCCGCGGCGGTGCCGGCGACGGCTCCCAGCGGTTCGCCCCGCTCAACAGCTGGCCCGACAACGCCAACCTCGACAAGGCCCGCCGGCTGCTGTGGCCGGTCAAGCAGAAGTACGGCCAGAAGATCTCGTGGGCCGACCTGCTCGTGCTCGCCGGCAACGTCGCCCTGGAGTCCATGGGGTTCAAGACCTTCGGCTTCGGTTTCGGCCGCGAGGACATCTGGGAGCCCGAGGAGATCATCTGGGGCCTGGAGGACGCCTGGCTCGGCGACGCGCGCTACGTCACCGAGAACGAGATGGCGCCGGACGTCGGCGCGACCGAGATGGGTCTCATCTACGTCAACCCGGAGGGTCCCCGCGGCAACGCGAACCCGGCCGCGGCGGCGCACTTCATCCGCGAGACCTTCGGGCGGATGGCGATGAACGACGAGGAGACCGTCGCCCTCATCGCCGGCGGCCACACGTTCGGCAAGACCCACGGCGCCGGGATCGCGGACGACCACGTGGGCCCGGAGCCCGAGGGCGCGCCGCTGGAGTCGCAGGGCCTGGGCTGGCTGAGCACCTACGGCAGCGGCAAGGCCGGGGACACGATCACCAGCGGTCTTGAGGTGACGTGGACCGACGTGCCGACGCAGTGGAGCAACCGTTTCTTCGAGATCCTCTTCGGCTACGAGTGGGAGCTCACCACGAGCCCCGGCGGCGCGAAGCAGTGGGTCGCGAAGGACGCCGAGGCGATCATCCCCGACGCCCACGACCCGTCGAGGAAGCACAAGCCGACGATGCTCACGACGGACCTGTCGCTGCGCGTCGACCCGGCGTACGAGAAGATCTCCCGCCGCTTCCTGGAGCACCCCGACGAGTTCGCGCTGGCCTTCGCCAAGGCCTGGTACAAGCTGCTGCACCGCGACATGGGTCCGGTCAGCCGCTTCCTCGGGCCGTGGGTCGCCGAGCCCCAGCTGTGGCAGGACCCGGTGCCGGCCGTCGAGCACGAACTGGTGGGTGAGGGCGACGTCGCCTCCCTGAAGGCCAAGGTCCTGGAGTCCGGCCTCACGACCGCCCAGCTGGTCTCCACCGCCTGGGCCTCCGCCGCGAGTTTCCGGTCCACCGACAAGCGCGGCGGCGCCAACGGCGCCAGGCTCCGCCTGGAGCCGCAGCGGAGCTGGGAGGTCAACCAGCCCGAGCGGCTCGCGACGGTCCTGGACACCCTTGAGGGCGTCCGGAGTGAGTTCAACGAGGCCGGTGGCGCGAAGATCTCGCTCGCCGACCTGATCGTGCTGGCCGGCTCGGCCGCCGTCGAGAGGGCGGCACGCGAGGCCGGCGTGACGGTGACGGTACCGTTCCGCCCGGGCCGCACCGACGCCACCCAGGAGCAGACCGACGTCGAGTCCTTCGGGGTTCTCGAACCCCGCGCCGACGGGTTCCGCAACTACCTGTCCTCCGGGGAGAAGACCCCGCCGGAGGTGCTGCTCGTCGACCGTGCCTACATGCTCAGCCTGACCCCGCCCCAGCTGACCGTCCTCGTCGGCGGCCTGCGCTCTCTCGGGGCCAACGTCGGCGGCACCCGGCACGGCGTCCTCACCGACCGGCCCGGCGTGCTCACCAACGACTTCTTCACCAACCTGCTCTCCGCGGGCACCCGGTGGAAGGCCTCGGAGTCCGAGGAGCACGTGTACGAGATCCGCGACGTGAGCACCGACGAGGTGAAGTGGACCGCCACCGCGGTCGACCTCGTCTTCGGCTCCAACTCCCAGCTCCGGGCCCTCGCGGAGGTCTACGCCGGACAGGGCGCCTCCGACAGGTTCGTGGCCGACTTCGTCGCGGCCTGGACCAAGGTCATGGAACTCGACCGGTTCGACCTCACCTGATCCGTTTCCACCTGACGAGCCCGGTCGAGCCACCATGATCGACCGGGCTCGTCCGCTGCCGGGCCCGGCCATGGTCACGGACCGTCTTCCTCGCGAAGGGGCCGGGTATCGAGTCTCGCTTTCCACGACGGGCCGGGCGCGGCTCAGAGGTCTTTCCAGGACAGGGCGAGCGTGGTGTGGCGCTTGCGGATGAGGAGCCCGCCGTCTGGCGGGTCGCCTCGGTAGGCGTCGATGCGCAGCCCCGACGTCATGGGCCTGTCCGCCATGTCCCAGGCCTGGATGTGGGCGACCATCTCACTCGCCAGCCGTACCCTGTCAGGCCCGTGGCCGCGTGCGATCAGTGTCCCGTCCGGCGACGGCTCCAGCAGGCAGAGATTGTCGCGCTCGACGATGCCGACGGCCATCCGGAAGCCCGTCGTGTCGAGCGGGGGCGCGGCCAGCCACCCGGGCCGCGCCTCCGAGATCGTGCACCAGCGGGGCTCGTGCACCGCGAGCCACAGGCTCAGCCCGTCGAGGAGCTGGGAGAGGCTGGTGCTGATCTCGGTGGACAGCTCGACCACGGGCCCGTCGAGCGCCCCCAGGACGTCGCCGATCTCGCTCGCCTCGGGCAGTGAGATCGACAGGTCGGACTCCCGGTCCAGCATCAGCGTCGTCTCCGGACCCGCGAAGGGGCCGCGCATCCGCATGAACCCGCAGGGCAGCACCGAGCGGCTCGTCCAGTGCCCGTTGTCCCGTTCCATCGCCACCGAGCGTTGTACCCCCCGCAGGTCCAGCGGGGCGACGAGGCGCCCGCCGGGGGCGAGCTGCTCCAGCCACGCCGGGGCGAGGTCCCACACGCCGACGGTGGCGATCACCCGGTCGTAGGGCGCCTCGGGGGGAAACCCCTCGGCGCCGTCGCCGCCCACCAGCCTCACCTCGGGGTGACCCGCGACCGCCAGGTGCTCCCCGGCCAGCTCCACCAGGTCAGGGTCGATGTCGACGCTCACGACCAGGCCCTCGGGTCCCACCAGGTGGGCGAGCAGTGCGGCGTTGTAGCCCGTCCCCGTCCCGATCTCCAGCACCCGCTGTCCCGGCTCCACGTCGAGCTGGTCGAGCATCAGGGCCATGATCGCCGGCTGGGAGGAGGAACTGATCGGCCGGCCCTCCAGGTCGCGCTTGGTCACGATCGCGTCGTCCTGGTAGACGGCCTCCGCCGCGAGCTCCGGCAGGAACACGTGGCGTGGCACCACCCGCAACGCGTCGACCACGACCTCGCTGATGCCCCGCGCGCTCACCCGCGAGACCAGCTCTTCCCGTAACGCGTGCCACTCAGTCATCGCCGACCTCCGTGCCGTATGCGTAGTGCCCTGAGTTATATGCCCCCGCACATGTCGAACGTCCCCGTGACGCGCCGTCTCCCGACGCCCCGTGCCGGGATCGGGCGGGAAAGCGCGGGTCCCGCGGGCCGTGACGGTACCCCTCATACGGTTAGCGCGCAACGCCTGCCGGGGCGGGAGGGAAGGGCCCGCCGGTCCGAGGCGCCGGCGGGCGGCTCTCGCCCTCCGGCCGACGGGAGCGGGCCCGGGGGGTCA
>NZ_JBPJSR010000028.1:0-90516 GCF_051390675.1 Streptosporangium heterodermiicola
AGGTCGACGCCGTCAGGCCGGTGTCGGTGTGCGTGGTGCCGGTCACCGTCGCCACCAGGCTGCCACCCCGGTAGACCTCGTAACCGGTCACCCCGACGTTGTCGGTGGACGCGTTCCAGGCCAGCGACACGCTGCTCGACGTCGTACCCGTCGAACGCGGGCTACCGGGCACGCTGGGAGCGGTGGTGTCACCGGGGTCGCCCGGACCGCCACCCGATCTGAGGAAGAGCGAGCCCGAGGCGTCCGTCATCGTGGCGTTGACCCCGGAACCCGGAGAGGCGGTGTAGTTCACCGTCTCCCGGCTCGCCCAGTCGGGGATGGTGGCGCCGTTGACCGCGAGGTGCTGGAACTTCGACGGGTCCGAGGCGGAGCTGCCGAACTGGTAGATCCGCTGCCGGTCGGCGTAGTACGGCTGGTAGGCCCCGCCCTGCGTGGTCTGCTTGGTCAGGTCGTTGTTGTAGAAGACGTTCTGCGGGCCGCTCGACCCCGACCACTTGGCCGCCTTCGGGCCGGCCGCCCACCAGATCGGCCACCAGGAGGAGTCGTCCGGCGTGCCGCCACCCTCGTCGCCGCAGTTGGTACGGCAGTTCTTCGAGGCGTGCTGGAACGGCACGGCCACCCTGTTGTTCTCGAACAGGTTGCGCCGCTCCCAGCCGCCGTGGACGTTGAGGTCGGAGTCGAAGTCGTTGCCGACGACGACGTTGTTCGAGGCCGACCACTGGAACGTGAAGTGGCGCAGGTTCCGGCTGGTGTTGTAGGCGTACAGGGAGTCCCAGACGCGTGAGCCCCGGAAGTAGCCGTTGCCGCCCTTGCCCTTGTTCCACGAGCCGTCGAAGGACGACTCCTGGACCTGGATGTTCTTCGCGCTCTCGGTGACCACGGCGTGCGAGCCGGTCATCTCCGTGCCGACCCGGCGGATCCAGCTGTTGGCCGCCCACTTCAGCACGATGCCGTGCATGGCGTACTCGGGGGCCATGTTCCCGTAGTCGTGCACGGCGTCGGCCCGGTTCAGGTTGTAGGTGCCGCCGCCCAACTTGGGCATGTTGGTCATGTCCTGGGTGATGGTCAGGTCCTCGATCCCGACCCCCTGGACGACTTTGAGCGGGGTGACCCGGCTGGGGTAGACCGTCCCGTCGATGGCCGGGGAGCCGTCGGAGGTGGAGTTGAGGGGGAGGTCGTACTCCAGCGGTTTGTCGATGGTGACGTTCCCGGCGCCGGTGTCGACGGCGGTGATCTGGAAGATCTGCTGCCGCATGTGCAGGTTCGTGTACTGCGCGGTGTCGGTGACCGTCTGCCGCTGGTAGAACTTGACGCTGTTGGCGGCGCCCACCCACAGGTGGCCGCCGGCCTTGAACCGGCTCATGTCGGTGCCGGCGGCCAGCCTGATCACGTTGGTCCCGGCGGCCGAGGCCTCCCGCAGCGGGACACCGGTGGCCCAGTGCTGGTTGACGCTGCCCTCGAAGATGTCCTCGCGGTTGGCGGGCGCGGAGGCGTACTCGGCGGCGTACCTGCTCGCCACCTCCCGCGTCTGCACGCGGAGCAGGCCGCGGCCGGGCCAGGTCCAGCCGCCCTTGCCCGAGCCGTGCGTCGCGCCGTCCTCGTCCCAGTCGCTCCCGTCGGGGGTGAGCGTGTCGTAGCGGGTGCTGGCGTCCGGGCGGAAGGCGAGGATCGTCCTGCCCATGCCCGCGCCCTTCAGCACGAGGTAGTCGGCGTCCAGGCCGAGCTGCCGGGTGACGGTGATCCGGCCCTCGGGCAGGGTGATGGACGACAGCCGGGTGTAGCCCGCCACCGGGGTGCAGGCGGTCCGGATCCGGTCGATCGCGGCCTGGAGGCCGCCGGTGGCGTCGGAGCCGTCGGCCCGTACGCCGAACTGGGCGGCGAGTTCGGCCGAGGTGATGTGGCAGGCGGCGTCGGGACTGGCCTGGGCGGCCTCCGGCAGGGCCATGCCGCCGCGATAGCCCGCCTTGCTCCAGTCCGGCAGCCCCGCGACGGGCGCGCGGCGGTTGGCGCTGGTCAGGTCGGGAATCGCCGCGTTGACACTCGTCGCGGGGGCTGTCGTGGTCACGCCGCTCGCGGCGGTCGCGGCGGTCGCGGCCTGGGGGGCCATGCCGGCCATCGACGGTACGGCGATCGTGAGTACCGTCACGGCGGCCGCCACCAGCGAGCGGCGGCGCCTGGGACGATCTTGCGTGGGGGGTGAGGGGTGCACCTTACGTAACATCGGCACTCCTGGCGGAGGGGGGTGGGGGGTGCGGGCGAATGCCCCGTGAGGAGCGGGGGGCGTTCACCCGGGCAACTAATCGTTAGGAAGCTTTCCTAACTATGGCGGAGCGTAAATGGCCGCCCGCCGTTACACAAGAGGCAATCCTCCATTGGGGTCGTGGCCTGCGGAGCGTGTGCCGCCGGGCCGCCGGTGGGCCGCGGACGGGGGTCGGAAGACTTCCGGGCAGGCTCGCGCCGACAGGGCGCGCGACCGCTCCGAGCTGCGGCGATGGCCGTACGGCGGGCATGCGGAAAGGGTCGCTTGCGAGGGCGCGAGTCCGCCCCGGGGCGTGTCAGGGCGCGCGTCGCCCATGGGGGTGCCGGGTCCGCCCGGCGGGCGCGCCAGGGCACGACGTCGCCCGCGAAGGTGCCGGAGTCCGCACGAGTGTGGCAGGGGCGCGTCGCCCGCGGGGGGTGTCAGGTCCGGCCGGTGGCCGGGTCACCGGCGCCGGACGGCCGGACGGACCGTGTTCGGGTCGTCCGGCTACCGGCGCCTGTCATTCCGGTGTCACATGGCCGTCCTTTCCCGTACCGCCGTGACGTCGTCTCCGTCTCACCGGGTGTGACACGGTCCAGCTCCGGAGGCCGTGGAGGTCACGGCACGCCGGGTCTCGCGATATTCGGACACGCGTTGTGGCCCGCCCCGGGTCCGAGGGAACGCAGGGTGTCGGCGATCGTGGCCAGACGGGATCGGGAGGCCAGGCCCGCGTGGTAGACGTGGATCTCATCGGCCCCGGCCGAGCGGTAGGCGGCCAGGGCTTCCGGGGTCAGGGTGCCGGGTGGGAGGGCCAGGACGGACGCGCCGATACGGGTGCCGGGGGCCGCCAGGGCACGAAGCCCCCGGAGGCGGCCGACGCCTGAGGCGGGGTCGTCCCAGCAGTTGGCGACGAGGACGTCGGCGCTCGGGGCCGCGGAGACCTGGCTGAAGGCACCGGCGGCCCAGGGGTGGGGGCTGGCGTGCAGGGTGACCGGCAGGCCCGCGGTCTCCAGCCGCAGCGCGCTCCGCAGGTCCCGGCCGAGACCGGCGCGCAGCTCCCGGACGGCGGGGGCGAGATCGCCGAGGGCGGCCTCGACCGACGGGGTGGCCATGTCGACCCCGGCCCGGACCCGCTCGCGGGTTCCCGCCGGGTAGCGCCGGGCGCAGACCCCGCAGAAACACAGGGACAGGAGGTCGAGCTGGACCGGGGTCCAGTCGGCGCCGCCGGTCTTCTCGTGCGTGCCGGCGTGGCGGACGCCGAGCGGGCCGCACGCCTCAAGGACGAACCCGTCGGGGGCGCCGAGTTCGGCGATCTCCCGGACCAGGGTCCGGCAGTAGTCGACGACGTCGGGGTGGGACGGGCACAGGGCGTAGGGGTAGCGGTCGCCGAAGGCGTTCCGGACGGCCAGGGACGGGTGGGCGGTCCCGAGGTGGGAGTTGTGGGTGAGGATGGTCCAGGCGTGGACGGCGAGTCCCGCCGCGCGGAGCGCGTCCGCGGCCTGGACGAACGCGTCGGGGGCCGTCCAGGTGGGGGCGGCGGGGACGAGCCTGCCCCAGGAGCCCGTACGGACGGGGACGTAGAGGGCGGGCCCGGCCTCGACGAGCCGGTGGGCGGGGTGGAACGGGGTGGCCGCCCGCACCGAGTGGTACGAGGCGGCCAGCGCCACCGTGTCCGCGCCGAGCCGGGCGAGGCGTTCGGGGGCGGCGGGGTCCCCGACGACGTCCCAGGGGTAGGCGTAGATCACTTTCCCGGTCACCATCGGGGCCGTACCGGGGAGAAGTCCGGCTGGAACGTCCGCATGTAGGAGGTGTCGTCTCGTTCGGTGAGCCCGCAGGCGAGGTACTGCTCGTGCATCGCGCCCAGGGCGTCGCGGTCGAGTTCCACCCCCAGTCCCGGTCCGGCCGGCACGGGGACGGAGCCGTCGACGAACCGCAGCGCGCCCGGCCCGACGACGTCCTGCCCGGCCTGCCAGGGCGTGTGGGTGTCGCAGGCGTGGGCGAGGTTCGGCACGGCCGCGGCGAGATGGGTCATCGCGGCGAGGCTGATCCCGAGGTGGGAGTTGGAGTGCATGGACAGCTGCAGGCCGAAGGTGGCGCAGAGGCGGGCGAGCTGGGTGCTGCGGACCAGCCCGCCCCAGTAGTGGTGGTCGGACAGCAGCACGCCGACGGCCCCCTCCCGGACGGCGGCCGGCAGGTGCTCGAAGGTGACGACGCACATGTTCGTGGCCAGCGGCATCGGGACCCGCGCCGCCACCTCGGCCATCCCGGCGAGCCCGGGCGTCGGGTCCTCCAGGTAGTCGATCGTCCCGGCCAGTTTGCGGCCGACGTCGATCGAGGTGGGCACCGACCACGCCCCGTTCGGGTCGATCCTCAGCGCGGCGTCCGGGAACGCCTCCCTCAGCGCGAGGACCGCGTCGACCTCCACGTCGGGCGGGAAGACGCCGCCCTTGAGTTTGATCGACCGGAAGCCGTACTCCTCGACGAACCTCCGCGCCTGGGCGACCAGGCCGTCGGCGTCGAGCGCGGCCCCGAACTCGTCGCCGGGCTCGCCGGGGTGCGCGGCCCACTTGTAGAACAGGTAGGCGCTGTAGGGCACCCTGTCCCGGACGGGTCCGCCGAGCAGGTCGCAGACGGGACGGCCGAGGGCCTTGCCCCGGATGTCCAGGCAGGCGACCTCGAACGGGGAGAACACCCGGTCGAGGGTCTTCTCCCTGGTCGCGACCCCGGTCAGGCCGTGCTTGTCGGTCACGACGTCGCCGCCGACGACCTGGCCGACGGCCGCGTAGAGGGCGTGGTGGTGGTGGACGTCGATTCCGACGAGCCGCCGGGCGGCGGCCCGGACCTTCGTGAGGTGGGCGAGGTCGCCGTAGGTCTCGCCGAGCCCGC
The DNA here is from genome assembly GCF_051390675.1 of Streptosporangium heterodermiicola. NCBI lineage: Bacteria > Bacillati > Actinomycetota > Actinomycetes > Streptosporangiales > Streptosporangiaceae > Streptosporangium > Streptosporangium heterodermiicola. The sequence goes on from NZ_JBPJSR010000028.1 coordinate 5,126, forward strand.
TGAGGCCGTCGCCGGTGCGCACCTCGACGATCGTGCGCAGCGCCCAGGGCTGGTGCACCCCCGCGGCGTTCAGCAGCGGCGGGTCCCGGAACGCGACGGGCGTGACGATGATTTCGCTGATCAGCATGGTCACGTGGTCACGCCCCCACGATGCGCAGGCCGGTGTGGATCAGTTCCCCGAGGAGGTCGACGTGCTCGGGTGCGGCGTCGACCAGTGGCGGCCTGACCGCTCCCGCGTCCAGGCCGCGCAGCCGTACCCCGGCCTTGACCAGCGAGACGGCGTAGCCCGGGACGAGGTCGCGCAGCTCGACGAGCGGCCCGTAGAACTCCCTGAGCAGGTCTGTGACGAGCGTGTCGTCGCGGGCGGTGAGGGCCTTGTGGAAGGCGAGCGCGATCTCGGGGGCGAAGCAGAACACGGCGCTGGAGTAGAGGTCGACACCGAGGCCGCGGTAGGACAGGACGGTCATCTCGGCCGTGGGCAGGCCGTTGAAGAAGGTGAAGCCGGGCCGGTCGACCGCCAGGATGATCCGCTGGAGCAGGTCGAGGTCGCCCAGGCCGTCCTTGAAACCGACCACGTTGGGGATGGTGGCGAGCTCGGCGACGGAGCCGGGGGTGAACCGGGCGCCGCCCCGCTGGTAGACGATGATCGGCAGGTCGGTGGAGGCCGCCACCTGCCGGACGTAGGCGACGAGCCCGGCCGGTGGCGCGCCGATCAGGTAGGGAGGCAGCAGCAGCAGCCCGTCGGCGCCCTGCGCGGTGGCCTGGGCGGCGAACTCGCGGGCCAGGGGCAGCGCGCCGCCGGTCCCGGTCACCACGGGTACCCGTCCGCCGGTCGCGTTCACGCTCTCCCGGACGATCCGGCCGTACTCGGCGGGGGCGAGGGCGTGGAACTCCCCGGTGCCGCACGCGGCGAACACCGCGCCGGCTCCCGCCGTGACCCCGTTCCCCACGTGTTCGGCCAGCACCGGGAGGTTCGGCTCGCCGCCGGGGCCGAACGGGGTGACGGGAAAGAAGAGGACACCATCGAGGTCCAAGGTTTTCAACCCTTCACGGCGCCGGCGACCAGTCCCGAGAGGAACGTGCGCTGGAACGCCAGATAGACGATCAAACTGGGCAACAGGGCGAGGAGGGCTCCGGCGAGCAGCGCGCCGGGCCCGACGAGCGGGTCGGAGCGCAGGGAGGCGAGCGCCACCGTCAGGGTGTAGTCGTCGGGGGTGCGGGCGACGATCAGGGGCAGGAGATACTGGTCCCAGATCATGTTGAAGCCGAAGATGACGATGACGCCGATGGCCGGTTTGCAGAGCGGCAGGATGATCTGCCCGAAGATCCGCAGCTCGCTCGCGCCGTCGCAGCGGGCCGCCTCCTCCAGCTGGCGGGGGATCTCCTTCATGAACTCGCTGAGCACGAAGATGGAGAAACCCCAGCCCCCCAGGGGGAGGACCACGCCGAGCACGGTGCCGCGCAGGTCGAGGCCCAGGCCGGGCAGGTCCCCGATGACCAGGGACAGCGGGATCGCGATGACCTCCTCGGGGAGCATCATGGTCGACAGGATCGCCAGCAGTACGAGCGCCTGCCCGCGGAACCTCTTGCGCGCCAGGGCGTAGGCGGCGAACACGCTGACGCTCACCTGCAGCAGCAGCGCGCCGCCCGCGATCACGACGGAGTTGAGGAAGTACCGCCACAGGCCCTGCCCGGCGGCGACCCGGAAGTTCTCCAGGGTCGGGTCGCGGGGGTAGAGGGACATCCTGCTGGGATCGGCGGCGCTGTCGAACGCGCCGGCGAACACCGAGACGAGCGGCCCGCAGAAGACGACGAGGACGATCACGTAGAGCAGGAGGCGCAGGCCCGTGGCGACGGGATGTCTCCTTCCCCAGCCCCAGCCGAGCGTGGTCTCGAACATCAGATCTCCTTTCGCCCGCGGTAGAGGGTGACGCAGACGGTCAGGGCGAGAATGCCGAGGAACAGCAGGACCGAGGCTGCCGAGGCGAACCCGATGTCGCCGGACTGGAAGCCGAGGGTGTAGATGCGGGTCATGACGACGTCGGTGGAGCCGGCGGGGCCGCCCGCGGTCAGCACGAACACCTCGGTGAAGATCCGCAGGCCCCGGATGCACGCGAGGGTGACGAGGATGGTGACGACCGGCCGCAGCGCGGGCAGGGTGACGAAGCGGACGCGCTGCCGCAGGCTCGCGCCGTCTAGGGCGGCCTGCTCGTAGAGTTGCCGGTCGATCCCGGCGAGACCCGCAAGGATGATCATCATGTCGTAGGGGGCGTGCTTCCAGATGCCGACGACGCTCACCCACCACAGCGCGGAGCCGGGGTCGTCCAGGAAGCCCTGCGGGGCGAGCCCGAACCAGCCGAGCACGCTGTTGAGCATGCCGTCCGGGGCGGGGAAGTAGAGCAGCCGCCAGACCTCGCCGACCACGGCGATCGCCGAGACGACGGGCAGGAACGCGGCCGAGCGGACGAACCACAGCGTGCGGGCCCTGCCCTCCAGCAGCAGGGCCAGGCAGAACCCGATGAGCATGGCGCCGCCCGTCTGCACCACGGCCAGATAGAGGGTGTGGCCGATCGCCGCGCGGAAGCTCTCGTCGGTGAAGACCTGGCGGTAGTTGTCCAGGCCGACCCACTCGTCGCCGAGGAAGGGCTGGACCTTGAAGAAGCTGAGCCAGACCCCCTTGGTCATCGGGATGTACTTGAAGTACAGGAAGAGGATCAGCGCGGGGGCCAGGAACAGCCAGGGCAGCAGCCGGGGGCCGGGCCCGCGGCGGCGCGGGGAGGCCCCCGTGCCCCGTGAGGCGGCACGGGGGCGGGACGTGGTCAGCGTCATCAGCCGGCCTTCTGCCTGGCCAGCTCTGTCTTGAACGAGCCCGCCAGCCTGGTGAGTTCGGCCTGGACGTCGGCGCCGCAGTTGGCGAAGATCGAGTTGAGGGTCTCCGCCGCCTGCTGGCGCAGCGGGGTCCAGTTCGGCACCTGCGGGAACAGCCGTCCGTTGTCCCGGTAGATCTCCTTGATCGTCTCCCAGCGCTCGTCCTTGCGCTCGGCGACGACGTCGACGGTCGTGTTGACCGGGAGGCGGACCACCGGGTTCGGCTGGTCGGTGTTCATGCCGATCCGCTGGCCCTCGGGGCTGATGAGGAACTCGGCGAGCCGCTTCTGCTGGGGCCCGAGCTTCGAGCCGGCCATGAGGTAGATGTTCTCGCCCTCGCCCAGCACGCCCTGCCCGGCGGGACCGGCCGGGGAGGCGATGACCTCGTACTTGTCCTTGCCGAGGCTCTTGTCGAAGCGGCCCATCATCCAGGGGCCGGTGAGGTAGACGCCGGCCTTGCCGGTCTCGAAGAAGGGGTGGGCGTCGTCGGTGATGAGGGTGAGGGCGCCGGGGACCACGACCTTGTCCTCGCAGAACAGGTCCTGCATCCACTTCACCGCCTCGACCGATTTGGGCTGGTCGATGGCGGGGGTGAACCTGCCGCCGGACTCGGTGAGGAAGTCGCCGCCGCCCTGCCACAGGTAGGAGGAGGCCCACCAGGCGGTGTAGCCGCGTTCGGTGGAGGCGGGGACGAGCATGCCGTAGGTGTCGTCCTTGCCGTTGCCGTCCGGGTCGTCGTTCTGGAACGCCTTGGCGAGGGCGTCGAGCTCGGCCCAGGTCCTGGGAACGTCCCTGCCGAGCTTCTCTCGCCAGTCCTTGCGGATGAACGTGGCCACGGCCTGGGTGGAGAACGGGACGCCGTAGTACTTGCCGTCCGCCGCCCTGGCCTGGTTCCAGGCCCGGTCCAGGGTGTCGCCGGCGCCCGCGATGCCGGCGCGGTCGACCGGGGTGATCAGGCCCTGGGACAGGCCGGTGCCGAGCAGGCTGACGTCGTTGATGACGACGTCGGGCAGGTCCCTGGCGGCGGCGGCCTCCTGGATCTTGTTCTCGAAGTTCTCGTAGATCGGGACGTAGGTGACCTTCACCCCGGTCTTGGCGGTGTAGGCCGCGATGACCTTCTTGTAGACCTCCGCGGAGGCCGGCGTGGATCTGGTCCACAGTTCCAGGCCGGCGACCTCGGACTTCGTCTCTGATCCGCACGCCGTGGTGGCGAACAGGAGCAGGGTGAGCCCGGCGATGACGCGTCGGGGGGCGGGCATCTACCACTCCATTCACATATGTAAACAATGGTCTAGGTTGTGAACAACGTGTCGCAACTGTAAAAATTGCTAACAAAGCTGTCAATAGACGTATGAGGCCGTAGGTGAGGGGTGTGGGTTGTCAACAGGTGAACAGCCGGCCGAGAGACTTCCCGTCAAATCAGCCGATCGGACGATCGGGGTGCTCGAAGCGCTGGCCCGTGCCGATCGGCCCGTCACGCTCACCGAGCTCCAACGGGATCTCAGCTATCCGAAGTCAAGCCTCTACATGCTGCTGCGGACCCTGATCGGCAGAGGCTGGGTCGAGACCGACCGGCACGGCATCACGTACTCCATCGGGGTACGGGCCCTGCTGGTCGGCACCTCCTACCTGGACCGCGATCCCGTCGTCCGGGCGGCGGCGGTGGTGCTCGAACAGGTCCGCGCCGAGATCAACGAGACCGTCCACCTGGCCCGCCTCGACGGGGCCGACGTGGTCTACCTCGCCAGCCGCGAATCCCTGCACCACCTGCGGTTCACCTCCCGCGTGGGCCGCCGGCAGCCCGCCTGGGCGACCGCGCTGGGCCGCGCGGTCCTGTCCATGCGCGACGACGGCGAGCGGCACATCCCCGACGTCCTCGCACCGCTGACCAAGCACACCGTGACCAGCCGCCCTGACCTGCTGCGGGAGCTGGAGGACGCCCGGCTGCGCGGCTACGCGGACGAGAAGGAGCAGAACACCCCCGGCCTGGGCTGCGTCGCGGTGCCGCTCCTCTACAGCTCGCCGGTGACCGACGCGATCAGCGCGTCCGTCCCGCTGGTGCGGCTCGACGAGACACATCACGCGCAGGTCGTGGCGGTGCTCAGCGAGGCGGCTCGCCGTATCGTCGAGCTCTTCCGGCAGGAGGCGCTCTGACGTGCGGATCCTCCTCACCGGCGCGGCCGGCGCGGTGGCGACCGCGCTCCGGCCACGGCTCGCCAGGCCCGGCCGGGTGCTGCGGCTCGCCGACGTCGTCCCGGTCGCGGACGGCCGGGCCGGCGAGGAGACGGTCCTCGCCGACCTGACCGACGAGAGCGCGATGGCGGAGGCGATGGACGGCGTCGACGCGGTCGTCCACCTGGGCGGGCTGAGCCGCGAGCATCCGTGGGCGGACATCCTGCGCGTCAACGTCCACGGCACGCAGGTGCTCCTGGACGCGGCCCGCCGGGCGGACGTCCGGCAGGTCGTGCTCGTCGGCAGCCACCACGCGGCCGGGTTCCATCCCCGCCCGGACGCCCCCGACGGCCTCTCCCCCAGGCCGGACACCTACTACGGCTTCAGCAAGGCCGCGATGGAGGCGCTCGGCCGTCTCTACCACGACCGGTTCGCGACGAACGTCGTGGCGATCCGGCTGGGCTCGTGCGCCGAACGGCCCCGCGACCTCCGGGCGCTGTCGACCTGGCTGTCGTACGACGACTGCGCCCGGCTCGTCGAGGCGTCCCTCACCGCCCGGGGCTTTCACCTCGTGTGGGGCGTTTCGGCGAACACCCGCCGCTGGTGGTCGCTCGACGCGGCCCGCGCCCTCGGCTACGTCCCGCAGGACGACGCCGAGTCGCACGCCCCGGAGCTGCTGGCCGAGTTCGGCGAGCCCGACCTCACCGACCCGGTCCAGAACCTGGTGGGGGGCGCGTTCTGCGAACGGGAACTCGGCGTCTTCTGGTGATACCCGCTTCTCCACGCTCCTCCACGGGAACGGCCGGGCGCGCGGCGACGGGTGGCGTCCGGCGGTACGGGAGAGCACACCGGCCGGGGCAACGAGGAAATACTCCCGCGGCCACCGGCCGCTGCTCTCCCGGTGTGACAGGATCTGTTCCAGTGCCGCCGGCCGGCGTGGCCGCCCGTCCCCGCCGTCGCGGCGCGCAACGATGGCAAGCCACGAGTCGTCAGGATCCCCACGATGCTGAAAGCCGGTCGGTCCCAGGAGGAGATCCGCCAGCACAACCTTGGCGCTCTGCTCCGGCACGTGCACCTGGGCGGCCCGCTGTCCCGTACGGAACTGGCCGACCGGATGGGCCTGAACCGCAGCACGATCATGGGGCTGACCGGGGAGCTCACCTCGGCGGGCCTGGTCCGCGAGGAACTCCCCAAGGACACCGGCAGGGCGGGCCGGCCGTCGCTGGTGGTCCGCCCGGAGGGCCGGGTCTACGCGCTGGCCTTCGACGTCCGGGTGGACCGGCTGGTCGCGGCCAGGGTCGGGCTGGGCGGAACGGTCCTGGACCGCAGGGAGGCGGTCCGGCCGCGCGCCGGGGCCGACCTCGCCGACGTGGTCGGCACCCTCGCCGGGTTCGCCCGCGAGATGTACCGCGCGGCCCCCTCGGACGCGGTGTGCGTCGGGGTCGGCGCGGCCTACTGCGGCATGATCAGGCCCGGTGACGGGATGGTGCGCTTCGGGCCGAACATGGGCTGGGTGGACCAGGCCTTCGGCACCGAGCTCGGCCACCGGCTGGGACTCGGGCTGCCGGTGGCGGTGGGCAACGAGGCCCACCTGGGCGCGCTGGCCGAGCACGAGCGCGGGGTGGGCGTCGGTTTCCAGAACCTGGTCTACCTGCACGGGGACGTCGGCGTGGGCGGCGGGATCATCGTCGGCGGCAAGCTGCTCGACGGCGACGGCGGGTACGGCTGCGAGCTCGGGCACATGATGGTGAACCCGTACAACGGGCGGCCCTGCGGGTGCGGCTCGCGCGGCTGCCTGGAGGCGGAGGTCGGCGAGCAGGCCCTGATCGACGCCGCCGGACGCTCCTCGGAGCTGTCAGGGCGCGAGGGCGCGAGGGCCGTGGTGGAGGCCGCCGGTCGCGGGGACGTCGCGGCCCAGGACGCGCTGCGCCGGATCGGCGACTGGCTCGGCATCGGGGTGGCGAACCTGATCAACCTCTTCAACCCCGGCCTGGTGATCTTCGGCGGGATGCTGCGCGGGGTCTACCGGGGCGCGGCGGCCCAGGTGCACAGCCGGGTCGAGGCCAATGTGCTGGTGATCTCCCGGGAGAGGGTACGGCTCCGCACCTCGGCGCTCGGTGACGACGTCACCCTGACCGGCGCGGCCGAGCTCGCCTTCTCCGAGGTACTGGCCAACCCCCTGGAGGCGCTCGCCCACGGCGCCACCCGGCCCTGAACCGAGAGGGCGCACCCCGCTCCTCGGCGACCGGTTTCCCCCAGGTCCACCCACGAGCGGGGCGCGACGGCAGGTGACTCCCTTCCTGGCCCGCCTTCCCAGCACGGCCGGGCAAGGGGCGGCCTGGCTGTCGCGCCCTTTCCGGCATCCCGCTCCACAGCGATCGTCTTCACCCCCGAGGGCGGAGACGATCGCGCCAGGGGTGGGTGCCGTGCTCGGTCGCCAGGGCCTCGTCCAGCCAGGCCCTCCGCGCCTCGTCCAGCCGGGGCAGGACCTCGGCGAGGTCACGCTCGTCCTTGGGGCGTCGTCCCTTGGCCTTGTACAGGAGCTGGATCTCCGGCGCGATACGCGAGAAGCCGTCCTCGGCGACCGTGAGCGACGCCAGCGGGCGGCGGATCCTCGGGTCTCGCCGGTAGACCCAGTCGTGCCCGTCGGCCTCGTCGAGCATCAGCTGGATCCGCCACGGCCCTTCCGGGTCCTCGCGGACCCAGATGTCGTGTACGCCGACGGGAAGGATCTCGTCCGGCGGCCATGGGCGCAGCGTGCCCGGCGGGTCGGCGGCCCAGCAGTCCCATCCCGCGAGCAGCCCGCGCGCCGTGGCCTGGTCACGGCGGAGCAGACCCACGTCGATGTCCGCGTGCTCGCGGTAGGCGTGGCCGACCTCCAGCTCGATCGCGTATCCCCCGCCGATCCACCAGGGTGTCCTCAGCCGTTGGAACAGCTCGACGACCTCGGCCAGTGAAGCCGGTTCCCACGGGCCCCACGGTGTTTCCGTACGTGGCATGTCGCCATTGTCACCGAGGCGGGCCGGACGGGCCGAGCGGGGAGGGACGGTCGGGGACCGCCAGGTGCCATCCGAGCCATTCGACGACGTTCTTGACGAAGGTCACCCGGTTGGCGATCTGCCGGATCTCGTGTCCCTCGTCCTCGAACAGCAGGAGCTCGCAGGGCACGTCGCGGGCCCGTGCCGCCTGGAGCGCCTGCTCGGCCTCGTACAGGGGGACGTTGGTGTCGCGGGCGCCGTGCACGATCAGCAGCGGGGCGGCCAGCCGGTCGAAGGAGTGCAGGGGCGACAGGGCCCGCAGCAGGTCGCGGTCGGCGACGGGGTGGCCGTACTCGCTGACGGCCGCCGCGGCGATCCACGGCTCGGTCCGCTCGTAGAAGGTCTCGAAGTCGGCCATGCCGCAGACGTCGACCCCGGCGCGGAAGAGGCGCGGGTGGGTGACGAGGGCGGCCAGCGTCAGGTAGCCGCCGTACGAGCGGCCCATGCACGCGATCCTGGCCGGGTCGGCGAGGCCCGCCCGCGCCAGTTCCAGGGCGCAGTCGGCGACGTCGTTGATCGCGTCGAAGCGGAGGGCGTGGTTGTCGGCGTTGCGGAAGGCCCGCCCGAACCCCGACGAGCCGCGGATGTTCGGGGCGAGCACCCCGATCCCGGCGGCGAGGAGGTTCTGGAACAGCGGGTTGAAGGTGGGCCTCTCCTGACTCTCGGGACCGCCGTGCAGGTAGACGACGAAGGGCGCCGGGCCCCGGGCGCCGGGGACCCGGTAGAGCCAGCCGGTCAGCTCCATGCCGTCGCCCGCCTGGAAGCGCACCAGCTCGGCTCCGGCCGCGCCGGGGATCCGCCCGGAGCCCGCGATCCGCCGGTAGCCGCCGGTCGCCAGGTCGCAGAGCAGCACGTGGGAGGGGTGGCCGGGCCCTTCGGCAGCCAGGACGGCCAGGCTGCCGTCCAGGGACACCCTGATCGAGGACACCACCTCGGCGGGCAGGGGCGGGAGCGGGCGCGTGTGGCCGGTGGCCGTCTCGATCACCTCCAGCTCCGACCGGCCGGAGTCGTTCCACACCAGGACGGCGAGACGTCCGTCGGCGCTCAGCGCGAACTGGTCCAGCTCGGCGTCGGGACGCGCGGCCAGCACGACGCCCGCCCCGTCCTCGCCCACCGCGACCAGCGCGGCCCGGTCGCGGCCGACGTCGGACAGCAGGTAGGCGGTCGTCCCGTCGGGAGAGAGGATCCCGTAGTCGGTGGTGCCGGTCAGCCCGGCCAGCAGCGGCCGCTCCCCGTGGCCCGGCAGGTCGCCCGCGGCCTCGTCGGGAAGGCTCGCGGGGAGGCCGGGCGGGACGTCGGAGAGATGGCCCGTGGGAAGGTCGAAACGGATCCCGGCGGGAGCGTCGGCGGGAAGCCCCGGCGGGACGTCGTGGGGATCGCCGGGAGGGAGATCGAGGCGGATCACGACGGGAAGGTCGGCGGGAAGCCCACCGGACTGGTCCGGGGGAAGATCTCCGGGATGGGAGAGGCCGGGGGCGAGGGCGCCGGTATGGGAAGGATCCGAGACGAACCCCCCGGGATGGGACGAGCCTGAGACGAGACCATCGGGATGGGACGAACCGGAGACAAGAGCACCGGGATCACCGGGCAGGACGGGAAGGTCGGCCACGTACATCCGGCGCACGCCGCGCGGGCCGCGGCGCAGCAGCATCCGCCGGTGGTCGCGGCTGACCGCCGCCGGGTGCAGGAGTGCCCCGCCCGCGATGACCTCCCGGTTTCCCGAGGCCGCGTCGATCAGCACCGCGTCCGTACGGCCCGACGAGGAGACCTCCGCGACGAGGAGGATCTCCCCCTGGCCGGTCCAGCGTACGAACGACGCCGACCCGCCCTCGGGGGCGGCCAGCGGGCGCAGGTCGCCGCCGTCGGGCCGCACCGTCCAGACCTGAGTGTGCTCACCGCCGCCCGGCACGACGAGGACGGCGAGCCGCCGGGCGTCGGGGGACCAGCTCACGTCGGCGACGGGCTCGGGGCCCGTGTCGACCGGCCAGGCCTCCGGCTCCCGAAGGTCCTCCTGAAGGTCCCCCTGGAGGTCCTCCGGGCTCTCTCCAGGGAGCCACGACTCCAGCTCCCCGCCGAGGGGCTGGATCCAGACGCGCGGCGAGCCGTCCCGGTCGCCGACGAAGGCGACGGCGCTCAGGTCGGGCGCCAGCGCGGGCGCCCGGCAGCTCCAGGCGGTCAGGCCCGTGCCCATCGAGGGGCGAGAACGGGCGCCAAGAATTTCGGTCATCAAACTCCTTGTGCCTGCAACCACAGCTCCAGGAGTCCGAGTTGCCACAACGCGTTGGCACCCAGGGTAGTGCGATGCTCGTCCGGTGCCGCGAGCAGCTTGTCGACGTACGGCTGGTCGAACAGGCCCCGTGACCTCGCGGCCCGCCCGGTGAGCGCGTCCCTGACGAGCTCCAGGAACGGGCCGTGGATGTGCTTGATCGCCGGGACCGGAAAGTATCCTTTGGGCCGGTCGACGACCTCGGCGGGCAGCAGCTTGCGGGCGGCGTCCTTCAGCACGCCCTTGCCGCCGGAGGCGAGCTTGAGCTCGGGCGGGCAGGCCGCCGCCAGCTCGACCAGCTCGTGGTCGAGGAACGGGGTCCTGGCCTCCAGCCCGAAGGCCATGGTCATGTTGTCCACGCGCTTGACCGGGTCGTCGACGAGCATGACGTTCGTGTCCAGGCGCAGCGCCGCGTCGAGCGCGGTGTCGGCGCCGGGCCGCGCGAGGTGGCGCCGGACGAAGTCGCCGCTGACGTCCTCCTCCAGCATGTACTCGGGAGACAGGATCGCGCCCAGCGTCCCGTGGGAGCGGTCGAAGAACCCCCTCTCGTACGCGGCGGCGGCGTCCTCGCGCGGCACACCGGCGAGCGGCGGGTACCAGCTGTAGCCGGCGAACACCTCGTCGGCGCCCTGGCCGGACTGGACGACCTTGACGCGTTTGGAGACCTCCTCCGACAGCAGGTGGAAGGCGACGCAGTCGTGGCTGACCATCGGCTCGCTCATGGCCCGCACCGCGTGCTCCAGGGCGGGCAGCAGGCGGGCGTCGTCGACGGGGATGCGCTGGTGGCCGGTGCCGAACTCCCTGGCGACCAGGTCGGAGTAGGCGAACTCGTCCCCCCGCTCCCCGCCCGCCGAGGAGAACCCGATGCTGAAGGTCGACAGGCCCGCCTGCCCCTCCTCGGCCAGCAGCGCGACGATCAGGCTGGAGTCCAGGCCCCCGGAGAGCAGCACGCCCACGGGCACGTCCGCGACCATGCGCCTGCGTACGGCCACCCGCAGCCGGTCGAGCACGGCCTCGCCCCACTCGTCCGCGGTCAGCCCGGCGTACTCGGGCAGGGCCGACCGGCTGTAGGGCGGCTCCCAGTAGAGGTGGTCGACGACGGTCCCGCCGGGCTCGACGGTGCGCACGGTGGCCGGGGGGAGCTTGCGCACCCCGGCGAGGATGGTGCGCTCGGCGGGCACCACCGAGTGGAAGGTCATGTAGTGGTGCAGGGCGACCCGGTCGATGCCGGTGTCCACCCCTCCCCCGGCGAGCAGCGCGGGCAGCGACGAGGCGAAGCGCAGCCGGTCGGCGTCCTGGGTGACGTAGAGGGGCTTGATCCCCAGCCGGTCGCGGCCGAGCGTGAGCCTGCCGGTGTCGCGCTCGGCGACCGCGAAGGCGAACATGCCCTTGAAGCGGTCGACGCAGCCGGTCCCCCAGTGGTGGAAGGACTTCACCAGCACCTCGGTGTCGGAGGTGGAGAAGAAGCGGTAGCCCAGGCCCTCCAGTTCCTCGCGCAGCTCGCGGTAGTTGTACAGGCACCCGTTGAAGACCCCCGTCAGGCCGAGGTCGCTGTCCACCATCGGCTGGGCGCCCCGGTCCGACAGGTCGATGATCCTCAGGCGCCGGTGGCCGAGGGCGACCGGCCCCAGCGACCACAGGCCCGCCCCGTCGGGCCCCCTGTCGTGCATCACGTCGCTCATCCGGGCCACGGCGGCGACGTCCGCCGGGCGGCCGTCGAACCGGAGCTCACCGCTCAGACCACACATCGAAACCCCCCGGTGACCGGCTCGGGCCGGAGCCCGGGAGCCGGATCACACATCTCGTGCCTCTCGCACTTCGAACTTCCCGGTGACCGGTCCACTCCCGGGCTCACCGCTCGGGCCGGGTGTCGGCGGACCTCCTCGGCAACCAGGTGTCCTTGGAACCGCCCCCCTGGGAAGAGTTGACGATCATGCTGCCGGCCGGGGCGACGCGGGTCAGCGCCGTCGGCGGCACCGTCGCCGTCTCGCCGAAGCAGACGAAGGCCCGCAGGTCGACCACGCGGGGGCTCAGCCGCTGCCCGTCGAAGGTCGGGTGCGTCGACAGCCGGATCGTCTCCTGGGCGACCCAGCCCTCGGGCGCGGCGAGGATCGTCTTCCTCACCTGTTCGAGCTCCTCGGCGGAGGCGTCGGGGCCGACGACCACGCCCTGCCCGCCGAACCCGTCCACCGGCTTGACGACCAGCTCGGCCAGCCGGTCGAGCACCTGCTCGCGGTCTCCGGCGTCCCGGCACAGGTAGGTGGTGACGTTGTCGATGAGGGGCCGCTCGCCCAGGTAGTACTCGATGAGGCGCGGCACGTACCGGTACAGGCACTTGTCGTCGGCGACGCCGTTGCCCGGCGCGTTGGCCAGGACGAGCGCGGAACGCTCGACGGCGTCCATGATCTCCAGCCCGAGGTGGCCGTCGAGCAGCTCGCTCTCGTCGATCCTGCGGTAGAGCACCTCGATCCTGCGCCCGTCGATCTCCAGGTGGCCGTTCTTGAAGGACAGGTCCGCCGGTACGGCCAGGACCACCCCCAGCTCCTCGGCGAGCATCTTGTGCTCGTAGTAGGCGGAGTCCTGGGGGCCCGAGGAGACCACGGCGACGGCCGACAGGTCGCCGGAACCCGCCGCGAGCAGTGCCTCCCGCAGCACCAGCAGGCCCTCCTTCGGGTCGGCGACCCCGTCGCCGGGGACGAGTTCCGGCATCAGCTCGGTGATCAGCTGCCTGTTGGTCACCGCGTACCCGAGGCCCGAGGGCACCCGCAGGTTGTCCTCCAGCACCGCCCAGCGGCCGACGTTGTCGCGGACCAGGTCCAGCCCGGCCACGGCGCAGCGCACGGTGCCCAGCGGCACCCGGCGGCCGGGCCTGCGGTAGCCGGGGGACTCGTCGACCACCCACGCCGGGATCGTGCCGTCCCTGATGATCTCGCGCCCGTCGTAGACGTCGTGCAGGAACGCCTCCAGCGCGCGCACCCGCTGCGGCAGGGCCCGCTGGATCCCGGCCCACTCGCCGGCCTGGACCAGCCGGGGGACCAGGTCGAACGGGTAGATCCGGCTCTCGTCGCCGCCCTCCACCTGGAAGGTCATGCCGTTGCGGCGCTGGTAGGCGTCGCGCTTCTCCTCGCGGTCGCGCAGCCCTTCGACGCCCAGGCGGTCGAGGGCCCGCAGCACCGGCTGGTAGGACTCGCGCACCGTGCCCTCGATGATCGCCTCGTCGCCGGGGGCCTCGTAGCCGTCGAGGAGGCTGGTGTGCATCCTCGGCATCGGGCCGCCGAACGCGGTCTCCCACTCCTCGGACCGCGTCTCGGCGATGACGAGGTCGACCACGTCGGACAGCCGGCCGCTGCGGGCGTACGCCTCGCGCTGGCGGGCCGAGGAGCTTCCCCTCGCCAGCGACTCCCTGGTCAGGGACGTGACGAGCTCCCAGTCGCCGCACTGCTCCAGCTGCGGGCGCAGGCCGTTCACCATCCGCCGGATCACCTCGGCGGCCGGTGCCGGGGTGCCGTCGACCGGGTCGACGAGGTCGCCCTCCAGCCCGGAGCGCGACGCCCGCCACGACGCGGCGCGGACCATCTCCAGCCGGACCGTGCGCTCGGGGCCGTTCTGCGCGGCCTCCAGCTCCCTGGCCACCAGCGCCCTGAACAGGCCGGCGATCAGCACGATGTCGCCCACGCGGGGGCAGGCGTCGCAGACCCGCAGCTCGATGGTGGGCAGGTGCGCGGAGGGCCGGATGTCGAAGTAGATCATGCCGGGGTCGGTGATCACCCCGGAGGCGACGAGGTCCCGCACCACCCGGTCGTACTCGGCGGCCGACTCGAACCTGGGCACCGGACCGGCGGTGGGCCAGCGCTGCCACAGCAGCGGCCGGTAGCTGGCGTACCCGGTGTCGGATCCCAGCCAGTACGGCGAGCTGGCGCTCAGCGCGAGCAGCGGGGGGATCCAGGGCGCCAGGCGGTGGGCGACGGCCACCGCCAGGTCGCGGTCCTCGACGTCGGCGTGGAACTGCGTCCCGCAGATCAGCTGCTCGCGGGTGAGCAGCTGGTAGTCGGCGAGCATCTGCTCGTAGCGGGGATCCGGGGAGATCTTCAACGCCTCCAGATCCACCAGCGGCACGCTGCCCGCCGCCACGATGCCCAGGCCGAGGCCGTCCGCCGCCTGGATCACCGTGCGGCGCAGCGCGGTCAGGTCGTGCCCGAGGTCCTCCAGGTGCATGAAGGGCCTGCTGTTGGCCTCGACCACCGAACGCTGCAACTCGTGGGTGAAGCGCTCCGCCGGCAACTGCTCCAGCAGGACACCGGCCCGTGGGACGAGGTGCCGGGTGTCGACATCGACGACGTGGAACTCCTCTTCGACACCGACCGCGATCGGCCCCGCCAGACCCGCCATTTCATCACTCCTGAAGTACGCCGGTTCATGGGGTTTTTTATTCTTTGCCCGAAAAAAGGAGTTCCGCACTTCACGGGGCACTTTGGGGGAAAGTGAAGCCGTGCGGTCGCTCCCTGCGGACGGACGCCACCGGACGCCACCGGACGCCGCTGGGTGCTGACGGCCGCTGACCAACGCTGACGAACGCTGCCGGACAGACCCGCTTCCCTTCCGGCGCGCGGACTCACCTTTTTCGGCCAGGAGATCTCACGCGGGTTTCGAACAGGACGTCGACGACCGTCGGCGAGCGGGACGGGCGCCCTCCGTCATGCCCGGCTCAGGCCCGGCTCGGGGACCGGAACCTACTCGGGCGGCTCCCCCGCCGGGGACTCGTCACGCCCTGACCGCCCGGCCCCCGGCCTCTCCTGGGCCAGGGAGTCCTCGGGCAACTCGGGCGACTCAGGCGACTCAGGCGACTCGGACGGGCTGGATGCCCCGGGGAGCGGCCCGGCCTCGTCCGGCCGCGACTCGATCATGCGCGGCGGCCGGGGCGCGTCGTCCGGTGGCGGCCCGAACGTGTCGGGGAACGCGTGGATCCCGAGCGTCTCCGGACGATCACCCGACGGATCGGGCGGATCGAGGAGCTGCCGCACGGGCGGGCTGTCCAGGAACGTGGAGACCGCGTCGACCACCCCCTCCCCCAGGGGACGGAACGCGTCGACCACGGCCTGGGCGGGCGGGCCGAGACGGGTGCCGACCTCCTGGAGGAAATCCTCCAGCACCTGCGGCAGCGGCGGCACCGGCAGGCCGAACTGGGGCTTCGGCCGCTCCTTCTCCGGTGGTGTCCAGCGCATCGAGTCGTCGCTCATGGCGAGCCACTCGTCGACGGCGCCGTCGATGGAGTCGAGCACGTGATCGGAATCGTCTGGCATGGCGGCTCCCCTCATGACCGGGATCCGATAAGACGACGGTACCTCGCCCACCCGCTCCCGGGCAGGGGCGGGTGGGAACCGTCACCGTGGTGTCGTTCCCCGACAACCGGACCGGCGGCCGTACAGTGGCCGTACGGCGGCGATACGGCAGCGGTACGGCGGCCGAACGGCGACGGGGCCCGATCATCAAAGCCCGTTAAACTGGCATAACCCCCTTAACAGGGGGAATAAGCTGTCGATGCTCTCTCAAACTCGTCCTGCCGGTAGTGACACGCTCACATTCCTCGGCGCGATCATGCGTAACCCCCACCAACTGGGGGCGATCGCTCCCAGCTCGAAGGCCGTCGCCCGCCTGGTGGCCTCGATCGTCCCCACGACCCCCGGAGCCGTGGTCGTCGAACTCGGCGCCGGCGGCGGAGTGATCAGCGACGCGATCCGCGACCGGATGCCCCCGGGCGGACGGCAGCTCGCGGTGGAGGTCAACGAGGGCATGGTGGACCACCTGCGGCGCAGCAGGCCATGGCTGGAGGTGATCCCCGGCGACGCGGGCGACCTCGGCAAGCTGCTGCGGGAGGCCGGGCTGTCCCACGCGGACGCGATCGTCTCCTCCCTTCCCTGGACCCTGTTCGAGGACGCCCAGCAGAAGCGCGTCCTGGAGGAGATCGCGTCATCGCTCGCCCCGGGCGGCGCCTTCAGCACCATCACGACGCTGACCGTGATGCCGTTCCGGCGCTTCCGGCACTTCCGCGGTCTCATGAACGCCACGTTCGACACCGTCGACACCCTGGGCCCGATCTGGCGCAACGTACCGCCCGCCCTGGTGTACGCCGGAGTCGTGGCGAGCGACCGTCTGGCCGGGGACACGGCAGGCGGCTGGGTGGCCGACGGGCGACCGGCCGGGGAGCCCGGCGGCGAGTGAACGGCTGAACGGACCGCCGGGGAACGACCCGGCGGCCGGACGAGCGAAGAGCGAAGCCGGGGGTGATCGGCCGGGGTTCCCCTCGGCGAAGCAGACCGGCCGGAATCCTCCTCGGCGGAGCAGACCGGCCGGGATTTCCCTCGGCGAAGCAGACCAGCCGAAGGTTTCCCTCGGCGGAGCAGGCGGGCCGAGGGCGGGTGCGGACCTCGCGGTGGCGGCGAGGTCCGCCGTCATCGTGAGGTCAGGACCGGCCCCGTCCACGTGAGGTCGTCCAGATTGACCACGATGGCGTCCTGGGTGCTGCGGGCGATGACCACGATCGCCTCCAGCTCGGGGTCGGGGTTCTCCTCCCGGTGCGGGACGAAGGGCGGCACGAAGATGTAGTCGCCCGGTTCGGTGTCGATGCGCACCTCGACGGGCTCCTCCCCCTCGATGTCGGCGAAGACGAACGAGGGGTTGCCGCTGACGACGTAGATGGCGGTCTCGGACTCGCCGTGGTGGTGGTTCGCCGAGACGGTGGCGGGCGCCACGTGGGTCTGGCCCATCCACAGGCGGCTGGAGCCGACGGTGGCGCCGCTGATGGCCGCGCGGCGGCGCATGCCGCCGGTCTGGGCGGTCTCGGAGGTGAGGCCGCCGGGCGCGATGTGGTGCAGGCGGCGGTGGAACGGGTCCTCGGGAAGGACGATCGGCATCAGTCGCTCCTGGTTCGGTCGGAAGGGTGCGGCGCGAGCGCGCCGAAACTCCCATCGTGGTACAGCAGCGGGGGGTGGGCGGGATCGGTGTGCCCCTCCACGACCCGGCCCACGACCAGCCGGTGGTCTCCCGCGATGAACCGCTCCTGGGTACGGCAGAGCAGCCACGCGGCCGTCCCGTACAGCAACGGCTCCCCTCCGGGGAGAGGTTCCCAGCGGTCCCGGTCGGCGAACCTGTCGGCGCCCTTCGTGGCGAACAGCTCCGCCACGTCCCGCTGGTCCCCGGCGAGGATGTGGACGACGAACCCGTCCGCGTCGCGGATCGCGGGCCAGCTCGACGAGCCGACCGAGATGCCGAACGACAGCAGCGGCGGGTCGAGCGACATCGAGGTCAGCGAGGTCGCGGTGAAACCGGCGGGGCCGGGGGCGGTGACGACGGCGACCCCGGCGGCGTGTCTGCGGAAGGCGGACAGGAAGACGTCGCGCGGCTGCCCGCCGCCGACCGCCTCGGCGCTCATCGTGGTACCTCCCGTACCGTGTCCCGGATGATCGGTTCGCCGGGAGTGCCCTGCCCTGCCCGGCCGGACGCGCCCGGGCTGCTCGGGGCCCGGCCCCTTGGCCGCGCGGGTCGCGCTCACGCGCCCACGCCCGCGGGTTCGCGCCGCTCGGCCCCCTGCCGGAGCAGCGGGACCAGCCCGTCACCCCACCGCACGACGTCGTCCACCGGGTCGAAGCCGCGGATGAGGAAGGTCGTGACGCCGAGGTCGTGATACTTCAGCAGCGCCTCGGCGACCTGCTCCGGGGTGCCGACCACGGCCGTGGAGTTGCCGCCGGGACCGATCAGGTTGGTCACGCCGTACCAGAGCCGCTCGTCGTGCACCTCCCGCTCGGCGCCCTGCTCCTGGAGCCTGGCGGCCCCGACGGAGGTGGACTCGCTCTTCCCCGCGCTCCAGCGCAGCCCGCCGCCGGAGGTCCGCGCGGCGGTCGCCGCCCTGATCCGCTCGGCCTCCTCCCAGGCCTCGGCCTCGGTGGCGGCGACGATCGGCCGGGTGGACAGGCTGAAGGTGATCTCGCGGCCGTGCCTGGCGGCCTCCTCCCTGACGCGCCGGATCCGCTCGGCGGTCTCGGCCAGCGGCTCGCCCCACAGCATGTAGACGTCGGCGTGCTCGGCCCCGGTCTGGACGGCCGCCGGGGACGCCCCGCCGAAGTAGAGCGGGATGTCGGCCCTGACCGAGCTGTAGGCGCCCTCGAACCGGTAGAACTCGCCCTCGTGGTCGAACGGCTCGGCCGAGGTGAGCGTACGGCGCAGCACGGACATGAACTCACCGGTACGCCGGTAGCGGGCGCCGTGGTCGAGGAAGTCGCCGTCGCGGCGCTGGTCGGCCTCGTCGCCGCCGGTGATGTGGTGGATGGCGACCCGGCCTCCCCCGGTGAGCTGGTCGAGGGTGGCGAGCTTCCTGGCCACCACCGTCGGGGCGACGAAGCCGGGCCGGTGCGCGATCAGCACGCGCAGCCGCTCGGTGGAGTGCAGCACCGACGCGGCGACGGCGAACCCGTCCGGCGAGGAGGACCCGTAGCCGATCAGCACCCGGTCGAACCCGGCGTCCTCGTGAGCGCGGGCGAACCCGGCCAGGTAGGGGACGTCGATGGGCGGGCCGTCGACGAAGGACCCGTGGGTCTCCGAGAAGTCCTTCGTGCCGACCATGCCGAGAATCTCGATGGACATGCGTGCGCTCCTTAACGGGCGGAGAAACGGGGAACGGAACCGGCGACGGACTCGGGAGCGGGCCCGGCGGCGAGGTCCGGAACGGAGCCGGGGACTGAATCGGGAACAGATCCGGGAACGGACTCGGGAACGGGGTCGAGGACGGAACAGGCGACGAACCCGGGATCGGAACCAGGGTCGGGGCCGGGGATGGGGATGGGACCGGCGACGGAGCCGGAGCCAAGAACGGGAACCGGGACGCGCGGGGGCGCGGCGGCCCGCTCGGGCCAGGTGCCCGTGTGGTGGCAGGCGACCGCGCGCCCGTCCCGGACGACCGGCTCGGGGACGACCGAGCAGGCCTCGGTGACGAACGGGCAGCGGTGGGCGAAGACGCAGCCACCGGTCAAGCGAGTGGTGTCGGTGCCGGTCGGTGCCGCTCTCAGCCGCTCCAGGGAATGGCGGGCGCTACCGGCGACGCGCGGGGCCGAGGCGACGAGCAGCGCGGTGTAGGGGTGGCGGGGGTCGTCGAAGACCTCGCCGATCGGTCCCTCCTCGACGATCCGGCCCCGGTAGAGGACCGCGACCCGGTCGGCGACGCCCGCCAGGGAGCTGAGGTCGTGGGAGATGACGACGACACCGGCGCCGAGCCGCCCGCGCAGGTCGTCCAGGAGGCGCAGGATGTGGTTGCGGTTGGAGGCGTCCAGCGCGCTGACCGGCTCGTCGCAGATCAGCAGCGACGGCTCCGACACGATCGCGCGGGCGATCGAGACGCGCTGCCGCTGGCCGCCGGAGATCTGGCCGGGCGTCCTGGCCGCGAGGGCGGGGTCGAGGCCGACGAGCTCCAGCGCCGCCCGCACCCTGGCCGCGCGCTCGGCCGGGGGCACGCGCCGTACGGCCAGGCCCTCGCCGACGACGGTTCCCACGCTGTGGTCGGGGTCGAGTGAGCGGAGCGGGTCCTGGAAGACGAGCCGCACCTTCCCGGTACGGCGGTGCGCCCGCAACGCCCTCCCTCTCAGCGAGGAGATCTCGACGCCCTCCACCTCGACGGAACCCGAGTCGGGGCGGACCAGACCGACGACGGTCCTGGCCAGCGTCGTCTTGCCTGAGCCGGTCTCCCCCACGATCCCGACGATCTCCCCGGCCCGGACGGTGAGGTCGACGTCACTGAGGATCCGTACGGCGGGCCTGCCGAGCGACACGTTCACCCCCCGCACCGCCAGCAGCGGTGCGCCCACCACCGGACCGGTCACGAGGGCGCTCACGGGACCGGCCACGCCAACGGGACCGGTCGCGGAGACACTCACGGAACCGGCCGCCGAACCGGCCACGCTCACAGGACCGGCCGCGGAACCGGTCGCGGAGCCGGTCACAGGTCCACCTCCCGTGCTCCGGCGCCGACGGTCACCACGTCGCGACCGGCCGCCTCCGGGCGCAGGCAGCGGACCTCGCGCCCGCCGGGGTGGGCCGTGAGGGGAACGGGAGCCGCCGAGCAGGCCTCCTCGGCGAAGGCGCAGCGGGCGGCGAAACGGCAGCCCGGCAGGGAGGCGCCTACGGGTGGCGGCTGGCCCGGGATGACCTCCAGGGTCCGCCTGCCCCAGTCGCCGACCGAGGCGACCCGCAGCAGGGCCTCCGTGTAGGGGTGCCCCGGCCGGGCCAGGACCTCCCGGGCCGGCCCCGACTCGACGATCTCGCCGCCGTAGAAGACGACGATCCGGTCGCAGAGCGCCGCGATGACCGCCAGGTCGTGGGAGACGCACACGATCGACAGGCCGCGTTCGGCGCGCAACCGGGCGAGGAGTTCGAGCACCTCCGCCTGGACGGTCACGTCGAGCGCGGTGGTGGCCTCGTCGGCGATCAGCAGCTCGGGATCACAGGAGACGGCGATGGCGATCAGGACCCGCTGGAGCATGCCGCCGGACAGCTCGTGCGGATACTGGCCGTGGACACGGGCCGGGTCGCGCAGGCCCATCGCGTCCAGCAGTTCGACGGCGCGCTCGCGGGCCGGGCGCCGTCGCAGGCCGAGCTTCACCCGCAGCACCTCGGCGAGCTGGTCGCCGACCGGCAGGGACGGGTTCAGGTAGGAGGCCGGGTCCTGGAAGACCGCGCCGATCCTGCTCCCGCGGATCCCGAGCCACTCCCTCCGGCTCGCTCCCGTGAGGTCGTGGCCGCCGAACTCGATCTCGCCCGAGCTCACCGAGCAGCCGGGGGCCAGGGCGCCGAGGACCGCGCGGCAGGTGAGGGTCTTGCCGCTGCCCGACTCTCCGACCAGGCCGACGGCCTCGCCGGGGGCGACCTCGAAGGAGACGCCGCGCACGGCCTCGGCCCTGCCCCCCGAGACGGTCACGCGCAGGTCGCGCACGCTCAACAGCGCTTCAGCGGGCATGGAGCTCCTCGCTCTCGTCGATGCGGAGGCTTCCGGTGTGGGAACCCCCGGCACGGGAACTCCCGGCGCTCTCAGTGCTCCCGGTGCTCCCGGTGTGGGAGTCCTCCGTGTGGAGGCCGGTCGTGTCGCGTACGGCGTCGGCGAGGGCGTTGAGCGCGCCGACGGTCAGCATGATCACGAGGGCGGGCGCGAGCGGGGCCAGGGGGCGCTGGTGGAGGTAGCCCAGGTCGCTGGCGAGCATCCCGCCCCAGGTCGGGGCGGGGGGTTCGACCCCGATGCCGAGGAAGGCGAGGGAGGAGACGACCAGCAGCGCCGCCGCGGACGCCCCGGCCGCGGTCACCGCGACCGTCGGCAGCACCTTGCCCGCGATGTGGGTGCGCAGGACGCGGGAGCGGGACGCGCCGAGCAGTTCGGCCGCCTCGACGTACTGGGCCCGGGTGAAACCCAGTGCCGCCGTGCGGGTGACCCGGTAGAACACCGGCGCGAGCAGCAGCCCGATGGCGGCCATCGCCTGGTGCAGGCCGTTGCCGAGGATCCCGGCGACGGCGATGGCGAAGATGACGAACGGCAGCGTGAGCAGCGCGTCCACCAGCCGCATCGTCGTCCACTCGAAGACCTTGCCGAAGAACACCGAGGCCAGGCCGGGGATCGCGCCCAGGACGAGCCCGACGGCGACCGCCTCCGCCGCCCCGGCGACCGACAGCCCGGTCCCGGCGAGCAACCGGCTGAGCACGTCGCGGCCGAGGTAGTCGGTGCCGAGGAGGTGGTCTCCCGACGGCCCCAGCAGGCGCGACCCGGGGTTCTGCGCGATCGGGTCGTACGGGGCGAGCGGCCCGCCGAACACGGCGACGAGGAGCACGAGGGTGAGGACCGCCACGGACAGCTTGACGGAGGGCAGCCGCCACGCTCTGCGGAAGGCGCTCATCGCGCACCCCGCAGCCTGGCGACGGCCGTGTTGACGGTGACGTTGGAGACGAGCACCAGCGCGATGGTGGCCAGCAGCGCGCCCTGGATCACCGGGACGTCGTGCTTGAGCGCCGCCTCACCGGTGAGCTGACCGAGGCCCGGCAGGGCGAACACCGCCTCGGTGACCACCGCGCCGCCGATCAGGCGGGGGATGTGCATCCCGAGCACGGTGAGCGCCGGGCCCGCGGCGTTGCGCAGCGCGTGCCCGAACAGCACCCGCCCGGCCGGGAGCCCGCGGACCACCGCGCCGGTCACGTAGTTCTCCCGCAGCGCGGCCACCAGGCCGGTGCGGAGCTGCCTGGCGAGGTCGGCGGCGGCGTCGAGGCTGAGCGCGACCGCCGGGAGGGTGATCAGCCGCAGCCACTGGACGGGATCCTCGGAGAACGGCACGTACCCGCCGGAGGGGAACACCGGGACGATCACGGCGAAGACCACGATCAGCCCGATGCCGACGACGAACGCGGGCAGGGTGGAGGCGACCGCGCAGACGGCGGTCACGATCCGGTCGAACCCGCCGCCGTTGCTCACCGCAGCCCCGATGCCCGCCGCGCCCCCGGCGAGGACCGCGATGATCACGGCCAGGCCGGTGATCGACAGGTCGACGGGGAGGCGCTGCGCGATGCTCTCGGCGACCGGGATCTGGGTGAACCAGGATCGTCCCAGGTCCCCGGTGAGGGCGTCGCCCAGCCAGGTGACGTACTGCTCAAGGAAGGGGCGGTCGAGCCCGAACTCGTGGCTCATCCTGGCGATGTCCGCGGGGGTCGCGGTCTCTCCCAGTACGGCCGCCGCCGGGTTGGCGTCGCCGAGCGCGCCCAGCCCGTAGGTGATGAAGGTGGAGGCGAGCACCACGACCACCAGGGCGGCCGATCCGCGCGCCACCGCGCGCCACCGAGCCTCCCCCGCCGCCCGGCGTGCCCGGGAGGAGCCCGCCGGGCTCACCGGGCCCGCCGTCACGACGGACCGGCGAGCCTTCCCGTCCTTCCCGGCGGTCCCGGCTGTCCCGGCTTCCCGGGCGTCCTCCCCGGCTCCCCGCGCGGTCGCGGGGGCGCGTGATCCCAGCGCGGTCACGGGTTCGCCACCCGTACCCCGTCGAAGCGCTGCACCGCGAGGTTGACGGGAAGGTCGGAGACCTTGGGGCTGCGGGCGAAGATGCGCGGCGTGGTGTACAGCCAGACGTTGGGCAGCTCTTTGACCCCGATGGCGACCGCGTCCTGGACGGCCCTGGCGTAGCCGGGGTCGTCCGGCGGCGTGGTGCGGATCTTGTCGAACTGCTCAAGCAGCGCCTTGGGAGTGTTGCGGCCCGGGTTCATCAGGCCCTCGGGCCCGTAGACGACGCCGAGCGCCTGCAGCGGCGACTCGCGGCCGACGAACCCGTCGGGGGCGAGGGCCACGTTGTGCTGGACGTAGACGAGCTGGGTGTGCTGCGCCGGGGCGATGAGCTTGATGGTGGTCCTGATCCCGGCGGCCTTGAGCTGCTCCTGGACCTGCTCGGGCAGGCCCTCGGGGGTGGAGGTGGTCAGCGGGACGTCGACGCCGTCGGGGAACCCGGCCTCCGCGAGCAGCTTCCTGGCCCTGGCTGGGTCGTACGGGTAGAGGTTCTCCAGCTCGGGGTTGTGGCCGAGGTGGCCCCTGGGGAACGGCTGCGTGTTGACCTCGCCGACGCCGAAGCCGGAGGTCTCCAGCAGCGCCTTGCGGTCGACCGCGTACTTCAGCGCCTCGGTGACCTTGGGGTTGTCGAACGGCGCGATCCTGTTGTTGACGTCCAGGACCAGGACGGTCAGCGACGGCATGAGGTCGACCTTCAGCCCGGCCGCCTTGGCCGCGTCGATCTGGGCGGCGGGCAGCGTCGCGACGTCGAACTGGCCTGACTGGAGCCCGGCGACGACGGTGGCGGGCTCGGAGACGGTCTTCAGCTCGAACTTGGCCAGGTGGATGTTCGCGACGTCGTAGTAGGACGGGTTGCGGTCCAGGTTGGCGTGCGAGCCGGGGACGAGCTGCGTGAGGGTGAAGGGCCCGGCTCCCGCCGGTTTGGCGCCGACCGACTTGGCGTCCGCCTCGAAGACCCGGGGGTTGACGATCATCCCGGTCTTCCCCGCGAGCAGGTTGGGGATCTGGTGGTCGGGCCGGTCGAGCAGGATCCTGAACTCGGTGGGCGAGACGACCTCGACGTCCTCCACCCCGCGCAGCTGGGAGGCGATCAGCGAGTCCTTCTGGTCCCGGCCGCGCAGGAGGCTCCTGCGCACGGCCTCGGCGTCGAGCGGGGAGCCGTCGGAGAAGGTCAGCCCCGCTCTGAGGGTGAAGGTGACGTTCCTGCCCCCGTCGGCGTACTTCCAGGCGGTGGCCAGGCCGGGGACGGCGTCGCCCTTGCCGTCCAGGCGGGTGACGGCACTGTAGACGAGGGACAGGGCGTTGACGTCGTTACCGGCGCTGGAGGTGACTGGATCCCACGTTGTGGGAAGGGTCCAGCCCCACTTGAGGGTGCCCCCCTCGGCGCCTGAGCCGGTGGTGGCCGACTGGGTGCCGCCGCCACAGGCGGTCAACGCGAGAACGACCGAGATGAGCAGGGCCAGTGGTCGCAGAAGCCGACGGACAGGCATGACGGGGGTCCTCTCAGGCAGACGAGCCAGATCCCACATGGCAAGATCTTCATTCCACATAGTAGTAATACCCCAAAAACCCGTCAAGAGTGTAGGAAATAGGTTTTCGCCCTAAGCTGGGATGGTGGACCTGATGAAGCCGAAGCTCGAAGACCCCACCCGCAGGGGCACCCAGGCGATCGAACGCGCCATCGCGGTGCTGCGCGCGTTCGAGCGGTCGGTGACCCTCTCCCCCACCGAGGTGGCGCAGCGGCTCCACCTGTCGGTCAGCACCGCGCACCGCATCGTCCGCGCCCTGCACACGGCGGGCATGCTCGGCCAGGATCCGGTGACCGAGCGCTACCACCTCGGGATCACCACCGCCACCCTGGGCCGCCTGGCACTGGAACGCCTCGGCGCGACCACGATGCTTCCCGAGCTGGAGGCCCTGCGCGACCTGACCGGCGAGGCCGTCAACCTGGGTGTCCGCATCGGCGACGAGGTGGCCGTGCTGCTCCAGGTCCCCTCAAGACAGCCGCTCCGCTACGAGCAGGAGCCCGGCCAGCGCAACCCGATCCACGTGTGCGCGATGGGCAAGGCGCTCCTCGCCTTCGGGGACCCGCGGGTGGTCATGGAGGAGCCCTTCGCCCGCTACACCGACACCACGATCACCACCCGCGCCGGGCTGGAGGCCGAGCTCGACCGCATCCGCGCCCGGGGTACGGCCATCAACTTCGAGGAGCGCGTCCCCGGGGTCCGGGCCGTGGCCGTCCCGGTCCACGACGGCCACGGCAACGTGCTGGCCGCGCTGGCCATCCAGGGCCCCGCCGTACGGCTGGGCGACGACCGGCTCCCCGAGCTGACCGCACGGCTCGTCGCCACCGCCCAACGGCTCAGCTCCGGCCACGACCTCCACCCCGCCCCACCCGTGCACGCGTCACCCACACACGCCTCGCACGCCTCGGCGAGCGGCTCCTGATCCGCCTCCCCTCGCTTTCCGGCGTCCACCGGTCATGTCCATCCGCTCCGCCACCCGTAGCTCCGACGCGGGTCGCCGGCACCGTCCCGCGAGGTGGCCGGCAGAAATAAACCCCCGCCCGGCCTGGTTGCCGCCTGCATGGCTGATGACGACATCCGCGGGACGGTCCGCGGCTCCTCCGAGGTACCCCTGTCGATCCTCGAACTGGCGACCGTCGGTTCGGGAGTGACGCCCACCGAGACCCTGAGGGCGAGCACCGAGCTGGCCAGGCGTGCGGAGGAGTGGGGCTACCACCGGATCTGGGTGGCCGAGCACCACGGCATGCCGGGGGTGGCGAGTTCCTCGCCCGCCGTGCTGATCGCCCATCTGGCCGCCGCGACCAGGAGCATCCGGCTGGGGTCCGGCGGCGTCATGCTGCCCAACCACGCCCCGCTGGTCGTCGCCGAGCAGTTCGGCACCCTGCACGCGCTGCACCCGGGCCGGATCGACCTCGGGCTCGGCCGGGCCCCCGGCACCGACCCCGCCACGGCGAGGGCCCTGCGCGGGCGGCACGGCCTGGACGCCGACGACTTCCCCGAGCAGCTGGCCGAGCTGACGGCCTTCCTCGACGGCGCGTTCCCGCAGGGCCATCCGCTGGAGCGGGTCGTCGCGGTGCCCCGCTCGCCCGGGTCGGGCCGCCCGCCGATCTGGCTGCTCGGTTCCAGCGGCTTCAGCGCCCAGCTCGCCGGGATGCTCGGCCTGCCGTTCGCGTTCGCGCACCACTTCAGCGGTGACAACACCATCCCGGCCCTGGAGCTGTACCGGTCGTCCTTCGAGCCCTCCGCCGTCCTCGACCGGCCGTACGCGATGATCGGCGTCTCCGCGATCGCCGCCGAGACGCCCGGGCAGGCGCTGCGCCTGGCCCGCTCCGGCGGGCTGTCCATGCTGCGGCTGCGGCGCGGGGCCCCGCAGCCGATCCCCACGCCCGAGGAGGCCGAGAGCTACCCCTACAGCCCGATGGAGCGGGACTTCCTCGACGACCACCTGTCCAGGGTGGTGCTGGGGGACGCCGCCGGGGTGCGGCAGGGGCTGGAGGACCTCCGCAAGCGCACCGAGGCCGACGAGCTGATGATCACCACGATGGTGCACAGCCCGGCCGACCGGGCCCGTTCCTTCGAGCTCATCGCCCAGGCGTACGACCTCGTCGGCGGCTCCTGACCCGGGCACCCGCCACCGCTGCCATCCCGTCACTCGCCCAGGCAGTATTCGGTGAGGGCGCTGGGCCGGATATCGCGTGACCGCGCCGGTAAAGACCTAGATCTCCACCGAATCTGCACAGAAGACCGTTACGCTCCGGGTGCATGATCAGATCGAGATGGGTGGGCCTGCTGGTCTGGCTGCCGGTGCTGCCGTTCGCGGCCTGGGCGGTGCTCAGGGCCGGCGGATGGACCCCGGTCTGGCAGTGGGTCGCCCTGGTGGCGTTCACGCCGTACGTGGCGGTGGCCTCGGTGATCCCGCTGCTCCTGGCCCTGGGGCTGCGCCGCTGGGTGGCCGCGGCCCTCGCCCTGGTCACGAGCGCGGCGCTGGCGACGGCCGTACTCCCCCGGCACTTCGGCGACGGCCACCAGCCCGCCGCCGACGGGGGGCGGCTGCGGGTGCTCGCCGCGAACCTCGCCGTCGGCGCGGGTGACACCGACGTCCTGATGAGGCTCGTACGCTCCCTCGACCCGGACGTGCTGGCCCTCCAGGAGGTCACCCCGGCCGCGCGCGACCGCCTGGAGGCGGCCGGGTTGCGCGAGCGCATGCCCCACGTCGTGGACCGCGCGGTCGACGGGGTGTGGGGCTCGGGCGTCTACTCCAAGCACCCCGTCACCGAGAGGCCGCTGATCGCGCTGGGCAGGTTCCGGCAGGCGCGAGGGGTGGTCAAGCACCCGAGCGGCCACGAGATCGAGGTCGTCTCGGTCCACCCCTGCGCGCCCCGGTACGGCGAGAAGATCCCGTGCTGGGACGAGGGGCTGCGGGCGCTGCCCAGGGCGGGCGGGCAGCTGCGGGTGCTCGCCGGTGACTTCAACGCCACCCTCGACCACCGGCTGGTACGCGACCTGCTCGACAGCGGCTACCGCGACGCGGCCGACGTCACCGGGAACGGCCTGACGCCCACCTGGCCGCAGCAGGGCTGGGAACCCGTCCCCGGGGTGACGATCGACCACGTGCTCGCCGACTCGCGCATGGCGGTCAGGAGCTTCGGCGTCCACCGCCTCCCGCACACCGACCACCGCCCGGTCTTCGCCGAGCTGGGCCTGCCCCGCCTCACCAAGCGCTGACCCCGGCCCGGGGCCGGGCCGGCGAGCCCCCGAGCCCGCACACCGGCCCGGCCCCCTCTCACGGTTCGTCTCACGGGCCGCCGATCGGGGCCCGCGCGGTCGCGGACCTTCGCGAGCGGGACCCGCCGAGGAACAGGAGAAGGGCGAGGAGGGCGTACGGCACCGCGGCGGCGGTGAAGATCTCGGCATGGCCGGTCAGCGCCGAGGCCGCGGCGTAGCCGCCGTAGACGAGGACGGCGCCCAGCTCGGTGCCCAGCCCGGCCAGCGAGGTCACGGTGGCGCGGGCCGGGCCCGTGATGCTCTCCTGCAACCGCACGTCGGCCAGCACGCTCGCCATCTGGAAGACGCAGAAGGCCACCGCGATGGCGACGAACCCCGCCGCGACCCCGCTGAACGCGCCCGCGCCGAGTGCCAGCGCCCCGAACGCGAGGAGCGCGGCGAACTCCCGGTCCGTGAAGCTCCGCCCGGCCGCCGCGAGCACGCCACCGGCCGCGATCCCCACCGAGACCAGGACCACCAGGAGCGGCACGACGTGCGTGGCGACGCCGGTGCCGATCGCGAGCAGCGGGGTGTACTCCTCCAGCGAGCCCCACAGGGCCGTCACCGCCGGCACCAGCAGCAGCGCCCGGCGCGTCGGCCGGTCGGCGCGCGCCGCCCGCAGCCCCTCGCGCAGGATCGCGGCATAACCGCCCGCGGGCGCCTCCTCGTCGTCCGTACCCTCGACGGATCCCCCCTCGCTTCCCTGTACGGCTTCCTGTCCCGCGCGTGCGCTGTGTTCGGGGAAGGCCAGCGCGGCCACCGAGGCGAGCACGCACGCCAGGACGCTGCCGGCGGCGACCAGCGGGTAGCCGCCCATGGCGAACACCGGGGTGGCCACCGCCATGGACACCACGACGGCGCCCGTGCCGACCGCGCGGGCGCGGCCCATGATCGCGGCGTAGCGGCCGGCCGCGCCCAGGCGGTCGAGTTCGGTGTAGACCAGCGCCTCCAGCGCGCCCGACTGCAGCGCTCCGGAGGCGCCCCACAGGACGAAGCCCGCGGCGAACACCCAGTAGGAGGGGGCCGCGACCCACAGGCCGAAGCCGACGGCGGCCAGCAGCGGGGCCAGGGCGAGCAGCGCGCGCCGCGAGACGGCGTCGGCCCACACCCCCGACGGGACCTCCAGCGCGACGGAGGTGACCGACCAGATCGCCAGGAGCGAGGAGATCTCGGCGGTCGACAGACCTGTGTCGACGAACAGCAATGCGTAGAACGGGTAGAGCAGGACGAACTCATCAAGAAGGGTGTAGGCGTAGAGCGTCGCGGCCAGGCGCTTCGCACGCCCTCCGGGCGCGCGGTGAAAGGAAGTGGTCATGGGGTCCTTCTCGCGGGGACTGTGCGGACTCGGGATGCTCGGCATCTCCGGAGGTCCACGGCAGCTCGCGCCGGACCGACCGTTCGTTGAGGATCAATGTCGCCAGGTCATGGGGCAGACCCTACAGCCGCCCCGCCCACCACGGCCTCCCCTTTTTCCATCCGGGGCCGGTCAGAACTCGTCGTGCCCGGAGACCTGGCCGATCGGGAAGATGTGCCTGTTCGCGGCGCAGATGGTCTCCAGGACGTGGACGGGCACGTCCTCGTCGGAGTAGCCGGCGCGCAGGACCTGGACGACCCACTCCCCCGGTTCGAGCTCCAGGGTCTCGTACTCGAAGGATGTCGGCGGGCGGGCCGTCAGGTTCTCCTCGGCGTGGCCGAAGGTGTGGCCGAGGGCGACGAGTGCCGACTGGAGTGACGGCTTGACGAACCCGGGCTCGGCGAGGCGGGTGCCCGCGAACAGGTCCGCCCGGAAGTAGCTGGTGGCGATGCGCACCGGGACCCCGTCGGCCGTCATCATCTTCCGGCGGGCGATCACCTCGGCGCCGGGTTCGACGCGCAGGCAGGCGGCCACGTGATCACCGGCCGGTTCCGGGCCCACGTAGAGCATTCTGCGGTCCGGCGTGACGCCCTGCCTCTCCGCCTCGGCGAGGAACAGGGACGCGGAGGCCCGCACGGCGGGATCGGTCGGCAGCGTCCGCCGTACCAGGACCCTGGGCGCGCGGGCCGAGGACCCCCCGGGACCATGGAGCGCGGCCTCTCCGGCAGCGCGGAGCACGGGATCCTCGAAGGCGCGTGCCGGGGACTCCTCGGGAACGCGTGCCGAGGGGCCCTTTCTCGTCTGGGAGATACGGCCGGGGGACACGCCCAGGCGCGCCCCCACGTCCTCCAGGCTCATCCCGGAGTCACGGGCCTCGGCGATCGCCTGGCGACGCATCTTCGCCGCCTCCGCGACGAGGCCCTGCTCCTCGGTGATGAGACGGCTCAGCGCTCGTGCGCGCTCGATGGGGTCGCTCAGCTCGGAAACATCGCGCAACGTCTCCAGATCCATCGGGGTCCGCCTCCTCGCGCTCGACACCACCGGGGATTTTAGTCCCCCTATTTCGGCGCCGGGACAGCGCCCGTACCGGCGGGCCGGAAGAGAGGACCCGAAGGCCGCCCGGCGACGGCCACCGGGCCGTCGCACGTGCCCGTCCGAAACGCGGGCCGTTGACCCCGGGAGAGAACGCCCGGTCAACGGGCACCCTGGCCTGCCGGTTACAACATGGGGACCGTCAAATCAGTTGCCGACGCCACGCCCCGGTGCGGAAACTGAATGGTCACCCGTGTCACGCGGGTGGCGGTGATCCGACGGGGCGGCCACCGGGAGCGGTGGCACGGGAGAGACCGGTTACGAGGGGACGGCGTTCCGGCCTGCCATGCCCCGGACCGGCTCTCACCCCGTCAGAACACCGTGAGGAGCGTGCCGCCTGCCGATGCCCCCTGACACCGGAGCCACCACAGCCAGCAAGGAAAACAAGGACGACAACACAGACGACAACCCGAACACCCCCGCCACCGACCCGGAGTCCCCGGCCCCGCGCCCCCTCCCCTCGCGCCGCGCCAGGGCGGGCTCCCTGTGGCGGTTGAGGTCCTACCTCCGCCCGTACGTCGGCCGCCTGGTCGCCATCTGGGTGCTCTCCTTCGCCGCGGTCGCGATTGGCATCGCCATCCCGCTGATCGGCAGGGAGATCATCGACGGCCCCGTCGCCCGGGGCGACACCGGGGCCGTGCCTCCCCTCGCGCTGCTCGCCCTGGGGCTGGGCGTGGCCGAGGCGCTGCTCGTCTTCCTGCGGCGGTGGCTGCTGGCCGTCGCCGTCCTGGGCCTGGAGACCCGCATCCGCGACGACCTCTACGGCCACCTGCAGCGGCTGCCGATGGGGTTCCACGCCTCCTGGCAGTCGGGCCAGCTGCTGTCCCGGGCGACGACCGACCTGTCGACGATCCGGCGCTTCCTCGGCTTCGGCCTGCTCTTCCTCGTCCTGACCACCGTCCAGATCGCGGCGGTGACCGGGCTGCTGCTCCACATGTACTGGCCGCTCGGGCTGCTGGTCGTCGCCTCGGCGGTGCCGATCACGGTCACCACCCTGCGCTTCGAGCGCACGTACATCACCATCTCCCGCCGGGTCCAGGACGAGCAGGGCGACCTCGCCACGGTCGTCGAGGAGTCGGCGGCCGGCATCCGTACGATCAAGGCGTTCGGCCGGGGCCGGTACGTCTCCGGGATCTTCGAGGAAGGGGCGCTGAAGGTCTACCGGACCTCGATGGAGAAGGTCGGCCTGTCGGCCAGGTTCTTCACCTTCCTCGAAGTGATCCCGAACATCACCCTCGCGCTCGTGCTGCTGCTCGGCGCCCTGGCGGTCGGCTCCGGCACGCTGACGCTGGGCACGCTGGTGGCCTTCGCCACCCTGATGCTGCAGCTGGTCTGGCCCGTCTCCGCGCTCGGCTTCATCCTGACGATGGGCCAGGAGGCGATGACCGCGGCGGACCGGGTGATGGAGGTGCTCGACACCAAGCCGGACATCGTCGGGGGCACCGGCGCGATCGAGCGGCCCCGGGGGCACCTGCGCTTCGAGGGGGCGTGCTTCACCTTCCCCGGCGCCGGCGAGCCGGTGCTCCGCGACGTCTGGCTGGAGGTGCGGCCGGGAGAGACGGTGGCGGTCGTGGGCGCGACGGGTTCCGGCAAGACCACGCTGACCTCCCTGGTGCCCCGGCTGTACGACGTCGGCGCCGGCCGGGTCACGATCGACGGGGTTGACGTCCGCGACCTGCCGCTGCCCGAGCTGCGCTCGATGGTCGCCACGGCCTTCGAGGAGCCGACGCTGTTCTCGATGAGCGTCAGGGAGAACCTCACGCTGGGGCGGCACGACGCGAGCGAGGAGGAGATCGAGGAGGCGCTGCGGATCGCCCAGGCCGGGTTCGTCCACACGCTGCCGTGGGGGCTGGAGACCAGGATCGGCGAGCAGGGCATGTCCCTGTCCGGCGGCCAGCGCCAGCGGCTCGCGCTGGCCCGCGCGGTTCTCAGCCGTCCCAGGATCCTCGTGCTGGACGACACGCTGTCGGCCCTGGACGTCGAGACCGAGGCCCTGGTGGAGGAGGCGCTGCGGCACGTGCTGCGCGAGGCCACCGGGATCGTCGTCGCCCACCGGGCCTCCACCGTGCTCCTCGCCGACAGGGTGGCCCTGCTGCTGGACGGCACGATCGCGCACGTCGGCGGGCACCACGAGCTCATGGCGAGCGTGCCCGAGTACCGTGCGCTGCTGTCGGCCGACCCGGACGTCGAGGAGGCACGGCTGTGAGCGTGACCGAACCTTCCACCCAGCCTCCCGGACCCCCCGCCGAGGAGACCTCGAACGGGTCCCTGGAGTGGCGGGGGGTCGCGGCGGAGAACCAGGACGAGCTGTCGGCGCGGGTGTCGTTCCTGCTGCGCGACAGGTCCAGGCGGCTGCTCGGCGACCTGCTGCGCCCGTACCGCGGGGAGATCTTCCTGCTCGTCGCGATCATCGTGACCTGCAACGTCGCCTCGCTCGCCATCCCGTACCTGGTCAAGGTGGGCATCGACGCGGGCATCCCGCCGATGGTGGCGGGGGCGGGGCCGAGGACGCTGCTCACGGTCGTCGCGGCGATCCTGGCGGCGGCGGCCGTCCAGCTGGTGACCCGGCGGATCTTCCTCAGGATGGCCGGGCGCATCGGCCAGAGCATCCTGCTGGAGCTGCGGCGGCGGGTGTTCGCCCACTTCCAGAGGCTGTCGCTGTCGTTCCACGAGGACTACACCTCGGGCCGGGTCGTCTCCCGGCTCACCTCCGACATCGACGCCATCTCCGAGATGCTGCAGTCGGGGTTCGACGACCTCGTCACCGCCGTGCTGACGCTGGTCGGCACGGCGGTCCTGCTGCTCGTCCTGGACGTCCACCTCGGCGTGGTCGCGCTGCTGCCGCTGCCGGTGCTGATGCTGTTCACCGGCTGGTTCCGGCGGCAGTCGAGCATCGTCTACCGCAGGACCCGGGAGACCGTGGCCCTGGTGATCGTGCACTTCGTGGAGTCGATGGCCGGCATGCGCGCGGTCCAGGCGTTCCGCAGGGAACCTCGTAACCAGGAGATCTTCGCCCAGCTGAACGCCGACTACCGCGACGCCAACCAGCGGAGCATGCACCTGATCGCGATCTTCTCTCCGGGGGTCAAGCTGATCGGGAACGTGACGGTCGCGGCCGTCCTGCTCTACGGGGGCACGCTGGCGATCCAGGGCGAGGTCACGGTGGGCGTGCTGGCCGCCTTCCTGCTCTACCTGCGCCAGTTCTACGAGCCGATGCAGGAGATCTCGCAGTTCTACAACACGTTCCAGTCCGCCGGGGCGGCGCTGGAGAAGCTCTCCGGCGTGCTGCAGGAACGTCCCGTGGTGGCCGAGTCCGGCGACCCGGTGACGCTGGAGCGGCCACGCGGGCGGATCGAGTTCCAGGACGTGGAGTTCTCCTACCTGGACGGCACCCCCGTGCTGCCCCGGCTGGACCTGACGGTCCCCGCCGGGCAGACCGTGGCGCTGGTCGGCACCACCGGGGCGGGCAAGACCACGCTGGCGAAGCTGGTCTCCAGGTTCTACGACCCGGTGGCGGGCCGGGTGCTGCTGGACGGGGTCGACCTGCGCGACCTCGGCGAGGAGTCGCGGCACGCCGCGGTGGTCCTGGTCACCCAGGAGAACTTCCTGTTCAGCGGGTCCGTGGCGGACAACATCAGATTCGGCCGGCCGGGCGCGAGCATGGCCGACGTGGTGGCGGCGGCCCGCTCGATCGGCGCCGACGCGTTCGTCTCCGCGCTTCCCGAGGGGTACGACACCCAGGTCGGCAAGCACGGCGGCCGGCTGTCGGCCGGGCAGCGGCAGCTGGTGGCGTTCGCCAGGGCGTTCCTGGCCGACCCGGCGGTGCTGATCCTCGACGAGGCGACGTCCAGCCTGGACGTCTCCAGCGAGCGGCTGGTGCAGCGGGCGATGCGGACGGTCCTGGCGGACCGGACGGCCCTCATCATCGCGCACCGCCTGTCGACCGTCGAGATCGCCGACCGGGTGCTGGTGATGGACGGCGGCAGGATCATGGAGGACGGCCCGCCCGGCGAGCTCGCCGGGCGGGCGGGCCGCTACGCCGACCTGCACCGCGCCTGGCTCGACAGCATCTCCGACCACCGCGACGTCCCCGGCTGACCCACCCGGCGGCCGGACCCGGAGTTCGGTGTCCGAAATCTCGGGCACCGAATTCCGGCTGACCCTGAACCCCCGCGACAAGGTCCGCGTATCTCAGGACGGAACGGCACGAATGATCCTTCCCACCCGCAGGAAAGGGGCAGTGATCTCGATGAGCACCCGGCGGTCGCGCAAAAGACGGTCTCTGACCGCCGCCTTGCTGGTCTCCGCCATGATGGTCGCCGGGTGCTCGTCAGCGGCCGTGACGACCGTGGCCCCCGTCCAGGCGGTTGGGCTGGCCGGTGATCGGGCGGACGCGGACGTCCGCTTCTCCCAGGAGATGATCCCGCACCATCGCCAGACGATCCAGCTCGCCGACCTGGTGGACGGCCGGAGCCAGGACCCGTACGTGCGCGACCTGGCCGCGAAGATCAAGGATGAGGAGTCCCACGACATCGACCTGATGTCCGGCTGGCTGCAGTCGTGGGATGTCGAGGTACCGGCGGAGAACGACCGGGCCGTGCACGACATGCCGGGCATGCTGTCCGCCACCCAGATCTCCTCCCTGGAGAGACGCTCGGGCGCCGCCTTCGACAAGCTGTGGCTGAGCGTGCTGGGCAAGCACCTCAACAGCGGTGTCCAGATGGCCCAGGTCGTGATCGCGCTGGGCAGGCACAGGCCCACCACCCAGCTGGCGGAGAAGATGGTCACCGCGCAGCGCGCCCAGATCACCGAGATCGGCGAGAAGCTCGCCTGAGCCGTCACACCTGTCGTACCTCAGGGTGGCGGGCCGTCCAGGAGCGGCCCGCCACCCTGAGGTACGAGACCCTCCAAAAGGGGCATAAGCGCGAGGCATCGCCGGGTCGCGGTGCCGGCGGCGACGCCGGACGGCACCCGGTGCGACCGGCAGGCGGCGGCAGGCCGGCCGATCCCCCGCTCCCCCGCTGGAGGTCTCATGAGCACGACCGGCAGGCGCCCCGTCCTCGCGGACTCCGTCCGGATCACCGAGGACGCCGTGGAGATCCTCGACCGCCGCGTCTATCCCTTCGAGCACCGCTGGGTGCGCTGTGTCACCAGCGAGGACGTGGCCGTGGCCATCGAGCGGATGGTGACCCAGAGCACGGGCCCCTCGTTCGCGGCGACCGCCGGGATGACGCTGGCCGCCCGTGAGGCGCGGGGCGAGCCGCCGGGCCTCGCGGCGGCGCGGCTGCGCGGGGCGGGCGACCGGCTGATCGCGACCCGGCCCACGAACAACCACATCCGCGACGCCGTGGAGGCCGTCCTGGCCGCCACGGTGGACGGGCCGCTGCCCGAGGCGCACGGGGACGAGCTGGTGGAGGCCGTGACCCGGGCGGCGGCCGGGCACGACGCGGCCTACCTGGCGAGCAGCGCGGCCATGGGCAGGCACGCGGCGGCGCTGCTCGACGACGGCGCCCGCGTCCTCACCCACTGCTGGGCGGACGCCTACCTGATCGCGACCGTCGAGGCCGCGCAGGAGGCGGGCAAGCGGCTGGAGTTCGTCTGCACCGAGACCCGGCCCTACCTGCAGGGAGCGCGGCTCACCGCGCCGACGCTGGTGGAGATGGGCTACCGGCCCACCCTGATCACCGACGGGATGGTCGCCTCGGTGCTGTCCGACGGGCTCGCCGACGTGGCGCTGACCGCCGCGGACCGGGTGACGATGGACGGGCACGTGGTGAACAAGGTCGGCACGCTCGGGGTGGCGCTCGCCGCCCGCGCCTTCGACGTCCCGTACTACGTGATAATCCCCGCGCCCGATCCGCGCGCGCCGGGCATCGACGACGTCGTCATCGAGCGGCGGGACGGCGACGAGGTCCTGCACGTGCTGGGGACGCGCACCGCGGGCGAGGGCGTGACCGGCCACTACCCCGCCTTCGACGCCACCCCGCCGCACCTGGTGACGAGGATCGTGACCGAGCGCGGCGCCTACCCCGCCGAGCGCGTGTCGGAGCACTTCGCGCCCGCGGAGGGCTCCGGCCCGCCGAACGGCGCCGCCCGCACGTGACGGGCGATGTCGCTCACGCACGCGAACGGCATCACCCGCCTTTGACGGACGCCGCCGCTCACGTCTGACGGACGCCGCCCGGCTTTGACGGGCGATGCCGCTCACACCTGACGGGCGGCACCGCCCGCACGTGACGGACGGCGCCGTTCGCGCCTGACGGGTGGTGCCGCCCGTTTCTACCTGGGCTCCACCTCGGCCCTACCTCAGTCCGAAGGCGCGGACGATCGTCTGCTCGACGGCGTTGCCCCTCTCGTCCTCGGCTCCGGCCCGCAGGCTGACGTACCGGGCGCGGGCCGGGGCGTCCAGCCTGGCCCTCCACCCGTCGCCGGCGCGGGTCAGGCGCTCGGTGCGCCAGGTGGCGCCGTCGTCGTAGGAGACCTGGAGCTCACCCGAGCGGATGGCCGGCCTCGGCCCTCCCGGCAGGTGCGAGGGGAGATGCGAGGGGAGAAGGGTGAGGGCGGCCGAGCGGGAGGCCCTGCCGTCCGCGCCGGTGTCCGCGTCGTGGTCGAGCCGCACCAGCGGCAGCGTGACCGGCCCGGCCGCCGGTGAGCGAGGACCAGAAGCTCGCGGCCCTGTCGCGGTCCTCGGTGACGGCCGCGCCCTTGATGCTGCTGAGGGTACGGACCCTCGTGGCGCCCTCGGGCAGCGACGTGGCGGCGCGGGCGGCCGAGTTGTCCGCGTAGGTGACGATCAGCGGGAGGTGGCCGACGTGGGCGTCGTCGTAGTCGTCGGCCGGCAGGCGGGTGACGTTGAACAGCCGCCTGTCGAGCAGCCCGGCGGAGACGTAGGGCATCGCGCTGTCGGGGTGGACGTAGGTGTCGGTGCCCACGGTGGTGACGTGGGCGCCGACGGGTTCGCCGCCGGGGCCCCGCACCACCGTGGTGCCGGTCCCGGTACCGCCGGAGCGGACCGTGACCTTGTCACCGGTGATCAGGGTGATGGCGCGGGTGACCGCCGTCGTGCCGTGGGCGGGTGTTCCCGCGGCGGGGACGGGGTCGAGCCGGATGGTGTCGAGCCTGGTGGTGGCGTACGTCGGCGGGGTCACCGCGAGTACCGCCAGGGCGACGGCGAGCGGCCGCGATCCGCCGTAGGGCATGAATGCCAGGTGGGTTCCTTGACTCGAACGGTTCGGGGGACGCGGCAGCGGTTTTGTCCTCTGAAAATGAGAAAAACGGACGACCGTATCTACCAAAGGACAATGCGGTGATCCCTGACCGCGTCAACAGAAGTTGCGTTACGCGTTCGAGTCGCAAGTTCGCTTTTTAGGACGAGCGCCACAAAAAGCCGACATATCTCTATAAAGTAGTTAATCGACTACAGATAGCCCCATGACGCCGGGACGCCGCCCACCGACGGAGGGTGTCGCCCGCGAGAACGGCGCGCGACACCCGCGGGACGGGTCCCGCGCCCCGCGAACCCCGCCACACAGCACGAAGGCCCCTCCCGCCTGAGCGGGAGGGGCCTTCGTGCGATGCGGCGAGCCGGAGGGCGCGCCGGGGTTCGGCTAGCTGGCGGTGCCGGCGGTCTCCTGCTCCGCCGCGCGGCGCCTCTCCTCCTCCTCGATCGCCTCGACCGTCTCGTTGTCGCGGTCACGGCGGTACTCGCGGACCGAGTAGGCGATGGCGGCGGCCCAGATGACGGCGATGGTGATGTAGGCGATGGTCTGGACGCCGCTGGAGGCGTCGATCCAGTCGCTGCGCAGCAGGGTCCGGACGTTGGTCAGGATGATGACACCGCCGACCGCGGAGCCCAGGATGCGCGGCGGGATGTGCCGGACCAGCCAGGCGGCGATGGGAGCCGCGATGACGCCGCCGATCAGCAGCACGGCGACCCAGGAGAAGTTGATGTTCTCGGAGCCGATGCCGAAGAAGAAGCCGATGCTGGCGGCGATGGCGACCAGGAACTCGCTGGCGTCGATGGAACCGATCACCTTGCGCGGCGCCAGGCGCCCGCTGGCCAGGATCGCCGGGGTGCCGACCGGGCCCCAGCCGCCGCCGCCGGTGGCGTCGACGAAGCCGGCGACCACGCCGAGGGGCGCGAGGAAGCGCTTGCGCAGCGGCTTGCCCAGGTTGCCGCGCGGGAGGCCGAAGGCCGTGAAGCGGATCAGGACGTAGAGCCCCAGCACGAGCAGGATGATCGACATGACCGGTGCCGCGACCTCGGTGGAGAGGCCGGACAGGAAAGTGGCTCCCGCGAACGCGCCGACGGCGCCGGGGATACCGATCTTGGCGACGACCTTCCAGTCGATGTTGTTGAAGCGCCAGTGGGATATGCCCGAGGCGAGGGTCGTGCCGATCTCGGCGAGGTGGACGGTGGCCGAGGCTGCGGCGGGGTTGGTGCCGATGGCCAGGAGCAGCGTCGTCGAGGTGACACCGTAGGCCATGCCGAGGCTGCCGTCGACGAGCTGTGCCGCGAAGCCGACCAGGCCTAAGAGGATGAGCGCACGCACAACGCCCCCCTTCCTGTTTTTCCTACTCTGTTGATAGGAATTATCGTGATTGAATGCCAACGCGGCGTCAAGTCACGTTTCGAGCAAGGTGTCTCAAGGTATGGGAATCTTCATCCCACCCACCGTTTCAGGCCCTGCGCCGCCTGCCGGCCTCGGCCACCGGCGACAGGAGCGCGGCCAGGCTGACGGTGTCGACGATGGCGGTTATCGAGGTCTCGATGTTCAGCCACACGGTACGCAGCCGCACCGCCTCCCCGAAGTAGGCCACGTCGCCGGTCGGCAGTCCCCGTACCGAGGTCAGCTCGCCGGCGACGGCGCGCAGGACGTCGCCGACCGAGATGTCGACGGGCGGCCGGGTGAGCGTGAAACCGCCCTCGTGGCCCCGCTGGGCGAAGACGAGGTCGGCACGGCGCAGGTCGGTCAGGATGCCGCGCAGGAAACTCGCCGGGATCTCCTGCGCCTGGGCCATCGTCTCCGACTTGACCGGGGCGGGATCGCTCAGCGCGATGACCAGCATCGCCCTTATGGCGTAGTCGCTCCGGGCCGTGATGTGCATCCGAAAGTCCCCCCGACGGTGCGCCTCTGCCGCTGGCCGATGGCCTCATGTGGGCCGATCCCGCTTAAATCTACTATCTCTATAGGTTAACTGTGAATTATTCTCGTGGTCAGGTGTGCCCGCGAGAGCGCCGGGCGTCAGAGGCTCTCGCCCTGAGGGTGGAGGCGGCGCAGCGGCTGGGCGTTGAGGGCGACGACGATGGTGGAGGCCGACATCAGCAGGGCGCCGACGGCGGGGCTGACCGCGACGCCCGCCCAGGCCAGGACCCCGGCCGCGAGCGGAAGCGTGACCAGGTTGTACCCGGCGGCCCAGGACAGGTTCTGGATCATCTTGCGGCAGGAGGCCCGTGACAGCCGGATGACGGCGACGACGGCACGCGGGTCCGAGGGTGCCAGGACGACACCGGCGGACTCGATGGCGACGTCGGTGCCCGCCCCGATGGCGATGCCGACGTCGGCGCGGGCCAGGGCGGGGGCGTCGTTGACACCGTCGCCGACCATCGCCACCGTGAGGCCGCGCTCCTGGAGTCCGGCGACGGTCCGGTCCTTGTCACCGGGCAGCACCTCGGCGAACACCTCGTCGATGCCGAGCTCGGCCGCGACGGTGTCGGCCACGGGCCTGGCGTCCCCGGTGACCATGACGATCGTCGCGCCCCCCTCGGCACGAAGCCCCTCGACGGCGGCGCGGGCCTCGGGGCGGATCTCGTCCCGCATCGCGAAGGCGGCGACGGCAGGTGGCGGTTCGCGGGTGAGTTCCATCAGGTGCAGCACGGCCGCGCCGCTCCCGGCCCACCCCTCCGTCGCCTCGCGGAGAGGTACGGGGACGTCCGCGCCGAGCTCGCGGAGCAGCGCGGGACCGCCGGCCGCGTACGGCACGCCGTCCACGACGGCCCGCACGCCGCGTCCGGCCAGGGACTCGAAGTCCACGGCCGGGGCGCGTCGTCCTCGCCGAGGCGTTCGGCCTGGTCGGGCGGGAGCGAGGCCAGCGCGGACAGGGCGCCCCTGGCCTGGCCGATGGCCCTGGTCTCCTGCCAGTGCCCCAGCAGCATGACGGTGACCAGGGTGGCCAGCTCCCACCAGAAGTCCAGGTCGAACCAGCCGAAGGTGGTCGCCATCGAGGCCGCGCAGGCCACGACGATGGCCATGGAGATGAGCAGCATCATGCCCGGCGCCCTGGCCCGGATCTCACCGATCGCGCCGGTCAGGAACGGCCCGCCGCCGTAGAGGAACGCGGCCGTGCCGAGCACCGGCCCGGCCGCCCACAGGCCGGGCAGGTCGACGGTGTGGCCGAACCACCCCTGCACCTTCGGGCTCGTGACCACGAGGGGGACCGACAGGGCCAGGCTGACCCAGAACCGGCGGCGGAAGACCTCCGGGTCGTGCCCCTCGCGTCCCTCGTGCCCGCCGTGTTCGCGGGGGGCACGGGCGGATCCCGGTGACGTGGGAGGGTGGCCGTGCCGTTGCCCGTCGGCATTCACGATGCCGCCTCCTCGGCCCGCTTCACGGTTCCGTACCCTACCCCCGCACGGTGTCGTCTCCCCGGCCCGCGTGTCGCCTCCCGCGCCGCGTGTCGCGTGTCGTGCGGCCCCGCCACGAAGGGCCGTCGATCACGGGAGCGCCGGACGGACGAGGGCCGGGCGTGTCCCGTCTCCCCGCTCGCGTATGTGCTCCCGCCTGCTACGGAGGGCCGTCGATCACAGGAAGCGCCGGACGAAGGTCAGGGCCGTGTCGGCGACCTCGCGCCAGCCACCGTCGATGGTGAGGGAGTGCCCTCGGCCGGGGATCTCGACGATCTCGGTGACCGCCGTCTCGTTGCGCCTCTGCTTCTTGTAGGAGGCGTTGGCGATCGCCCAGGGGACGGTGTTGTCCTTCTCCCCGGAAATGATCAGCAGCGGGCCGCGCTCGGGACTCCTGCTGTTGACCTTGGTCTCGCTCCAGGGGTTGAAGTTCGCGGTGGCGGCCTGGAAGAGCGGGGCACCGGGGGCCGCGACGGAGAAGGTCTCGTACAGTTCCTTGGCCTCCTCCTCGGTGACGGCGTTGGCGAAGGCGTAGCGGAACTGCTCGTAGGTGAGCGGGACGGCGCGGTGGATGTTGGCCGGGTTGCCCAGCACGGGCGCGGAGGCGCGCAGGGAGGAGACGGGCAGCGGCAGCACGCCGCGGAAGGGGGCGGGGTCGATCGCGACGGAGGCGCCCGACAGGCCCCGGCCCGCCAGGATCTGGGTGAGCAGGCCGCCGAAGGAATGCCCGACGACGGCGGGCCTGCGCTCCAGCCCGCCGATCAGCTCGGCCAGGTGGTCGGCGATCTGGCCCACGGTCTTGTGGGCGAAGACCTCGGGATGGGCCTTGGCCTCGGCCACGGTGTCGGGGTCGTCCGGCCAGCCGAGCGTCACCGGCGCGTAGCCCGCCTCGGCGAAGACGGCGGCCCACCGGTCCCAGCTGCTGGGCAGCAGCCACAACCCGTGGACGAAGACGACCGGGGTCCGGCCGGAGGAGTTGGCCTGCTCGATCTGCTGGACGTCATGTGATACGGACATGCGTGGGGCTCCTTCTGTGATGGTCGCGCGGCACGTCGGCCTCGGCGGTGACGACGAGTCGTGACGACGGGTGCGGGGAGGGCGGGCCGGTGGGCCGCTCACAGGAGGCCGTCGAGGCCGGAGCGGTCCGCCGGGGTCAGTGGCCGGTGGAGTCGGAGTCGGTCGCGGCGGCCTCGCCCCGGTCGAGGGCGGACAGCTCCGAGACCTCCTCGGGAGTGAGGGCGAAGTCGAAGATCTCGGCGTTGGACCTCATCCGCCCGGGGCTGGACGACTTCGGCACGGTGATCAGGCCGAGCTCGATGTGCCAGCGCAGCACGATCTGGGCGGGGGTCCTGCCGTGCCGCTCGGCGGCGGCCGTGACGACCGGCTGTTCCAGCAGGTCGCCGCCCTGCCCGAGGGGCCCCCAGGACTGGGTGGCGATCCCGTGGGCGGTGCCGTAGGCGCGGGGCTCGTCACGGGTGAAGAACGGGTTGAGCTGGATCTGGTTCACGTCGGGCACCACGCCGGTCTCGGCCAGGAGCCGGTCGATGTGGGCCGGCTTGAAGTTCGACACGCCGATCGCCCGCACGCGGCCGTCCTCCAGCAGCTTGACCATGCCCTTCCACGCCTCGACGTAGCGGTCCTTGCGCGGCAGCGGCCAGTGGATCAGGTAGAGGTCGGCGTAGTCGAGTCCGAGCCGGTCCAGGCTGGCCTGGTACGCCTCCTGCGCGGCGTCGTACCCGTGCCACTCGCCGTTCAGCTTGGTGGTGACGAACAGCTCCTCCCTCGGCACGCCGCTCGCCCGCAACCCGCGCCCCACCCCGGTCTCGTTCCGGTACGCGTAGGCGGTGTCCACCAGCCGGTAGCCCAGCTCGACGGCCTCGGCGACCGCGACCTCCGCCTCCTCGTCCGACATGGGCCAGGTGCCCAGGCCGACCTGCGGGATGTCCGCGCCGTTTACTAGCTTCAAGGTGGGAATGTCCAGAACAGTCATGACCGACAGCCTTCCACGCCGGGTTGGCCAGGCCACCGCCGGGGAGCGGTCACGCCGTGGGCGCCACCTCGGCGGCACGCTCACGGACGAGGTACGTCCCGGCCAGGGCGACCAGGGCCAGGAGGACGAGGACGGTCCCGTAGTACGTGGTGAGCTCTGCGAGAGGCAGTTGGCCCGCGACGATCCCGGCGGCGGTGGCGGGGATGCTCATCGCGACGTAGCTGACGATGTAGAAGGCGGCCATCAGCCCGGCCCGCTCGTGCGGGGCGGCGGCCGGCAGCAGGGTGCGCGCGGCGCCCTGGAATCCCGCGCCGAAGCCCAGCCCGGCGACGACCGTACCGGCGAAGAACAGCGCTCCCGAGCCCGCGTTGACACCGAGCAGGGTCACGATCACCCCGAGGGCCAGGAGCACCGAGGCCACCCGCATCGCGCGCGGGGCGGGGAACGACCGCAGGGCGAGGATCGCGACGGTGCCGCTGATGGTCAGCGCGAAGACCAGCAGCCCGCCCACCACGATCGACCCCGAGCCGGTGACCTCGCGGGCCAGGGACGGCCCCAGGGACAGGTAGAACCCGCCGAGCGCCCACCCGGCCACGGTGATCGGGGTGACCAGCAGCAGGACCCGGCGGGCCCCGGCGGGCACGCTGACGTGCGGGCGCAGCGAGGCCAGCGCGCCCGCCCTGCGGCTGACGGACTCGGGCAGCAGGAGGATCGCGACGCCCTGCAGCACGAACGCGACGATCAGGACGA
This sequence comes from Streptosporangium heterodermiicola, assembly GCF_051390675.1. Classification (NCBI taxonomy): domain Bacteria; kingdom Bacillati; phylum Actinomycetota; class Actinomycetes; order Streptosporangiales; family Streptosporangiaceae; genus Streptosporangium; species Streptosporangium heterodermiicola. Next base: position 49,142 of record NZ_JBPJSR010000028.1, read on the forward strand.
CGAACACCGTCCGCGTCGGCGCGGGCAGGTACTGCACGAGCAGGCTCGATCCCAGGCTGCCCGCCGCCAGGCCCAGGGCGGGCGTCGCGCTGTTGATCAGCGGGCCGCGCGTCCGGTCGGCGTCCAGCAGGCCCGCTCCCAGCGCCCCGGTCGCGGCCCCGGTGGCGAAGCCCTGCACGACGCGCGCGACCACCAGGGCGGGCACCCCGTCGGCGAAGGCGAAGATCACCATCGCGACCGTCTCCAGCGCCACCGCCCCGAGGATCACCGGACGGCGCCCGATGTGGTCCGACAGGGAGCCCACGGTGAGCAGGGCCACCAGCAGGCTCACGGCGTAGACGGCGTAGACGGCGGTCAGGACGCTGGAGGAGAAGCCCCAATGGCCCTGGTACACGGCGTACAGCGGGGTGGGCGCGCTGGCCGCGGCCATGAAGGTGGTCAGGGTCGTCGCCAGGAGCACCACGGCCGCGCCGGCCCCCAGGCGGGTCCGGTGGGCGGGCGACGTCGAGGTCACGGAGGACGTCACAGAGGACATGGAGGGACTCCAGAAGCTTTAAAGCAAAAGATTTGCGTTAGCAACGTACACACCTCGGACCACTGAAGCAAATATTTTGCGTTAAGCTCGGCCCATGGGTACGAAGCAGGCGGTACGCACCGGGGGACGGAGCGCGCGGGTGCAGCAGGCCGTCCACGAGGCGGTACGGGCCCTCCTGGCCGAGCGCGACCGCGCCGACCTGACCGTGCCGCTCGTCGCCGCCCGCGCGGGCGTGACCCCCTCGACCGTCTACCGCAGGTGGGGTGACCTGCAGGAACTTCTGGCCGACGTCGCCCTTGAGCACATGCGGCCCGACGGCCCCCCGGCCGACCTCGGCAGCCTGCGCGACGACCTCGCGGCGTGGGCCGAGGAGTGGCTGGAGGAGACGTCCTCCCCCACCGGCCGCGCGTTCATCCGCGACGTGGTCGCCGGCGACGACGGCGGCAGGAGCACCGGGCAGTGCTGCGCGTACACCAGCGGCCGCATCCAGGCCGTCCTCACCCGCTCCGCCGGACGCGGCGAGGACGTGCCCACGCTGGACGCGGTGCTGGACCACGTGCTCGCGCCGATGACGTACCGGGTCCTCTTCATGAGCGACTCCCTCGCACCCGGATACGGCCGCGCCCTGGTCGACGCCCTGCTGGACGCCCGTTAGCGGCTGAGCAGGGGGGGCCGGGCTCGTTCGCGGTGCCGCGACGTTCACGCGGGAGGCGAAGCGTCCCCTCCTCCATGCGGGGCCTCCTCCATGCGGTGCAAGAGGCCCCCGAGCGGTGGGACAAGAGGCGGACCCTCCCGCGTGCGGGAACAAGAAGCGGACCCCGCGTGGCGGGCCGAGAAGGGGACCCTCTCGCGTGGCGGGATAAGTGGCGGGATGGGAGATGTCAATTCGCCACCGTGGTGATTCCGCGTCGCCCAACCCTCTCACCTCGGCGGATTCCCGCGCGTGAAACACGGTTGTCCGTGTGATGTCTCCCACAAAACAAGTGGCCCTCGTGTCAACGCACATTTGGGGTAACTCTTCAAGGATTGATTGCCGATCTTCGTTTTGTCAGGCTCTGCGTCGTACCGTCCTGACTGGGGAGACAGGGTGGTGCCTTGTGAGAGACCGGAGGGGTCTGTCGTGCATGTCTCGCTCGCGGCGCCGGTGGCGCCGATCGCCGCGCACCAACTACTGATCTTCTTGCTCCAGGTGGGGCTGCTCCTGCTGCTCGCCCTCGTCTTCGGCCGCCTGGCCAGGCGGCTCGGCATGCCCGCCGTCGTCGGCGAGCTCTTCGTCGGCGTGCTCCTGGGCCCGTCGTTCCTCGCGCACGTCGCGCCGGGCCTGTCCACCTGGCTGTTCCCGCAGGACAGCGCCCAGTTCCACCTGCTCGACGCGGTCGGGCAGATCGGCGTGCTGCTGCTCGTCGGCATCACCGGGATCCACATGGACATGGGGCTGATCCGGCGCAGGGGCGCCACGGCCGCCGGTGTCAGCGCCGGCGGGCTGCTGGTGCCGCTCGCGTTCGGCGTCGGCGCCGGTTTCCTGCTCCCGGCCACCCTCGTTCCCGCCGGAACGGAGACGCTGGTCTTCGCGCTCTTCCTCGGCGTCGCGATGTGCGTCAGCGCCATCCCGGTCATCGCCAAGACCCTCATGGACATGGGGCTGCTCCACCGCAACGTCGGGCAGCTCACGCTGGCCGCGGGCATGATCGACGACGCGTTCGGCTGGTTCATGCTGTCGATCGTGTCGGCCATGGCCACCACCGGCCTGCGTGCCGGGAACGTGCTGGTCTCGTTCGCCTGCCTGATGGCGGTCGTGGTCTTCGCGCTCACCGTGGGCCGCCCGCTGGTGCGGCACGCGTTCCGGCTCACCTCCCGGAACGAGGAGGACCCCGGCCCGCCCGTCGCGACCGCGGCCGTGCTGCTCGTACTCGCCGCCGCCGCCACGCACGCGATGGGGCTGGAGGCCGTCTTCGGCGCCTTCGTGTGCGGCATCCTGATCGGCTCCGCGGGGGGCATCGACCCGGCGCGGCTCGCCCCGCTGCGCACGGTGGTGCTCTCCGGCTTCGCGCCGATCTTCTTCGCCACCGCCGGTCTGCGCATGGACCTGACGTCACTGGCCGACCCCATGGTCCTGCTCGCCGGGCTCGCCATCCTGGCCGTGGCCATCATCGGCAAGTTCGTCGGAGCGTACGCGGGAGCGCGCGCCAGCAAGCTCAACAAGTGGGAGGCCCTCGCCCTGGGCGCGGGGCTCAACGCGCGGGGCGTGATCGAGGTGGTCGTGGCCATGGTGGGCCTGCGGCTGGGCATCCTCAGCGTCGAGGTCTACACGATCATCGTGCTGGTGGCGATCGTGACCTCGCTCATGGCTCCGCCGATCCTGCGCTGGTCCATGGCCAGGGTGGAGCAGACCGCGGAGGAGGAGCTGCGCGGGAACGAGCAGCTCGCCTGGGCGAAGCAGTCCCGGACGAACGACTCGGAACCGCTGTAGCGGCGCCCCGGTGCCGCCGTACCGCGATTCACGGTACGGCGAATCGCGGTACCGCGAATCGCACGGAGGGATGCGCGGAAGGCGGTTCACGGTACGGCGGGAGAGAAGGCGCGGCGGGACAGAAGGCAGGGCGGAAGGCGGTTCGCAAGCGGGCCGCAACCGGGCCCTCCTATAAAGGGGCGCGTTCCCGTATGGTCCATCGGGCGGGCCCCTCCCCTCGGGGTGTCACCCGCACCGGCCTGTCCACGAACTCCCGCCCGGCACCGCTCTCCCCCGTCGGCCGGATCCGCGCGCCTCGGGGGAGACGGTGAGAGAGACATGTCCAGCCTTACCCGCCTGCTCGCCGGGGCCGTGATCCTGCCGGCCGCCCTGCTACCGGCCCCCGCGGCGTCTGCCCACACCGTCCAGGACACCCGAACCGTCCAGGACACCCGGACCGTCCAGGACACCCGGAGCACGCGGGACAACCGGGCAGCCGTCCAGGACAGCCGGGCAGCGCGGGACAGCCGGGCGGCGGAAGGCGCCAAGGCCGGGTGCAGGCCCGGCAGCGGTCCCAAGCTGGCCGGCAGGGACCTCACCCGGGTCACGCTGCCCGCCGACCTGTCCTGCGCCGACCTGCGAAGGGCCAAGCTGGACGGCGTGCTCGTACGCAGCCTCCTCACCGGGGCCGACCTGCGGGGCGCCTCACTCAAGGGCACCCGCCTCGGGAACGCCGAGATGGCCGGGGCCAGGCTGCGCGGTGCCGACCTGAGCGAGGCGGAGCTGTACTACGCGAACCTGCGCGGTGCCGACCTGCGCGACGCGACCATGGACGACTCGATCCCCTACAACGCGCACTTCGAGGGGGCCGACCTGAGCGGGGCCACGATGGTGCGCGCCAAGACGTACTCGGCCCAGTTCGACGACGCGAAGCTGGTCGGCGTCGACCTGACCGACGCCGAGGCCTACGGCACGGACATGCGCCGGGCCGACCTCACCGGCCTCAAGGCGTCCAAGGCGCGCATGTACAACTCCACGATGATCAAGACTGTGTTCCGGGACGCCGACCTGCGGGGCGCGCAGCTGCGCGGGTCGGTGCTGGACGGCGCGACCTTCCGGGGCGCCGACCTCGGCGGGGCCGAGCTGGGCGACGTCACGGGCGCGCGGCTCGCGGGCAGCAAGGGCGTGCCCAGGGACCTGCCTGCCGCCGACCCGGCGTGCGAGCCGGGCAGCGGGCAGAAGTACGCGGGCTGGGACCTGACCTCGGTCGCCGAGTTCCCCCGCGACCTGAGCTGCGCCGACCTGACCGGCGCCAAGCTGGACGGGGTCAATCTGGGCCTCGTCAAGCTCGACCGGGCGATCCTGCGTGACGTCTCGGCCGTCGGGGCCACGATCCGCTACCTCAAGGGCGCCGACCTGCGCGGCGCGCGCCTCGACCGCGCCAAGCTCGGCAGCGTCGAGCTGATGGGGGCCGACCTGACGGGGGCGCGCCTGGCGAGGGCACAACTCGGCAGCGCCAAGCTGGCCGGGGCGAACCTGTCGAAGGCGGACCTGTCGGGGGCGGAGTTCGGCAGCGCCGACCTGACGGAGGCGAAGCTGGGCGGTGCCGACCTGCGCGACGCGGAGTTCGGCAGCGCCAGGGCCGACCTGGCCGACTTCACCGGCGCCAGGATGGAGCGGGCCGACCTGAGCAGCGGCAAGTTCCAGGGAGCGGTCTTCCGCGGGGCGACGCTGACCGACGCCGACCTGAGTTTCGCCGAGTTGCGGGGCGCCACCTTCGTGGACGCCGAGGTCACCGGCATGGAGACCGACTTCGCCAAGGACGCCGACCTGTCGGGGTCGTCCAGCCGGCCGGCGATCGGCTGGGTGATCTTCTTCTCGCTGGCGGGCCTGGTCGCGCTCTGGGTACTGGTCACGGTGGTCGTGCGCGGGCGGCGGCGCGGGAAGGCCGCCAAGCTGGAGGCGGCCGGGCGGACGGCCCGCCTGGAGAAGCTCAGGCGGGCGCAGGAGGAGAACGTGACGCGGCTGGGCGAGGAGATCGACCGCCTCGCCGACGAGGAGGGCGCCGGGGGCGACGTCAACTGGCACCGGGCCCTGGACGCCTATGACGCGGCCAAGAAGGCGCTGGCCGACGCCCGCGACATCGACGACGTCAAGGCCGTCGACATCATCGTGGCGCGGGGGCGCGAGGCCCTGAGGGGACGCAGAACGAGGTAGGAACCCGCGCCCCGGCGCCCGGGGTCGTGAAGGACCGGAAGGTCGGTCGTGAAGGACCGGCGGGCCGAAGGACACCGGGATGACCGGCGCCCCGGACGCGACACGAGGAACGCGACGCCGTGAAGCAGACGGTCGGCGACCCGGATACGACCGGGAGCGACACGAGGAGCACGACACCGTGGAGCAGACGACCGGCGACCGCGCGACCGTGAGTTCTCGCCGGCGATCGGCGATCGGTCGCGCGGTCCGATCAGGCACGGTCTGCTCAAGCGCGGCCTGATCAGGCGCGCGGTCCGATCAAGCACGTGATCCGATCAGACGCGGCCTGATCGGACGCGCGGTCCGGTCAGGCGCGCGGTCCGAGGAACAGGCCGCCACTCGCGTCGATGACCTGGCCGGTTATCCAGCGCGCGGCGTCGGAGGCGAGGAACGCGACCACGTCGGCGATGTCGCCGGGCCCGCCCAGGCGATCGAGCGCCGTCGTTCCGGCGATGAGTTCGGCCAGGCCCGGTGCCTCGAAGGCCGATCCGTTGGTCGCCGTCCGGGTGGCGCCGGGAGCGACCGCGTTCACCGTGATTCCTCGCACTCCGAGCTCGTTGGCCAAGGTCATGCTCATCGTCTCGACCGCGCCCTTCGTCATGGCGAAGGACGTCTGGGCGGGGTTGGCCATCCGGGTCGCCACGGATGAGATCGTGACAATGCGGCCACCGTCGCGGAACAGCGGCAACGCTCGCTGGATGATGAAGTACGGCGCCCGCACGTTCACCGCGAAGAGGTGGTCGAACTCCGTGCGCGTCGTGACCCCGAGCGGGCCGGCGGGCGCGGCCGCCGCGTTGTTGACGAGGATGTCGAGTGGCCGCCCGGCCAGGCCGGCCTCGACTCCCGCGAAGAGGGTCTCGACATCGTCGTCCACGCCCAGCTCCGCCCCGACGGCGAGCGCGGACCCACCGGCACGCGCGATCTCGTCGACCGTCGCCGTCGCGCCGTCCTCGTCCGTGCCGAAATGCACGATGACCATCGCCCCCTTCGCCGCCAGCCTGGCCGCGATCGCCTGCCCGATGCCCCGTGACGCTCCGGTCACAAGAGCCGTCCTGCCGGTCAGATCACTCATGCCGATCACCTCATTTCGCGAGTCACTACCAACTTGGTAGTGACTACCAATCCGGTAGGGTCTATCACATGTCCGACCAGCACTCAACACTGCGAGCGCAACGGAGAGCCGAGACGCGGCGCGTGATCCAGGCCCACGCGGTAAGGCTGTTCACCGAGCGCGGCTACGACGCCACGACCGTGACCGACGTCGCCGAAGCCGCGGGCGTGTCGCCCATGACCGTGTACCGGCACTTCCCCACGAAGGAAGACCTCGTGCTCGTCGACCAGCACGGCCGGCTCGTCGCCGAGCGGATCGTCGCGTCGTCCGCCGCGCGGCCCCTGGTCCGCCGCATCGGCGGCGCGCTCGTCGACGCGGCCACGGCGTTGACCGGTCGCGGCCCCGGGGACGACCCGACGGCGAGCGAGAGGTTCCTGCTCGCCCGCCTCCGGCTCATGATCTCGACACCTGCCCTGCGCGCCAGGCACCTGGACAACCAGTACGCCCTCCAGCAGGCGATCGTCGACGCCCTCGGGGACGATGCCACCGATCCCGACACGGCGTTCCACGTCCAGGTGGCGGCCAGTGCCTGCCTCGCCGCCATGCACACGGCGTTGGTGCGCTGGGCCGAGGACGACGGACGGACCCGGTTGCCCGACCTGATCGCGAAGGCGCTCACCGCCGCCTTCGGCGACGACACCGCCGAAGGCGGCGGCGAAACCGACACCCCGGAACCCACCGGGCGCACGGAACCCGGATGACGATTTCCCGTCCCGGCCCGGAACCCATGCGGCGAAGGGCAGGCCACGGAACTCGTACGGCGACGGTGGCGGGCGGGTCCCGGAACTCGTACGGCGATGGCGAAGGGCAGGTCACGGAAGGGCGGGCAGGCGGTGGCCGCCTCGCCGGGCACCGGCGCGCTCGGCGTGTCGCAGGCCGCCCAGATGGCCTCCGCTCTCGCGACCCGGCCGTGAAGTGCGGGCCTCTCGCGGCCCGGCCGTGGAGTATGGGCCTCTCGCGACCCGGCCGTGAAGTGCGGGCGTCCCCCGGCCGCCCTCCTCGCCGCGTCCCTCGGGATGGCGAGGTGCTCCCGCCACCGAAGATGCCGAGCCGCTCACGGGGGGTCGGAGACGCGGTCGGCCGTCGCGGTCACTCCGCGGGGCGGCGTGCCCGTCTCACCTCGCGGTCGATCGCCCAGGCGTCCGCCACCGGGCCCAGGTGCCCGAGCTTGTCAGGGTTGATCACCAGGCGGAGCGCCTGGATCCGCCCGTCGCTTATGTCGAGCGCCAGGGTGTGGAGCACCCTGCCGTCCCGGTCGCGGAAGATCGCGCCCGGCTCGCCGTTGACCTCGTGCGGCTCGAACGTCACGTCGGCCCGTGCCATCCGGGGGAAGACGGAGGCGGCCAGCCGGGCCACGTTCTCGGCGCCGACGATGGCCCTGGCCAGCTGCGGGGCCTTGCCGCCGCCGTCGCCGACCATCGACACGTCGGCGGCGAGCAGTTCCCGCAGGCCGGCGACGTCGCCTTCGCGGAGGGCGTCGAAGAAGCGCGACGCCAGCTCCTCCCGCTCCCCGCGGTCCGCCTCGAAGCGGGGGCGGCCCGCGGCCATGTGGCGCCGCGCCCGCACCGCCAGCTGGCGGCACGCCGCCTCCGAGCGCCCCACCGCCGACGCGACCTCGGGAAAGCCGAAGTCGAACACCTCCCGCAGCACGAAGACCACCCGCTCCAGCGGGCTGAGCCGTTCCAGCAGCAACAGGGCCGCCATCGACACCGAGTCGGCCAGCTCCGCCGACCGCTCCGGATCCTCGTACGGGTCGGCGAGCAGCGGCTCGGGGAACCACGGCCCCACGTACTCCTCCCGCCGGACGCGGGCCGAGCGCAGCACGTCGATCGAGATCCGGGTGACCGTGGCCGCGAGGAAGTCCTTGACCGACCTGGGTCGCGTCGGGGAGGCCTCGAAGCGCAGCCAGGTCTCCTGGACCGCGTCCTCGGCCTCGCCCACGCCGCCCAGTATCCGGTAGGCGATCGAGAACAGCAGTGGCCGCAGCTCCTGGAACTCCTCGGTCCTGTTCATGCCCGCTCCTCCTTCAAGCCCTGTCGCCACGAGAGACAGCACGGCCGACACCGCGTCGGCCCGTCCGTCACCGCCCCCGCGCGCCCGGCCGCTCCACCACGTCCAGCCTGGCCGCGTTCGTCGTCGCCGTCACCTGGCGCTCCCGCCGGTGCCCCCGCACCACGAGCACTCTCACCGCCGTCACCCTTCATGATCGACAATCGACTCCCCCGACCGGCCGGCCGTCCGCACCCCCGATCCCAGGTGGGACAGGGCTGGATGATCGACCGCCGGTCAGCCGGTGAAGGACTCGGGGCCGAAGCGGCCCCACGCGATGAACGCCGCGAGCGCGAGATAGGTCAGGTTCAGCAGCACGAAACCGAATTCGCCGCGGCGGCCGTGGGTGATCATCGCGCCGACCATCAGCACGACCCAGCAGGTCGCGGTCACCGGCACCAGAACCGGCGCGATGTCGAGCACGGCGGGCAGGATCAGGCCCGGCGCGGCCAGGAGTTCGAGGACGCCGAGGGTCTTGACGAAGGTGACGCCGACATCCCCGGTCCATCCCCCGCCGTGGAACGCGGCCAGTTTCTCCTTGGGCACGAACGTCTTGCTGACGCCGCCCGCCAGGGCCACCACGGCCAGCAGCCCGGCGGCGATCCACAACGCGAGGTTCATCATCCACTCCTTGATCGAAGATTGCCCGCACCGCCTATGACGAGACAGCGACCTCGCCTGTGACATCTCCGCACAACCCGGGCCGGGCAGGGCCCACGACCTTCACCGGGAGCCCCGAGGGCGCGTGCCACGCGGACCGTAGCGATCATGCCCAAAGTTATTCCTTGACACGAATATTCGTTGTGGAGAATAATTACTTCCATGGACGCACTCCTCACCGCACTGGCCGATCCGGCCAGATGGCGGCTCGTGAACCTGCTGGCCGAAAGGCCACAGTCGGTCGGTGTCCTCGCCCAGATCGCCGGGGCACGGCAACCACAGACGACCAAGCACCTGCAGACCCTCGAACGCGCCGGCGTCGTCACCTGCCGGCGCACCGGCCAGCGCCGCGTCTACGCGCTCCAGCCCGCTTCGCTGCGGGACCTGGCGGCCACGCTCGGCCGGCTCGCCGACGCCGCGGACCGGGCCGGCGGCCCGCACGAGACCCACGACCGCTATGGGCTCAACCTCCAGGCGGAGCGGCTCGCCGCCGAGGAGCCCGGCTGGGCCGACGGCCGCGCGTTCAGGTTCCTCCGGTCACTGTCAGGGAGCCCCGAGCTGGTCTGGCGCCACCTGACCGAGACCGCCCTGCTCGCCCGCTGGTGGACGCCCGACGACCTCCGCGTCTCCGAGCTCGTGTTCGAGGCGCGATCGGGCGGGCGGATCGTCCAGGAGTACCGCGACGCCCAGGACGCCGACGGCTCCGACCTGGTCGCCGGGCGCGCGGAGGGAGTCGTCGACGACGTACGCCCCGGTGAGCGCCTCGCCTACCGGCTCTCCCCGCTGCTTCCCGGCGGCGGCCTCGCCTTCACCGCCCACCTCGACCTCGGCCTCCGGCCCACCGCCACCGGCACGGACCTCGACGTCCGCTACCGGATCACCGACAGCACGATCGACTCCGCCGACTTCGTCGCGGGCGTCGAGATCGGCTTCGGCCAGAGCCTCGACAAGCTCGCGGCGACCCTCGCCGCGAACCCGCACGACACCGCCGACACCACCGACACCGTCGGCGACGCCGACAGCACCGAGCATGACAACGACACGAGGAGCACGAAGTGACGCAGCAGACCGGTGGCCGCAGGGTCGTCACCAACATGAGCCTCTCCCTCGACGGTCACTACGTCGGGCCGGGCGACCCTCGGGACATGGGCTGGGTGATGCCGTACGCGCACACCGACGTCGCCCGCGACCACCTGACCAGCCTCTGGGAACCGGCGACGACGGCCCTGCTCGGGCGGGTCAACGCCGAGGGGTTCCTCGGCTTCTGGCCCACCGTCATCGGCATGGAGGGGGCCGACCCGCGTGACGAGGGCTTCGCGAAGTGGCTCGTCGACGCCGACAAGGTGGTCCTGTCCTCCACTCTCGGCGAGGCGCCGTGGGAGCGGACGACAGTAGTCGACAAGCCGGCCGCCGAGGTGGTCGAGGATCTCAAGGCGACCGAGGGCGGCGACATCCTCGTGCTCTCCAGCGCGAGCGTCATCAAGGCGCTGCTGGCGGCCGACAAGGTCGACCGGCTGGCGCTCAACGTCTTCCCGGTCTTCCTCGGTGGCGGGCCACGCCTCTTCGACGACGGCCTGCCCGCGGGCCGGTGGGAGCTCTCAAGCCAGGCCGCGGGCGAGCACGGCACGCTGGCGCTCGTCTACGACCGGATCCGCTAAGCCCCGGCATCGGCGGACGGGCCCGCGTGAGCCCGCCGGGTCGAGAAGGTACGCACCGGCGACAAGCCGCACCGATCCCGGTATCGGCCGACGGATCCGCGTGGGCCCGCCGGAGAACGTCGGCTCTCGTCCACGACCGAGCCCGCCGAGCTCGCCGAGCCGGCCGATCGGCGTATCCGTTTCCGGTGAGCGTTCATGATCAACCCGATGCCGGCCGCCCGTTAAATGCTTTGCCCGTGGACGGCGCGCGCTGCGATGCTCGGCCAATCCGGCACGGAGAGGAAACCGCGAGATGGCCGTCACCGCGTCCAGCGAGCCGTCCGAGTCCGAGCCGGAGGTCCGTACGACGGCCGGCGTCCTGCGCGGTGGCCGGGAGGCGGGCCTGGCGGTCTTCCGCGGTGTCCCGTTCGCCGAGCCGCCGGTCGGCGCCCTCCGTTTCGCCGCGCCACGACCGGTGCGCGGCTGGGACGGTGTGCGCCCGGCGGTCGCGTACGGCCCGCCGCCCCCGCAGTCCGGCGTGCTCGGGGTGTCGCGGGACACCGGCGGCGACGACTGGCTGACGGTCAACGTCTGGACACCGGCACCCGATCCGGAGGCGGGGCTCCCGGTGATGGTGTGGATCCCCGGCGGCGGTTACGCCATGGGCGACTCCAGCCTCCCCGAATACGACGCCGGGCACCTGGCCGCGAGCGGAACGGTGGTCGTGACCCTCAACTACCGTCTCGGTATCGAGGGTTTCGCGCAGATCGACGGAGCCCCGGCCAACCGGGGACTGCTCGACCAGGTCGCGGCCCTGGGGTGGGTGCGCGACAACATCCGGGCGTTCGGCGGCGATCCGGACCGGGTCACGGTCTTCGGGGAGTCGGCGGGCGGCGGATCGGTCGCCGCGCTGCTCGCCATGCCGAGCGCCGCCGGGCTCTTCCGGCGGGCGGTCGCGCAGAGCGTGCCAGGGACGTTCTTCTCCCCCGAGCTGGCCGCCGACGTCGCCGCCGCCTTCGCCGCCGAGCTGGGGGTGCGGCCCACGGTGTCCGGCCTGTCGGCGGTGGCCCCGGCCCTGCTGCCCGCCGCGGGTGACGCGGTCCTCGCCAAGACGGTCGAGCGGCGGGAGCGCTGGGGGCGGATCGCCCACCGGCCGATCCCGTTCGCGCCGGTCGTCGACGGTGAGGTCCTGCCGACGACCCCGTGGCAGGCGCTGGCCGACGGCGCCGCCCGGGACGTCGGGCTTCTCGTCGGGCACACCCGTGACGAGCACCGGTTGTTCAGCCTGATCGACGGCGTGCTCGGCCAGGTCACGCGGGAGCAGACCGAGACCGCCCTGCGCATGCTCGCCCCCGGCCCGGACGGCGCGCGCCGATACCGCCAGGCGTTCCCTGCCGCGACCGACGAGGAGCTGTACGAGCTGGTCAACGCCGACTGGTTGTTCCGCATGCCGAGCCTCCACCTCGCCGAAGCGCAGATCGCCGGCGGCGGCCGGGCCCACCTCTACGAGCTGACCTGGTCCGCCCCGGGAATGGACGGTGCCCTCGGCGCCTGCCACGGCCTGGACGTGCCGCTCGTCTTCGGCAACCTGGGCAGCGGAGGGCCCGCCATGCTGATCGGCGATCCGCCCTTCCCGGCGGCGGAGGAGCTGTCCGCGCGGATCCGCGGGGCGTGGACGGCGTTCGCCGCCCACGGCGACCCGGGCTGGCCTCCGTACGACACCGGACAGCGCCTCGCGCGGCTCTTCGACACGCCGTCGACGGTCGCCGCCTATCCGGAGGAGACCTCGCGGCTGCTGTGGCAGGATCACACCTTCCCGGCGCTCCCGCTGCTCGCGCGGTGAGGAAGGGCGGGGGTCTCACGGCGGAGCCGGAACGGCGCGCGGCGCGAGACCCCCGAGGACCGTCGCCGGACGCTCCCAGGGTCACATGTCGAGGGAGCCGAGGACGAGGTGTCGCAAGACTCGCGCCGACCGGTGACGCGCCCCCGTTCTCGGCTCGGACGAGGAGTGAGCGAGGCGGCTCTCCCCAGGCGGCGAAGGCTGCGGCCCCTAGGCGTCCGTCCACGGCCCACCCTGGCGGTGTCAGGCCGCGGGCCGCAGGTGTTCGCGTGCCCATTCCTCGAAGGTCGTGAGCGGGATGCCGAGGGCCCGCGCGTATTCCGGGCGGGCGCGCTGGCCGGTCGCGTTGAGGAACTCGTGGGAGGTGACGCCCCACCTCGGCATTCCCGCGGCGACCGCCTCCTCCGTGGTCATGTCGGGCGCGGCCAGCTCGGTGCCCAGAACGCCGGAGAGGACCTTGGCGATCTCAGTCAGCGTCAGATACTCACCGGCCAGCTCCAGTTCGACCTCGTGGAACCGTTCCGGTGCCGCGATGGCCGCGGCGGCCGTCGTGCCGATGTCCTTGACCGCGACGAGGGAGAGCCGGGTCTCGGGCCTCAGCACGGTCACCAGGCCACCCTCGACGCCCCGGGGGAGCAGGTACGCCGCGGACGGGAGGAAGTTCTCCATGAAGAAGCCCGGCTTGATGATCGACCAGTGCGTGAAGCCCGCCTCGCGTACCCGGTCCTGGGCTCCGGACTTGGCGGCGAAGACGGGCGCCATCGACGCCCAGCGGCCCTCGGCCCAGCCGGGGGCCTCGGTGTGGTGCCCCGCGCCGGTGACGGACGTGTGCACGAACTGCGGCACGCCCGCGGCCAGTGCGCCCTCGACCAGGTTGGCGGCCTGGGTCAGCTCGCCTTCGAAGTCGAAGACGCCGTCCCTCATCGGGGGCATCTGCACGGAGAAGACGGCTCGGGCTCCCCGCGCGGCCCTGGTCACGGAGTCGCGGTCGTGGAGGTCTCCGGTGACCAGTTCGGCGCCGAGCGCCTCGACGGCCCTCGCCCGGCCGGTCGCGGGGTCGCGGACCAGTGCCCGGACGGGGACGCCGGCCGCGAGCAGGGCGCGGGCGGTGGCGCCGCCCTGCTGCCCGGTGGCGCCGACGACCAGGACGGGTGCGGGATCGGTGGACATGAAGCCTCCCTTGATTAAACGGCGGGTCCCGCCGTTTATACTCCGGTAAGATACGGCGGACCCCGCCACTTAGCAAATGTGAGGTGACGCCATGCCCGTCCAGCGTGCGGACGCCCGGCGCAACTACGCGCTCCTGCTCTCCGTGGCCGAGGAGGAGATCGCCGCGCACGGCGCCGACGCGTCCCTGGAGCAGATCGCCCGCGTCGCGGGAGTCGGGTCCGCCACCGTGCGCCGGCACTTCCCCACCCGCCGCGCGCTGCTGGAGGCGGTCTTCCGCGAGCGGGTCGAGAACCTGTGCGCCCACGCCCGCGACCTGACCGCCAGGGCCGACACCCGGGCCGCGCTGCTGGAGTGGCTGGGCGCCGTCACCGCGGACGCCGCGACCATCCGGGGGCTGGCCATCGCGCTGACCCGCGACCCGGCGGCCGACCCCGGCACGGCACCGGACAACTGCTGCTCGGCGCAGCTCACCGAGGCGGGCGGCCCGCTGGCGCGCCGCGCCGCCGACGACGGGGCGCTGGCGCCGGGGGTGACCATCGACGACCTGCTCGCCCTGATCACCGGAATCGCCCTGGCCACGGAGCACCACCCGGACCCCGCCGCCGAGGCGGGCCGGCTGTTCGGCCTGGCCGTGGCGGGGGTCAGCCCCCCTCGGGGGTGAGCGGAGGGGAACACGTTTTCCCGCTTCGGGTGCGCGCGACCGTGTCCCGCCTCGCCGGGTTCGTCAGGGCTGGTCAGCGCTGGTCAGGGCTCGTCAGGGCTCGTCAGGGCTGGAAGCGGTACCCCATGCCGGGCTCGGTGAGCAGGTGGACCGGGTGGGCCGGGTCCCGTTCCAATTTCTTGCGCATCTGGGCCATGTACTGGCGCAGGTAGTGGGTCTCCCTGAGGTACTTGGCCCCCCACACCTCCGTCAGCAGCTGCCGCTGGGTGATGAGCTTGCCGGGGTTGCGGACCAGGATCTCCAGCAGGTGCCACTCGGTGGGCGTGAGCCGTACGCCGCCGGAGACGGTCTTGTCGACCAGGTCCACGACCCGGTCGCCGACGCGGATCTCGGCGAGCTCCGCGTCGTGCAGCGCGCTGCGCCGGGAGACGGCCCGGATGCGGGCGAGGAGCTCGTCGATGCCGAACGGCTTGGTGACGTAGTCGTCGGCCCCGGCGTCCAGCGCGTCGACCTTGTCGGATCCTCCCGTACGGCCGGAGAGCACGATGATCGGGACGGTGGTCCAGCCGCGCAGGCCGTGGATGACGTCGATCCCGTCGAGATCGGGCAGACCGAGGTCGAGTACGACCAGGTCGGGGTGCCAGTCGGCGGCCTGCCGCAGGGCCGCGCCGCCGTCGGGGGCCACGGCCACGTCGTAGTGGCGCGCGGCGAGGTTGATCCGCAGGGCGCGCAGGAGCTGGGGCTCGTCGTCGACGACGAGGACCCGGGTCACGGCCGTTCCACCGCGGGACGCTCACGAGAGAGAGGTTCCACCGCGGGACGCTCACGGGAGAGAGGTTCCACCGCGGGGCGTGCCCGCGCGCGGGAGGAAACGGGAAGTGTCAGGATCATGGTGAGGCCACCCCCTGGTGTCTCGTCCGGTAACAGGGTTCCGGCCATCGCCTCGGCGAGCCCCCGGGAGAGCGCGAGGCCCAGGCCGACGCCGGTGTGGTTGTCGCGGTCGCCGAGCCGCTGGAAGGGCATGAAGACCCGGTCGTAGGCGTCGGGCGGGATGCCCGTGCCGCGGTCGACGACGCGGATCTCCACGTGGTCCTCGTACTCCCCGGCCATGACGAGGACCTTCCGGTCCTCCGGGCTGTAGCGGACGGCGTTGGACATCAGGTTGACCAGGATCCGTTCCAGCAGCGCCTGGTCGACGACGATCTCGGGCAGCTCGACGGAGAGGTCCAGCTCGATCCGCGACGACAGGGGGCCGAGGTCGTCGACGGCGCGCGGCACGATCTCCTCCAGCGCGGTCGGCTCCAGCCTCAAACCGAGCACCCCGGCCTGCAGGCGGCTCATGTCGAGCAGGTTGGCGACGAGACGGTCCAGCTTGACCAGGGACTCGTCGGCGGTGGCGAGCAGTTCCTCCCTGTCCTGCGGCGACCAGTCGATGCCGGTGTTGCGCAGGCTCTCCACCGCCGCCTTGGCCGAGGCGAGCGGGGTGCGCAGGTCGTGGCTGACGGCGGCGAGCAGCGCGGTACGCATCCTGTCGGCCTCGGCCAGCGGCCTGGCCTGCTCCGCCTCCGCCGCGAGCCGGTCCTGGCGCAGCGCCACCGCCGCCTCGGCCGCGAACGCCTCAAGCACCCGCCGGTCGGACGCCTCAAGCAGCCTGCCCCGGATCGCCAGGACGAGCCGCTCGTCGATGACCACATCGGTGTCCGCGCCCCCCGGGCAGGTGCAGGGCACCTCACCGGCGGTGGCCACGATCCGCCACGCCTCGGGGTCGGACTGGTCGTCGGGTCCCTGCTCGCCGGTGCGTTCCAGCAGGGTGACCGAGGCGAGCCCGAAGGTCTCCCGCAGCCGGGCGAGCAGCGAGGCGAGCGCGTGCTCGCCGCGCAACACGTGCCCGGCCAGGGTGGAGAGGACCTCGGCGTCGGCGCGGGCACGGGCCGCCTCCCGCGTACGGCGGGCGGCGACGTCCACCACCGCGCTCACCATGACCGCCACCAGCACGTAGACGCTCAGCGCGAACAGGTTCTCCGGGTCGGCGATGGTGAAGCGGTCGACCGGCGCCGTGAAGAAGTAGTTGAGCAGCAGGAAGCCGAGCACGGCGGCGGTGACGGCCGGCCACATGCCTCCCACCAGGGCGACGATCACCACCATGAGCAGGAAGAGCAGTATGTCGCTCGGCAGGTTCACGTCGCCGCGGAAGGGGTGCAGCGCCAGGGTGAGGAGCGGCAGCCCGAGGATCGCGAGGACCCAGCCCGCCACCCGGCGGGTGCGGGTCAGCGCGGCCCGCGACGGGGCGCGGTCGCGCCCCCGCTTCACCCCGTCGTGAGTGATCATGTGGACGTCGATGGACCCGGACCGCGCGGTCGTGGTCACCCCGACCCCCCGGGAGAGGATCTGGGCGAACCGGCCGCGCCGGGAGGCCCCCAGCACCAGCTGGGTGGCGTTGACGCCGCGCGCGAAGTCGAGCAGCGCGTCCGGGACGTCGTCGCCGACGACCTGGTGGTAGGTGCCGCCCATGTCCTCCACCAGCGTGCGCTGGCGGGCGGTGCTCGCCGGATCGGCTCCGGCGAGGCCGTCGGCGCGCGTGACGTGCACGGCCAGCAGGTCGGCGCCCTTGCTCCGGCCCGCGATCCTGGCGGCCCGCCGTACCAGCGTGTCGCCCTCCGGGCCGCCGGTCAGCGCGACCACGACGCGCTCGCGCGCCTCCCAGGTGCCGGCGATGCCGTGCTCGGCGCGGTAGCGGTCGAGCTGGTCGTCGACCTTGCCCGCCACCCACAGCAGCGCCAGCTCGCGCAGCGCGGTGAGGTTGCCGACCCTGAAGTAGTTCGACAGGGCCGCGTCGACCTTCTCCGGCGCGTACACGTTGCCGTGCGCCATCCGCCGCCGCAGCGCCTCCGGGGCCATGTCCACCAGCTCCACCTGGTCGGCGCGGCGCACCACCTCGTCGGGCACCGTCTCGCGCTGGACCACCCCGGTGATCTCCTCGACCACGTCGTTGAGCGACTCCAGGTGCTGGATGTTGACGGTGGAGACGACGTCGATGCCCGCGTCGAGGATCTCCTCGATGTCCTGCCAGCGCTTGGCGTTGCGCGAGCCCGGCACGTTGGTGTGGGCTAGCTCGTCGACCAGGGCGACCGCGGGTCTTCTCGCGATGACGGCGTCCACGTCGAGCTCGGTGAACACGCTCCCCCGGTGGAGCATGCTCGCGCGCGGGACGACCTCCATGCCGTCGACGAGTTCCGCGGTGCGGGGGCGGCCGTGGGTCTCGACGAGGGCCACGACGACGTCGGTGCCCCTCGCGAGGCGGCGCCGGCCCTCGCAGAGCATCGTGTACGTCTTGCCGACACCCGGCGCCGCTCCGAGGAAGATGCGCAGCCGCCCCCTGCTCATCGGTCGAGCGCCAGGTTGAGTTCGAGGACGTTCACCGCCGGTTCTCCCATGAAGCCGAGGGGGCGGCCGGTGGTGTTCGCCGCGATCAGCCGCCTCACCGTCTCCACGGGCATGCCGCGCTCCCTGGCGACGCGGGCCGCCTGGAGGTCGGCGTACGCGACGGAGATGTCCGGGTCGAGGCCGGAGCCGCTGGCGGTGACCGCGTCGGCGGGCACCACGGCCCTGGCCGTGCCCCGGACCGGGACGGTGCGCCCGGCCGCGTAGTCCTCGCCCGGCCTGCCGCACTCGACCCTCACGCCGAGGTACTCGGCGACGAACGGGGTCGCGGGGCAGGCCTGGTTGACGCTGACGGCCCTGGTGGGGGTGCCGACCGCGGGGAAGACCTTAAGCACGGCGCCGACCCCGTCGGGCGTGCAGTACGGCCGGGCGCCGCTCACCCCCTCCAGCTCCCCGACGGCCTTGGACCGGGCGCAGACCTGGGTGAGCAGGCTCTGTCTCCCGTCGGCTCCCGGGATGTCGACGACGTCCTCGGGCCCGAGGTTGCTCGCGGCGGTGGAGAGCATGTCGTAGCCGTCACCGGCCGCCGACGGCCTGCTCTGGAAGTATCTGCCGACCGGCCTGCCGTCGGCGTCGGTGAAGCTCTGGCCGACGATCGCGCTGCCCACGTCCTTCCCGTCCTTCTTGACGATGGAGCCGTTGGCCCCGCCGTTGAACACGGCCTGGGCGACGCCGGTGATCACCAGCGGGTAGAGGGCCCCGGTGACCAGGGTGAGGACGAGCAGCGCGCGGAGCGCGGCGAGATGCTGGCGGATCCAGCTGGGCAGGCGTTCCATTTAAGACATCCCCGGAAGGAACTGGATGAGAAGGTCTATCAGCTTGATGCCGACGAAGGGCACGACGATGCCGCCCAGACCGTAGACGTAGAGGTTGCGGCTGAGCAGTTTCGAGGCGCTGGAGGGGCGGTAGCGCACGCCGCGCAGGGCGAGCGGGATCAGCGCGACGATGACGACCGCGTTGAAGACGACCGCGGACAGGATCGCCGACTGCGGGCTGGACAGGCGCATGATGTTCAGCGCGTCCAGGCCCGGGTAGACCGCCGCGAACATCGCGGGAATGATCGCGAAGTACTTGGCGACGTCGTTCGCGATCGAGAAGGTCGTGAGCGCGCCGCGGGTGATGAGCAGCTGCTTGCCGATCTCGACGATCTCGATGAGCTTGGTCGGGTTGGAGTCGAGGTCGACCATGTTCCCGGCCTCCTTCGCGGCCGAGGTGCCGGTGTTCATCGCCACCCCGACGTCGGCCTGCGCGAGCGCGGGCGCGTCGTTGGTGCCGTCACCGGTCATCGCGACCAGCCTGCCGCCCTCCTGCTCCGACCTGATCAGGGCGAGCTTGTCCTCGGGCGTGGCCTCGGCGAGGAAGTCGTCCACGCCCGCCTCGTCGGCGATGGCCTTCGCCGTCAGCGGGTTGTCGCCCGTGATCATGACGGTCCGGATGCCCATCCTGCGCATCTCGTCGAAACGCTCGCGCATGCCCTGCTTGACGACGTCCTTGAGGTGGACGACTCCCAGGACGCGTGCCTTCCCCTCGACGACCTCGCCGACGACCAGCGGGGTGCCGCCGGAGCCGGAGACGGCGTCGACGATGCTCCCCACCTCGTCGGTGGGGTGGCCGCCGTGCTCGCGTACCCACTTCATCACGGCGGTGGCGGCGCCCTTGCGGACCTGGCGGCCGTCGAGGTCGACGCCGCTCATCCGGGTCTGCGCGGTGAACCCGATCCACTCGGCGTGCGCGAGCTCGCCGGGCTCGCGCTCCCTCAGGCCGTACGCCTGCTTGGCGTAGACCACGATGGAGCGGCCCTCGGGGGTCTCGTCGGCGAGGCTGGCCAGCTGCGCGGCCGTCGCCAGCTCGTCGGCGGAGACGCCGGAGGCGGTGAGGAACTCCGATGCCTGCCGGTTGCCCAGCGTGATGGTGCCGGTCTTGTCCAGGAGCAGGGTGTTGACGTCTCCGGCGGCCTCGACCGCGCGGCCGCTCATCGCGAGGACGTTGCGCTGGACGAGGCGGTCCATGCCCGCGATGCCGATCGCCGACAGCAGCGCCCCGATGGTGGTGGGGATGAGGCAGACCAGCAGCGCGACCAGCACGATGCCGGTGACGCCGTCCCCGGTCAGGGCGAGCGAGTCCGGTACGCCGGGGTTCTGGGCCTTGGCGTAGATCGCCAGCGGCTGCATGGTCGCGGTGGCGACCAGGAAGATGATCGTCAGGGCGGCGAGCAGGATGTTGAGGGCGATCTCGTTGGGCGTCTTCTGCCGGTCGGCGCCCTCGACCAGGGCGATCATCCGGTCGATGAAGCTCTCGCCGGGCCGCTGGGTGATCTGGACGACGATCCGGTCGCTCAGCACCTTCGTGCCGCCGGTCACCGCCGACCTGTCGCCGCCCGACTCGCGGATGACCGGGGCGGACTCGCCGGTGATGGCCGACTCGTCCACCGAGGCGATGCCGTCGACGACGTCACCGTCACCGGGGATGATCTCCCCGGCCTCCACGACGACGAAGTCGCCGCGCAGCAGTTCGGGGGCCCCGACGACGTCCCACCCGGTGGAGTCGCGCCCGCGCAGCCGCCGCGCCGTGGTGTCGCGCTTGGCGGCGCGCAACGTGGCCGCCTGGGCCTTGCCGCGCCCCTCGGCGACGGCCTCGGCCAGGTTGGCGAAGATCACCGTCAGCCAGAGCCACACCACGGTGGCCCAGGCGAAGAACGACGGGGTGAGCACGGCGAGCACCGTGGTGAAGGCCGCGCCGATCTCGACGATCAGCATCACCGGGTTGCGCCAGAGCGTGGCCGGGTTGAGCTTCCGCACCGCCTCGGGCAGCGAGGTGACCAGCTGCCTGGGGTCGAGGAGGCCGCCACCCACCTTGCCGTCCTTCTTGCCGCCCTCCGGGGCGGGGTTGCGGCCCGGCGCGTCGAGCGTCTGGGTGGGCATCACTGGATTCCTTCCGCGAGCGGGCCGAGCGCCAGGGCGGGCAGGAAGGTCAGCGCGACGAGGATCACCGTCACGCCGACGACCATGCCGACGAACTGCGGGCGGTGCGTGGGCAGCGTGCCCGCCGATACGGGCACCGGTGCCTGCCTGGCCAGGGACCCGGCCAGGGCGAGAACGAAGACGATCGGCAGGAAGCGGCCGAAGGCCATGCACAGGCCGAGGGCCACGTCGTACCACGGCGTGTTGACGGTGATGCCGCCGAACGCGGAGCCGTTGTTGTTGGACGCGCTGGTGAAGGCGTACAGCACCTCGGAGAAGCCGTGCGGGCCGCTGTTGAGCATGCTCGCCCGCTGCTCGGCCGAGCCCATCGCCAGCGCCGTGCCGGTCAGCACGAGCAGCGGCGTGACCAGGAAGTACATCGCGGCGAACTTGATCTCGCGGGAGCCGATCCGCTTGCCCAGGTACTCGGGCGTGCGGCCGACCATGAGCCCGGCCACGAAGACCGTGATCACGGCGAGGACGAGCATGCCGTACAGGCCCGCGCCCGCGCCGCCGGGGGCGACCTCGCCGAGCATCATGTTGAACATCGTGAGCATGCCGCCGAGCGCGGTGAACGAGTCGTGGAAGGAGTTGACCGCCCCGGTGGAGGTGAGCGTGGTGGCGGCGGCGAAGGTGCCGGAGTTGGGCACGCCGAAGCGCACGTCCTTGCCCTCCATCGCCGCGCCGACCGCCTGCGGGACCGTGCCGCCGTGGGCGATCTCCAGCCCGGTCAGCAGCGCGACGCTCGCCAGCGCGAGGGTCCCCATGATCGCGACGATCGCGTAGCCCTGCCGGGTGTCGCCGACCATGCGGCCGAACGTGCGGGGCAGCGCGAACGGGATCAGGAAGATCGCGAAGATCTCGAACCAGTTGGTCCAGGCGGTGGCGTTCTCGAACGGGTGGGCCGAGTTCGTGTTGTAGAACCCGCCGCCGTTGTTGCCCAGCTCCTTGATGATCTCCTGGCTCGCCACCGGGCCGCCGGTGATCGCCTGGGTGCCGCCGGTCAGGGTGGTCACCTCGTGCGGGGAGGCGAAGTTCTGGATCAGGCCGCCCGCCAGCAGCACGACCGCGCCGACGACGGCGAGCGGCAGCAGGACGCGGACGGTGCCGCGGACCAGGTCCACCCAGAAGTTGCCGAGCTCGTCGGTCCTCTTACGGGCGAAGCCGCGGACCAGCGCGATCGCCACCGCCATGCCCACCGCGGCGGACACGAAGTTCTGCACCGCCAGGCCGGACATCTGCGCCAGGTGGCCCATGGTCGACTCACCCGAGTACGCCTGCCAGTTGGTGTTGGTGACGAAGCTGACGGCGGTGTTCCAGGCGACGTGGTCGGGCACCGGGGCGAAGCCCAGCGACAGGAAGAGCCTGTCCTGCAGCCGCTGCAGACCGTAGAGGAACAGGATGGAGATCGCCGAGAACGCCAGCAGGGCGCGGGCGTAGACGCCCCACCGCTGCTCGGCGTCCGGCCGGACGCCGACGAGCCGGTAGATCACCCGCTCGACGGCGAGGTGTCTCGTACCGGTGTAGACGCGGTACATGTAGTCGCCCAGCGGCCGGTGGACCAGCGCGAGGGCGACGACGAGGGATCCGATGAACAGGATCCCGGCCATGGTCGAGGACATCAGGAGCGCTCCCTCATCAGAAACGCTCCGGGAAGAGCAGGGCCGCGACCATGAAGATCACCAAACCGGCGACCACGACGAGACCGACGGCGTTGACGGCACTCACAACCGTTCCACCGCCCTGACGACCAGCCCGAGGATCACGAAAACCGCGACCGTCAGGGCGACGAAGATGACGTCTGCCATCCCCACTCCTCGAATCCGGGGTTCACTCGCCACCGCCCGACGGGCGGGGCATATGCAAGGAAACCGCCGTTTTTCGCCCTTCTTGCGCGTCTTGACGGGTCCCATACGCCCCGGCCCCGAGGCTTGACGCCTCCCCTACGCCCCGGCCCGATCCTGACGCCCCGGCCGCCTCACGGCGTCGGAACGGGGCCCGTACGACTCAAACCGTCGCGGAGGCGTCGACGCGGCACGGTTCGCCCCTGCGTGGCTCGACCCGGTCGGCGAGGCGGCGCAGGGCCAGCGCGGTCAGCCTGCGGACGGCGGCGCCGCGCCGCCGGGGCGGGCGCTCGGGCACCACGGGCGCGTTCGGGCGGGCGGACAGCACGTGACGCCTGGTCGCCTTGTCCGCCAAGATCATCGCAGTCGGATCGAACATCGGACACTCCTTTCGGGGGGACCGGCCCGGGAAAGGCGGGCTCGGGGAGGGTCAGCCCGGGGAAGGCGGGCTCGGGAGGGGCCGGCTCAGGAAGGGTCGCCCCGGAAAGAGCCCGCTCAGGAAGGGGCAGCCCGGGAAGAGCCCGCTCAGGAAGGACCGACTCGGGAAGGACCGACTCGGGAAGAGCCGACCTGGGAAGAGCCGGCCCGGGAAGGGCCGGATCTCACTTCAGCCCGTCCCGCAGGGCGGCCAGCGGGCCGTCCCAGTCGCGGGCGAGCACGGCGAGGAACTGCTGCGCCACCTTCATGGGCGCGGAGTCCAGCCGGTAACGGACCCGGCGCCGCTCCCCCGGCTCGGCCACCACCAGCCCCGCCTCGGCCAGCAGGGCGAGGTGCTTGGCGATGGCCTGCCGGGTGATCGGCAGCTGGGCGGCCAGGTCCGTCGCGGTGGCCGGCCCCCCGGCCGCGAGCGCGGCGAGGATCCCCCGCCGGCTCGGATCGGCCAGGGCGGTGAAGACCTCCTGCGCCACCGCCTCCAGGTCAGCCATGTCCGTCGAGGTACGCGACCAGCTCACCCAGCTCGTTCGTCCAGCCCTTGGTGTTGCCCGAGTGGGCCGCCCTGCGGGCTTCGGCGTCCGGCACCTGCGCGAAGCCGCTCTCGACCATGGTCAGCGTGGTGCCCGCGCCGGCGGGCTCCAGCGTGAACTCCACGTACGTGCGCCGCGGATCCCCGTCGGGAAGGCCGGCGACCGGCCAGGTGTAGCCGAAGACGCGCGGCGGCTCCAGGCGCTCGATGGTGAGGGTGGCGGTGTCGCCGCTGTCCCAGCTGAGCCTGGCCTCGCCGCCGACGCGCAGGTCGACCTCGGCGCGGTGCCCGAACCAGGTGCCCAGGCCCTCGGCGGTGGTCAGTGCCGCCCAGACCCGCTCCGGCGGGTGGACCAGCTGGACCGTGCGCTCGATCCGGTCGGGGAATGTCATGCCCGTCTCCTTGGGTGGCGATTGAGTAGCAACCTTTTGGTTGCTACTCAATATATGGCAATCAACTGGTTGCGTCAACCCGCGAGCCCGCCCAACCCCGCCCAACCCCGCCGGATCCCGCCCGACCTTGCCGGACCCCGCCGGATCCCGCGCGCTCCCCGGCCGCCCGATCCCGCGCCGGCGACGCCCCGGGTTTCCGCGAAAGATCTTCTCGCCACCGGCCCCGCTCCTAAAGTGGTACGACATTCACCGATACACGGGGATAAATTCTGGAACAAAGCCACGTGTCTGCCTCGAAGGTGCGCACGAGGGAGCACCGGACGGGCGCGGGGGCATCCACGGCCTGTGAGGGGACGGCCGCCACGGCGGTTTCGGAAGTGCGTCGTACCAGGTCAGACGGGGGAACGGGTGGCCAGAGGCGAAGAAGTGCGGTTCGGGGTCATGGGACCGCTGGAGGTGACGCGTGACGGACTGGTGGTCCCGGTCTCGGCGGTCAAGCAACGGGTCGTGCTGGCGACGCTTCTGCTGCACGCCAACCGGCCCGTCTCGCTCGACCTGCTGATCGAGCGGATCTGGGACGGGACCGCGGAGAGGGAGGGGGCGCGCGCGGCGGTGCAGGCTCATGTCGGCCGGCTGCGCGGCACCCTCCAGGCCGGTCTCGACGGCCCTTCCCCGATCCGGACCCGCGATCACGGCTACAGCATCGAGGCGACCCCGGACACTCTCGACGTCACCCGGTTCCAGGACCTCGTGAGCCGCGCGGCGGAGGCGGGCGACGCCGAGGAGGAGGGCGCCCTGCTCAGGCGGGCTCTCACCCTGAGTCGCGGGCCCATCCTGGCCAACGTGCCGTCGGCCTCCCTGCACCAGGTCGAGGTGGCGTGGCTGACCGAGGAGCACCTGCGGGCGCAGGCGCGCTGGTTCGACGTGGGCCTCCGGCTCGGCCGCCACGACGAGCTGATCTCCGAGCTCCGGACGGTCACCGCCACCCACCCGTTGCGCGAACCTTTCTGGGCCCAGCTGATGCTCGCGCTGCACCGGTCCGGGCGGCAGGCCGAGGCGCTGCGGGCGTACGAGAGCGTCGTCACGCTGCTCCGTGAGGAGCTGGGCATCGATCCCGGTGGCGAGCTGCGCCGCCTGCATCAGGCCGTCCTCTCCGACGACCCGGAACTGGCCCTCTCCCCCGCCGCCACCAGGACGGCGATCGCTCCCCCCGCCGGCGAGGCGGCGCGGGCGGACGGCGACCGCGACGGTCCCCCGGTCCCCTCGGAGCTTCCGGCGGACGCGGCGACGTTCGTCGGCCGCCGGAGCGAGCTGCGCCTCCTGCACGACGTGCTCACGGGAGACGGGCCGAGGAGTGTCGCCGTCGTCGGCGCGGGCGGGACGGGCAAGTCGGCGCTGGCCGTACACGCCGCGCACGGGGTCGCCGAGCGGTTTCCCGACGGCCGGCTCTACGTCAACCTGCACGGCGCCACCCCGAACGCGGAGCCACTGGAACCGCAGGAGGTGCTCCGGCGGTTCCTGCGCTCCCTCAGCGCGGCCGATTCCACCATCCCCACCGAGGCGGAGGAGGCCGCCGGGCGCTTCCGGTCCTTCACCAGCGGCAGGCGGGTGCTCGTCGTCCTGGACAACGCCCGTGACGCGGCGCAGGTACGGCTGCTGCTGCCGGGCGGCGACGGCTGCGGCGTGCTGATCACCAGCCGCAGGGGGCTCGGCTCGCTGGACGGGGTGACGCACCAGCGGCTGGGCATGCTGCCGGACGAGGAGGCGCTGTCGCTGTTCGCCCGCCTGGTCGGCTCCGCCCGGGTCGCGGGGGAGCCGGGACCCGCCGCCGAGGTCGTACGGCAGTGCGGGAACCTCCCGCTCGCCGTACGCATCGCCGCCGCCCGGCTCACCAACCGGCCCGCCTGGCGGATCTCCACCCTCGCGGGCCGGCTCGCCGCCGAGCACCACCGCCTGTCGGAGCTCAGGGTGGACGACCATGCCGTCCGGGCGAGTTTCATGGTCAGCTACGAGGACCTGACGGCGAACCACGACGACGCCGACGCCGCCCGCGTCTTCCGCCTGCTCGGCGTGCTCGACCTGCCAGACGTCTCCGTCCCGGTGGCCGCGGCCCTCGCCGCCGTCCCGGACGAGCGAGCCGAGGACCTCCTCGACCGGCTCGTGGACATGCAGCTGGTGGAGAACCCCGCCCCCGGCCGGTACGCCATGCACGACCTGCTGCGCCTGTTCGCCCGGGAGAGGGCCGCGGAGCAGGAGAGCCGGGAGTATCTGGCGCGGGCCGTCGAACGCGTGTGGCACCACTACGTCGCCACCGCGCGCACCGCCACCGCCATGGTCCACCCGAAGGCGAGATGGCGTACGGAAGTGGGCCTCCGGGCGCCGTCCCCTCAGCACCCGGACGTTGAGGCGCCGTCCCCCCGGACCGCGGAACCGGCCACTGACGCCGAACCGATCACCGACGCGGAACCGGCCACTGACGCGGAACTGACCACCAAGGAACGCGTCTACCTGTGGACCGACGCGGAGACGTGCAACGTGCTCGCCGTCGTCGCCCAGGCGACCAGGGCGGCCGACCACGAGGTGGCCGCCGCGCTGGCCGCCGCCTTCGCCTTCCCGCTGTACGACCGGGGCCGGTGGGGGGACCAGCTCGAACTCTTCACGACGGCGGTCCGCTCGGCCGAGAGCTCCGGCGAGCCGGGTCATCTCGCCCTCGCCTACAGCGACCGGGGCCGGGCCCTGTCGCGGCTGGGCCACCTGCACAAGGCGATCGACGATCTGCGGCGGTCGCTGGAGGTCTACCGCCGGTTGGGCAACCACCATCGCGCGGCCACCCAGCTTGAGGCGCTCGGCGGCGTCTACCGGCGGCTGGGCGACTTCGAGAACGCGATCGGTCACTACCGCCAGGCTCTCGACGGGTTCCGCGAGCACCGTGATCACTACCAGCAGGGCGGGGCCCTGTCCAACCTCGGGGTCACCTACCAGCAGGCCGGCCGCTACCGGGAGGCGATCGACGCCCACACCCGCTCGATCGCCTTTCTGCGCGACAGCGGGGACACCCTGGCGGCGGCGGCCGCCCTGGGCAACCTCGCCGAAGGCCACCGGCTGGCGGGCGAGGCGAAGCAGGCGGCCGTCCTCTTCGAGGAGACTCTCGCCCTCGACCACCGGGAAGGGCTCGCGGGCACCTATTGGGAGGCCGAGCACCTGTGGGGGTTCGGACGAGCCCTGCGCGACCTGGGCGAGGACGACGAGGCCGGACGGTGCTGGCGCCGCTCCGCCGAGATCCTCCTCACCCTCCGCCTCATCGGCGTCGAGGAGAGGGACGCCATAGTGGCCGCCGACCACCCGCCGACCCCGGAGATCATCGAACGCCACCTCTGACCATCTTTCGCAGGTGATACGTCGGCGGCCTGTCGGTGACATGTGGGCGCGCCGCCCTACGGTCTTCCCCACGCACGTCCTCGCGTGCCGAACGACGCACGCACGGCTCTCCTCGGCGTGCCTCCGCGAGGACGTGCCGATATCCCATCGGTCAGAAGGAGCAGTAACGCATGTCTTTCAACCTCTCCAGGGTCGTCCTGGTCACGTCGGTGGCGGCGCTCGCCGTGCTGCCGGCGACCCAAGCCGCTCAGGCGGTGGCCGGGCCGCCGGAGAAGGCGGCCGGTGCCGTCGGGGCCCCCACGTTGCTCGGCTCCAGCCTCGACGTCGACGAGAAGCTTGAGGCCGACGACTACCTGCGGTCCCCGAACCAGCGGTACAGGCTCTACATGCAGAAGGACGGCAACCTCGTCGTCCGTGACGGTGAGCAGGCGCTGTGGGAGTCGAGGACGGCGGGCGCGGGATCCTTCGCCTACCTGCAGAAGGACGGCAACCTCGTCGTCCGCTCCGCCTCGGGCAAGGCCCTGTGGACCAGCAGGACCAGCGGCACCGGCGTCAGGCTGACCCTGCGGGACGACGGCGACGTGGTCATCCGGTCGAGTTCCGGCAAGGCGCTGTGGTCCTGGAAGAGCACGTCCTGGAGGCTCGCCACCGACGAGTCGCTCAAGGCCGGTGACTATCTCCGGTCACTGAACCGCAAGTACCTCCTTCACATGCAGGCCGACGGCAACCTCGTCCTCCTCAACGAGGCGAAGCGGGTGCTGTGGGACACCGAGACGGGTGGCAACCCCTCGGCGTTCGCCTACCTGCAGAAGGACGGCAACCTCGTCGTCCGTTCCACCTCGGGCAAGGCCCTGTGGAGCAGCGGCAAGAGCGCCCCCGGCGGCACTCTCTACCTCCAGGACGACGGCAACCTCGTCATCCGCACCGTCGACGGCGAGGCGGCCTGGACCAGGTAGGAGGCCGCCGGAGAAACCGGGATGAGGGCGCCGCCGACGGGGACGACGGCGCCCTTCGGCTCCTCCGCGCGGGGTTCACACCGTCAATCCCAGTAATCCCTCCCGTAATCACGTCGCCAATACCTGAACCGGGCGGCGAATTCTCGATCGGCCCAGGGCGATCGGCTCTCGAACCGGTTCTCAGAAAGAAGAACTCGAATGCCCTCTCTTCGGCTTCGTACCATGCTCGCCTCGGCCGCCGCGCTGGCGGCCGTCACGATGGTCACCACCACCAGCGCGTACGCCGACCCCGGCCACGACAGGCCCGTCACGGGACCCGGCGCCCCCTCCCCCGAGGCGCCCGGGAAGACGGGCGCCCGGGACCTGCCGGCGAAGGCCGACAGCCCGGAAACGAACCTGGCCGCCTACCCGAAGCTGACCGACGAGCAGATCGCCGAGCAGGTCGCCCAGGAACGCGCGGAGCGGGCCAAGGCCCCGGTGAACACGACTCCCGTCATGGAGGTGACCGCCACGGAGTCGCTTCCCGACGGGATCGTACGGGTGGACATCTACACGCCCGCGCCGGGTGTGACCCCCGAGCGGCTCGCCGCCTCGCTGCGCAAGGAGGGGAAGAAGAACGTCAAGGTGACCTCGCACGCCCCCGAGTCCCGGACGAAGTCCGGCGTCGGGACCGCGGCGGCGAGCGACTGCGCGTACGGCCAGGCGCGGACGCTCACCTGCCCGGTCTCGTACTGGCGGAACCTGGGCCGGGGAAACCCGGTGGTGATGTTCAGCGACTACTCAAGCGCGGCATGGCCGACCGACTCCGCCGTGTACAAGTGGAACGTCGTCCCCAACATCGACAGCTGGTACCGCTACGGGGGCCACTGCGACGTGCTCAACGACGCCTTCTGCGTCAACGTGTACTCGGCCAACTACGGCAACACCGGCTGGTGGGGACGCGCCAGCTACTACCACTTCCTGTCGAACTCCGGAGCCCTCATCGGGGCGGAGGTACAGCTCAACGACGCCCCCAACCTGACGGCCGCGCAGCGCAACAGCACCGTCATCCACGAGCTGGGCCACGTACTGGGCCTGGGCCACAACATGTGGAACGGTGACGTCATGTACGCGTACGAGCCCTACAGGCAGGACATCGGCGGGGAGAACTCGGCGATGCTCCAGTCGATCTACTCCATCTACCGTTAGAACGCGACGCGCCCGGCAGCGGCTCGTCGCACATGACGCGGAGGCGTTCCTTCGGCGACCGGTCCCTGACGAGCTCGCGGGAGCTGTTCCAGCGCGCGGTTCCGCCGCCGCCCACCCGGCCGCGAGGCGGTGGGCGGCGGCGCGCAGCCGACCGGATGATCCTGGCCGCGATCGTGTACGCGGCCACCGCCGGCTGCGCCTGACGGCAGCTCCCGCCGGTCTTCGGCGCCTCCCGGCAGACGGTGAACCGGCGTTTCGCCGAACGGTTGTGGACAGGGCGCTTACAGGTGCTCCGGAGCGCCCCTGCCAGGGCATTCATCGAGCAGGAAAGTTCCCAAAGGTAAATCCGATGTTCGCGCTGGAGTTGAGGTTCGAGTGCCCTTAGGGCGATCTCCAGGTGTTCGGCCGGTAGCTTGGACCACATCTTCGCGATGTCCATTCCGCTGTACGGAAGGCTGGGTTCGGGAGGGGTCATCCAGTCGCTCCCGCGTCGCCGCCACCGGTCGTCATGAAGTCGTGCCGGGTTCCGAGATGGTCTGGTGGCGGCCCAAGGCGCCGGAAAAGAGAGTCCAGTTCCTTGGTGATCGCGGCTGCCGCCGCAGCGAAATGATCGTCGTTTTCCATCTCCCTGGAGTTGACGACATAGACCGGAGGCAACGGGTTATTGAGCCCGATCCCGTAGAATCTCCGGTCTCTGTACACTCTTCTCGCGCCGAATCTCGTCACATCCCAGTCCAGGCGGAGGGCCCACTCATCCTGTTTCATATACGGAAAGCGAAATCTGTAACGACCCCGTTCAACCAGTCTTCCTATTCGATCCACCAGTGATTCGATCCACATCTCGATTCTCGCCCGGGAAGAAGCTCGACTCTCCCCAGGATAACTCCACGACGAGAGACAACGAATACCCTTTTCCGTTCGGCAGACCAGTTGAGGGCGCACCGCCGGCGAAAGGAAAACGCTCGCGGTTCAGGGCCGCCACGTACGGCGCTGCGCTCGCTCTGCAGGTGCCATCAAACGGAGTGGAACGCTAACCGTCGCTCAGGCGGACCCGTTCCATCAGGTCGATCACGTAGTGAATGAGCTCGTCGTAGCGGGGCGTGTAACCGAAGATCATCGGGTCGACACCCAGCCGGGGGTCGAACGTGGCGGCGTGAATGAGAACCGGAAGGCCGACCCCTCGATCCCGGAAATCCTGGAGCATCCTCATACCGGCCCGCCCATCGTGATCCCGGCGGACATCGCTGATCACCAGGTCGTACGACGCTCGATCCAGAAAGACCAGGGCCTCACTCGTGGAGGTCACTTGGTCGACTTTCATACCGAGTTCCTGGAACATCTCTGTGAGATACCGGTTGTTGCTCGGAATGTCGTCCACCCATAGGATCCGGCCGTCCTTCAGATAGTCGGCGGCGTGCTCCAACCTGCGCAGCACCGCTTTCCGCGTCGTTCTGGTCGGCGCCGGACTCGCCCCCGCGTCCCCGCTCGTGCTCTCCGCCGCCTTGTCCAGCAGAATCTCGACCCTTGTGAGTGTGACCTCGAAACCCATGGCTCCGATGGTCGTGACGCGGGGCAGGACCGTCTCCAGGAAAGGTCTCCGCAGGACGAGGAAGACGACCAGGGCGAAGAGGATCCAGAGCAGGGAGGGAACGATGCCGATGAGCTTTCCCCACAATGCCTCCGACACTGGAGATCCTTTCATCAAGAGTGGATCATGCAGCGGCAAGCATAGGGAGCGAACACTAACGGTGTGGGCGATTCGCCCACACCGTTAGAAAAATACATCGTGGCAGATATTCCCATTTCGGGTAATTGCCATTTATGCCACAAATGCCATTTGGAACGACGGGGCTGCGGGAACCGCCCATAGAGTCATGTCATCCCGATGGTCACCTGACGGGGACGTGCCTCACCCCGCGGGCGCCGGGCTGATCTGGAACAGGGCCGCCTTCCACTCGCCGTCGTGGCGGGTCAGCGCGGTGGTGGCGAAGACCCTCATGGTCTGCTTGTCCGTGCCGTTGACGAGCACGTCGATCTCCACGGTGGCGGTGTGGGTCGCGCTGCCGTCACCCAGCACGATCACCCGGTGGTCGCTCAGCTCCGTACGCGTGTACGGGTTCCGGTTCTCGGCGAACCCCTGCAGGATCGCCTTCCGGTCGTCCATGATCCCCCACTGTGACACGCTCAGCGGCGCGTCGGTGAGGAAGCGGTCGTAGAACTCCGCGTCGCCGTTCCTGTTGGCCTCCCAGGCCCGCTCGGACAGCTCGACCAGCTCACGCTCGATCGACTCGCGCTCGGCCTGCTCACGCTCAGGGCTCATCGCCGTACCCTCTCTCTCGCTGACACCGGTTTAACCAGTGTCAGTGTTACACTTGATCCATGACCCTGGCAAACGGCATGGAGCTCACCGCGCCCGGCAGGAAGAGCTTCAGGTTCGACGCCGGCACGCTGTGCCTGGAGCTTCTCGTCACCGGGGGCGAGGGGGATCTCGCGCAGTGGGAGCGGCTCCACACGCCCGGCGACCTCGCCGTCTGGATCCCGCACTCCAGGGCGGGCCTCGGCGACCTCGTCCGGGTCTCCGACGGCGATCTCGCCGCCACGCTTCGCGTGCGCGCCGCCCTACAGCGGCTCGCCGAGACCGCCGCCTCGGGCTCGCGCGCCTTCGCCGCGGCCGACCTCGCCACGCTGAACGAGGCCGCCGCCGCGCCACCGCCCGTCCCGGTCATCGGCCCCGCCCTGGAGCGTTCCTGGGCCTCCCCCGTCACCGGGGCGCAGTTCCTCTCCGCCGTGGCCCGCGACGCCGTCGAGGTGTTCGGCGGGCCGGCCCTCGGCCGGATCAGGATGTGCGAGGGCGGGCGCTGCACCCTGCTCTTCCTCGACACCTCACGCCCCGGGGCGCGGCGCTGGTGCTCGATGGACCGCTGCGGCAACCGCCACAAACTCCGCACCCGCCGCGACCGCCACCCGGCGGGCTGAACGCCCAAGCCCCCGAACACCCGGCGGACCGACAGCGCTCCACCGCCCTCGAACACCCTGCGGGCTGACGAACGCTCCCCCGCTTCGAGGGGTACGCCGGCCGGGCCGAGTAGTCTCCTGTTCGATACTCGCGTCGTGACGCGCGGGACTTGACGACCCCGTCCCGGCAGGTCACGACGCGGCCCCCCTTTCAAGGAAGTGCGATGACCTCACAGTCAGCGGGACGTTTCGGGCTGGTCGGCAGCGGGTGGCGTTCGGAGTTCTTCGTACGCCTGGCCAGGCAGCTGCCCGAGCGGTTGTCGGTGTCCGGCGTGGTGACCAGGTCGCGGGAGCGCGGCGCGGAGGTCGAGGCCGCCTGGGGCGTTCCGGCGTTCCGTTCCGTCGAGGAGATGCTCGGGGCCGGACGTCCCGAGTTCGTCATCCCGTCGGTGCCGTGGCCGGTCACCCCGGAGGTGACGAAGGAGCTGGTGGGGTTCGGCGTGCCGGTGCTGGCGGAGACGCCCCCGGCGGCCGACCTGGACGGGCTGCGCGACCTGTGGGCGGCCGTCGGGGCCGGTGGCCTGGTGCAGGTCGCCGAGCAGTACTCGTACATGCCGGGGCACGCGGCGAGGCTCGCGCTCGTGCGCGAGGGGGTCATCGGGCAGGTGACCTCCGCGCAGATCTCCTCGACGCACCTGTACCACGCCGTGTCCCTGATCCGGCACCTGCTCGGGGCCGGTTTCGGGGAGACCACGGTGACGGCGCGCTCGTTCACCGCCCCGCTGGCCGACCCGCTGTCCAGGGACGGCTGGACGGGCGACTCCACGCCGAAGGAGGCGGCCACCACGATCGCCACCCTGGGGTTCGCCGAGGGGATGGGGCTCTACGACTTCACCGACAACCAGTGGTGGAACCCGCTGCGCGCCCGGCGCGTCGTCGTCCGGGGCTCGCTGGGGGAGATCGTGGACGACGGCGTGGTGCGCCTGGCCGACCCGAGGACCCCGGTGGAGTCGCGGCTCATCCGGCGCCAGACCGGGATCGACCTGAACCTGGAGGGCCGCGAACTCGACCACATCAGCTTCGACGGGCGCGTGGTCTACCGCAACGAGTATCGGGGCGCGCACTTCTCCGAGGACGACCTGGCCGTCGTCTCGCTCCTGTGCCGGATGACGTCCTGGTGCCGGGGTGAGGCCCCGGAGCCCTACTCCCTGGCCGACGGCTGCCAGGACCACCTGATCGGCCTGGCGATCGGGGAGTCGCTGCGTACCGGCGCCGACGTGACCACCGCCCGCGAGGCCTGGGCGCGCTAGCTCTCGACGGGCCGCCCGGCCACCCGGCCGCGCCGGACGGGAACCCCGATACGGCCGCGACACCGGCCGGAAGGCATGCGGGAGGAAGGTGGAGAGCGCCGCCCGCCCGGGGGGTGATAGGCACAGGCGGGCGGCGCCGTTGGGGAGCCGCTCAGCGCAGGGACAGCCGGAGCAGCAGATCCTTCACCTCGGTGGCGGCGATCTTCTCGCTCGCCACGGACGGGTCGGAGCAGAGCAGCACCGGCCCGTCGAGGGGGTTGTCGGGCAGGCGGCCGTGCGAGCCCCGGATGGCGCGGGCGCCCGCGTCGAGGCCGACGACGTTCATCGTGTAACGCATGCCGGTCTTCTTGCGCAGCAGCGCCACGGCGGCCCTGCGCTTGGCGGCGCCGGGGGCGGCGGGGTCGAAGAACAGCTCGGCGGGATCGTAGCCGGGCTTGCGGTGGATCTCGACCAGGTTGGCGAAGTCGGGACGCCGGGCGTCGTCGAGCCAGTAGTAGTAGGTGAACCAGGAGTCGGGCTCGGAGACGAGGACCAGCTCCCCGGCGCGGGGGTGCGCCAGGCCGTTCCTCGCCTTGCCCTCCTCGTCGAGCACCTCGGCGACCCCGGGCAGGCCCGCGCAGAGCTTGGCGACGGCCGGGATGTCGGCGGGGTCGGCGACGTAGACGTGGGCCACCTGGTGGTCGGCGACGGCGAACGCCCGGGAGGTCCAGGGGTCGAGATACTCCATGCCGTCCTGGGTGTAGACCTCCAGCAGCCCCTCGGTCCGCAGCAGCCGGTTGACGTCGACCGGGCGGGAGACGTCGGTGATCCCGTACTCCGACAGGGCCACCACGGTGGTCCCGCGCGCGACGGCGGCGTCCAGCAGGGGGGTCAGCACGGTGTCGAGCTCGGAGGCGGCGGCGGCCGAGCGCGGGTCGGACGGGCCGAACCGCTGCAGGTCGTAGTCGAGGTGCGGCACGTACGCCAGGGTGAGGTCCGGGTCGTGGTCCTTCATGATCTGCTCGGTGGCGCGGCAGATCCAGCTGGACGAGGCGATCCCCGCCCCCGGGCCCCAGTAGGTGAACAGCGGGAACTCGCCCAGCTTGCCGGTGAGCTCGTCGTGCAGCTCCGGCGGGTAGGTGTAGCAGTCGGGGTCTTTCCGCCCGTCGGCCCGGTAGATGGGCCGGGGGGTGACCGTCCAGTCGACGTCGGCGCCCATCGCGTACCACCAGCACACGTTGGCCACGGTGAAGCCGGGCCGCTCGCGCCGGGCGGCGTGCCACAGCTTGTCCCCGCCGACCAGCGCGTTGTGCTGGCGCCACAGGAAGACCTCGCCGAGCTCGCGGAAGTACCAGCCGTTGCCGACGACGCCGTGCTCGGTGGGCGCGACGCCGGTGAGGAAGGTCGACTGGGCCGAGCAGGTGACGGCGGGCAGCACGGTGCCGAGTTCGGCCTGGAAGCCGCCGTCGGCGACGGCGCGCAGCCTCGGCATGTGCGCCAGCAGCCTCGGGGTGAGCCCCACTATGTCGAGGACCAGCAACGATGTCATGCTTTCACTCCAAGGTCGCGCATCTCGGCGCGGGCGAAGTCCAGCTCGTCGGCGATGCCCGCCGCGAGCTGGTCGGGGGTCTGCGGGCGCAGCGCGGCCGGCAGCACGCCCCAGGTGTAGGTCTCCACGTCGAAGTGGTCGCAGAGCGGCTCGGGACCGCCGACCAGCTCCGCGAGGGCCTCGCGGAGCACCGGCACGGTGGTGGCGAGCGGCGCCCGCGGCGCGACGTGCAGCGGTACGTGGTAGTGGACCCGCCACGGTCCGGGCAGCTTCCGCTCGAACGCCTCGTCGAGGTCGTCGGCGTCGTCTCCGGCCGCGTTGCGGGTCTGGTGCAGGAAGCGCGGCTCGACGTACTCGCGCAGGGTCTCCGGGTCGTCGCTCTCCAGGGCCGCGGAGACCTGGACCTTGACGACGGGCAGGCCCGCCTCGGCGTACTGACGCAGCGCGTCGGCGGGCCGCTCCCAGGCGCACGCCAGGTGGGCGAGGTCCAGGCAGACGCCGAGCCGGTCGGTGTCGACCTTGGACAGGGCCCGTACGGCCTGGTCGGTGGTCTCCACCACGCAGCCGGGCTCGGGTTCGAACGCCACCCGGATGACGCGGCCGGTGGCGGACTCGACGGCGGCGAGCCCGGTGGCGAGCTCGTCGAGCCGGCCCATGGCGAGGCCCGCCATGTCCTCGTCCCAGGGGTCGCGCCAGGCGAGCGGGAGCGTGGAGATCGACCCCCTGGCGGCGTCGTCCGGCAGGAGGGCGGCCAGGACGTTCGCCAGGTCGAGGGTGTAGGCGAGCCGCTCGGGAGTGGTCCAGTCGGGGTGGTAGACGGCGTGCTTGACCACCGGGTCCTGGAACGAGCGGTAGGGGAAGCCGTTGAGCGTCACGACCTCCAGCTCCCGCGCGTCCAGCTCGCGGCGGAACCCGGCCAGCAGCGCGGGGTCGGCGGCGAGCGCAGCGGCGACGGGCGCGGCCAGCCAGAGCCCGAGCCCGAGCGTGTCGGCGCCGAGGCGGGCGCGGATCGGCACCGCGTACGTGTCGAGCTGCTCGACGATGCCGCCGAGGTCCTCGGCCGGGTGCACGTTGGTGCAGTAGCTGAGGTGCAGCACCCGCCCGCCGGGGTGACGCAGCCGCATCAAGACCCTCCGCGCTTGATGGAGCTGCCCTCGAACGTGGGCTCCCGCGCTCCGGCGACCTCGGACAGGTCCAGGCGTCCCGACTGGCCGTAGAACTCCACGGGGTTGCGCCAGAGCACCCGGTCGACGTCGTCCTCGCTGAACCCGGCCTCCAGCATCGCCCTGCCGGTCTCCAGGGTGAGCAGCGGGTCGGACACGCCCCAGTCGGCGGCGGAGTTGACCAGCACCCGCTCCAGGCCGTGCTCGCGCAGGATCTCCACCATGCGGGGCGGCGACATCTTGGTCTCGGGGTAGATGGAGAAGCCCATCCAGCAGCCCGCGTCGTGCACGATCCCGGCGGTGACCTCGTTGAGGTGGTCGACGGCGACCAGGCCGGGCGCGATGCCGGACGAGGCGACGACGTCGAGGGTGCGCTGGGTGCCCCTGGCCTTGTCGCGGTGCGGGGTGTGCACGAGGGCGGGCAGCTCGTGGTCGACGGCCATCGCGAGCTGCCGTTCGAAGGCGTCGTCCTCGGCGGGGGTCATCGAGTCGTAGCCGATCTCGCCGACCGCGACGACGCGGTCCTTCTCCAGGTAGCGCGGGAGCAGGTCGAGCACGGGCCGGCAGCGCGGGTCCCCGGCCTCCTTGGGGTTCAGCGCGATGGTGGCGTGGTGCAGGATGCCGAACTGCCCGGCGCGGTACGGCTCCCAGCCGATCAGCGAGTCGAAGTAGTCGGTGAACGAGCCGGGGTTGGTACGCGGCTGGCCCAGCCAGAAGGCGGGCTCCACGATGGCGAGCACCCCGGCGGCGGCCATCCTGGCGTAGTCGTCGGTGGTGCGCGACGTCATGTGGATGTGCGGGTCGAAGATCCGCATCAGGCCTCCTTCTCGCTGGCCGGACGGTTCTCGCCGGACTTGTCGTTGGTCAGGCGGCCGAGCAGCGCGGTCGCGTCGTCGGGGGTGTGACGCCCGGCCGCGGCGCGCTCCTCGGCGAACGCCGCCAGCATCCCGGCCAGCTCGGCGTCGGCCCGCTCGTCCAGCCGGTCCACGGCGGCGAGCGGCACGCCCATGAACACGCACTTGAGCACCGCCTGCCGCCACATGGTCTGGTCGAGGTGGCGGGCGTACGGGCCGAGCGCGGCGGCCACCAGGCGGGTGTCGTTGGTGCGGATCGCGTCGTGCAGCAGCGGTACCGCCTCCGCGCCGACGGGCAGCAGCGGCAGGGCCTTGAGCACGGCGCGCTTCTCGTCGGCGTCGCCGTACCGGTAGAGGTCCGCGACCTGCCCGGCCACCGCGTCCGGCGGGAGCGCGGCGAGCAGGACGGCCCGCGCGGCCTCGTCGGCGGTCCAGCCGGGCGCGTCCGCCAGCGGCGCCCGCCCTGCGCGCCTCCCGGCGGAGGCGAAGTGCCGCGTGACGCTCTCCGGTTTGGCGGCGACGCCCTCCCGGGCGACGGCGAGCCACTCCTGGTCGAGCGCGTCCAGCAGGGCGTCCGTCTGGGTGCCCTGGGTGCCCTGGGTGCCCTGGATGCTCGGTTCCGATGTCATGCGTTCGTCCCTTCTGCGGCGGCCGCACGCAGGAAGTCCAGGGATCGGGCGGCCACCTGCGGCGCGGCGTGCGAGTGGCGGGGCAGTTCGACGGCGACGAGGCCCCGGTAGCCGCTGTCGGCCAGGGCGCGCAGCACGGGAGGGAAGTCGATCTCCCCCTCGCCGAACTCCAGGTGCTCGTGCACGCCTCGGCGCATGTCGTCGATCTGCACGTTGACCAGGTGGCCGGCGACGGCAGTGACGCAGTCGGGGACCGGGTCGGGTTCGAGGCAGCGGCAGTGGCCGATGTCCAGCGTGATGCCGAACGCCGAGGGTTCGCCGAGCTCGGCGTGCAGCTTGCGCCATTCGGCGATCGTCTCGACGAGCATGCCGGGCTCGGGCTCGAAGCCCAGCGGCACACCGGCGGCGCCGGCCGTCTCGGCGAGCCGGGCGCAGCCGTCGACGAGCCTGGCCCAGGCCGTGGCCTCGTCGACCGTCTCCGGGCGCACTCCCGCCCAGAACGACACCGCCTCGGCCCCCAGGTCGGCGCCGACGGCGACCGCCCGGTTCAGGAAGTCCAGGCGCTTCTCGCGCTCGTCGTGCAGCAGCGTGGGGGCGTGCTTGTGCCACGGGTCCAGCAGGTAGCGGGCCCCGGTCTCGACGACCACGCCGAGCCCGAGGTCGCGCAGCAGGTCGGCCGTGGCCGCGACCCTGCCCGCCAGCCCCTCCTGGTACGGGTCCAGGTGGTCGTGGTCGAGCGTGAGCGCGACCCCCTGGTAGCCGAGGTCGGCGATGACCCGGAGCGCGTCGGCGAGCCGGTGGTTGGCGAACCCGTTGGTGCCGTAGCCGAACCTCGGGCCGGTGCCCGTACCGCTCGTACCGGTGGGGCTCACGTGGGGGACACCTTCCTGGCGAGGGCCCGGCCGAGCGGTACGGCCGCCGCGACCGCGATGCCCTCGCGGGTGGCGCCGCTGCGGGCGACGAGCGCGCCCTGCAGGGCGGGCAGCGCGACGATGCCGGTGCCGACGGCGGCCCGCATCCGGGAGGCCGAAGGCTCGGCGACCGCCTGGGCCTGGGAGAGGCCGAACCTGGCGGCGTACCAGCCGGTGAGTCCCGCCTGCACGGCCCGCACCACCTGCGCCGCGCGCGCGGTCCGCGGCTCCGGCGAGGTGTCGCCGCGTCCCAGGGCGGTGGCCACCGCGAGCGCGACGGTGCCGGCCAGGGTCGCCACCGGGAGGCTCCGGTCGGCGCCGGACACCTCGGCGCGCGACAGCGCGGTGAGCAGGTAGGTGTGGGCGGCGACGGTGAAGGCCGAGGGCAGCGCGTCCGCGACGCTCCGCCCCGGGGTCGCGCCCAGCAGCACGTCGAGCCCCCGGCAGAGCGCCATCGCCAGCGGTCCCGCCGCCGTGTTCTTCGCCACCAGGTCGTACGACCAGATGGCGGCGGCGAGCGGGACGGCGACCGTGAGGGCCCGGCGGCCGCCGGAGAGCCCGGCCGCGGCCAGACCGGCGACGGTGAGCCCGGCGGCGATCCCGAGCGCGGCGTCGGGCGACACCCGGCCGGACGGGATCGGCCGCTCCGGGCGTTCCACCGCGTCCAGGTGGCGGTCGGCCCAGTCGTTGGCGGCCATTCCCGCCCAGTACAGGCAGACCGAGGAACAGGCCAGGCCGAGGGTCCTGCCGCCGAGCACCTGCCCGGCGGCGGCCCCGGCGACGACGTCGCCGGGTACGGACAGGGCGGCGGGGGCGCGCACGAGCTCCACGAGGTCGCGCAGCGACGGCATCAGACCGGTTCCTCTCCGCCGAGGGTGCCGGCGAACTCCCGGAGCACCCGCCACTGGTCGGCCAGCGCGTGCGGCACCGTCCCGAGCGGGTCCTTGAAGAAGAAGGCCAGCTCGCCCAGCGGACCGGTGCGGCCGGAGCGGTGCGCCGCCGCGGTGAGCCTCGCCAGGTCCAGGATCAGGGGCGCGGCGAGGGCGGAGTCGCAGCCGTGCCAGGTGAACTCCATGCGCATGGGCGTGCCCAGGAACCCCTCGAAGGTGACGAGGTCCCAGGCGGTCTTGAAGTCGCCGATGTCCTCGACGTACTCGATGCGGGTCTCGCCCTGCGGGGTGTAGCCGAGCGTCTCGCCCAGCACCCGCTGCTTGCTG
Source organism: Streptosporangium heterodermiicola (assembly GCF_051390675.1). Classification (NCBI taxonomy): domain Bacteria; kingdom Bacillati; phylum Actinomycetota; class Actinomycetes; order Streptosporangiales; family Streptosporangiaceae; genus Streptosporangium; species Streptosporangium heterodermiicola. The sequence goes on from NZ_JBPJSR010000028.1 coordinate 89,200, forward strand.
GCGGCCTTGGCGGCGTTGGCGGCGGGGTCGGCGAGGTTGGCGCCGTCTCCCCCGCCGAGGAGGTTCATCCCCGACCAGGTGCGGACCCGCAGGTTGCGCTGGGCGAACATCGGGGCGAGCACCGACTTGACGAGCGTCTCGCCGGTCTTGCCGTCGTGGCCCCCGTACGGCAGCCCCGCCAGGCCGGCGAGCCGGTCCAGGGCGGGCAGCCGGGCGCCCGTCGAGGGGGTGAAGTCCAGGTAGGGGCAGCCCGCGCGGAAGGCGGCGTACGCCGTCAGGGCGCTGGGCGGCAGCAGGTCCTGGGAGACCGCGAGCTCCGCCTCCAGCAGGTCCAGGTCGGCGTAGGCCGGATGGGGCTCGGGTGCGGGCTCGGTGGTCGAGACGTTGATGACGACGACCCGTTCCAGGCCGTGCCGCAGCCGGAACTCGGTGATGTCGGCGCTGATCAGCTCGGCGGTCGCGGCCTGGTTGCCGGCGAGCGGCACCTGCCTGAGGTTCTCCTCGACGCCGGCGAGCTCGTCGCGCAGGGCCTCGACCAGCCTGGCCGGGACGATCCCGGCTCCGGCGAGCGCGGCCGCCTTCTTCTCCAGCGGGGTCGGCACGATGTCGTGCCCGCCGAACACCAGGTCTCCCAGACCTGGCAGCCCGGCATTGCCGAACTCGGGGAGTTCCGTGACGCAGCCCGTGGGCTGGGCGAGACCGGCGCGCACCGCTAGCGCCCCGATCACACTCGTGACGGCGACGGATCCTCGTGCTCCTACCAGCCACACTCCCGTACGCATCTGGCCTCCTGTGGTGAGTCGACTCCTGGGGGATGACGGTCTTCATCCGCCCGGCCGAGGCCGGACGGCGCCGATGACATCACCATTTCGGCCGTCCGGTCGGAGGGGATGTCACGGCGGGCATTACGTGGTCGTTAAAACGGAGGAGACGACCCCGCGGCGGGCCGAGCCGGAAGGCCCGACCCGCTTGTGCAAGGAATCGTACGTTGTGCGGATATTACGGATATATGTCTCAGGGCTATATTTTTCCGTCAGAGCAGCTCAACGTAAGAAAATTCTGCCAGCGAGCTCGGTCAGGCGCCTCGGCCCGGGAGGTCCGGCCCGAGGGGTATGCCCCGATGGGGTCTCGGTTCGGTTCCGGACCGGGTCTCCGGGCGGGTTCCGGCCTGGAGTTTCAGGCCGGGTCTCCGCCCGGGGGTTCGGTCCGGGAGTTCGGTCCGAGGGTTCGGTCCCGGGGGTTCAGTCCGAGGAGAAGGCGGCGTCGAAGGCGGCGGTGGGCGGGGTGATGGCGTTGAGCCTGCGGATGACGGCCAGC
>NZ_JBPJSR010000029.1:0-88534 GCF_051390675.1 Streptosporangium heterodermiicola
TCTTTGGGGGGGGGTCCCCCCTTGGGGGGGGGGGGGTCCCCCCCCCCCCCCCCCCCCCCCCCCCCCCGGCCGCCCCCGCGGGCCGGTCGTCGGGCCCTCGACCCGTACCAGGGGCAGCGTCGCCAGCGCCTGGTAGGCGGCGGCGCGCACCTGCGGGGAGGCGGGCAGTTCGTACAGGAGCGTGGCCGGGGTGTTCGGCAGGCCGTGCTCCACCGAACCGACGAAGTCCTCGTCCACGGTGATCGCCTCGACGGCCCGCCTCTTCAGCGCCTCGGGGTCGGCGGGCAGCGCCTCGATCTCCTCCAGGGTCAGGGGCATGGCACTCCAGTGGAGTCGCCGCTTCCCCCTGAGCCGGGTGAGCCTGCCCTCCCAGCAGGCCAGCGCCAGGACCTCGCGGTCGCGTTCCGGCAGCTCGTCGAAGGCGGCGCGGACATGGTCCGGCCCGACCGGCCCGACCGGCCGGTCGGCGGCCAGTTCCCCGCGCAGCCGCTCGGCGAGCACGGCCCTGCGGGAGGCTCCGCGCTGCTGGTTGGCCAGTACGCGGCGGGCCACTCCGTACAGCCACAGCAACGCCTCCTCCCTCTCGGGCACGTCGCCGATGCGCCGCCACGCGGTGAGGAACGTCTCGGAGATGACGTCGGTCGTGTCGTCGGGCGAACCGGTGCGGCGGGCGGCGTACTGGTGTATCGCCAGGTAGTACGCGTCATAGATCGCTTCGAAGCGATCTCGGTGTGTCACAGGGTCTCCTTGCCGAAAGGTGCCGGACGCCTAGTACATGTCCGGCACCTTTCGGAATGTTGCAGATCGCTGTGAGCGGTTCGCGCTCCTCGCCCCGGCCGATCCCGAGAGCGACGTTCGCTCCTTCTTCCCACCGCTGGAGGTGACTCTCGGCCGCCTCGTTTGACAGGCGTTCCGTACGCTGTACGGTATGTTGTACGGTTCGAGGCGTGCCGCCGGACGGTGCCCAGCGCCGCCGGGTGTACGCGAGGGGCCGGCAGGACGCGTCATCGACGAAGGAGCGGAATCATGTCGGAAACCCAGGAATCCCCGTTCGGCAGTGGTGCCTTCACGCCGACGGCCGGGGACAGGGAGAGCGTCGAGGCGTGGTTCGCCGAGTACGACGCTCACAGCGCGAAGGTCGACGTCGAGCGCATGGCGGACATGGCGATGTTCCCGCTCAACGTGGTGACCGACGGTCCCGGCGGCGACGGGCTGGCCGACCGGTGGACGAGGGAGCGGTTCACGCGCACGATGGCCGAGGTGATGGGAGGCGGGGAGGCGGGCGACCTCACGATGGATTCGGTCCGCACGCCGCACTTCCTCACCGCGAACCTGGTCGTCGTGGTCACCGACGCGACGGTGACGGCCGGCGGCGAGGCGTACGGCATGCGTTACGCCGACCTGCTGGTGAAGTCGGGCGGCCGGTGGGTCTTCCAGACCATGGTGCAGGGAGGCTGGGCCGACGCCTGGCGGGAGACCACCGCACCGAGCGCCTGAAGGCTCCGTCTTCGGCCATTTCGGTGTCCTGTTGACGCTCGCGCGGAGGACGGCCAGATCTCGGTGTTCATGTGCGACACCCGCGACGACCCCGTCCGCGAACGGCGTCACATCCAGCGGCTCCTCGCGCGCCGGGTCGCTCAGGCGCCCGGCGCGCTCCCGGCCGGGGCCTCCGCCGTCGCGACGGGCCGGTAGCGCACGTTCACGGCCAGCGTGGGGTCGCCGTCGCCGACCCGGTGGAGGCGGATCGGCGCGCCACCGGGGTTGTCGTACAGCCGGACGCCGTCGCCGAGCAGGACCGGTGCGATGTGCAGGTCGATCTCGTCGATCAGCCCCAGTTCGAGGAGCCGGCGGCCGATGGTCGGCGAGAAGACCTCAAGGTTCTTGCCTCCGGCCGCCGCGAGGCCGATCCGCACCGCCTCGGCGGGGTCGCAGCTCAGGAACGTGACCCCGTCGGCGGGCTTCGCGTCCTCGGGGTGGTGGGTGAGGACGAAGAGCGGTCCTTCCCAGGCGCCGCCGTACACACCGCTCGGGTCCGGGGACAGGTCCCAGCCGTCCCGGCCTCCCAGCACGGCGCCGGTGGTCGCGACGTACTCGTCGATTAGGCCCGGACGGGACGAGAACCCGGTCATCCAGTCCATCGTGTGGCCCGGCCCCGCCACGAATCCGTCCAGCGACATCGTGAAGTGCCAGAGCACCTTCCCGTCGGCGGTCTGCGGCTCGGTGTCACCCATTCTTCGCCTCCCGCTATCTGCTTTCATTTTGCAATCGGTAGCCTCACGCTAGGCCATACCGGTGGTAAATTGCAATCGGATCGGGAACATCGGACGTAGTCGGAAGCGGGGTACGAGGTGGTGGAGGCGGCGCGTTCGGGGTGTCCGATCAATGCCGCGGTCGAGGCGTTCGGCGACAGCTGGAGCCTGCTCGTGCTGCGGGACATCATGTTCGGGAACCGGCGCTACTTCAGGGAGCTGCTCGCCGGCTCGGAGGAGGGGATCGCCTCCAACATCCTGGCCGACCGGCTGAAGCGGCTGGTCAACGCCGGTCTGCTGACCCGCGAGGACGCGGGGCCCGGACGGCGGGCCGCCTACAGCCTGACCGAGGCGTCGATCCGGCTGGTGCCCGTCTTCGCCCATCTCGGCGAGTGGGGCCTGCGCCACCGGCCGACCACGAGGCGGCTGCGGGTGCGGGCCGAGCTGCTCGCGGCCGGTGGGCCGGAGCTGTGGGAGGAGTTCATGGCCGAGCTGCGGACCGTGCACCTCGGCGAAACGGCGCCGGAACGGGACGGCCCGGGCGTGCTGGAACGCCTCGCCCAGGCCTACACCGACGCGCTCTGACACCTCGTTCCCCGACGACCGTCTCGCGGTGATCCGACGTGACCGGCAGGCGGGAACGGTCCCGCTTCACGAACGGGGGCGATCCCCCTCACGGACGAGGACGGTCCCGCCTTCACGAACGGGTACGGATCAGGTGAGGATCGGCGTGGTCTGGGCGGAGGCGATCCTCCAGGCGCCGTCCTCCTTGACCATCACGTAGGTGAGCCGCCCCGAGGTGGCGGGCAGCGCGCCCACCGGGGCACCGTCGGTCTCCCGCCGCCGGTCGTGGATGTGTTTGACGCTCGCCACGATCGCCACGTCCTCGCGGAGGAAGCGGATGTCCTCGACCTCGACCGTGGTGGTCACGTCGGCCAGCGGCGACGCCAGGGCCTGGCGCATCGCCTCGGCCAGCACGTCGCGTCCCGCCACCCGGCGTCCGCCGAAATTGACGATGACCGCCTCGGCGGTGTGCAGGGGGATGAACCTGTCCACGTCGCTCTGGAACTCCACGGCGTCCGCGACCACCCGGCGGATGGCGGCGTCCTCAGACAGATCAGACAGATCAGACAGATCAGCACTCATGTCGGTTCTCCCGGTTCGGACGTTCGGTGGTGCGGGGCCCGATCGCCCCGAGGAGAACGATGCATCCTCAACTCAACCTGAGGTCAAGCGCGCTCCCCCGGTCCCGGCCGGGACCGGCGTCTCCGTACGGATCCGGTGCCGTCCGTGACCGCTCCCACATAAGCAACTCATGTTGACTAACGCCGAATTAGTCAACTAATGTTGCTTACATGCCCGCGAGCGACATCCCCGTACCCCAGGACCCCGCCGACGCGCTGGCGGCCGTGGTGGCGCTGCGGCGCCTGGCCGACCAGCTGGAGGACGCCGCCGTCGAGCGGGCGATGCGCGCGGGCTGGAGCTGGCCGCAGGTCGCCGAGGCGCTCGGCGTGACCCGTCAGGCGGTCCACCGGAAGCACGCCAAGCGGCTCATCGCCGCGGGCGTCACGCTGAGGAGGCGTTCACCATGAGGATGTTCGACAGATACCTCCACACGGTCATCACCGAGGGGGCGATGGAGGCGCAGCGGCACGGATCGGCCACGGTCGAGGCGCACCACCTCCTGCTGGCCGTCGCGGCCCAGGAGGGCACCGCCCCGCGGCGCGTCCTGGCCTCCGCGGGCCTCGACCACCGGACGGTCCTGGCCGCTCTCGACCGGGAGTTCGACCACAGCCTGAGCACGGTCGGGGTCTCCCTCGCCTCCCTCGGCCTCCCGGCCCCGAGCACCGCGCTCCGGCGCCCGCCCACCATGGGCGCGACGGGCAGGCTCGCCCTCGATCGGGGCTTCGCCTCGGTCTCCCGCAAGAAGGACCTGCGACCGGGGCACGTGCTGCTCGGGATCCTGCGGGCCGAGGTCGGCACGGTGCCACGCGCGCTGGCCCTGGCCGGCGTCGACCGTGCCGACCTGCTGGCCCGCGTCCAGACCGTCATCGAGAACGAGGACCTCGGGTAACGCCCGCACGTCCACAACTTCCACGGCTTCCACGACTTCCACGACTTCCACGACTTCCACGACTTCCACGACGGGACAGGACGACGAGACGGGACGGGACGACGAGACGATCCGAACAAGGCCGGCCCTCGGCCCCTTCCCATCGCCTCCGGCCGTCCTCATCGCCTCCACCGCCTCACCGCTTTCCGGTCGCCTTTCGCGCTTCTGTCCGCGCGGCCCTGTTCCGGCGTGCCGCGCCAACCCCTCACAACCCTCCAGCTTTTCCCCATGCCCAAGGAGGCAGAATGCCGATGTTCCATGCCCGCGGCCATGCCGGGCTCCGGCGCGCGCTCGACCGTGTCGTGGCCGGTGGCGGTGGCCCCGGCGTCGTCGCCGAGTTCAGGGAGGCCCGTTCAGAACCGTGGTTCGGCGCGGCGGGGGTGGCCGACATGACGACCGGCCGCGAGCGCCGGCCGGGTGAGCACTTCCGCATCGGAAGCCTCACCAAGGCGTTCACCGGCACGGTGGTCCTGCAACTGGTGGCCGAGGGAAGACTCACCCTCGACGACACCGTGGCGAAGTGGCTGCCCGGCGTGGTGGAGGAACACCTCGGCGCGGACGGCACCAAGATCACCATTAGACGGTTGCTCAACCACACCAGCGGGCTCCCCGACGCCGTCCTCGGCCGGGAGCCCGCGCCCCCGGAGGAGCCGGGGACGCGCTTCGTCTACTCCAAGGTCAACTACAGCCTCGCGGGAATGATCGTCGAGCTCGTGACGGGCACGACCCTCGCGGAGGAGATCGAGCACCGCCTCGCCCGCCCGCTCCGCCTCGCCGGAACGTACCTCCCCGGCGCCGAGGAGACGGTCCGCGCCCCGCACGCCCGTCACTACTCCAAGCTCGGTGAGAGCGGCCCCGGCGCGGAGATCCACGACGTGACCGAGATGGACGTGAGCTGGGCCGGGGCGGCAGGCGGCATGATCTCGACGACGTCCGACCTGCACCGGTTCCTGAACGCCCTGCTGGGCGGCCGTCTCCTGCCGCCCGCCCAGCAGGGGGAGATGTTCACCACCGTCTCGACGGAGGGTTCGGGCTGGGTCCCGGACACCGGGTACGGCCTCGGCGTCTACTCCCAGAGGCTCCCGTGCGGGGTCACGCTCTGGGGCGGCGGCGGCTTCATCCAGGGCTCGATGTCGTACGCGATGGGCGACCGCGAGGGCACCCGCGTGCTGGTGGGCAACCTGAACGGCGACTGGGACGACTTCCAGGAGACCTTCGCCACGCTCTTCGAGACGTGCTTCCGCCCTGCCACCTCATCCGCCGGAGACACCGGAGACACCGACTAGGGGCGCCGACCAGGCCCGGCGTGCCCGCCGAACGCACAATGTCCGGTTTGTCGAAATTAGTGGGACCCGGTTAGGCTCGCCTTCTTTAGGAAAGGCTAACCTACTTCAGGCGAGCTCTCCGCCCCCGCCCGCCCAAGAGCCGCCCGAAAGAGTGTTCCATGTCCCCCGCGCAGTCCCTCGCCCGCCGTACGGGCCGGCTCTGGGTCTGCGTGGCTCCGCTGGTCGTCGCGTGTGTGCTGAGCCTCGCCCTGGGCACCCGGAACATCGGCCCGCCCACCGTCCGGGACGCGCTGTTCCGCTTCACCGACACCGACGAGCAGGCGATCGTCCGCGACCCGCGCGTCCCCCGTACCGTCCTCGGTCTCCTGGTGGGCGCGGCGCTGGGGGTGTGCGGGGCGCTCATCCAGGCCGTGACGCGCAACCCGCTGGCCGACACGCAGATCCTCGGCGCCAACGCGGGCGCGTCCCTGTTCGCGGTGGTCGCGGTCGGGCTGCTCGGGCTGACCGACATCTGGGCCTACGTCTGGTTCGCCTTCGCCGGGGTGGCCGTCGCGACGGTGGCGGTCTACGCCCTGGGCTCGATGGGCAGGGGCGGCGCGACGCCCGTACGGCTGACGCTGGCCGGAGTGGCGCTGGGCGTGGTGCTCGACGGCGTCTCGGGCGGGATCAGGCTCGTCCGCCCCCGCGCCTTCGACTACCTCCGTTTCTGGGACGCCGGCACGCTCGGCGGACGCGAACTGGACGTCGCCTTCGCCATCACCCCGTTCATCGGCGCCGGCCTGCTGCTGACGCTGCTGGTGTCCCGGTCGCCCAACGCCGTCGCGATGGGCGACGACGTGGCGCGCTCCCTGGGCGCGAAGGTCGTGACCACCCGGCTCCTCGCCCTGGTCGCGGTGATGCTGCTGGCCGGCGCGTCCACGGCCGCGGTGGGGCCGATCGGGTTCGTCGGCCTGATGGTCCCGCACGCGGTCCGCTGGCTGATCGGCACCGACCAGCGCTGGATCATGGCCTTCACCGTCGTCTGCGCCCCCATCCTGCTGCTGGTCGCCGACGTCGTCGGCCGGCTGGTCATCAGGCCCGCCGAGCTGCGGGCGGGAATCGTCACCGCGTTCGTCGGAGCACCCGTGCTGATCTGGATGGTCCTCCGGGCGAGGGCGGGCGCGCTGTGACGGTACGCAGGACCGTGGTGGTGCGCCCCTGGCCCGCTTTCTCGATGCGCCTGAGCGTGCGGACGGCCGTGGTGTGCGCGGTCCTCGTCCTGGTCGCGACCGCCGCGGCCGGGCCCATCTCCTTCGTCGCGCTCGTGGCCCCGCGGATCGCGGCACGGCTGACCCGGGCCCCCGGGATCGCCCTGATCCCCGCGGCCCTCACCGGCGCGCTGTCGCTGCTGGTCGGCGACTTCCTGGCGGTGCGGCTCCTCTCCCCGACGCGGCTACCGGTGGGGGTGGTGACCGTGAGCCTGGGCGGGGCTTACTTCGCGTGGCTGCTGGCCAAGCAGGCACGCGCGTGACAGGGACGCACGTGACAGGGCGCGCATGACAGAGGCGGGTATGACAGGAGCGGGCATGACCGAGGCACGCACGGCCGGGACGAGCATGACCGGGGCGAACGTCCTGCGCAGGACCCTGAGGCGTAACGCCCCCCGCCTGGGCGCGGGCACCCTGCTGCTCAGCCTGCACCAGGTGTGCGAGGCGAGCGTGCCGATCCTCATCGGTGTGATCGTCGACCGCGCGATCGGCCCGGGGGACGGCGGGTCGCTGCTGTGGTGGCTCGCCGCGCTGGCCGCGCTGTTCACCGCGCTGAGCCTGGCCTACCGGTACGGCGCGCGGACCCTCATGCGCGCCATCGCCCACGAGGCCCACCTGCTGCGCCTGGAACTCGCCGCGAAGATCATCGATCCGCGCGGCCTGGACACCGGGCTGCGCGCGGGCGAGCTGCTGACGATCTCCTCCAACGACGCGGACAACACCTCCGAGCTCCTGGACTACCTGCCGCGCGCGGTCGGGGCGCTGGTCGCGGCGGCGATGTGCGCCGTGACGCTGCTGCTCATCGACCTGCCGCTCGGCCTGGCCGTCCTGGTGGCCACGCCGTTGACGCTGCTGGCGCTGCACGTCGGCACGCCGTACATCACCCGGCACGTCGCCGCCCAGCAGGAGCTGGCCGGTCAGGCCGCGTCGCTCGCGACCGACCTGGTCAGCGGCGTTCGGCCGCTGCGGGGCATCGGCGCAGAGGCGGCGGCCTCCCAGCGGTACGTGCGGGTGAGCCGGCTCTCGCTGGCGGCCGCGCTGCGGGCCGCCCGTACCCAGGGAATCTACGCGGCCGTCTCCGGCGCGGGCGGCGCGCTGCTGGCGAGCGGGGTCGCGGTGCTCGCCGGTTGGTTCGCGCTGCGCGGCCAGATCTCCGCGGGCGAGTTCCTCACGGTGATCGGGCTGGCGCAGTTCCTGATGGAACCCGTGGGCACGCTGACGCTGGTGCCCGGCTGGGTGGCCGAGGCGCGCGCCTCGGCCGACCGGGTGGCGCGCGTGGCCGGCGCGCCGCCGCTGCTGCCCGGCGACCCGCGAACCGGCGACGCCGCCCCCGCGGGTCCGGCGGACGGGGGTCGCCCCGGGCTGGAGGTCTCCGGGCTGAGCTACGACGCGCTCGCGGAGGTGGACCTGGTGGCCGGGCCCGGCGAGTTCGTCGGGGTGATGGCCCACCGCCCCGCCGACGCCGACGCGCTGGTGCGGGTGCTGTCCGGCCGGGTGGACCCAGCGGAGTACGGCGGGAGCGTGCGGATCGGCGGCCGGATCCTCGTCGAACCCCACCGCACCGACCTGTTCGAGGGCACCCTCGCCACCAACCTGACCGTGGGCGGCGAGCCGGGGAGCCCTGAGGAGCTCGCGGCCGTCCTGGCCGCCTCGGCGGCCGACGACGTGGTCGCCGCCCATCCCGACGGCCTGGAACACCAGGTGGTGGAGCGGGGCGCGAGCCTGTCGGGCGGCCAGCGCCAGCGGGTGGCCCTGGCCAGGGCGCTGCTGGCCCGCCCGCCGATCCTGGTGCTGCACGACCCGACCACGGCCGTGGACGCGGTCACCGAACAGGGCATCGCCCGGGGCCTGCGCTCCCTGCGCCACCCCGGGGACGGCGACGCCTTCACCACCGTGGTGGTGACCAGCAGCCCGGCCCTGCTCGCCGCCGCCGACCGGGTGTTCGTGCTGGACGACGGCAAGGTGGTCGCCGAGGGATCACACGCCGAGCTGGGCGCCACCGACGACGACTACAGGCGGGCGGTTCAGCGATGAGCACACCGGGAGAGCGGGACCTGCTGCCGGTCGCGAGCGGCGCCGAGACCTGGCGCTGGCTGCGCGCCGAGCTGCGCGAGCGCCGGGGCACGGTGGCCGTGACGCTGCTCGTGGGCGTGCTCGGCGCGACGGCGTCGGTCATCCCCGCGTACGTGATGGGCATCCTCGTCGACCGGGTGCGCGAGCAGTCGGGCACCTCGGTGATCGTCGCGGTCGCCGTGGTCATCACGCTGTCGGCCCTCGCCGGCGGCGCGGCCACCGGGGTGACGTCCTACCTGGTGGCCAGGCTGGGTGGCCAGGTCCTCGCCGTCCTGCGCGAGCGTACGGTCGCACGCGCCCTCACGCTGCCGCTCACCAGGCTGGAGCGCGCGGGCAAGGGGGACCTGCTGTCGCGCGTCAGCGCGGACGCCGCCGAGGTCACCAAGGCCGTCTCCGACGTCATCCCCGGCGTGATCGCCTCGGTCCTGCTCGGCACGCTGAGCCTGGCCGCGATGGTCGGCCTCGACTGGCGGCTCGGCCTGGCCGGTGCCGTCTCGGTGCCGCTGTACGTGCTGGCGCTGCGCTGGTATCTCCCCCGCGCCGCCCCCTACTACGCCAGGCAGCGCGTCGCGGTCGCGCGCTCGTCGCAACGGCTGGTGGAGAGCATGCAGGGCGTGCGGACGGTGCACGCCTACCGTGTGGAGGAAGGCCACCTGCGCGCCATCGACACCGCCTCGGGCGACTCGCGGGAGGTGTCGGTGGGGGTGCTGGACCTGTTCACCCGTTTCGTGGGACGGGTCAACAGGGCCGAGTTCCTCGGCCTGACCACCATCCTGGTCGCCGGTTTCCCGCTGGTCCGCGCGGACGCCGTCACCGTCGGCGAGGCCGCCGCCGCGGCCGTGCTGTTCCACCGGCTGTTCAACCCGATCGGCATGTTGCTGTTCGTGTTCGACGAGGTGCAGGCGGCCGGGGCGAGCCTGGCCAGGCTGGTCGGCGTCGCCCACCTGGAGTCCGCCCCCGAGCCCGAGGGGGGAACGGCTCCGGCCGACGGCTCGCTCGACCTGGTCGACGTGCGCTTCAGCTACGACACCTCCGCCGAGGTCCTGCACGGCGTCACCCTGCGCGTACCCGCCGGAGCCCGGGTGGCCCTGGTCGGCTCGACGGGCGCGGGCAAGTCGACCCTCGCCGCCGTCGCGGCCGGGTCTCTGCGCCCGACCGGCGGCAGCGTGCTGATCGGCGGGGTGCCGCCCTCCTCGCTGGACACGGCGAGGCTGCGCGGGCACGTGGCGATCATCACGCAGGAGACCCACGTCTTCGCCGGGCCCCTCGTCGAGGACCTGCGCCTGGCCCGCCCCGGCGCGACGGCCGAGCAGGTCACCTCGGCGCTGGAGACGGTCGGCGCGCTGCCGTGGGCGCTGGCGCTGCCCGAGGGCCTCGACACCGTGGTCGGGGAGGGCGGTCACGAGCTCTCGCCCGCCCAGGCGCAGCAGCTCGCCCTGGCCCGCCTGGTACTGGCCGACCCGGCCGTCGCCGTGCTGGACGAGGCCACCGCGGAGGCGGGCAGCATGGGCGCGCGCGTGCTGGAGGAGTCTGCCGCCGCGGCCACCCGCGGCAGGACCACCCTGGTCGTGGCGCACCGGCTGACCCAGGCCGTCACCGCCGACCGGGTCGTCGTCCTGGAGCACGGGCGGATCGTCGAGGAGGGACCCCACGAACGGCTGGTCGCCGCCGGGGGCCGCTACGCCCGCCTCTGGGAGGCGTGGGAGTCACGCTGACCCCGAAGCCACGCTGAGCCCGAAGCCACGCTGAGCCCGAAGCCACGCTGAGCCCGGGATCACGCTGAGCCCAGGGCTGCGCTGAGCCCGGGATCACGCTGGGCCCGTGAGTCATGGCTCAAGCGGGAAAGACGAACCGTCGAACGCCTCGCCCCGAACAGAGGTCACGCCCTGGACGGGCAGGACGAACCGCCGGACGCCTGTCCCCGGACAGGCCGGTCACCCGGTCGTGGCCTGCGCGCCGGTGGCTCGATCGGCGTTGGCCGCGATCGCCTCCCTCAGCCACTCCGCCGCGCCCGGCCGGGTGTTCGCCTCGATGCCCGCCCGGAAACGCGGGTCCTCCACGTACAGGTGGCTCTTCAGCACGTGGAACTCGTGCGTCATGTCGTAGAACCAGCGGGCGATGTGCTGCCGCTGCGCCTCGGCCACGTCCATCGCCGCCTCGCTCGAAGCGGCCGCGCCGGCGTCCATCAGCTCGCGGATCCGTGCCTCGATCGCCGCGTTGTCACGGTTGATCCGCTCCCACTGCTCCCTGCCGTAGGTCGCGACGCGCTCAGCGGACTGCGCGTACGCGCTGGAGTCTCCCCACCGCTGCTCCACCTCGTCGAGGTACTCGTCCTCCCGGTCGGCGAACTCGCCCCAGACCTCGCGCTTCTCCTCGGCGCCGAGCGGGGACCGGATCTTCTTGTCACTCATGACGCCGACCGTACGGACTGACGTCGCGTGAGGGTCAAGCCGGTGGGGTGGCAGCCGGTGCCGCCGGACGAAGGTGGTCGCGATGCCGTACGACCACCGCAGCTCGTGACCAGGAGGGGCCGCCCGATGCCGAAAAGTTAGGTAATGCTAACCTAACGCGGATTTCAAGGAACTTCGCAAGGAGCACGATGACCGCCAGCGTTCCATCCCTCCGATCGCGGCTCGTCGCGACGCTGGTGGCGGGAGCCTTCGCGCTGGCGGCATGCGGTTCCCCGGCGGCCGAGGAGGGGCGGGCCGCCTCACCGGCGAGTGCGGATGGCGCGGGAAACGCGGCGAACGCGGCGAACGCGGTCTTTCGGCCGGCTTCCGGGTCCGACGGCCGGTCCGTCGTCGGTACCGACGCCGGTTCCACGTGCCGCGAGGAGCGCGGCGCCCACGATGCCGGAGGCCGTCCGCGACGGAACCCGAGGGGTGAGCCGGGGAAGCGGGACTACTCCGGGGAACCCGAGGGGTGAGCCGGCGAAGCGGGGCCCTGCCGGGGAACCCGAGACATGGGCCAGGTCACGGGCCGCGATACCGTTCCATCCGTGGTTCAGAACGGCGGGACCGAAGAGACCGAACAGGCGACGGCGATCGAGCCTCTCCCCACCGCCAGGCCGGGAGACCCCGCCCGCGTGACCTTGCGGCCGATCGCCGGCCACGACCGGGACGAGTTCCTCGGACTGGTCCGCGCCAGCGTCGATCTGCACGAGCCGTGGATGTCCCTGCCCGCCACGGCCGACGACTTCCAGGCCCTCCTCGCCCGCTACGACCGGTCCACCGAGGAATGCCTGCTGGTCTGCCTGCGCGACACCGGGGCCATCGTCGGCATCGTCTACATCAACAGCGTCATCCGCGGGCGCCTCCAGTCCGGATCCATCGCCTACGCGGCCTTCGCCCCCACCGTCGGCCGGGGCTACATGTCCGAAGGCCTCGAACTGCTGCTGCGGCACGCCTTCGAAGAGCTGCGGCTCCACCGCCTGGAAGCCCAGGTCCAGCCCGGTAACACGGCCTCCCTCAAGCTCCTCCGGCGGCACGGCTTCAGGAAGGAGGGCTACTCCCCCGGCCTCCTGTTCATCGACGGCGCCTGGCGAGACCACGAACGGTGGGCCATCACCGCCCCGATGGCCGGCACCCGGCCGACCCCTCCGCACCACACCCAGCCGGCCCACTGAACCACCCCCGTCACCCGGTACGACCAGCCGAGCCGTCACCCGCTTCAACGCCCCGATACGGCTCGCCGGACGCCACCCCCGTACGGTCCGCGAGCCCGGCGGCGACGATCATCACCGCGCCCCGCCACGGTATGGGCCACCCCGCTTTGCATGACCATGCGGCGTAATGCATAATCTTGTTTCATGTCCAAGGTTCTCACCTCCCTGCCCATCGGCGAGCGGGTCGGCATCGCCTTCTCCGGCGGCCTCGACACCTCGGTCGCCGTCGCGTGGATGCGCGACAAGGGTGCCGTTCCGTGCACCTACACCGCCGACATCGGCCAGTACGACGAGCCCGACATCGCCTCGGTGCCCGGCCGCGCGCTGGCGTACGGCGCCGAGATCGCGCGTCTGGTCGACTGCCGCGCGGCGCTGGTCGAGGAGGGCCTGGCCGCGCTGACCTGCGGCGCGTTCCACATCCGCTCGGGAGGGCGCCCCTACTTCAACACCACGCCGCTCGGCCGTGCCGTCACCGGGACCCTGCTGGTCCGGACGATGATCGAGGACGACGTACAGATCTGGGGCGACGGCTCGACGTTCAAGGGCAACGACATCGAGCGGTTCTACCGGTACGGCCTGCTCGCGAACCCCCACCTGCGCATCTACAAGCCCTGGCTGGACGCGGACTTCGTCTCCGAGCTCGGCGGCCGCAAGGAGATGTCGGAGTGGCTGCTCGCCCACGACCTGCCCTACCGCGACAGCACCGAGAAGGCGTACTCGACCGACGCCAACATCTGGGGCGCCACCCACGAGGCCAAGACCCTGGAGCACCTCGACACCGGCATCGAGACCGTGGACCCGATCATGGGCGTGCGGTTCTGGGACCCCGAGGTCGAGATCGCCACCGAGGTCGTGACCATCGGCTTCGACCAGGGCCGCCCGGTGACGATCAACGGCAAGGAGTTCGCCACCCCCGTCGACCTGGTGATGGAGGCGAACACGATCGGCGGACGGCACGGCATGGGCATGTCGGACCAGATCGAGAACCGGGTGATCGAGGCCAAGAGCCGCGGCATCTACGAGGCTCCCGGGATGGCGTTGCTGCACGCGGCGTACGAGCGGCTGGTCAACGCGATCCACAACGAGGACACCCTGGCGAGCTACCACAACGAGGGGCGGCGGCTCGGCCGGCTGATGTACGAGGGCCGCTGGCTCGACCCGCAGGCGCTGATGCTGCGGGAGTCGCTGCAGCGCTGGGTCGGCACGGCGATCACCGGCGAGGTGACGCTGCGGCTGCGGCGCGGTGAGGACTACTCGATCCTCGACACCTCTGGCCCGGCCTTCAGCTACCACCCGGACAAGCTGTCGATGGAGCGCACCGAGGACTCCGCGTTCGGCCCGCTGGACCGGATCGGCCAGCTCACCATGCGCAACCTCGACATCGCCGACTCGCGCGCCAAGCTGGAGCAGTACGCCGGTCTCGGCATGGTCGGCACCACCCATCCCGCGCTCATCGGCGCCGCCCAGGCGGCCTCGACCGGCCTGATCGGCGCGATGCCGCAGGGCGGCGCCGAGGCCATCGCCTCCCGTGGCGAGGTCTCCGGCGACGACGAGATGCTCGACCGCGCCGCGATGGAGTTCGGCACCGACTGACCGGCCCGGCGTCACCACCGGCCGACCGACGGCCGGCCGGTGGTATCGGCGTGGTGGTATCGGCGTGGTGGTACCGGCGTGATGGACCGCGCCGGTGCCACCGGGCCGCCATCCCGGTACCACCGGCACACGGCGCGCCGACCACGGTCGCGGCACTGAGACACCGTCGCGACGCTGAGACACGAGCGCGGCGTTGAGACACCCTCGCGGCACCGAGACACGGTCGCAGGGCTGAAACACCGTCACGGCACCGAGACACGGACGCGGGACCGGAGCACCGTCGCGGGGCTGAAACTTTCAGAGTCCCCGGGCCCTCCGGACGGACCGCGAGGCCGGCGTCACGGCAGTGCCGGGTCCCCGGGAAGACGCAGGTCGCGCACGACCGGCCGCCGGTCGGAGACGACAGGGCGGGCCGCACGGGACGCCGGCCCCCGCACGCCGGACCTTCCGGGGATCCCACCCGCCGCTTGACGGCCCCGGCGACGCTGTCGAAACTTGGCACACACCCGCCTTCATGACTGTGAAGCGCCAGACACGCGACGGAAATGTTAACGCTAACAGCATCCGTCGCACGTACGTAAAGCCACCGTCCTCAGAGCCGTCGTCCGTAGAGCCACCACCCGTAGAGCCACCGTCCTCAGAGCCACCGTTCGTAGAGCCGTCGTCCGTAGCGAATCGTCCGCAACGAGAGGCACCCCCCTGTGAACAGACCCGCAAGCCCTCCCCCGCGAGGCGTCCGCCGTCGTGCCGGCGCCGTTCTCGCGGCGGCCGTCCTGGTACTGCTCGCGGTGTGCCAGTCGCTCGTGGCCGCGGGCCCGGCCTCCGCCGCGACGATCGACACCAACGCCTGGTACGTCCTGGTGAACCGGCACAGCGGCAAGGCCGTCGACGTCCTCGACCTCGCCACCGGCGACGGCGCCCCCATCGCCCAGTGGTCCCGTAACGACGGCGCCTGGCAGCAGTGGCGGTTCGTCGACTCCGGCGGCGGTTACTACCGGCTGCGCTCACGCCACAGCGGCAAGGTCCTCGACATCTACAACCACTCCACCGCCGACGGCGCCGAGGTCGTCCAGTACACCGACCTCAACGGCGGCAACCAGCAGTTCCGCGTCGTCGACACCGACAGCGGCAACGTCAAGCTGATCAACCGCACCAGCGGCAAGGCCCTGGAGGTGTGGGAGTGGTCCACCGCCGACGGTGCCCGCCTGTCGCAGTACACCGACCTCGGCGGCGCCAACCAGCAGTGGCAGCTCGTGAGGCTCGGCGGCACCGACCCGGTCCCCGGCGACGCCAAGCAGATGGAGGACCTGGACCGCGGCCTGATCAGCGTGCGCTCCGGCAGCGGCAACCTGGTCTCCTGGCGCCTGCTGGGCACCGAGTCGCGCGACACCACGTTCAACGTCTACCGGGGCGGCACCCGGATCGCCGGTGTCACCGACTCCACCAACTATCTTGACCCCGGCGCCTCGGCCGACGCCTCGTACACCGTGCGCGCCGTGGTCGGCGGCGGCGAGCAGGCCGACTCGGGGGCCTCGCTGCGCTTCGGCGGCGGCTATCTGGACGTGCCGATCAGCCCGCCCAGCGGCAACCACACCGCCGGTGACGCGAGCACCGGCGACCTGGACGGGGACGGCAGGCTGGACCTGGTGCTCAAGTGGGAGCCCAACGACGCCAAGGACAACTCCCAGTCGGGGACCACCGGCCTCGTCTACATCGACGGCGTCAAGCTCGACGGCACCCGGCTGTGGCGGATCAACCTGGGCCGCAACATCCGCGCCGGCGCCCATTACACCCAGTTCCAGGTGTACGACTACGACGGCGACGGCCGGGCCGAGGTGGCGATGAAGACCGCCGACGGGACGGTCGACGGCCGCGGCACCACCATCGGCAACGCGAGCGCCAACCACGTCAACTCCTCCGGCTACATCCTGGCCGGTCCCGAGTACCTGACGATGTTCAACGGGCAGACCGGCGCCGCGATGTCGACCGTCGGCTACGAGCCGGGGCGCGGCACCGTCTCCTCCTGGGGCGACAATTACGGCAACCGGGTGGACCGGTTCCTGGCGGGCACCGCCTACCTGGACGGTCGGCGGCCGAGCCTGATCATGGCACGCGGTTACTACACCCGGGCGGTCGTCGTCGCCTGGGACTTCCGCAACGGCTCGCTGACCCGCCGCTGGACGTTCGACTCCAACTCCTCGGGCAACGGCGGCTACGCCGGGCAGGGCAACCACCAGCTGTCCGTCGCCGACGTGGACGCCGACGGCAGGCAGGAGATCGTCTACGGCTCGGCCACGATCGACGACAACGGCGCCGGCATGTACCGCACCGGGTTCGGGCACGGCGACGCGCTGCACGTGGGCGACCTGATCCCGGGCCGGTCGGGCCTAGAGGTGTTCACCATCCACGAGTCGGGCGACCAGCCCGCGGCCGACGTGCACGACGCCCGCACCGGGCAGGTCGTCTGGCAGCGGCCGGGCAACGGCGGCGTGGAGGGACCCGGCCGCGGCGTCGCCGCCGACGTCTACGCCGGCAGCCCGGGAGCGGAGTTCTGGGGCGCGGGGACCAACATGGGCAACCTGTACAACTCCTCCGGGGCCTCGGTCGGCCGCACCCCCTCCTCGGCCAACTTCCTGGCCTGGTGGGACGGCGACCCGGTCCGCGAGCTGGTGGACGGGACCCGCGTCGACAAGTACGGCACCGGCGGGGAGACCCGGCTGCTCACCGCCTCCGGGGTGCACTCCAACAACGGCACCAAGTCCACCCCGTCCCTGTCGGGCGACCTGCTCGGCGACTGGCGCGAGGAGGTCGTCTGGCCCACCTCAGGCAACACCGCGCTGCGGATCTACAGCACGCCGACCGTGACCACCACCAAGATCCACACGCTGCTGCACGACCCGCAGTACCGGGTGGCCCTGGCCTGGCAGAACACCGCCTACAACCAGCCACCCCACCCGGGCTTCTTCATCGGCGACGGCATGGCCACCCCGCCGCAGCCGAAGGTCTACCTGCCCTGAGCCCTCGATCCGCCGGGCACGGCCCGCGCGGTGACCCGCTCCCGGCCTTCGCGGTGACCTCACCCTGGCCGTGACAGGCCTCACCCTGGCCAGAAAGGACAGCCTGATGCCCCCCTCGTACAGACGCCGTTCGCCGGTGGCCGCCCTGGCCGCGGTGCTCGTCATGATCGGCGGCCTGCTCACGCCGGGAACGGCCCACGCCTCGCCCGCCGTCCAGTACACCAACCCCCTGGTCACCCAGCGCGCCGACCCGCACATCTTCCGCCACACCGACGGCTACTACTACCTCACCGCGACCGCCCCCGAGTACGACCGCATCGTGCTGCGCCGCGCCACCACCGTCCAGGGCCTGGCGAGCGCCGCCGAGACGGTCATCTGGCGCAGGCACACCAGCGGCGAGATGGGCGCTCACATCTGGGCGCCGGAGATCCACTTCATCAACGGCAGGTGGTACGTCTACTTCGCCGCCGGCCGGGCCGACGACATCTGGCGGATCCGCATGTACGCGCTCGAAAGCTCGGCGGCCAACCCCCTGACCGGCACCTGGACGGAACGCGGCCGGATCACCACCCCCTGGGACACCTTCGCCCTGGACGCCACCACCTTCGTCACGAACGGCGTGCGCTACCTGCTCTGGGCCCAGCAGGAGCCGGGCATCGCCACCAACTCCAACCTGTACATCGCCCGGATGGGCGCCAACCCCTGGACGATCACCGGCGGCACCACCCGCCTGACCGTGCCCACCCTGGCGTGGGAGACCCGCGGCTTCAAGGTCGCCGAGGGCCCGGCCGTGCTCCAGCGCGACGGGCGGCTCTTCCTCACCTACTCCGCCAGCGCCACCGACGCCAACTACTGCCTCGGCATGCTGACCGCCTCCGCCTCCGCCGACCCGCTGCAGGCCTCCTCCTGGACCAAGAGCGCCAACCCCGTCTTCGCCACCAACGCCTCGACCGGCCAGTACGGCCCCGGCCACAACTCCTTCACCACCTCGGAGGACGGGCAGAGCGACATCCTCGTCTACCACGACCGCGACTATCGCGACATCACCGGCGACCCGCTCAACGACCCCAACCGCCGCACCCGCGTCCAGAAGATCTACTGGAGGGCGGACGGCACCCCCGACTTCGGCGTCCCGGTCCCCGACGGCGCGACCCCCGTACGGCTGATGTCCTACGACACGCCGGGTTCCGCCGTACGCCACTGGGAGTACCGGGTCCGGCTGGAGGCGAACGTCTCCCCGCTGGCCGACTCCCAGTTCAGGCTCGTCACCGGCCTGGCCGGCTCGGGCGCCGTGTCGCTGGAGTCCACCAACTTCCCCGGCCACTACCTGCGGCACCGCAACCACGAGGCCTGGGTGGAGAGGAACGACGGCACGAGCCTGTTCAGGGCCGACGCCGGCTTCACCCGCCGCACCGGGCTCGCCGGCTCGGGCACGCTGTCACTGGAGTCGGTCAACTTCCCCGGCCACTACCTGCGGCACCGCGCCGGACAGGTGTGGGTCGAGCGGAACGACGGCACCACCACCTTCCGGGGCAACGCCAGTTTCGTCCAGGAGTGAGGCCCGGCGGGCGAGCGGTCACGATCGGGGCGTCGTGTTCCCGCGGAGGCGGCGCGCGGCGAGGACGAGGATCGCGACGGCGATCAGCGTGTGGACCACGTTGCCGACGCGGGCGACGACCGGGTCGGTCGTGCCGGCGATGGGTGTCAGGAAGAAGCTCGACCACGCGTAGGCGACGACGGCCCGGCTTCGACGGCCCCGCTTCCGGCCGCCACCGTGAGGTGACGGCACCTCCTGACGGGGAAGGTGCGCGGTCATGACGTCACGATCGGCGCCCGCCCGCGACCGGAACCCCGGGCGGCCGGGGCACGTCGCGCTGTTCGCCGTCGTCGCAGCCTACGCGTGCATGCAGGTGCTGCTCTACACCGGTACGCAACGGACCTCGGGCGTGCTGGGACCGGCGGCCGAGCTGTTCTTCAACCGCGTCGTCGACGGGCTCACCTGTACCGCGTCCCGCACCCGAGTGACGGGCTCCTTCGGCTTCGTTTCCGTCGCGGGGTCCTGGCCGGGCGATGGGTTCGGCCGGGCCTTCCCCTCGTCCCCCTCGTCGCGTCCGGTGTGACGACCAGCGGCGAAGACGACGCCCCCCGAGGACCTGCTCGGCCTGATCAAGGTGTCCGCGAGCGGGCACAGCGTGCTGTCGCCCGGCGCCGCGCGACGCCTGCTGGAGCGGCCGGCCCGCGCGGCGGACGACCGGGACGCCGCGCGAAGCAGGATCACCGTGCTGAACGACCGGGAGCGCCACCTGCTGGGCCTGGTCGGGCGGGGCCTGATCCCGATCACTGGCGCGGAAGGGTGATCCCGGGTGCCGCCAAGACCTCCTCCCGATCGTCGGTACGCGCCTCAGGACGCCCCCTGCCGCACGCACCGTTCGCCGATATGGTGACGACGTCAGGACGCGGGACGCGTCACGGCCGATCTTCGTGTTCCGAGGAGCCTGTCCCGGTATGAGCACCGCCACGAGCGCCACCTGGATCACCCGGGCCGAGAGCGACGCCGACCTCGCCGCGATCCGCGCGGTCAACCTCGCCGCCTTTCCCACTCCGGAAGAGGCCGATCTGGTGGAGGCTCTGCGCGCCGATCCCGAGGCGTGGCGTCCCGGCCTGTCCTGGCTCGCCCAGGCCCCCGACGGGACCGTCGCCGGGTTCGCGCTGCTCACCCGGTGCCATGTCGGCGACGTTCCCGCCCTCGCACTGGGCCCGTGCGCCGTCCTGCCCGGCCACCAGAGGCGGGGCGCCGGGTCGGCCGCCATCCGCGCCGCCCTGCGAGCCGCCCGCGACCAGGGCGAGCACCTCGTGCTCGTCCTCGGCCACGCCGGGTACTACCCCCGCTTCGGCTTCACCCCGGCCTCGGGTCACGCCATCCGGCCGCCGTTCGACGTCTCCGACGAGCACATGATGGCGCTCGTCCTCGACCCCGCGCGCCCGGTCCCCGCCGGTGTCATCCGCTACCCGGCGGCTTTCGGCGTCTGACCTCCGGACGGCCCACCGCCGGTCACGGCGCGGACCCCCGCGCCGGGTTTCCGGGGGTTCGCCGTCAGGAACCGCCAGAAGTCGTCAGGAGGCATCAGGAGGCATCAGGAGGCGAAGACCTGGGAGTCGTCGGCGAACGCCTTGAACTCCAGGGCGTTGCCCGCCGGGTCGAGCAGGAACATCGTCCACTGCTCGCCGGTCTGCCCCTCGAAGCGGACGTAGGGCTCGATGACGAACTCGGTACCGGCCGCGCGCAGCCGTTCGGCGAGCGCGCGGAACTCCGGGATCGTCAGGATCAGGCCGAAGTGCGGTACGGGGACGTCGTGGCCGTCGACGGGGTTGTGCGCGCGCCGCGCGCGGCCGGGCGCCAGGTGCGTGACGAACTGGTGGCCGCGCAGGTTCCAGTCCACCCAGGTGTCCGCGCTGCGGCCCTGCTCCAGGCCCAGCACCTCGCCGTAGAAGTGGCGCGCGGCGGCCAGGTCGTCGACCGGCACGGCCAGATGGAACCTGGGGATCGGGGAGTCGAGAACGGTCATGGGCGTGGGCTGCCTTCCTGAACGCGGGCCCGGAGGATCACCGGACCGGAAGCGGG
This sequence comes from Streptosporangium heterodermiicola, assembly GCF_051390675.1. Taxonomy (NCBI): domain Bacteria; kingdom Bacillati; phylum Actinomycetota; class Actinomycetes; order Streptosporangiales; family Streptosporangiaceae; genus Streptosporangium; species Streptosporangium heterodermiicola. Next base: position 20,865 of record NZ_JBPJSR010000029.1, read on the forward strand.
TCGTCCCCATGGTGCCACCGGGGCGGCGGGGAGAGCCCGCTGACGGTGGTCAGCGCGACAGGGAGGGCGAACCAGGCCCGGCCGCCAGGTGGTCGAGGAGCACCCGGCTGATCTCCTCCAGGTGCCGGACCTGCTCCGGGGTCAGCAGGTCGATCAGGTGTTCGCGCACGCTGGCCACGTGCGGGGGAGCCGCGGCCTGCAGTGTGGCGAGCCCCTCGTCGGTCAGGACGGCGAGCCAGCCGCGCCGGTCGTCCGCGCAGTGCTGCCGGCGCACCCACCCCTTCTGTTCAAGCTTGTTGATCGCGTGGGAGATGCGGCTGGGCTTGGAATTGGTCCAGTTCGCCAGCTCGCTCATGCGCAGGGTCCGCCCGGGTGCCTCGGAGAGCAGGACCAGCAGCTCGTAGTAGGTCGGGGGCAGGTCGGCCGCGGCCATCAGGTCGCGGTCCAGCCGGTCGTTCAGCAGGCGGGTGGCGAGCGCGAAGGCCCGCCAGGCGCGCTGTTCGTCGTCGGTGAGCCATCGTGTCACGGGAGTCATCGTACTCAAAAGTTGCGCACTGAAATAAGTGAAGGTACTGTCCTGCTAAATATTCCAGTACTGAACTAAAGGAAGCGACGCGGCATGTACCCCAACGAGCTCACCGGCACCTACACCATCGACCCCGCGCACAGCCGGTTCGGCTTCGTGGCCCGCCACGCGATGGTCACCAAGGTCCGGGGCAGCATCCCCGTCCGGGAGGCCACCGCCTCCCTGGACGCGAGCGACCCCGCCGCCTCCGGCGTTCACGTGGTCCTCGACGTGGCCGGGATCGAGACCGGCAACCAGAACCGCGACGCCCACCTGCGCACCGGCGACTTCCTGGACGCGGCCGACCACCCCTCCATAACCTTCGACTCCACCGACGTCAAGCACGTCGGCGAGGACGACTTCGAGGTCACGGGCGATCTGACCATCCGCGGCGTGAGCAGGCAGATCACCATCCCGCTGCGGTACGCGGGGACGGCGGTCGACATCCAGGGCCTGACCCGGGCCGGCTTCGAGGGCAGCACCGTGATCAACCGCAAGGACTTCGGCATGACCTACAACGCCGTCCTGGAGACCGGCGGCGTGATGGTCTCCGAGAAGATCACGCTTGAGTTCGACCTGTCCGCCGTGAAGACCACCTGAGCACTCTCGTCATCCGCTCCCCGGCACCGGAGAAAAAGGATCAAATCCCGCTCACCACGCCACTGTTGACGCGGTGCACGGTCATCACACAGACTACGAGCCAACCGGACGAGACCGTCCGGTTTGCCGGGAGGCGCCCTCCGAGTCGTCCTCCGCGACTCGAAGGAAACCGCGATGACCGAACCCTGGGACACCACCGTCGACGTGCTCGTCGCGGGCTCCGGCGCGGCGGGCCTGACCGCCGCCATCACGGCAGCCGACCTCGGGCTGGACGTCCTCGTGGTGGAGAGCACCCCCCGCTGGGGCGGCACCACCTCCGTCTCCGGGGGCGGGCTGTGGATGCCCGCCAACCCGCTCATGCTCAGGGCCGGCGTACGGGACTCCGCCGAGGAGGCCCTGCGGTACATGGACGACGTCATCGGCGACGTCGGTCCCGCCTCCTCCCCCGAGCGCAGGAACGCCTTCGTCCGGACCGCTCCCGAGGTCGTGGCCTTCCTCGGCCGGCACGGCGTCAGGTGGCGCAGGTCCCCCGACTACCCCGACTACTACCCGGACCGGCCGGGCGGCAAGGTGGGCCGCTCGATCGAGACCGCGTCCTTCGACACCAGGCGGCTCGGCGACCGGTACGCCACCTCGCGCGCCAAGGAGGGCGGCATCCCGCTCCCGCTCATGACCGACGACGTGTGGCTGCTCTCCCGCGCCTGGTCCACCCCCGGCGGTTTCGTCCGCGGCGCGCGCTTCGTCTTCCGCTCGCTCGGCGCGTTCGCCTCGGGGAGGCGCCCGGTCGGCATCGGCGGCGCGCTCTCCTGCTCGCTCATGCACATCGTCCGCACCCAGAAGACCCCCGTCTGGCTGTCGGCACCGGTCGTCGACCTGGTCGTGGAGGACGGCAGGACGGTGGGCGCGGCGATCGAGAAGGACGGCCGCCTGCAGCGGGTCCGCGCCCGGCACGGCGTCGTCCTGGCCGCCGGAGGCTTCGCCGCCAACGCCGAGTGGCGCCGGAGGCACCACGGCATCCCGGGCTACTCCTCCGCCCCGGAAGGCGACCAGGGCACCGCCATCGAGGCGGGCGTCCGGGCGGGTGGCGCGCTGGCGCTCATGGACGACGCCTGGTGGGGCGCGTCCCTCGTCGGCCCCGACGGCAAGGCGAGCTTCCTGGTCTCGGAGCGGTCCTTCCCCTTCTCCATCATGGTGGACGCGGCCGGCGACCGTTTCACCAACGAGTCGGCGTCCTACATCGACGTCGGGCACGCCATGCTCGGCCACGACGTACCCGGGCCGATGTGGCTGGTCAGCGATGTCAGGCACGCGCGGCGCCACCTGAACACCGCCCTGCTGGGGCGCAAGAAGGACTGGGTTCGGGCCGGTCTCCTGATCGAGGCTCCCTCCCCGCGCGAGCTGGCGGCGGGGATCGACATCGCCCCGGAACGGCTGGCGGCGACCGTCGAGCGGTTCAACGGCTTCGCCCGTACCGGCGTCGACGCCGACTTCGACCGCGGCCGGACCGTCTACGACAACTACTACGGCGACCCGCGGGTCAAGCCCAACCCCAACCTGGGCCCGCTGGAGAGGGGCCCCTTCCGGGCGGTGCGCGTCTACCCGGGCGACCTGGGCACCAAGGGCGGCCTGCTCACCGACGAGCACGCCCGCGTGCTGCGCGAGGACGGCACCGCCATCCCCGGCCTGTACGCGGCGGGCAACACCACCGCCTCGGTGATGGGCCGGACCTACCCCGGCCCCGGTTCGACCATCGCCCCCGCCGTCGTCTTCGGTTACCGTGCCGCACAGCACGCCGCCGCGTCACGATGACCCCGGAGGCCGTACGGCGGGAAGGCACGAGACCCCCGGCGCCCCCGCTGCCCCCGGCGGCCTCGCCGTCACCGGAGCGGGCGGCACCCCCGCCGCACCGCGCTCAGGGCTCGATCCCGTGCCGGAGCAGCGTCCACATCCGCTCGGCGGTCGTACGCCGCTCGGCGGCCGGAAGCCTGGTGAGGAGCCCGGCGAGCATGCCGACGGCCAGGAGCAGGTCGTCGGCGGTGACGTCCTCGCCGAGCCTGCCGGCCCGCCGGGCCTCGGGGAGCGTGCCCGCCAGCAGATCCCCCACCCGGTCGCGCACCTCGATGACGCGGGGATCGCTGGCCGAGGCCAGGGTCACCATGTCGACGAACGCGGTCGAGGCGATGGTCTGCTCGGTGAGCAGGTCCAGCACGTCGTCGAGGGTGGTGCCCGGCCTGGCGGCCAGCGCCTCCAGGTCGGCGACGCTGTCCTTGAACACGGCCAGCGCCAGGCTGATGCGGTCGGGGAAGTGCCGGTAGAGGCTGCCCTGCCCGACCCCGGCCGCCCGCGCGACCTCGGTGAGGGGCGCGTCGTATCCGGTGGCGGAGAAGGCCTCACGGGCCGCGGTGATCAGCGCGGCCCGGTTCGCGGCCGCGGCACGAGGTCCTCTGTTGGGTCGACGCGTGGCAGTCACAGCGGCCACGTTACCAACCGGAGGGCGACGCCCGGTTGGCGCCGGAGGCACCGTGCCTCCTCGGCGGACCGCCGCACCCGCCCCGCCCCGGCGAGGCACGGCGCCGGCCCCGGCCACACGACCACGACACCACGGCCACACGGCCACACGGCCACGGCACCGCGACAAGACCCCCACCGCGCCCGCCACCACCGCCCCGGCCGCAGAACGTGCCCGTGGGCACCGCAAGCACCGGAAGCACCGGAAGCACCGACCCCTGACTCCCCAGGAAACCCCGCTCCAGGAAACCCGGCGCCCGGCCGCCGTTCCGACCGAAAGGACTACATCTTGAACACCTTCGACGACAAGGTCGCCCTGATCACCGGCGCGGGTTCCGGGATCGGCAGGGCGATGGCGATCGCCTTCGCCGAGGCCGGCGCCCGCGTGGTGGTCTGCGACATCGACCCCGGCCGCGCCGGGCGCACCGCCTCCGGCATCGGTGACGCCGCCCTCGCCGTCCCCGCCGACGTCTCCTCCGAGACCTCGGTGGCCACGCTGGTGGAGACCGCGATCGGCGCGTACGGCCGCGTCGACGTCCTGTGCAACAACGCCGGGATCATGGACAGCATGGCGCTGCCCGCGGACATCACGCTGGAGCAGTGGGACCGGGTCATGCGCGTCAACCTGACCGGGGCGTTCCTGGTCACCCGTGCCGTACTGCCACACCTGCTCCGCCAGGGCGGCGGCGCCATCGTCAACACCGCCTCCGAGGCCGGGATCCGCGGCGGCGCGGCCGGGGCCGCCTACACCGCTTCGAAACACGGTGTCGTCGGCCTGACCCGCAACGTCGCCTGGGCCTACGCCAAGGAGGGCGTCCGCTGCAACGCCATCCTGCCCGGCCCCACCGTGACAGGCATCGCCGACGGCGCCTCCTTCGACCCGATCGGCGCGGCCCGCCTCGCCCCGGTGCTCACCCTGGGTGAGCGCGTGGCCCAGCCGGAGCAGATGGCCGAGGTCGCCCTCTTCCTGGCCTCCGACGCCGCCTCGTTCGTCAACGGCGCGATCGTGCCGGTGGACGGCGGCTGGTCGGCGGCCTGAGACCTTCGGCGGCCCCCGCCGTCAGGCCGTCGCGGCCCGGCGGCGGTACCGGCCGGGCGCCACGCCGAACTCCCGCTTGAAGGCGTTGCCGAAGGCGAACTCCGACCCGTACCCCACCCGGTCGGCCACCTCCGCCACCGACGCGTCGGACTCGCGCAGCAGGCGCGCCCCGCTCACCAGCCGCCACCAGGTCAGGTACGCCAGCGGCGGCTGCCCGACCAGCCCCGCGAAGCGGCGGGCGAAACCGGCGCGCGACATGCCCGCGTGGGCGCCGAGCGACTCGACCGTCCAGCGGCGGGCCGGCTCGCGGTGGATGGCGTCGAGCGCGCGGCCGACGGCGGGGTCGGCCAGCGCGGCGGCCCAGCCGGACAGCGTGCAGGGCTCGTCCTGGGTGTCGAAGTAGGCCCGCAGGACGTACAGCTGCAGCATGTCGAGCAGGGACGACACGACGGTGTCCGTGCCGGGGCGCGGGGTGTCGATCTCGGCGGCGAGCAGCTCGACGGCGGCCCGCAGCTCCGGACGGCTGCCGAGCGTCGCGGGCAGGTGGATCACGCCGGGCAGCGAGCTCAGGATCGGGTGGGTCCTGTCGAGGTCGAGCCGGTAGCCGCAGGACAGGATCACCGTCTCTGCCCCGGTGCCACCGGAACCGGCCGAGGCGAACAGCTCGGACCGCGGTCCGCAGTCGGACTCGGCCAGCGGCGTCGCGGGGTCGTCGGCCAGCCCGAACGGGTCGCTGTGCGGCATGAACACCACGTCGCCCACGCTCAGCGGGACGGGCTCGCCGTCCAGGGGAATGAGCCAGCAGGACCCGCGCAGCACCACCTGGAAACCCGCGGACTCGGGCACCGCGTGGAAGGCCACCCCCCAGGGCGCCCGCCAGGAGACGCGGGCGGAGGTGGGGCGCCCGTGCCGCATGAAGGCCACGACGTCGCTCAGCATGTCCATGCGTCAAGTCTATGAGCTGAGACGCTGGCGTATAAATGATGGACAGAGACGCATTCAGTATCTCAACGGGTCTCCCTACTGTGGTTCTCGTAACCGAGCGAGGGAGATTGACATGCTGAGGGTAGGCATCATCCTGGGCAGCACCCGTCCCGGCCGCGTCGGCGAGGCGGTGGCGCACTGGGTCCGCGATCTGGCGGTCAAGCGGGGCGACGCCGAGTACGAGCTCGTCGACCTGAAGGACTACGGCCTGGGCAACCTGGACGAGCCCGAGCACCCCGCCATGGGCAACTATCAGCACGAGCACACCAGGCGCTGGTCGGCCAGGATCTCGTCCCTGGACGCGTTCGTGATCGTGACCCCCGAGTACAACAGCTCGTACCCCGGCGCGCTCAAGAACGCCCTCGACTTCCTGTACTCGGAGTGGAACAACAAGGCGGCCGGTTTCGTCGGCTACGGCGTGGACGGCGCGCCCCGGGCGATCTCGCACCTGCGGCACGTCCTGGGCCTGCTCAGCGTGGCCACCGTGTCGAACCAGGTCGGGCTGTCGATCCACACCGATTTCGCGGACGGCTTCAAGCCCGCCGCCGTCCACGAGGACCGGCTGAACCTCGTCCTCGACCAGGTCCTCTCCTGGGGCTCCGCCCTGCGCCCGCTCAGGGGGTAACCGGCGACGGGCGCCCCCGCCCGTCGCCGCCGGGAGACCACCCGGGTCCGGTACGGGCGCTCGATCGCGCCGGTACCGGACCCGAGCTCGTGGCGCGGGGGCGATTGCCGTCGCCGAAGCGGGCGCTCGATCACGGCCGTACCGGACCCGAGCCGGTGAAGCGGGGACCACAGTCGTCACCGAACCGGGCGGCCGGTCGCGCCGGTGCCGGACGCGCGGCGCCCCCGCTCAGTCGCCCGAGGGGGCGGTGGAGCCTCGGATGATCAGGCGGCAGGGCATGCGGTGCACGCCGGGGGTGGCCCGGCCGTCGATGGCGGCGAACAGGTGCTGGGCGGCGGTGCGGCCAAGGCTCTCCAGGTTCATGTCGATCGTGGTCAGCGGGGGCCTGGTCTCGGTGGCCAGGACCTCCCAGTTGTCGTAGCCGACGACCGCCACGTCGTCCGGGACGCGGCGCCCGCGCTCGCGGGCCGCCTCGACGAACCCGGCGGCGATCTGGTCGCTGCCGCACACCACGGCGTCCAGCTCCGGATCGGTCCGCAACGCGATCTCGGCGGCCTGCCGCCCCCAGCGCTGCGACCACTCCCCGCTCAGCACCTGCCCGCAGGACAGGGAGAGCTCGGCCTCCTCCAGGGCGGAGAGCACGCCCTCGGCCCGGTCCCTGGCTGCCTGGTAGTGGGTGGGCCCGGTGATGTGCGCGACGCGCCGGCGGCCGATGGTCAGCATGTGCCGTACGGCGGTGCGGGCCCCCTCCACGTCGTCGGGGACGAACGAGACGTCGCGCGGGTCCTCGGACGGCGCGTAGGCGTAGACCACGGGCAGCGGCAGGTCGCGGCTGATCGACGGGCGCGGGTCGGTGCTCTGCCCCACCACGATGAGGCCGTCGACCCTGCGGGCGAGCAGGGTGCGCAGGTGGTGCTGCTCGCGGATGGCGTCGCCGCGGGCGTCGCAGAGCAGGACGGACATCTCGCCCGCGCCGAAGGCGTCCTCGGCGCCCAGGAGCACCGGGATGCCGAAACGGCCGACGCTGTCGCTGGTGAGCAGGCCCACGGTGCGGGTCTGGCCGGATATCAGGCCGCGGGCCAGCGCGTTCGGCTGGAAGGCCAGCTTCTCGGCCGCTCGCAGCACCCGCTGCCGGGTCTCCTCGCGGACCTGGGCGCGCCCGTTGAGCGCCTTGGAGACGGTCGCGATCGACACGCCGGCCAGCGCGGCCACGTCGGTGATCGTGGCCGCACGCGGCTGCTGAGAACTCATCACTACGAAAACCTTTTCGTTCGAGATGAAATTGTTACCTGAGCACATGGTAGTTGGTTTCTGCAGAAAATAGCCCCGACGGCCGCTCCGGAGCAAGTCGTCAAGCTCATCGTGACTATTGACAGCCTTTCATGTTGCGCTTACGTTTCCGAAAACCTTTTAGGTGAGTTTCGGTACGTCTCGGGGGATGCAGAGGAGAAGATCATGGAAAGCGGGAAACCCCGGCGCCGCGGAGGTCACGCGGCGTTCGCCATACTGTGCGCCGCGGTCCTGTCGGCCGCGTGCGGCCAGGCACAGCCGGCGGCCGGTCCGTCGCAGCCGTCCGCCGTCACCATCACCGTGTGGACCAGGGCCGCGACCGAGTCCCACACCAAGGCCCTGGCCGACGCGTACAACGCCTCCCACACGAACAAGGTCAAGGTGACCGCCTACCCTAACGAGGAGTACCCGGCCAAGATCGCCACCGCCGCGGGCGGCAGGAACCTGCCCGACCTGTTCGCCTCCGACGTGGTGTTCGCGCCCAACTACATCTCGCAGGGGCTGTGGCAGGACGTGACCGGCAGGTTCGGCGCGCTGCCGTTCAAGGACAAGGTGGCGCCCGCGCACATCAGGGCCGCCACGCAGGACGGCAAGCTCTACGCGGTGCCGCACACCGTGGACATCTCCGTGCTGTTCGTCAACAAGGGCCTCTACAAGAAGGCCGGGCTCGACCCCGACAGGGCCCCGGCGACGCTCAAGGAGTTCGCCGAGCAGGCCACCACGATCCGTACCAAACTCGGAGGAGAGACCTACGGCACCTACTTCGGCGGCAACTGCGGCGGCTGCGACGTGTTCACCTTCTGGCCGTCGGTCTGGGCGGGCGGCGGCGAGGTGATGAACCCCGAGGGCACCCGGAGCACGGTCGACGACCCGCGGATGGCGGCGGTCTTCGGCGTCTACGCCAAGCTCTACGCCGACGGCGTGGCCGCACCCGGCTCCAAGGACGAGAACGGCACGACCTGGCTCGGCGCGCTGCAGGCGGGCACCGTCGGCATCGCCCCCGGCCCCTCGGTGTGGCTCGGGATGCTGGAGGAGAAGGGCGTCGACGTCGGCGTCGCGCCCATCCCCGGCGTCGACGGCGGCACGTCCACCTTCGTGGGCGGCGACGTCATCGGGGTCAGCGCGACCAGCGAGCGGGCGGGCGCGGCCTGGGACTTCCTGTCGTACACCCTGTCGGACAAGGTCCAGGCGGACCTGCAGGCCAAGAGCAAGTCGACCGTCGCGCGCACCGACCTCACGGCCACCGACCCGAGGGTCCAGGCGATGAACGAGATCATGGCCACCGGCCGGACGCCCTACGCGCTGAAGTTCAACGAGTCCTACAACGACCCCCAGAGCCCCTGGCTCAAGACGCTCCGCGACGCGCTGTTCGGGACCGACCCCGCCGGGGCGCTCAAGGAGGGCGCCACCGCCATCACCGCCTCGCTGAACCAGCAGTGACACGCCGTTCCCTGCCCGCACCCGGCGGGGACCACCGGCCCTGAACACGTGCCGGGCACCGACCACCGGTCCAGTACGAGCAAGCACGGTGTCCCGGCCGGATCGGCGGCCGGGACACCGGCTGGAGAGAACATGCCAGATCTCCTCGAAACCCGCGCCGCCCCGCGCGAGCGCCTCTCCCTAGCCCGCCGCCGTCCCCGCCGGCCCCGCCGCTCCGGCCGCCCTCCCCGGGGGCGCTCGCCCGGCCTGGTCGGGCTCGCCTACGCGGCCCCGGCCGCCCTCGTCGTCGGGCTGTTCTTCCTGCTCCCGCTCGGCCTCGTGGTCTGGATGTCGCTGAACAAGTGGCCGCTGCTCGCCCCTCCGACGTTCAACGCGCCCGGCAACTACACGCGTGTCGCCGACAACGCGCTGGTCGCCGACGCGGTCGTGTTCACCCTCAGGTACACCGCCGTCGTCACGGTCCTGCTGTTCGCGATCTCCTTCGGCCTCGCCCTGCTGGTCCAGAACCGGCGCCGGGGCTCCGGCCTGTTCAGGGGCGCCTTCTTCCTGCCCGCCGCCGTCGGCTGGGCCACCGCGACCCTGCTGTTCTTCGGCCTGCTCAGCGACCAGATCGGCCCGCTGAACGACATCCTGACGGCCGTCGGCCTCATCGACGAGCCCGTGTCGTGGACGGCCGGGGACCCCTCCGTCGCCTTCGGCTCCACGGTCACGCTGGTCATCTGGCGCTGGGCCGGGTTCAACATGCTCATCCTGCTCACCGGCCTGCAGGCCATCCCCACCGAGCTCTACGAGGCCGCGAGGGTGGACGGCGCCACCGCGTGGCAGGCGTTCCGCCGCGTCACGCTGCCGCTCATGCGGCCGACCGTCGCGCTGGTGCTCTGCCTGATGATCACCGGCTCGATGCTCGGCTTCGAGCAGTTCTACATCCTCACCAGGGGCGGTCCCGGCAACAGCACGACCTCGGTGGTGATGGTCATCGTCCGCGAGGCGTTCGTCCGGTTCGACCTGGGGTCCGCGGCCGCCATGTCCGTCCTCATCCTGCTCGCGCTCGTCCTCCTCAACGGGCTCCAGCTCGCCTTCGTCAGAAAGAGGACCCCGTGAGACGAACCGCCCACCACGTCACCGCGGGGATCCTCGCCCTGTTCTTCGTCTACCCGCTCGTGTGGAGCGGCTGGTCCTCGATCCGGCTGGGCGACGCCTTCAGCCTCGACAACTACCGGCGGCTCGCCTCCTACGGGGAGGGCCTGGGCACCTACGTGGTCAACACCGTCGTCCTCGTCACGCTCACCGTGGCCGGGACGCTGGTGGTCGCCACGCTCGCCGGCTACGCCTTCGCGCGCCACCGCTTCCCCGGCAAGGGCGTGCTGTTCGTGCTCATCCTGGCGATCCTCACGGTGCCCTACCCCACCATCCTCATCCCGCTCTACGTGCTGCTCGGCTGGCTGGGGCTGCAGGACTCGCTGACCGGGCTCGCCCTCGTGATGATCATGTTCCAGCTGCCGTTCGCGGTGTTCATGATGCGCAACGCGTTCGAGTCGGTGCCCCGCGCGCTGGACGAGGCCGCGATGATCGACGGCTGCGGCAGCTTCGGGGCGCTGGTCCGGGTGCTGCTGCCCGCGGTCGTCCCCGGGCTCGTCACGGTCGGCCTGTTCGCCTTCCTCGCCTCCTGGAACGACTACGTGGCCCCGCTGATCCTGATCAGCTCCAACGACAGGTTCACCCTGCCGGTCGCGGTGGTCAACATGCGGCTGCACGACTTCGGCGCGGTCGACTACCCGACCATGCAGGCGGGCGTGGTGTTCATGGCCCTGCCCTGCCTCGCCCTCTTCCTCCTCCTCCAGCGTTACTACGTGCGCGGATTCATGTCAGGAGCACTGCGTGGCTAACCCCGTCGTCCCGTCCTCCGGCGTGCTCACCCCGCTCGGGCTCGATGCCGTACGGCTGGCTCCCGGCTTCTGGGGGGACCGCAGGACACTCGACCAGGACGTGATCATCGGCCACTGCCTGGAGTGGATGGACAAGCTCGGCTGGATCGGCAACTTCCGCGGCGAACCGCGCCGGGGCAGGGAGTTCGCCGACTCCGAGGTGTACAAGCTGCTGGAGGCGATGGCCTGGACCGGTGACGGGCGCTTCGACGAGCTGGCCGCGACCGTGGTGGCGGCCCAGGAGCCCGACGGCTACCTCAACACCCGCTGGAGCGGCGACCGCTACCGCGACTTCGAGTGGGGACACGAGCTGTACTGCGCGGGCCACCTCATCCAGGCGGGCGTCGCCCGCTGGCGGACGGCGGGCGGGCACCCGCTGACCGAGGCCGTCCTGCGCGCCGCCGACCAGGTCTGCCGCCGTTTCATGGAGGGCCACGAGGTGTGCGGTCATCCCGAGGTCGAGATGGCGCTGGTCGAGCTGTACCGGCTCACCGGCGCCGAGCGCTACCTGGAGATGGCCCGCCGCTTCGTCGAGCGGCGCGGCCGGCCCGCCCTCGCCGACATCGAGCTCGGCCGCGCCTACTTCCAGGACGACGTCCCCGTGCGTCGGGCCCCCTCCTTCGGCGGGCACGCCGTCCGGGCGATGTACCTGGCCTGCGGCGCGGTCGACGTGGCCGTGGAGACGGGGGACACGGAACTGCTCGCCGCGGTCGAGGCGCAGTGGGAGCACACCGTCGCCCGGCGTACGCACCTGACCGGCGGCATGGGCTCCCGGCACACCGGCGAGTCCTTCGGCGAGGACTTCGAGCTGCCGCCCGACCGGGCCTACGCCGAGACCTGCGCCGGGATCGGCTCGGTCATGCTGGCGCACCGGCTGCTGCTGGCCACCGGCCGCTCCCGCTACGCCGACCAGGCCGAGCGCACCCTCTACAACCTGGTGGCCGCCTCCCCCGCCCTGGACGGCCGCTCCTTCTTCTACGCCAACCCGCTGCACGTCCGCACCCCGGGCCGGGTCACCGAGGACGTGAGCCCCCGCGCGGAGAGCGCGTCGCGCGCCCCCTGGTTCCAGGTCTCCTGCTGCCCGACCAACCTGGCCCGCACGTTCGCCTCCCTGCCCGCCTACGTCGCCACCGCCACCCCGGGCGGGATCCAGATCCACCACCCCACGGCCTGCGAGATCGGCCACGACGGGCTCACCGTGCGCGTGGAGACCGGCTACCCCTGGTCGGGCTCCGTCACCGTCCGCGTGCTGGAGGCTCCGGACACCCCTCGCCATGTCTCGCTCCGCCTTCCCCCCTGGGCCGCCGGTGCCCTCCGCCCTGGGGGGGCCGTCTTCCGGGGGCCGGGCGACCTGACTCCCGTACGGCGGGGGGCGGCGCTCGTGTTCGGCGAGCGGGTCTGGACGCCCGGCGAGGTGATCGCGGCCGAGCTGCCCATGGAGGCGCGCTGGGTGCGGCCCGACCCACGGGTGGACGCGGTGCGCGGCTGCGCGGCCGTCGAGCGCGGCCCCCTCGTCTACTGCGCCGAGTCGCCCGGGGACGAGGTGCGGCTCGCCGAGGTGGTCGTGGACGCCACGCGTCCCCCCGTCGAGCGCACCGGCGACAGCGCGTCCCGGAGCAGCATGACCGACGACGCCCTCGCCCTGAGCCGCACGGCCGACGACATCCCGGCCGGGAGCGGCACAGCCGACGACCCGGCCCACGACGGCCCGCTCCAAGGCGGCCCGCTTCACGACGGCCCCCTTCACGACGGCGCCCTTCACGACGGCGCGGTCGAGCTGGAGGTCCGCGCTTCTCGGCGACCCGGAACTCCCGAAGCCCCCGAAGATCCCGAAGGTGACGACGGCCGGCCGTACGGCGAGGCCGGCGGCGCACCGCGAGAGGAGGAGATCACGCTACGGCTCGTGCCCTACCACCGATGGGGCAACCACGGCCCCGCCACCATGCGCGTCTGGCTTCCCACCGGCTGAGCGCGTTCCCGATCCCACCCCCCAACCCCCGATCGGATCCCCTTTGCGATGAGAAGAATCGTCATGGCCCTGCTTCTCTTAGCGGGCTCACTCGCCGCCACCTCACCTGCCTCACCGGCGAACGCCGACCAGACCATCGGATTCCCCACCTTCAGCGGCCCGGCGATCCCGGCCCCGCCGGTCTCGTACACCCCCGGCGACATGATGCGGTCCATCTACGACGCCGAGAGCTCCGGCACCGACTTCTGGGTGGACCGGCTGCTGGCGCGCACCGGCAACGACCCGGCGGGCACCTGGCTGATGAGCAGGGGCCGCGCGGTCTTCATGAAGACCCACAACCCCGCGACGCTCGGCTTCGCCGGACAGGTGGCGTACTGGGAGAGCATCAGCGACAACAACGCGTACACCGTCGCCGTCACCCCCGGCACGTTCACCGAGCAGGTGAGCCAGCGGCGGCAGGTGCCCAGCCACTGGCGGAGCGTGCACACCAGCGGCTCGGTCACGCTCACCCAGACGAAGTTCGTCACCGACGACAACGTCGCCGTGACGAACCTGTCGATCACCAACGGCGGCGGCGGCTCCACCACCCTGCAGCTGCGGGCGACCTCGCCGTACGCCACCTCCGGCTCGGGGAACGAGCTGACCGGGCAGGTCAACGCCCGCAACAACCTCACCACCCTCTACCCGAGGCTCAGCGGTGACGGCTTCACCGTGTCGAGCGGCGGGCTCAACAGGTCCGTCACCGTCGCGGCCGGGGCGACCGTGACCGTCAAGATCGTGATGGGCTTCGTCGCCAACGAGATCCCCGAGTCGCTGACGGAGTACAACGCCTACAAGGGCTACTCCAACGCCACCGCGTTCGCGGCCCACGTGCGGGCCTACAACCTGTGGTGGGCGCAGAACGTGCCCTACGTCGACGTGGCCGAACCCGCGATCAAGAAGAACGTCTACTACCGCTGGTGGCTGATGCGCTTCAACCACCTGGACGCCGACATCCCCGGCCAGACGTTCCAGTTCCCGACCTCGACCGAGGGCGTGCTGGGCTACAACAACGCCATCGCGCTCACCCAGCCGATGCACATCGACGACCTCAAGTATCTGCGCGACCCGATCTACTCCTACGGCGACTGGCTCAGCGTCGGCCAGACCTCCAAGAACGGCCGCTTCCTGGACAACCCGGGTGACCCGGAGAACTGGTCCAACAGCTACACGCAGTACATCTCCGAGGCGGCCTGGCGCAGCTACCAGATCCACGGCGGCCAGCCGGGCATCGCGGCCAACCTCGCCCGCTACGCCGAGCAGGACGTCAAGGGCCAGCTCGCCTACTACGACCACGACAACAACAAGCTCATCGAGTACGACTGGGGCGCCCTGACCGGCAACGACGCCGACGCCGTCTCCTTCCACTGGAAGAACGGCAACATGGACCGCGCCGAGTCGGCGTACCAGTACAGCGGCGCGCTCGCCGCGGCCCAGGCCTACGAGGCGATCGGCAACACGGCCAAGGCCACCGAGATGCGCACGCTCGCCACGCAGATCCAGAACGCCATCGTCGGCGTGCTGTGGAACCCGAACCGCCAGCTCTTCGAGCACCGGCTGAAGTCGACGAACGAGTGGGTGCCCTGGAAGGAGATCAACAACTACTACCCGTTCGCGGTCGGCGCCATCCCCAACACCGCCACCTACAGGCAGGCCCTGCGCCTGTACGACAGCCCCGCCGAGTATCCGATCTTCCCCTTCTACACGGCGAACCAGGTGGACAAGGCGGCCGCGGCCGCGGCGGGCAACCCGGGCTCGAACAACTTCTCCACCATCAACTCCACCGTGCAGTTCCGGCTGTACTCCTCGGTGCTGCGCAACTACCCCAACGAGTGGATGAACGCGACCGACTACAAGAAGCTGCTGTACTGGAACACCTGGGCCCAGTACGTCAGCGGCAACACCTCCTGGCCCGACGCCAACGAGTTCTGGGCCGACTGGAACGGCTCCTCGATCAACTACCGCTCCTGGATCCACCACAACATCCTGGGCAGCGGCAACTGGACGGTGATCGAGGACGTCGCCGGCCTGCGCCCGCGCAACGACGCGAAGGTGGAGCTGTCGCCGATCGACATCGGCTGGACCCACTTCACAGTCAACAACCTGCGCTACCGCAACGCCGATCTCACCATCGTCTGGGACGACCCGGCCGACGGCGTCGTACGCTATCCGGGCGTGCCCGAGGGCTACTCCATCTACGTCAACGGCACCCGGACCGCCACCGTGAGCTCGCTGGTGCCCTTCACCTGGGACCCGGCCACCGGCACCGTCACCACCGGCGGCACGGTCACCTACAGCGCCGCCGTCTCCGGCCTGCGGGCCCCCGGCCAGGTGGTGCAGAGCGGTGCCCGGATGGTGGACATGCTCGCCAAGGCGGGCGTCGACCTGACGGCCAATCTGACCAACCTCGCCGCGGGGGCGACCGCCTCCGCCTCGCACACCGGCTCGGGAAGCAACCTGGCCGGCGCGATCGACGGCTTCCCCACCAACGAGCCGTTCTGGGGGGCGGGAGGCTCCGCGAACGCCCAGGACTGGTACGAGCTGAACTTCGGCTCCGCCAGGACGTTCAGCGAGGTCCGGCCGCACTTCAAGGACAGCCGCCCGGCCAGCGGCACCTACCGGGCGCCGTCCTCCTACGACGTCCAGTATCACAACGGCGGTTCCTGGGTGAGCGTGCCCGGCCAGTCCAAGAGCCCGTCGGCGCCGCGGGCCAACTACAACGTGGTGCGGTTCCCGGCGATCAGCGCGCAGCGGGTGCGGGTCCTGGCCACCAACGCCTCCGGCGCCAAGACGGGGCTCACCGAGATCAAGGTCTACAACCGGGGCGGCGTGCAGCCACCGGCCAACCTGGCGCCCTCGGCGACCGCGTCGGCGTCCTACACCTCCGCCTGGGAGAGCGTCACCGCCCTCAACGACGGCGTCGACCCGCCCTCCTCCAACGACACCGTCAACCCCCGCTGGGGCACCTGGCCGGAAACCGGCCAGCAGTGGGCCGACCTCACCTGGGCCTCCGCCAGGACCTTGAACCGGGCCGACGTCTACTTCTTCGACGACGAGGGCGGCGTCGACATGCCCGCCTCCTGGAAGCTGCAGTACTGGAACGGCACCGCTTACGCCGACGTGCCCGGGGCGAGTTCCTACACCCTGGCCAAGAACCAGTACAACACCGTCACCTTCCCCGCCCTGCCCACCACCCGGCTCCGCGTCCAGCTCACCGCCGCCGGAACCAGCTCCGTCGGCCTTCTCGAAGTCAAGGCCTACGGAACCTGACCTGGCCCCGCGGGGGCACGCGCCCCCGCGGTCCACGCGAGGGGGGAGGCCGTCCCGGCGATCCCTCCTCCGGCCGCGCCGGCCTCCCGCCCCCGGTGCCGGCGCGGCCGACGACACGACGGGAGGGAGCGCATGGCACCGGACCACGGCCGGGCGCGGACCGGATCGGCGGTGCTGCGCGACGTGGCGGCGCTGGCCGGGGTGTCGGCCATGACGGTTTCGCGTACGCTCAACGCCCCCGAGCGGGTGCGCCCGGACACCCGGGCGCGGGTCCTGGCGGCGGTGGCCAGCCTCGGCTACCGGCCCAACCAGGCCGCCCGCCGGCTCGCCACCGGCCGCTCGGGCGTGCTGGGGGTGGTGGGCTTCGACATCACCCTGCACGGCCCGTCCGCCACGCTGTACGCCATCGAGCGGGCCGCCAGGCGGCACGGCTACGCGGTCAGCATCGCCTGCCTCGACTCGGCCGACCTCGGCTCGGTCGGCGAGGGGGTGCGCGGGCTGCGCTCCCAGGAGGTCGACGGCGTCATCGTCGTCGTGCCGCACGAGGCGGCCGCCGGTGTCGTACGCGACCTGCACCCCGGCCTCGCCCTGGTCGCGGTGGACGCCGGAGCGGGCATGCCCGTCCCGGTCGTCACGACCGACCAGGCCGGCGGCGCGGCCACCGCCACCGGGCACCTGCTGGACCTGGGCCACGAGACGGTGTGGCACATCTCGGGACCGGCCGGCTGGACGGCCGCGCGGGAACGCGTCCAGGGGTGGCGTTCGGCGCTGGAGGCCGCGGGACGGCCGGTGCCCGAGGTGTTGTCCGGCGACTGGAGCCCGCAGTCCGGCCACCGGCTGGGCAGGCGGCTGGCGGAGTGCCCGAACGTCACGGCGATCTTCGTGGCGAACGACCAGATGGCCCTGGGGGTGCTGCGCGCGCTGCGCGAGGCGGGGCGGCGCGTCCCCGAGGACGTGAGCGTGGCCGGTTTCGACGACGTCCCCGAGACCGGTTACCTGCGGCCGTCGCTGACCACGGTCCGCCAGGACTTCCGCGCCCTCGGCGACCACGCCTTCCGCCTGCTGCTGCGGCGCATGGAGGGGGACGTCGGGAGAACCGTCAAGGTCATCGGAACCGAACTGATTGTCAGGGAGAGCACCGGGAGGGCGCCCCGAGCTCTTTGAACGACCGGGAAATGACGATGCGACGGCCCGTCCGGCATTTCTGGGAATGTATTTCTCAGCCGGTGCGCCGCCGTCTTCGACGTGCCTTTTTCGCTGTTCTCACGGCTCGTAGGTAACTCACAGAGCCGGTGCGGGTCGGTCGAGTGAGGACTTGACAGTCTTTGCGTTGTGGAAAACACTCGGGAAACCTCGGTCGAAACGCGCCGCCCGCTTCCCCGGGAAAGTTTCAGGGCGCGTTCACAAAATTATGTTAGCGCAAACAAATGTAGCGAGAAACTCCCTCGACCCCCCAGGAGCGCCGCATGAGACGACGATGGACCTCCGTCCTCGCCGCGATCGTCGCGATCGCACTCGTCCCCGCCACCACCGTGCCCGCCAGGGCCGCGACCCCGATCACGACCGCGATCTACACGGCCGACCCCGCCGCGCTGGTCGTGGGGAACACCCTCTACCTCTACACCGGCCATGACGAGGCCTCCGCCGGAGGCACCAACTTCGTCATGCGCGACTGGCACGTCTACACCTCCACCGACGCCGCCACCTTCACCGACCAGGGGGCGAAACTCTCGCTGTCCAGCTTCCCGTGGGCCGGCGGCGACGCCTGGGCGAGCGAGGTCGAGCCGCGCAACGGCAAGTACTACTGGTACACCTCGATCAACGGCAACGGCCCCGGGTGGATGAACATCGGCGTCGCGGTCGGCGACTCCCCGCTCGGCCCGTTCACCGACGCCAAGGGCGGGCCGCTGATCAGCGACAGCACCGCGAACTCCTCCCCGCTCAACATCGACCCGACCGTCTTCACCGACGACGACGGCCAGGCGTACATCTACTGGGGCTCCTACTACGGCGTCCGCGCGGCCAGGCTCGAACCCGACATGATCAACCTGGACGGCCCGGTCGTCACCCCCTCGGGAGTGAGCAACTTCTGGGAGGCGCCCTGGATGTTCAAGCGCGACGGTACCTACTATCTCGCCTACGCCGCCAACGACTCCGGGTGCTCCCAGCCCGGCTACGCCTGCGTCCGCTACGCCACGGCGAGCAACCCGCTGGGGCCGTGGACCCAGCGCGGCGTCGTGCTCGACCAGGTCACCTCGACCACCAACCACCCGGCGATCATCGAGTTCAACGGCCAGTGGTACATGGTCTACCACAACGCCGGAGCCCCGGGCGGCGGCGACTTCCGCCGCTCGGTCACTTTGGACAAGCTGTACTGGAACGCCGACGGCACCATGCGGAAGGTCGTGCAGACCACGACCCCGATCGGCGGCGGAGGCGGCCGGCCCCCGTCCGGCACCAACCACGCGCTGACGGCGACCGCGTCCACCTCCTACGTCTCCCCGTGGGAGACACTCGGCGCGATCAAGGACGGGTTCGTCCCGTCCGGCTCGGCCGACCACAGCCACGGCGCCTACGGCAACTGGAACCACCAGGGCACCGAGTGGATCGAGTACCAGTGGCCGAGCGCGCGCACCCTCGGCAAGGTCGCGACCTACTGGTTCGACGACGACCAGGGGATCGACCTGCCCGCGTCCTGCCAGGTCCAGTACTGGAACGGCGGCGCCTACGTGAACGTGCCCGGCCAGTCCGCCTGCGGCGTCGGCGCGAACACCTACAACGTCACCACCTTCAACCAGATCTCCACGACGCGGCTGCGGCTGAACATCACCTCCAGGACGGGCTACTCGACCGGCGTCCTGGAATGGATGGCGCTCTAGCGGCACGTCCCCGTCTGGAGGCACGTCCCTGTCCGGGGGCACGCCCTCGAAAGCACGTCCCTGAAAGCGCGACATCCCCGGCATCACGTTCCTCAGCACCACGTTCCTCAGCACCACGTTCCTCAGCATCACGTCTTCAGCACCACGTCGAGGCCCGCCGACCTGACCGGCGGGTGGACCGGGGGCCGGGGGCGCCGCTCGGCGGCCCCCGGAGCACCCCGGCGACGCGACAACGACGACACACGGAGGTTCCCGATGAAACGACGGTGGGCGGCGGCTGTTCCCGCCCTGGTGCTCGGCCTGCTCCTGTCCCCCGGCGGCACGGTGCCCGCGGCGGCGGCCGCGGACGTCAACCTGGCGCCCTCGGCGACCGCGTCGGCGTCCTACACCTCCTCCTGGGAGAGCGTCGCCGCCCTCAACGACGGCATCGACCCGCCCTCCTCCAACGACACCGTCAACCGGCGCTGGGGCACCTGGCCCAACACCGGCGAGCAGTGGGCCTTGCTCACCTGGCCCTCCGCGCGGACGCTGACCTCGGCCGACGTCTACTTCTTCGACGACAACGGCGGCGTGCGCGTCCCGGCGTCGTGGCGGCTGCAGTCCTGGAACGGCAGCTCCTACGTCGACCTGGCCGGGGCGAGCGCCTACGGCCGGGCGCTCAACCAGTACAACCACGTCACCTTCACCACCGTCACCACGACCAGGCTGCGGGTGCTGCTCACCGGCACCTCCTCGATCGGCCTGCTGGAGGTCAAGGCCAACGGCACCTCGCCCGGCGGCGGCACGGGCTGGAACCCTCCGGCGAACCTGGTCACCCCCCTCGGCCAGGTGTGGCAGCACTACGAGAGCACCTACCCGCAGCTGAACACCTTCAGGAACTACGGGTGGGACCAGGTCATGGCCAACGGCGGCAGCCTCAACTACTGCGTCCGCTGGGAGTCGGGCGCGCCGGTCTCCGCCGCGCTGCGCGACCGGATCCACGCCTCCCTGGCCCGCCAGGTCAAGAAGTGGACCGACCTGATGACCGGCCACAACGGCTGGCCGTACACCAGCGTCCCCGTCAAGGTCGTCGGGTGGGCCGTGCGCGACCGCGCCACGCTGCAGTGGAGCGACAACTCCGTCGACGTCTACGTCAACAACATCCGCGAGGGCGCCCCGCAGTGCGCCGAGCCGTGCGGGCGCTTCTTCAACCAGAACGGCCAGTACCCGAACTGTCCCGGTGGGGCGGCGCGCCACTACGACATGTCCCTGTGGCTCACCGCGGGGATGGGCGGCGGCGCGGGCGGTGACTGGGGCCAGCGCATCGGCGGCGAGTACTTCGTCGGCGCGCTCGACGCCGACAACATCCACATCCTGTTGCACGAGATAGGGCACAGCTTCGGGCTGGACGACTTCTACGACTGGACGCCGTCCGGGGTCGGCGGGTTCATCATGAAGGCCGGCAGCGCGAGCCAGATCACCGACTTCGACGCCTGGATGTTCCGCGACTGGTGGCGCCACCTCAAGAGCCGCTACGGCTACTGACCCTCCGACCGGCGGGACCGGGGGGGAGCCGCTCAGCACCCGGCTCCCTCTCCCCCGCCACGAAGCCCTGTCTCGAAGCCCTGTCTCGAAGCCCTGTTTCGGAGGCCTGTCTCGGAGGCCGTGTCATCTCCGTGGGAAGGCGTCACGCACGGGGACCACGCTCCCTTACGGCGGCGATCGGCGACGGCGAGAACACCGGCCGTCGAAGCCTGGGAAAATCATCTTCAAATTCCCTTCAAGGCCCCCAAAACCTCATCAAATCCGCATGTACCGTTGATTCAGTACATCTCACTAGCGCATCAGATGCGTCCGCAAACGACTCGCGCCACCCGCCACGTCGCGGTCGACCACGAATATCCGTCGCCCCCTGCGCATCCCGCTGAAAATCAACCGAACCATGCGATGACATGCACGGCGCGGAGGTTCTGGTCGTGGAGCAATGGTCAAGGCGTGAGGACGAACGGCTGCTCACCGGTGAGGGCCGCTACGTCGCCGACATGGACGTGCCGGGCTGCCTGGACGCCGTGTTCGTGCGGAGCGACGTCGCCCACGGCACGCTGCGCGAGGTGGACTGCTCCGCCGCCTACGAGGTGCCGGGAGTGGTGGGCGCCTGGTCCGCCGCCGATCTCTCCGAGATGCCGCCGTGCGCGCAGTCGGCCGCCACGTTGCAGGACCTGCCCCCGGTTCCGTACGTGCCGCTCGCCCAGCTGTCCACCGAGGAGGCCGTGGCCGGCCGGGAGTGGCCGGTGCTGGTGAGGGACCGGGTGCGCTACCCGGGCGAGGCGCTGGTGGTGGTCCTGGGCGAGGACCGCTACCGGGCCGAGGACGGGGCCGCCGCGATCACCTTCCGGATCGACCCGCTGCCCGCCGTGGTGACGCCGTCCGCCGCCGCGGACGACTCCGTCCGCCTGTTCGACGGCCTGAGCAACGTCGCCCTGCTGGGGGAGACCGGGAAGCCGATCGAGGAGTCGGTGTGGCGGGAGGCGGCGGTCGTGGTCGAGGGCCGGTACCGCCAGCAGCTGCTGATGCCCACCCCCATGGAGTGCAGGACGATCCTCGCCGTGCCCGAGGGGGACACGCTGACGGTGTGGTCGGGCCACCAGGCACCGCACCGGCTGCGCCGGGAGCTGGCCGCGCTGCTGGGCGGGCGGGTCGGGCGGGTGCGCGTGGTGGCGCCGGACACCGGGGGCGCGTTCGGGTCGAAGAGCGCGACCTTCCCGGAGTTCATCGCGGTCGCCTTCCTCGCGGTGGAGCTCGGGCGTCCCGTCCGGTGGATCGAGGACCGGCTGGAGTCGATGATGGTCGCCACCCGGGGCCGGGGACAGGACCAGAGGGTCCGGCTCGCCGCCGACGCCGACGGGCGCCTGCTCGCGTACGAGCTGAACATCGACGCCGACATCGGCGCCTACCCCCACCTCGGGGTCGGGCTGCCCATGCAGACCGCCTGGATGGCGACCGGGCCGTACGCCACCCCGCGGGTGCACGCCACCGTCCGCTCGATGGTCACCAACACCATGGTGACCTACCCGTATCGAGGCGCGGGGCGCCCCGAGGCGGCGATCGCGCTGGAGCGGTCGATGGACACGCTCGCCCGCGAGCTGGGCATGGACCCGGCGGAACTGCGGCGGCGCAACTTCATCCCGCCCGAGGACTTCCCGTACGAGACGCCCACCGGGCGGCGCTACGACAGCGGGAACTACGCCGCCGCGCTCGACCTGGCGCTGCGGACCCTCGACTACGACGGGTGGCGGGCCGAGCGGGCCCGCCGCCGGACGGACCCGGACGCCCTCCCCCTGGGGATCGGCCTGTCCTGCTACGTGGAGCGCTCCGGCGGCGAACCGGGAGGGCTGCACGAGTTCGCCAGTGTCGAGGCGCACGAGGACGGCACGCTCACCGCCCGCTGCGGCACGGCCTCCAGCGGCCAGGGCCACGAGACGGTCTTCCCCGCCCTGGTCGCCGAGACCCTCGGCGTGGACGGGACGCGGGTCCGGCTGGTCGAGGGCGACACCGACGAGCAGCCGGAAGGGGTCGGCTCCTTCGCCAGCCGGTCGGCGCAGGTGGCCGGAGCGGCGCTGCGGGAAGCCGCCCTGCTGCTCGCCGAGGAGGCGCGGGCGCGGGCGGCGGCCCTGTGGGAGGTGCCGGAGGGGGAGGTGGCGTGGTCCGACGGCACCGTGCACGCCGCGCACACCGTCCACGGCGGCCACGGCGGCCTCGGCGGCTCGGCGGCGATGGACCTGGCCGAGCTGGTGAAGGCGACCGGGCCGATGCGGGTGGGCGACCGGTTCGAGTCGGGCATGGCGTTCCCGTTCGGCGCCCACGCGGCGGTGGCGGAGGTCGACCCCGAGCTGGGCACCGTACGCGTGCTGCGGCTGGTGGCGGTGGACGACTGCGGGGTGGTGCTCGATCCGGCCATGGTGCACGGGCAGGCCTTCGGGTCGGCCGTCCAGGGAATCGGCCAGGCGCTGTACGAGGGCATCCCCTTCGGCGAGGACGGCGTACCCCTGCTCGCCGAGGGGCTGCTGGACTACCTGCTGCCCACGTCCGCCGAGATCCCGCCCATCGAGATCAAGGACACCCGCACGCCGAGCCCCAGCACGCCACTGGGCGCCAAGGGGGCCGGGGAGTCGGGCTGCATCGGCGCTCCGGCCGCGATCGTCAACGCGGTGGCCGACGCGCTGCGGCCGGCCGACCCCTGCCTGCTGCAGATGCCGCTCACCCCGGACGTGGTGTGGCGGGCGGCCCGCGCCCCGAAGTTCGGGGAGCCCGAGGGACCCTCCGCAGAGCTCGCAGAGCCCGGGAAGCCCGAGAAGTCCGAGGAGCTCGGGGAGACCGGAAAGTCCGGGGAGTTCGGGGAGTTCGGGGAGGAAGGCCGGTGAAGCCCGCCGCCTTCGACTACGTCGTGCCGCGCACCGTACGCGAGGCAGTCGACGCGCTCGGCACCGGGCCGGGTGCCCGGATTCTCGCCGGTGGGCAGAGCCTCATCCTGGAGATGCGCCTGCAGCGCGTCCGCCCCGACCTGGTGATCGACATCAACCGCGTCGCCGAACTCGGCCACCTGACCGTCGGCGACGGCACGCTGCGGGTCGGCGCCCTGGTCCGCCACGCCGCCTTCGAGCGGGAAGGGGCCGTGCCGGGCCCGCTCGGCACGCTGTTCTCCCGCGCCGTCGTCAACGTCGCCCACCCGCCCATCCGCACCCGCGGCACCCTGGTCGGCAGCCTCGCCTGGGCGCACCCGGCCGCGGAGTGGTGCGCCCTCGCGCTCGCCCTCGGCGCCACCGTCGAGGTGCGCGGCGCCGGCGGCCGGCGTGAGATCGCGGCTCGCGACTACTTCCTCGGGCCGTTCCTGACCTCGCGCGCGCCGGACGAGCTCATCACCGCCGTACGGTTCCCGCTGCTCGCGGACGACACCGGTGTCGGCTTCGTCGAGCACCGGCGCACGCACTTCTGCTTCGCCCAGGTGGCCGTGGCGGCGGCGCTCACCGCGTCCGACGGGGTGATCACCGAGGCGAGGATCGGGCTCGTCAACTGCGCCGACCGGCCGGTGCGGGCGCACGCCGCCGAGCGGGCGCTGATCGGCGCCGAGATCACGCCCCCGGCCGGGCACCGGGTGCCCGGCGACCACCCGTTCGCCCGCGCGGGCCGCGTCGCCGCCGAGCGGGACGCCGCGCCCCTGCCCGAGCCGTACGCCGACGTGGAGTACCGGCGCCAGGCCGTCGCCGTCCTGGTCGGCAGGACCCTGTGCGAGGCGGCGCGGGATCAGCGGTCACGGATCGGCGCATCCGGAGGAGGCCACCCATGAAGATCACCATCACGGTGAACGGCGAGGAGCGCGCGCTCGACGTGGAGCCCCGGCGCGCTCTGGCCGACGTGCTGCGCGAGGACTGCCGCCTCACGGGCACGCACCTGGGCTGCGAGCACGGCGTCTGCGGGGCCTGCACGGTGCTGGTCGACGGCGAGGCCGTCCGGTCGTGTCTCGTGCTGGCCGTGCAGTGCGACGGCGGCTCGGTCCGTACCGTCGAGGGGCTGTCCGGTCCCGGCGGCGAGCCCCATCCGCTGCAGCGGGCCTTCTCCGCCGAGCACGCCCTGCAGTGCGGTTTCTGCACGCCGGGCTTCCTGATGGTGGCCGCCGGGGCGCTGGAGGCGGACCCCTCCGCCGGCGACGACCCGGAACGCGTCGCCGCCCTGGTCGGCTCCAACATCTGCCGGTGCACCGGCTACGAGCCCATCCGGCGCGCGATCGCACGCGCCGCGAGCGAGTGGCCGCGGACCCCGTCCTGAGGTGACCTCCGGCCCTGGGATGACCTCCGCGAGAGCGGCGGGCGAAGAGCGAAGGTGACGAGCGAGGAGGGAACGATGGCCGTGACAGGTGACATCCGCGCGGGGATCGTCGACGTCCACGCGCACTGGCTGCCGCGAGAGCTGTTCGCCCTCCCACCCGGCAGTCCGTCGGCGGGCATGAACGAACGCGACGGCGAGCTGTTCCTCGGCGATCTTCCGTTGTCGTTCCCGGCGGCGTCGATGAGCGACGTCGGCACGCTCGTCGCCGACACCGCGAGGGCCGGCCTCGGCGTCCGTGCCATCTCGGCACCGCCCTTCGCGTTCCCCGTCCACGCTCCGGCCGAGGCGGACGACTACGTCGCCTCCTACAACGAGCGGCTCGCCGAGGCCGTGTCGTCCGCCGGCGGGGCGCTCGTGGGACTCGGGCTGGTACGGCTGGACGACGTGGACGCCGCCCGGCGGGAGATGACGCGGCTGGCGGCGGCGGAACGCGTCGCCGGTATCGCCGTCCCGCCGCTCGTGCGGGGACGGTCCTACGGCGAGGGTGTCATGCGCGAGGTGCTCGGTGTCGCCGCCGAGCTGGACCTCGCGGTCCTGGTGCACCCGACGCAGTCGCCGCGCCCCGAATGGGAGGAGCACTACCTGAACAACCTGATCGGCAACCCGGTGGAGACCGCCACCGCCGTGGCGTCGATACTCCTGAGCGGTGTCATGGAGACGCTGCCGGACCTGCGGATCTGCTTCGTCCACGGCGGAGGCTGCGCGCCGTCCCTGCTCGGGCGCTGGGAACACGGCTGGCGGACGCGGGCGGAGGTACGGCGGGGAAGCGACCGTCCGCCCGCCGAGTCGTTCTCCCTGCTGTACTTCGACACGGTCACCCATGATCCGGAGGTGCTGGGACTGCTGAGGGCGCGTGCCTCACGGGATCGGATCATCTGCGGCAGCGACTACCCGTTCGACATGGCACAGCCGGATCCCGCCCGCTTCCCGCTGGACAACGGGATCGACGCCGCGACCCTCGAAGCGAACGGACGCGCCTTCCTGGGCCTGGCCCACCGCTCCTGACCGAGGCTGGTCCGGCCGGGGAAGTGCCGGTAGAGTACGGTGACTACCGGACAGCCATGTCCGGTTGGCGGGTCGATCCCCCGCCGGGAGCCGTTCCTCCGTCCGGGCCGGGGTGAGCGCCCCGGCGCCCGGCACGCGTCGGCCACTCGACGGACTCGACGGAAAGGATCCTCTCCTGAGCAGCAAGGACCATCTCCCGAGCGCCTTCGGCACCGGGGCCGGCCCGGTAGCGGGAGAGGGGGCCGGGATCGGCCGGGCGAGAGCCGGTGCCGCGCGACTCCCCGCCTCCGGCACCGCCTCGTTCCCCACCGGCGCGACCGTCCCGGCCGGCGGATTCACCCTGGACCGGCGGCCTTGACCGGCGTCCTCGTCGTGGGCGCCTCCGCGGGTGGCCTGGCCGTCGCGGAGGCGCTGCGCCGCAAGGGCCACCAGGACGGCATCACCGTCCTGGGCGCCGAATCGCACCCGCCCTACGACCGGCCGCCCCTGTCCAAGCAGGTGCTGTCCGGCGCCTGGGAGAGCGAGCGGGCGCACCTGCGCCCCGAGGCCGAGCTGGCCAGGCTGGACGCCGAGTTCATCCTCGGCGATCCGGCGGTCCGGCTGGACGCCGCCGCCCGCGAGGTGACCACCGCCACCGGGCTCACCCTGCGCGCCGAGACCGTCGTCGTGGCCACCGGCCTGACCCCGTCGCGGCTGCCCGGCCAGGAAGGGCTCGCGGGCGTGCACGTACTGCGCACCATGGACGACGCGCTCGGCCTGCGCGCGCACCTGCTCGAAGGACCGCGGCTCGTGGTCGTCGGCGAGGGCGTGCTCGGCGCCGAGGTCGCCGCCACCGCGCGTGGTCTCGGCCTCGACGTCACCCTCGTCGGCCTGGGCCGGACGGTCCTGGCCGACCAGCTCGGCGACCCGGCCGCCACGCTGCTCGGCGAGCTGCACGCCGAGCGCGGCGTCCGGCTGCGGCTGGGTGTCGCCGTCGGGGAGCTGGTCGGCTCCGGCGGCCGGGTGACGGGAGTGCGGCTCGCGTCCGGCGAGCTGCTGCCCGCCGACGCGGTCGTGGTGGCGATCGGCTCCCGCCCGGCGACCGGCTGGCTGGAGGGCAGCGGGCTGACCGTGGGCGACGGGGTGGAGTGCGACGCGCGGCTGCGCGCCGCCGACGGCGTCTACGCGGTGGGCGACGTGGCCTCCTGGCACCACGAGGGTCTGGGCCGGAGACTACGGCTGGAGAACCGCACCAACGCGGTGGACCAGGCCCAGGTCGTGGCCGCCGGCATTCTCGGCGAGGAGCGCCCCTACACGCCGATCCCCTACTTCTGGACCGACCAGTACGACGTCAAGATCCAGGCTCACGGATTCCTTCCGGCCGGAGCCGAGGTGGAGGTGGTGGAGGGCGATCCGGGGCAGAACCGGTTCGTCGCCCTCTACCACCTCGACGGCGAGCCCACCGGCGTGCTGGGCTGGAACATGGCCAAGGCCGCCCGCCTGCACCGCGCCCGGCTCGGCTGAGGACGAGAACGAGGACGAGAACGAGGACGCCGCCCGCTCACCCCGCCCTGCGGAGCGTGACGTCCATCGACGCGCTCCAGCTCACACCGTCCGCGCTGGACTCGTGGTGGGCGACCTGGGTCGTACCGCCATCCGTGATCGTCACCGTGCAACGGGTCAGGTCCCCGATCCACCTGATCACCTCGCCGCCGACCTCCACGCGCGAGTTGTGGACGTTGCCGAAGCTGTCGTAGAACGTGGAGCGGTACGCGTCGCCGTCGACTCCGATGATCTCGACGCCGCCGACACTCGTGTCACCGATCCTGCCGTACGCCGAGTGCACCACGAAGAAGCCGCCCGGCGCCCACTCGTAGACATCGCTGGTCAGGATCGGGCCCGGCGGGATCCCCTCGGCGTCGACCGTGTGCCCTTCGTTGATCCACTTGCCGATCAGGACCTCCAGCGCCTCGTGGCGCGCGTCGCGCACCGGCGCCTGCCGATCGGTGCGCCCGACCCCGGCGGCGACCTTGAGGACGCGAGCGGACTCGCCGGTACCGGCGTTGGACATGGTGAATTCCCTGGAATGCGCGGTGAGACTTCGTACACCCCGTGGTCGGAGCCGTCACGGACGCCTCGACATCTCCCACCGGAAAATCTCGCCGCCTCCCGGAGGCGGCGAGAACGAAGCGGCGATCGGCACCGGCGGGTTCACCCGCCCCCGGGCATCGCGGGCATCGCGGGCGAGATCACCTCAGCGTGTACGGGGTGCGCGAGGCGTACGGGAACCGCTCTGACCTACTCGCTCAGCGTGATCGCGGCGGCGGGGCAGACGGCGGCGGCCTCGCGGACCAGGGCGTGCCGGTCCGCGCCGGGCTCGGGTTCGAGCAGGAGGACGATGCCGTCGTCGTCGCGCTGGTCGAACACCTCCGGCGCGATCAGCACGCACTGGCCGGCGCCGCAGCACTTGTCCTCGTCCACGATGACCTTCATACCTGGTTCCTCTCCGTTGTCCGGGTGGGGTGGTGCCGGGTCACCAGCGGACCGGCACCGTGCGCAGGCCGCCGACGGCGAGCCCCTCCACGCGCTCCAGCTCCTCCACCGGGACGGCCAGCTCCAGGGACGGAAGCCTGCGCAGCAGCACTTCGAGTACGACCTGCAGCTCGGTGCGCGCCAGTGACTGGCCCAGGCAGGAGTGGGCGCCCGCGCCGAAGGCCAGGTGCGGGTTCGGGCTGCGGCTCAGGTCCATCTCGGCGGCGGCCTCGAAGACGCTCTCGTCCCGGTTGGCCGCGGCCATGCTGCACACCACGGTGGTGCCCCGGGGCAGGGCGGTGCCGCTCACCTCGGTCTCCTCCGGCAGGTAGCGCGGCAGGCCGAAGCCGGAGTTGGCGTCGAGCCGCAGCGTCTCCTCCACCGCCGTGCGTACCAGCGAAGGGTCGGCGAGCAATCGCTCCCACCGGTCGCGGTCGTCCAGCAGCATGGAGACCATCTTGCCGATCATGTTGGCGGTGGTCTCGTGCCCGGCGACCAGCAGCCCCATGCCGGTGACCAGGATCTGGATGTCGGACAGCCCGCCGTCCTCGGGGCCGCCGGCCGCGATCAGCTCGCTCAGCAGGTCCTCGCCCGGCTCGGCGCGCTTGGCGGTGACGTGCTCGGACATGTACTGGAAGAACTCCGCCTGGGCGGCCTCGGTCTCGGCCTTGGTGTAGCGGGTGAGGTTCAGCAGGGTGTCGGACCAGTACGAGAACCGGTCCCGGTCGGCGGCCGGCACGCCGAGCATGTCGCAGATGACGTACACCGGCAGCGGGAAGCCCAGGGCCGACCTGAGGTCACCCGGTGCGCCGCGCTCGACCATCTCGTCGATGAGCTCCTCGGCGATCCGGGCCATCGAGGGCCGCAGGGCGGACATCCGCTTGGCGGTGAACCACTTGCCGACCAGGCGCCGCCAGTGCTGGTGCTCCTCGCCCCCGTCGGGGATGATCTGCGCCATCTCGCTGCTGAAGACCCCGCCGCCCTCCGCCGACAGTCGCGCCGCGTCGGGGGCGGTGAGCTGACGGGTGAAGCGCGGGTCCGCGAGCACCTGCCTGACGTCCTCGTAGCGGGTCAGCAGCGTCGCCCGGTCGCCGCTGGGCAGCTCCACGTGCGCCACCGGGCACTTGCCGCGCAGCTCGGCCCACTCCGCGGGCGGGTCGAGCGCCCTGTCGTTGGGGATCGGGTAGCGCAGGACCTGCTCGTTGGCACTCATGCGTCATCTCCTTGCGAACGGATGGATCGGGCGGGCCGTGCCGTGCGTGCCTGTGCCGCTCCCCTGTCAGGCGGGCGCGAGGGAAGGGGCCGCACGCCAGGTAACGAATGCACCTTCACGGTACCCTACACATGTCGGGAAACCTACACATGTAGTTTGACGGTAAAGTAAGAACGTGGCCACGACCAAGAACAGCAACTCCCCCTCGGGTGACCGGCGCGTGCGCCGCACCCACACGGCCCTGGCACGCGCGCTGATCGAGCTCGTCGAGGAGCGGGACCTCTCCCGGATCACCGTCGCCGACGTCGCCGAATGCGCCGGAGTGAGCCGCTCGACCTTCTACGACCACTACCGCGACGTCCACGAGCTCGCCGAGGTCGCCTGCACCGCGATGATCGACGGGCTGATCGAGTCCCTGCCCGGCCCCGGCCCGGAGGCGGCGGACCCGGAGCCGGAGGCGACCCAGTCGCTGGAGGCGTTCTTCGCCAGCCTCGCCGAGCACGCCGGGCTCTTTCGCACCCTGCTGGGGCCGCAGGGCAGCGCGCGCGTCGTCGACCACATCCGCCGCCGCATCGCCGCGACCGTCCACGACCGCCTCCAGCAGATCGCCGCCGGTGATCTGGCGGGATACTCCGGCCCGCCGCCGGGCATCCCACGCGAAATCCCGCCGCCGGGCAGCTCGCACGACATCCCGCACGACGTCCCGGCCGCGTTCACCGCCGGGGCGCTCATCGGCGTGGCCTCCGACTGGCTCCAGCGCGGCTGCCCGCGTCCTCCGGCCGAGATGGCCGCCCTGACCTGGCCGCTCTTCAGCGCGCTCTACCACCGCGCCGACGCCGGCACACCCACCTGAGTCCACCGACCTGGTCCACGGATCGGCGGCGTGTCCTGAGGTGGCCGGGCTCCCGGGTCAGCGGCAGAAGGGCGCCATGCCGAGCACCGATCTCACCCCGCCGAGCAGGTGCTGGACGAAGTGGCGATCGCCCTCCATCGGCTCGTCGGTCCACGCCTTGACGTCGTGGCCGAGGGTGGTGAGCCAGGCCTTGCCGCCGTCGTAGTACTGGCACCAGCTGACCGGGTGGTCGTCTCCGTGGCCGGGGTGACCGAGGTTGCCGCGCACCCGCCGGGCGAGCGTGCTCTCGTCCACCTTGGCCAGCACCCTGACCCGAGTCGGGAACGGCACGAGGTTGTACCACTCGTCGGAGAACGCCCAGCGCTTCGGCAGCCCCTGGGTGGAGACGTCCCGCCTGCCGACGGTCTCGACGACTCCCGGCTGGTTGGCGCCGTGGTCGTAGAAGTCGGCGTTGCCGAGCAGGCCCTCGTACCAGGGCCAGTTGTACTCGGTGCCGAAGGCGTTGTGGACGCCGGCGAAACCACCGCCGGCGCGGACGCACTGCCGCAGGGCGGTCCGCGCGGCGTCGTCGAGGCTGTCGCGGGTGGTGCTGAGGAACATCACGGCGTTGTACGACAGCAGCCTGCCCGCCGAGGACAGCTGGGCGACGTCCTCGGTGTAATCGACGGCGAACCCGTTTTCCTCCCCCAGCTTGATCACGGCCTTGACCGCGACGTCGTCGCCGTCGAGCGGCGGGTTCAGGCCGGAGCCGAGGGGGGTTCCGAGGTGGGCGTGGCGGGGGCCGGCGGTGCGGCTGTGGACGAGCAGGCGGTAGCCCTCGGCGGGGGCGAAGTTGCCCCAGTCGTGGTAGCAGCGGGGTCGGTGCCCCGGCAGACGCCGTAGTCGGGGTCGCCGAGGTTCTCGGCCCCCTTGCCGTGGCCGGGTGAGGCCGCGGAGCCGGGGGAGGTGAGGGTGAGAAGGAGTGCCGCCGCGCCGAAGGCGGCGATGGACAGGGACGAACACCTTACGCGCATGGGCACCTCACGTGCCTCGGTCCACTAGGTGGATCGCTTGATCCACTGGGGGGGTCTTGAGCGTGTCCAGCGCCGATGCCCTAAAACAAGCTCTTGCTTCACCGCCGGGTCCGGCCTATCGTGCGCCGCCCACCGGATCCGGCGAACCGTTTCGTGAAGCGATTACGCGAGACCTCCCGCCGTCCCGGGCGGACCCCGCCGAAGGGTGGGCGACGGTGACGGATCTCGTCGAGCAACCCGCCTCTCCACCGGCGGCGCCGGCGAAGGACCGCGCCGACAACCCGGCCTTCAAGGTCGTCGCGATCGGGGACGGGGCGGCGGGTAAGACCAACTTCCTCGCGATGCTGTACCAGCATCTGAGCTCGCCCGAGGCCGACCCCCCGAGGCCGTGGACGGCGTCCTGCGGGCCCAATCCGGGATGGTGACCGCGCCGAGAGCGGCCACCGCCACGATGGAGGAGGTCACCGGGTCCCCGGCACGCACGTTCCGTACCTGGGTGACCGACCACGCGGACCGGTTCCGCGGCCCATGAGGCCTCCGTGGAAGCACCGCCCCGTGAAGCCCGCCGCTCGTGGAGGACGGCGCCCCGCGAACGCCGCTCGCCTCCACGGGTGACGGCCCGGAACCGGCCGAACCCGAACCGCCCGAACCCGAGTCAGCCGAAGTCGAAGAAGATCGTCTCCTTCTCGCCCTGCAGGTGGATGTCGAAGCGGTAGCGGTCCTCCCCCTCCCGCGCGGCGAGCAGCGTGTGTGCGCGCTCGGGCGGCAGCGAGTCGAGGAAGGCGTCGTGGGCGAGGTAGACGCGGGTGTAGAGGTGGTGCAGCAGGCCGCGGGCGAACACGCACACGCTGACGTAGCCGTTGCCGGGCACGAGCGTGCGCAGCGTCCAGCGGCCGTCGGCCTCGGTGGGCACCCGGCCGAAGCCGGTGAAGTCGACACCGTTCCTGCCGATGACCGCGCCGTTCACCGGGTCGCGGCGCAGCGTGCCCGGCGCGCCGGTGAGGTCCCCGGAGGGGGCGGCCTGCCAGAACTCCAGCAGCGCGTCCGGCACCGGATCGCCCGCGCCGTCGTAGACGTACCCGTGCAGGGTGATCCCGCCGGTCGCGATGTCACCGCCGCCGGGGAACGGGAGCGCGTAGCCGTAGAAGGGGCCGACGGTCTGCGAGGGGGTGGGGTTCACCGGCCCTCCTCCGTCCAGGTCGCGGCGGGGCCGTCCAGGACGATGTCCCACCGGTAGCCGAGGGACCACTCGGGAACGGACAGGTCGTGCTCGTAGGCGGCGACCATGCGCTGCCGGGCCCGCTCGTCGGTGACGGAGTTGAAGATCGGGTCGTAGGGGAACAGCGGGTCGTTCGGGAAGTACATCTGGGTGATCAGGCGCTGGGTGAAGGCGGTGCCGAAGACCGAGAAGTGGATGTGCGCGGGACGCCAGGCGTTGGTGTGGTTGCGCCACGGGTAGGCGCCGGGCTTGATCGTGGTGAAGGCGTAGCCGCCGTCGTCGCCGGTGAGGCAGCGGCCGACTCCGGTGAAGTTGGGGTCGAGCGGGGCCGGGTGGTCGTCGCGCTGGTGCGGGTAGCGGCCGGAGGCGTTGGCCTGCCAGATCTCCACGAGCTGGCCGCGCACCGGGCGGCCGTTCCTGTCGAGGACGCGGCCGTGCACGGTGATGCGCTCGCCCAGCGGCTCGGCGAGGTGCTGCCTGGTCAGGTCGGCGTCGAGCGCGGTGACGTCGGTGACGCCGAAGACCGGCCCGGCCAGTTCGGCCGCCTCCGGGTCCTTGATCGCGATCAGCGGTTGCCTCGGGTGGCGGAGCGCGGTGCTGCGGTAGGGGCCGTAGTCGCGGGACGGGTGGTGAACCTCCCTGCCGTCACCGTGACCGTCACCGTCACTGGCGCCGGTGAAGCGGAGCTCGGCGATCTCGCGGTCTATGTCGGCCTGCGTGAGGGGTGTTGACATGAACTCCTACCTTTCGGGAACGACGGCGAGGCCCTGACCGGCACCGGCGATCCGTCGCGCGGCACCGGGCGAGGGCCGGGCAGGACGACCGGCGCGCGGGGAGGCGGGACCGGCGCCGTCTACCCCGGCCACGGCCCCGACGACGCGGGTGGCCGGCCCGTCCGGACGGGTGCCCGACACCGGCCCGCCGCGACGACCGGAGGGTACGCGCCCGGCGTCCACAGCGTCCACGAGGGAGACGTCCCTCATGCCCTCACCTCCGCGTCCGTACGATCGCGCAGCTCCGCCAGGCTCACCCCGGGTGCGGTCTCCACCAGCGCCAGCCCCTCCCCCGTGACGTCGAGGACGCCGAGGTCGGTGATGATCCGGTGGACGCACTCCTTCCCCGTGAGGGGCAGCGAGCACCTCTCGACGATCTTCGGCGAGCCGTCCTTGGCGACGTGATCCATGATCACGATGACCCTGCGGGCGCCGTGGACCAGGTCCATCGCGCCGCCCATGCCCTTGACGAGCCTGCCGGGGACCATCCAGTTGGCCAGGTCGCCACGGGCCGAGACCTGCATCGCGCCCAGCACCGCCACGTCGATGTGCCCCCCTCGGATCATGCCGAAAGACAGCGAGGAGTCGAAGAACGACGCGCCGGGGAGCACGGTCACGGTCTCCTTCCCCGCGTTGATCAGGTCGGGGTCGACCGCGTCGGGCGCGGGATAGGGGCCGACGCCGAGGATGCCGTTCTCCGAGTGCAGGATCACATCCGTGCCCGGCGGCAGGAAGGAGGGGATGCGGGTGGGCAGGCCGATGCCGAGGTTGACGTGGTCACCGTCGCGCAGCTCGTCCGCCGCGCGCGCGACCATCTGGTCACGGCTCCAGCTCATGAGGTGGTCCCCTCCCGCTCGGCGGGCACAGAGGTGGTACGCCGCTCGACGGCCTTGTCGGCGGCCTGCTCGGGGGTGAGCGGCACGACGCGCTGGACGAACACCCCTGGCAGGTGGATCTCGTCGGGGTCGAGCTCGGTCAGCTCCTCGACCTCGGCGATCGTGACCCGCCCGGCCATCGCGGCCAGCGGGTTGAAGTTCCTCGCGGCCTTGCCGAACACGAGGTTGCCGTGCCGGTCTCCCCTGGCCGCCCGCACCAGCGCGAAGTCGGTGGTGATGCCGTGCTCCAGCACGTAGGCCCGGCCGTCGAACTCGCGCACCTCCTTGGGCGGCGAGGCGAGCACCACCGAGCCGTCCGGGCCGTGCCGCAGCGGCAGCCCGCCGTCGGCGACGGGCGTGCCGACCCCTGCCGGGGTGTAGAAGGCGGGGATGCCGCAGCCACCCGCGCGCAGCCGTTCGGCCAGGCTGCCCTGCGGGGTGAGCTCAACCTCCAGCTCGCCCGTCAGGTACTGCCGGGCGAACTCCTTGTTGTCACCGATGTAGGAGGCGGTCACCCGGCCGATCCGCCCGGCCTCCAGCAGGACGCCCAGGCCGCCGCCGTCCACGCCGCAGTTGTTCGACACCACGCCGATCCCGCGCACCCCCGTGTCGTACAGGGCCTGGATCAGCACGTTCGGGATGCCGCTCAGGCCGAACCCGCCCACCGCGAACGACGCGCCGTCGCGCACATCCGCCAGGGCCTCCGCGGCCGTGGCGATCACCTTGCCCCCGCGGTCTCCGCGCACGACGCTCCGTTCGGCCATGTGTTCGCTGTGCGAACTTTAGTTCATTATCGCGCACTTGAGTATGTGTACCGGCGGCCGTCCTGTCAAAGCGCCTCCCCCGCGCGAAAGGAAACGGCACGCACGGCAGGCCCTCCGAAGCGCGGGCCGGACGCCACGCCTCGCACAACGGCCGTACCGCGTACAGCAGCTTTACGGCGCACGCCGGCCTCACCGCGTACGCCGGCCTCACCGCGCACACCGGCCTCACCGCGCACACCGGCCTCACCGCGCACACCGGCCTCACCGCGTACGCGGTCGCGTCAGGCGGTGCCGGTTCGCGCGGCGGTGACGACCACCGTGGTGTAGGGCATCGTGAAGCCGCCCCCCATCGCGTCGATGGCGTCCCCGACGCCCTCCAGCACCTCCGCCAGCCGGTCCGGCGGGAGCCAGGTGAGCGCGCCGGAGGTGGGCAGCTGGTCCAGCCACGCCTCCCGGGTGTAGGAGCACTCCCAGTCGAACCGCCACTGTTCCGGGTCGCCGAACCCGCCCACCTCCCGGATCCCGTCGGCGGCCTTGGTGAACAGCGGCTGGTACCCCTCCAGGGCGTTTCCCACCCCCTGGAAGACGAACGGCGAGTCGGGCACCACCCGCCGGTAGACCGCGGCGAAGGCCTCCGTCACGCCGGCCGGGAGCTCGAACACGTGCCAGAACGCCGCCAGCCGGCCACCGGGCCGCAGCACCAGCGCCGCCTTGGCGGCTCCCGCCACCGGGTCCACCCAGTGCCAGGCCGTCCCGGCGACGACCGCGTCGAAGACCCGGCCGGCGGCGCCCCAGTCCTCGAAGGTCGCCACCTCGACCTCGATCCCGCCGCGCCGGGCGAAGTCGGCCATCCGCGCGTCGGGCTCGACGCCGAGCACCTCGCAGCCGGCCGCCCGGAACTGCCGGGCCGCTATGCCGGTGCCGCAGCCGACGTCGAGGACGCCGGGCCCGGGAGTGGCGGTGACGATCCGGTCGATCATGGCGTCGGGATAGCGGGGCCGGGCGCGGTCGTAGCGTCCGGCGTCCGAGCCGAACGACTCCGCCACCTGGCGACGTCGATGAGGGTCGTTCTCGGGAATGGGCGTTCCGCCCGGCGGTATAGTGGGCATATGCCCACCGTAGTGGGCACATGCCCACTCGTCAACGGGCGGGCTCTTCGATGCGGCCGGAAGTGGGGATGCACGTGCCGACGGGGGTGGCCATGCGCGACGCGCGCGAGCAGCTGTTCGACGCCGCCGAGCGCGTCCTGCTCAGGGACGGGCCGAACGCGCTGACCAGCCGGGCGGTCACCACGGAGGCCGACTGCGCCAAGGGGGTCCTGCACCGGCACTTCGCCGACTTCGACGCCTTCCTCGCCGAGCTCGTGCTGGACCGCGTCGCCCGGATCGGCGCCCGGGCCACCGCCCTGCACGACTCCGCCGGGACCGGCACCGTCGCCGGCAACCTCACCGGCGCGCTGACGGAGCTGTTCGAGACGGTCGCCGTGGCGATCGTCGGTCTCGTCATCTCCCGGGACGACCTGCGCGCCCGGCTGCGCCGGTCCGGATCGCCCGGCGTCCCGGTCCTGGCGGAGGCCGGGGCCATGCTCGCCTCCTACCTCACCGCCGAGTGCGAGATGGGCCGCATCGCGGCGGACGCCGACGTCGACACGCTCGCGTTCACGCTGGTCGGGGCCGGGCACCTGCTGTACGCCGGCACGGGGGGCACCCCGCCGGAGGCCGGGGCCGTCCACCGGATCGTGGCCGCGGTCATCGCCGACGTCGTGCAGAGACGGCTGCTCTGAGCCGCCCGCCCGCCTCGATCGAGGCGTTCACGTTGTTCGCGGCGGGCCCGCACCGGACCCTCGACGAGGTCGACCCCGGCGTCGTACGCCACCTGCGCCGCATGGCCGCGGAGACCATGGGCAAGCACACCTCCGGCGAACCCGACCGGCTCGTCCCGGTGCCCGGCACCTGGGCCCGCGCCGCCGAGATCGACGTCCCGGTGCTGGCCGTCCACGGCGCCGTCGACTCCCCCGACCACATCGGCATGGCCGGACGCCTCGTCGAAACCGTCGCGGACGGCCGCGCCGTCTCCGTCGACGACGCCGCCCACTACCCCAACATGGAACATCCCGGCGTCTTCAACAAGATCCTCGCGGGCTTCCTCCGCGCCCTGTGACCGTCGGCAGGAAAGGCGTCCCTCGACCACGGAGAACATCCTCTACTTCGGCCGCGCCGTCACCGCCTTCGCCGCGTCGGGCACGTCCGACGTGAACGCGGTCGCTCTGCTCGGCGCCGGCTTCTTCCTGCGCGTGGTGATGGTGCCGTTCTTCCACCCGCTCATGGTCGCCGTGTTCGGGCTCGGCGTCGCCGCCGCCGCCACGAGCAGGCGCGGCGGGGCCGCACGCGCGGGGCTCTCTCTCGCGGGCCTGCTCGTCGCGCACGCTGCACGGTGTGTGGGACTGGGCGGGGCTCGCCGGAGGCGACCCGTTCCTGATCTACAAGCTCTACGGGGCCGTGATGGTGCCGGTGTTCCTCGCGATGCTGATCGTGGCGCTCGTACTGCGCGGCCGCGAGAAGAAGACGATCGCCGCGGCCCTGCCGGCTCTCGCGTGCGACGGGCACATCGCCCCCGGGGAGGTGGCACCGCTCGCCGACCTCGGAGAACGCCGCCGCTGGCGGCGGGACGTACGCCGCCGCTCAGGCCGAACCGCCGCTCGCGCCACCGGCCGCTACCAGGCCGAGGCGAGCGCGCTCGGCATCCGGACTACGCGCGCGCGGGCCACCGGCGACCGGGACGGGCTCGACGAGCAGGCACGGGCGACGGCCGCCGCCAGAGCGGACATGCTCGACGCACGCGCGGGCTCTGCCCGGTGAACCGCTCCGGGCGGGGTGACCTCGCGCGGTGGTACGGGCGGCACCACGACCGGGACCACCCGGGAGTGCCAGGCGGACCGGCCGGCCAGAAGTTTGAAGATCGTTGAGCCGCCTCAGGCGGGTAGGCTGGCCGCGGTCGCCCCCGACGGTGAAGGAGCCGCTGATGACCACCGACCCGACGATGGCCCGGATCGGCCAGGGGGTGGAGCTGCATCACCACCAAGGTCGGCGTGAAGCCGCTCGCGAGTTGTTCGCGCGGATCTGGGACGACATCGGCGGCGAGCAGGGCGACCCGCTGCATGTCTGCGTCCTCGCCCATTCGATGGCCGACGTGCAGGACGACGTGCGCGAGGAGCTGATGTGGGACCTGCGGGCGCTCGCCGCCGTCGGCCTGATCACCGACGAGCGGGTGGCCCAGGCCGGGGTGCCGCTCTCGGTGGCCGGCCTGTATCCGTCGTTGCACCTCAACCTGAGCGAGTGCTATCGCAAGCTGGGCGATCTCGGCCTCGCCCGTGAGCACCTCCAGCAGGCGCGGGACGGGATCGGCGCACTTGGCGACGACGAGTACGGGCGGCTCGTCAAGAGTGGCCTGGAGCAGGTGGCCGGACAGCTGGACAACGCCATCTGACCACACCCCGGCGAACCGCCCCGGCACCCGCTCCCGCTCGGCCCGCGCCGCCTCGTACGAGCCGACCGCCTCCGCCACCCGGCCCACCGCCTCCCGGGTACCGGCGTGGTCGGCGCTCGGCCCTGCCCCGGCCCGGAGGCGACCGCCCTGCCCCCGGCCCGGGGGCAGGGCCGGGTGCCGTCTCAGGTCCGCCGGACGCCGATGAGCCGTTGCAGCAGGATGAAGGCGAACAGCAGCAGGCCGATGAAGATCTTGGTCCACCAGGAGCTGAGGGTCCCCTCGAAGCTGATGATCGTCTGGGTCAGGCCGAGCACGAGGATGCCCAGCACGGTGCCGAAGAGATAGCCCGAGCCTCCGGTGAGCAGCGTGCCGCCGATCACGACGGCCGCGATGGCGTCCAGCTCCATGCCGACGGCGTGCAGGCCGTACCCGGACAGCATGTAGAAGGACAGCAGGATCCCGCCGAGCGCGGAGCACAGCCCGCTGATCGTGTAGACGGCGATCTTCGTCCGTCCCACCGGAAGGCCCATGAGCAGCGCGGACTGCTCGCTGCCGCCGACGGCGTAGACCGTGCGGCCCAGCCGCGTGTGGTGCAGCACGTACGCGGCCACCAGCACCACGACCGCGGCGATCACCACGCTCGGCGAGATCCACATCTCGCCGCCCAGGTCGATCCTGGTCTGCGCGAAGGCGGTGAAGACGCCGTCGGTGATCGGGATCGAGTCGGTGCCGATCGTGTAGCACAGCCCGCGGGCCAGGAACATCCCGGCGAGGGTCGCGATGAAGGGCTGGACCTGGAAGTAGTGGATGATCGCCCCCATCCCGGATCCCAGCGCCGCGCCGATGGCCAGCACCAGCACGATCACCACCGGCGCCGGCCAGCCCTGGTTCGTGACGAGGCTCGCCGTGACCATCGTGGACAGCGCCACCACCGCGCCCACCGACAGGTCGATGCCACCCGCGAGGATCACGAACGTCATGCCGACGCCGACGACGAGCAGGAACGCGTTGTCGACGAGGACGTTGAGGATCACCTGGCCGCCGGCGAACCCCTCGTACCGGATGCCGCCGGCCGCGAACATCGCGACGAGCAGGCCCGCGGTCACCGCGACCGGGACGTATCTGCGGGGGATCGCGAGCCGTCCGGCCGGGCCGGTCAGGGTGGTGTCCGTCATCCGTTCCTCACCGTCTCTTCCCTTGCCTGCTCGGCGACGGCCACGTCCGCCGGGGGACCCTCCGGAGCCTGGGGCGGCGGGGCGGGACGTCTGCCCCACCCGAACGCCTTCCGCCGGAAGGCCGGCGACTGCAGCAGGCACACGATCGTCACCACGAGCGCCTTGAACAGCAGCGTCGTCTCCGGCGGCACGCCGATCGAGTAGATCGTGGTGGTCAGGGTCTGGATGATCAGCGCGCCCAGCACGGTGCCGCTGAGGGAGAACCGGCC
Source organism: Streptosporangium heterodermiicola (assembly GCF_051390675.1). Lineage (NCBI taxonomy): Bacteria > Bacillati > Actinomycetota > Actinomycetes > Streptosporangiales > Streptosporangiaceae > Streptosporangium > Streptosporangium heterodermiicola. Next base: position 61,016 of record NZ_JBPJSR010000029.1, read on the forward strand.
GCCCGACAGCGAGGTGCCGCCGATGACGACGGCGAGGATGGCGTCCAGCTCGATCCACAGGCCGGCGTTGTTGCCGTCCGCGCTGGACACGTTGGAGCTGATCATCAGTCCCGCGATGCCCGCGCACAATCCGCAGAAGGTGTAGGCCACGATCAGCACGCCCCGGGAGCGGATCCCGGACAGCCTGCCGGCCTCGGCGTTGCCGCCGACCGCCTCGATGAACATGCCCAGCGCCAGCCTCCGGGTGAGGAAGGCGGTCAGCGCCGTCAGCGCGATCACGACGAGGATGCCGAACGGCAGCGTGAGCCAGTAGCCGCCGCCGACCAGCTTGTACGGGACGCTGTTGACCGTGATGATCTGCCCGTCGGTGACCAGCTGGGCCAGGCCCCGTCCGGCGACCATGAGGATCAGCGTCGCGATGATCGGCTGGATGCCGACGGCGGCCACCAGGAACCCGTTCCAGGCTCCGAGCGCGAGCGCCGCCGCCAGCGTGACGCCGATCGCCGACAGCACGCCGCCGACGGAGTCCTGGTCGGCCAGGCCGCTGATCTGCACGCAGGCCAGCGCCCCGCCGATCGCCACCACCGAGCCGACCGACAGGTCGATGCCGCCGGTGGCGATGACCAGCGTCATGCCCAGCGCGACCAGGATCAGCGGCGCCCCGAAGCGGAGGATGTCGACGAGGCTGCCGTAGAGGTGCCCGTCCCTCATCTGCACGTGCAGGAAGTTGTCGGTGAACGCCACGTTGAGCGCCAGCAGCGCGACCAGGATCACGACGGGCCAGAGCAGCCGGTGTCTGAGGAACGCCGTCATGACGCGGCCCCGCTCGCGATCTTCTCCATCAGGACGTCGGAGGTGAGCGCGTCGTCGTTGTCGAGCTGGGCGACCAGCGTGCGGTCGCGCAGCACCCCGACCCGGTGACTGAGCCGCAGGACCTCCTCCAGCTCGGCGGAGATGAACAGCACGGCCATGCCTCCGTCGGACAGTTCGGCGACCAGCCGCTGGATCTCCGCCTTCGCGCCGACGTCGATCCCCCGGGTGGGCTCGTCGAGGATGAGCAGCCGGGGTTCCATGATCAGCCAGCGGGCCAGCAGCACCTTCTGCTGGTTGCCGCCGCTGAGGGTGCGTACCGGCTGCTCGGGGTCGCCGGGCCGGATGTTCAGGGCCGCGACGTACCCGGCGACCAGCTCGTCCTGCCTGCGCCGGGACAGCGGCCTGCTCCAGCCGCGCGAGGCCTGCAGCGCGAGGACGATGTTCTCCCGCACCGTGAGCTCGTCGACGAGTCCCTCCGCCCGCCGGTTCTCCGAGCAGAAGGCGATCCTCCGGTTCATCGCCGCCCGTGGCGTGCGCAGCGCGACCTGCCTGCCGCCGACCCGCAGCGAGCCGGCGTCGGCGTGGTCGGCGCCGAACAGCAGCCGCGCCAGCTCGGTACGGCCGGAGCCGAGCAGCCCGGCCAGCCCGACGACCTCCCCCTCCCTGATGGTCAGGGTGAAGGGGGCCACGGCGCCCGCCCGCCCGAGGCCGTGCGCCTCGACCAGCGGCTCCGCGACCCGGGCGGGCGGCTTCTCGTCGAGTCTCTCCAGGTCGGCCAGCTGCCGCCCGATCATCTTGGCGACCAGGTCGACCTGGGAGAGCTCGCGGGTGAGGTACTCCCCCACGAGCCTCCCGTCGCGCAGGACCGTCACGCGGTCCGACACCTCGTAGACCTGGTCGAGGAAGTGCGAGACGAACAGGATGGCGATGCCCCTCTCCTTCAGCCGGCGCATCACCCGGAACAGCTGGGCCACCTCGCCGGCGTCGAGGCTGGAGGTCGGCTCGTCGAGGATGAGCACCTTGGCGTCGACGTCGACCGCCCTGGCGATCGCGACCATCTGCTGCACGGCGAGCGAGCACGACGCCAGCGGCGCCGACACGTCGACGCGCAGGTCCAGGCGGCCCATCAGCTCCTCGGCCCGCCGCCGCGTCTCCTTCCACCGGATGCGGCCGAACCTGCGCGGCTCGCGGCCCACGAAGATGTTCTCCGCGACCGAGAGGTTCCCGCACAGGTTGACCTCCTGGTAGACCGTGCTGACACCGGCCCGCTGGGCGGCGGACGGGCCGGAGAAGGCGACCGGTTCCCCGGCCAGCTCGATCTCGCCCTCGTCGACGCCGTACACGCCGGTGAGGACTTTGATCAGGGTCGACTTCCCCGCGCCGTTCTCTCCCATCAGCGCGTGCACCTCGCCCGGCAGCAGCCGGAAGCCGACGTCGTCCAGGGCCCTGACGCCGGGGAACCGTTTGCCGATCCCGCTCATCCGTACGATCGGTGCCGGTGCGTCCATGCCGCGCTCCTCTCCTCTTCCCGGGGTGGGCGGCTCAGTACTGGCGGGTGGGCAGGGCCTGCTTGGCCTGCTCCTGGGTGAAGGTGGTCTCCTCGGTCACCACGCGGGCCGGTACCTGCTCGCCCGCGACGACCTTCTTGGCCAGGTCCATCAGCTGGGGGCCGAGCAGCGGGCTGCACTCGACGATGAAGCTGATCTTCCCGTCGGCCAGGGCCTGCATCCCGTCCTTCACCGCGTCGATGGTGACGATCTTGATGTCCTTGCCCGGCACCTTGCCCGCGCCCTCGATCGCCTCGATGGCTCCCAGGCCCATGTCGTCGTTGTGCGCGAACAGCACGTCGATGTCCGGGGTGGACTTCAGGAACGCCTCCATCACCTCCTTGCCCTTGGCCCGGGTGAAGTCGCCGGTCTGCGAGGCGGCGATCTTGAACTTCGGATCGGCCGCGATCACCTCCGCGAAGCCCGCCTTGCGGTCGTTGGCCGGAGCCGAGCCGGTGGTGCCCTGCAGCTCCACGATGCTCACCGGGTCGGTGGAGTCCTTGTACTCCTCCACCAGCCACTGACCGGCCTTCTTGCCCTCCTCGATGAAGTCCGAGCCCAGGAAGGTCTTGTAGAGGGTGGTGTCGGCGGAGTCCACCGCGCGGTCGGTGAGGATGACCGGGATCTTGGCGTTCCGCGCCTCCTTCAGCACCGTGTCCCAGCCCGACTCCACCACCGGCGAGAACGCGATGACGTCGACCTTCTGCTGGACGTAGGACCGGATCGCCTTGATCTGGTTCTCCTGCTTCTGCTGGGCGTCGGAGAACTTCAGCTCCACCCCGGCGCTCTTCGCCGACTCCTGCACCGACTTGGTGTTGGCGGTACGCCAGCCGCTCTCCGCGCCGACCTGGGAGAAACCCATAGTGATCTTGCCGTCGTCGGCGGCACCTGCGCCCGCGCCGCCGGCCGGCGCGCTCGTGCTGCCACAACCCGTCATCGCCGTGGCGATGACGCCCGCCAGGACGAACGCTGAGACTTTTCGGAACATGGGGGGTGTCCTTTATGTGAGCGTTAACATTTTGGACGGAAGACCGTGAACGGCACCGGTCGTCCGAGTTCGGGCGGCTACCTCGGCCGGGTGCCGTTCGTCCGCGGGGTGATCGAGGATGCGCGCGAGACGTTCACCTGACGCGCCCGCCGCGTGGACCCGTCCCGGCGGTGCGCCGGGACCGTGCCGTTTCGCGATTCCCGTGATTTCCGGGCGCCTGTTCCGCACGCGCCTTTTCCACACGCGCCCGTTCCGCACGCGCCCGGAGGCTTGTCGAGCATCCGGGAGACCGTCCGGCGCGACACGCTGCCGGCCCGGACGCCTCGGCAGCCACCGGCGGGTGGAGCCCCACACTTGTCTGCACGGCCGCTCCTCATCTTGCGTTGGACAAGACTGTGAACGCTAACAACCACGCCGTCAAGCGATCTCTTTATTACGGTCTAATCACACCGGAAACGTGAAGCCGTGAGCTCCCGCGGCCCTCACGGTCCTCGCGGCAGGTCGCGCGCCCGCCGCCGGTTCGATCCGTGAACGGCTTCGTCAGCGCCGGGCACTGCGGCAACGCCGGCGCCACCACCACCGGCTTCAACCGCCTCGCCCAAGGTGTCTTCCAGGGATCGTCCTTCCCGGGCAACGACTACTCCTGGGTCCCCGTCAACGACAACTGGAGGGCCACCCCGACGGTGGACAACGGCGAGGGAAGCACCGTCCCCATCGCCGGCGCCCGGGTCGCCGTCGAGGGGGCCTCGGTCTGCCGGTCGGGCTCCACCACCGACTGGCACTGCGGCCTCATCCAGCAGCGCGACGCCAGCGTCACCTACTCCCAGGGCACCGTCTTCCAGCTGACCCGCACCAGCGTCTGCGCCGAACCCGGCGACTCCGGCGGCTCGTTCGTCTCCCTCGACCAGGCCCAGGGCGTCACCTCGGGCGGCTCCGGCGACTGCGGCCAGGGCGGCACCACCTACTCCCGCGCACCCCGCCGGAAGGCGTGCGGGGCGTCCACGGGCGGGGCGCGCCGGCACGGGCCCGGCCACCGGTAAGGTGCGGGCACAGGCTGGACAGGGGCGATGACCGTGGCCGACACCACGCCGGCGAACGAGTCCGGCGGACCAGAAGACCTCGAACAGGCCGCGGCCGTCTTCGCGGACGTGCGGCCGCGCCTGTTCGGGATCGCGTACCGGATGCTGGGCAGCGCGAGCGAGGCCGAGGATCTGGTGCAGGAGGTCTGGCTTCGCTGGCAGACCTGTGACCGCGACGCGGTGGTCAGCCCGGTCGCGTTCCTCGCGACGGTGACCACGCGGCTCGCCATCAACGCCGCCCGGTCCGCGCGGGCCCGCCGCGAGACCTACGCCGGCCCGTGGCTTCCCGAGCCCGTCGACACGGGCGCGGACCCGTACCTCGGCGCCGAGCGTGACGAGGCCCTGGGGTTCGCGGTCCTGCTTCTCCCGGAGAGGCCCTCGCCCAACGAGCGCGCCGCGTACGTGCTGCGGGAGGCGTTCGGCTACCCGTACCGGCAGATCGCCGACATCGTCCGGCTCAGCGAGGCGGCGGCCCGCCGGCTGGTCAGCAGGGCCCGCAGGCACGTGGTCGCCGGGCGTCGCGCGCCGGTGAGTGGCGCCGAGCAGCGCAGGCTCCTCACGGCCTTCGTCGCCGCCGCCCGTTCCGGCGACCTGGCCGCGCTGGAGGAGCTCTTCGCGGCGGACGTGGCCAGTTACTCCGACGGCGGCGGCGCCGTCCGGGCCTCCCGCATCCCCGTGGTGGGCGCGTTCCGGGTGGCCAGGTACGTCAGGGCGTTCGCGGACCGGTTCTGGGACGGGGTCGAGGTGGAGTGGGCGAGCGTGAACGGGCGGGCGTCGGCCCTGCTGAGCCGCGACGGCACGGTGTTCGCGGTGGTCACGGTCAACGTCTCGGCCGAGGGCGTCGACCAGGTGCCGTGGATGATGAATCCGGACAAGATCACCACGGCGTCCACCGCGGGCTGACCCGCCGCCGGGGTGCGGGCGGCCCTTGACCGTACGCGCCTTCCGCAAGTTTTGTGATCTTGAAGTTTCGTGGAACGGTATTTGGAATCCCTGGACAGCGGGAGAAAACAAGCAATAGCCTCGATTTTACTTTCCAGGTGATCTTGCCGTGGCAAGTCGAGGGGACGGGGGCTCCCACTGATCGTCCGGCGGGCGGAGACACACGGAGGGGACGTGAGCGCTCAAGCGGAGGCCGGTGACATGGCGCGCCAGATCGTCGGCGCCCGGCTCCGGCAGCTCCGGCTCCAGTGCAACCTGACCGCCGCCGAGGCCGGCAAGGCCATCCGGGCCAGCGAGTCGAAGATCAGCCGGATGGAGACCGGGCAGCGGGGCTTCCGCCGGGACGACCTGCGCGACCTCTTCACCCTGTACGGCGTCAGGGACCCGTACCAGCAGGAGATGCTGATGTCCGTGGCGTTCGGCGAGCGCACGCCGGGCTGGTGGGACAGCAAGGAGCTCCCGCTGGACGCCGCGGTGGTGATGCGCCTGGAACAGACCGCGGACCTCATCCGCGCCTACCAGCCGTTCGTGATCCCACCGCTCCTGCAGACCCCGGAGTACGCGTCCGCCGCCTACCGGATGAGCCGTTACCCGGCCCCGCCCGTCCACGTCGAGAGAAACGTGGAGCAGCTGCTGCGCCGCCAGAGGGTGCTCGCCGGCGCCGACCGGCCCGTGCTGTGGGCCGTGATCGAGGAGCCCGTGCTGTGGCGGCCGATCACGGGAGTGGACGCGCACATCCGCCAGCTCATCGCGCTCACCGCCTCGGCCCAGATGAAGGGCATCAGCATCCAGGTGAATCCGATGGGCTCACGGTTCGTCCCCGGGTACGGGCCTTTCACGATCTTCCGCCGCGGTTACGGCCGGCCCCAGATGATCGCCGTGCACGGGGAGAGGGACGAGGTCACCGAACGGTCCCTCCGGGAGGAGCACGCCATCACGTTCGACCGGCTCTCGGTCGCGGCCCGCGAGAGTGGCGACACGACGGCGCTCCTGATGAGGATCTGTGACCGCATCCACGTCATGGACGACCCCACACCTCCACCGAAAGGCGCCCAGTGACCCATCCCAGTGACGCATCGCAGGCGAGTGCGGCCCGCATGTATGACGTCATGCTCGGCGGCGAGGAGAACTTCGCGGCGGACCGGGAGGCCGTCAAGATGCTGGTGGCCCACTTCCCGACGGTCCCCGACGCGTGCCGGGCCAACCGCGGGTTCCTGCTGCGGTCCGCCAGGGCCATGGCCGACGCCGGTATCGACCAGTTCCTGGACATCGGCTGCGGTCTGCCCACTCCCCCGAACCTGCACCAGGTCGTGCGGGGGGTCCACCCGGACGCCCGCGTGGTGTACGTCGACAACGACCAGACGGTCGTCACGCACAACCAGTCGACGGTGGACCACTCCGGCGTGCTGACGATCCACGGGGACCTGCGCAGCCCGCGGGAGATCCTCGACCATCCCCGGGTACGGGCCACGCTCGACTTCACCCGGCCGGTCGGCGTGCTCACCGTCGCGGTATGGCATTTCGTCACCGGGAACACCGCGCACGACCTCATGGCCCAGCTGCGTGACGCCCTCGCGCCGGGCAGCTACCTGGGGCTCACCCACGCCTGCTCCGACACGATGCCGGAGGACGAGGCGACCGCCGGGCTGGCGGTGTACGGGCAGACCCGCAATCCGGTGCAGCTCCGCACCATGCGCGAGGTCCGCGAGCTGTTCGAGGGGTTCGAACTCCTCGAACCGGGACTGGTCCTGGCGGCGGACTGGCGTCCCGTCGACGACGACCCGTTCCCCGAGCGCGCCTTCGAGGTCGTCGCCGGCCTCGGCAGGGTCCCGCCGCGCTGAACCACCCGCTGGCGGGGGTCCCGGCGCGCCGAACCGCTCGCCGGCGAGAGGCGGATCCCGTCACGCCGAGCCATCCGCACGGCGAGGGAGGGCCCCGCCGCGCCGAACCGCTCGTGGGGCTGAACCGCCCGTGGGCGAGGGACAGGGCCCGCTCGACCGGGTCCGGCCGGTCAGATGGTCAGCCGGTCAGTCCCTCCGGTCAAGCCTTCCGCTCAGTCCCTCCGCTCAGTCCCTCCGGTCAGTCCTTCCGGTCAGTCCTTCCGGTCAGTCCTTCCGCAGCCCGAGCGTGTCGGCCACGGTCGCCAGCGCGGCCAGGTGCTCGTCGACCGAGCCCAGCCCCGCATTCATGGTGTTGACGGCGAGGTGGGTGGCACCGGCCTCCCGCCACCGGCGGGCCACGTCGCCCACCTCGTCCGCGTCGCCCGCCCAGCTCGCCCGGCCTTCCATGCCGAGCGCCGACGGGTCGCGTCCCGCCTGCACGGCGGCCTCCCCGATCATCGCCCTGGCCTCGTCCAGCTTCGGGCCGGGAGGCACCTGCGGGAACCAGCCGTCGGCCAGCCGTCCGACACGCCGGTACGCCGGGGGCGACTGCGCGCCGAACCAGAGCGGGATCGGCCTTTGCACCGGCAGCGGCGCCAGCCCCGCCCCGGTCACCCGGTCGAAGGTGCCCTCGAAGGTGACCGACCGCTCGGTCCACAGCCGGCGCATCAACTCCACCTGCTCCTCGGCGCGCCTGCCCCGGGTGCCGAAGTCCTGGCCGAGAGCCTCGTACTCGACCTGGTTCCATCCCAGGCCCACACCCAGCCGCAACCGGCCACCGGCGAGCAGGTCGACCTCCGCGGCCTGCTTGGCCACCAGGACGGTCTGCCGCTGGGGCAGGATGATGATCGCGGCGACGAGCTCCAGCGAGGTCAGCGCGGCGAGATACCCGAAGAGGACCATCGGTTCGTGGAACGTCGACTCGATGTCGTAGACGCCCTTCCAGCCCTGGTGAACCTCCGGGTCGGCACCGACGACGTGGTCGTAGGCCATCAGATGCCGGAACCCGAGCTCCTCGGCCCCCTGCGCGTAGGCGCGCACCGCGCCCGCGTCCGCGCCGATCTCGGTCTGCGGAAAGACAACGCCGATCTGCATCCATGACTCCCGTCAACGGTCAGGCGAACTCACCGACCATCATTCCGCGCCCGGCATCGCTCAACCGCGCGCGACACCGTGGCGGCCAGAAACGGCCCGAAACAGCACGATCGGTCCGGCCGTCCCCTGCCCTGAGGCGAGGTCACCGCCACTTCTAGGATGAGCCGCATGGACATTCTCGAACTCGACCGGCGGGCGAGTGACCCCCTGAGGAAGGTCGTCGCCACCGTCGACACCACCGCCACCGCCACCGTCACCGCTGACACCACCGCCACCGACGGCGCACCGGTCTGTCGGCGGCCGGTCATCCACCCCAGACGCGCCCCTCGGCGGACCCCGTGACGGACTTCGGCTTCGTCGCGCTCGGCGACAGTTTCACCGAAGGGGTCGGCGACCCGCTTCCCGACGGCACGTTCCGCGGGTGGGCGGATCTCGTGGCGGCGGACCTCGACGCGCCGGGCTTCGGCTACGCGAACCTGGCCATCCGGGGGCGCAGGTTCGACGACGTCGTCGCGCAGCAGGTCGAGGTGGCGATCGCGATGAGCCCGTCACTCGTCAGCATCGCCGCGGGCGGCAACGACGCGCTGTGGCGCGGCTTCGACCTGACCACGATGCGCGACCGCTTCGACCAGGTGGTCGCCCGCCTGCGCGCGTCGGGCGCGGACGTGGTGCTCTTCACCTTCCCCGACCTGAGCGTCCGGCTCCCGCTGCCCCACGTGTTGCGTCCCCGCATCGTCGCGATGAACGACCTGGTCGCGGAGGTGGCCGGGCGGCACGGGGCCTATCTGGTCGACCTGTTCGGCGACCGGGCGTTCGACGACCACGGGCTGTGGAGCTCCGATCGCCTGCACCTCAACCCGCTGGGCCACCGCCGGGTCGCCGACCAGGTCCTGGCCGCGCTCGGCCGCGCCGCCGCCCCACCCCCGCCCTCTCCCGGACCGCCCGTGCCCAGGCCACCGCTGCTCGCCGACCTCCGCTGGGCCTCGGCGCACCTCACCCCCTGGCTGCGCCGCCGCCTGACGGGCCGCTCCTCCGGTGACGGGGTCCTCCCCAAGCGTCCCGTCCTGACGGGCGGGTTCGAGCCGCCGTCCGGCCCGCCCCCGGACCTGCGGCCCGGCTGAGCGGCCCGCCGAGGGCCGCGTACGACCGGCCGGGGGTCGGCCGGGGGCGGGGGTCGGCCGAGGGCCGCGCACAATCGGGCGGAGGTCGGCCCGGAAGTCGGCCGGGGATAGCGTGATCCGGTGAGATTCGGAGTTCTGGGCCCGCTTTCCGTGTGGGGCGCCGACGGGCGCCCCGTGCGGATCCCCGAGCCGAAGGTCCGCGCGCTCCTCGCCGACCTGCTGGTCCACGAGGGCCGCCCGGTGTCGGCCGACCGGCTCGTGGACGACCTGTGGGGGGCGAGTCCGCCCGGCGATCCGGCCAACACCCTGCAGACGAAGGTCTCCCAGCTCCGCCGCGCCCTGGGCGAGGACGGCCGTGCCCTGGTGGTCCTCCGGCCGACGGGGTACGCGCTCCCCGGCGGCGAGGTGGACGCGCTTGAGTTCGCCGCGCTGCTCGGCCGCGCCCGCGCGAGCGGAGACCTCACCGTGAGGGCCGGGCTGCTGGCGGAGGCGCTCGCGCTCTGGCGCGGGCCCGCCTACGCCGACTTCCGCGACGAGGAATTCGCCCGCGCCGCCGCCACCCGCCTGGAGGAGCGGCGGCTGACCGCGGTGGAGGAGCGGGCGGAGGTACGGCTGGCGCTCGGCGCACACGGCGCACACGGCGAGGGCGGCGAGCACGGCGGGCTCGCCGACGAGCTGGGCGAGGCGGTGGCCGGGCACCCGTTCCGCGAACGCCTGCGCGCCGCTCACCTGCGCGCGCTCTACCGGGCGGGACGGCGGCACGAGGCCCTCGCCGCCTACACCGGGTTCCGCGAGCGGCTCGCCGACGAGCTCGGCCTCAGCCCCGGCCCCGAACTGGCCGATCTCCACCGGGCGATCCTGCGGCAGGCCCCGGAGCTCGCGCCCGTACCCGTATCCGTGCCGCCTGTGCCCGTGTCCGTACCGGCGCCTGTGTCCGTGCCGGTGCCCGTCGCCTCCGCGGCGCGTCCCCGCACGAACCTCCCCGCACCGCTCACCGACCTGGTCGGGCGCCAGGAGAACGTCTCCCGGGTACGCGCGCTGCTCGGCTCCTCCCGGCTGACCACCCTGACCGGCCCCGGAGGGGTCGGCAAGACCCGGCTCGCCCTGGCGGCCGCCACCGGTCTCGCGTTCCCCGACGGCGTGTGGCTGGTCGAGCTGGCCGGCACCACGGGCGCGGTGGCCGAACCGGTCGCCGCCGAGCTGGGCATCCGTGACGAGGGCGGCGGCTCCCGCCCGGGGGTGCCGGCCGCGGACCTGTCACACCGGCTCGCCGGCGCCCTGCGCGGGCAGGAGCTCCTCCTGGTGCTGGACAACTGCGAGCACCTGGTCGAGCAGGCCGCGGACCTGGTGAACCTGCTGCTGCGGACCGCGCCCGGCCTGCGCGTGCTGACCACGAGCCGGGAGCCGCTGGCCATCCCCGGCGAGGCCCTGTACTCGGTCCCCCCTCTCGGCCTCCCCGACGCGGTCCGGCTGTTCACGGCCCGCGCCGCGCCGGGTTTCACCCCGGACGCGGAGAGCGCGCCCTGGGTCGAGGCGATCTGCGCGAGGCTGGACTGCCTGCCGCTCGCCCTGGAGCTGGCCGCCGCCCGCGTACGCGCGCTGGGCGTGCGCGGCGTGGCCGAGCGGCTCGACGACCGTTTCCGCCTGCTCGCCACCGAGGTACGCGGCCTGCCCGCCCGCCAGCGGACCCTGCGGGCGGTGATCGACTGGAGCTGGGAGCAGCTCACCGCACCGCAGCGGGCGGCCCTGTGCGCGCTGGCCGTCCACCCCGGCGGCTGCACGGCGGAGGCGGCCGGGGCGGTCGGCGTCGATCTCGACCTGCTGGACCAGCTGGTGAACAGGTCCATGGTGGTCGCCGACCCGCCGAGATACCGCCTGCTGGAAAGTGTCGCGGCCTACTGTCTCGCGCGCCTCGCCGAGGACGACCCGGTGTTCCGGCTCAGGGACGACCACTACACGGAGCTGGCCCGGCGCGCGCGGCCCCACCTGCACGGCGCCACCCAGCGCGAGTGGCTGCGGCGGCTCGACGACGAGGTGCTCAACCTGCGTGCCGTCACCGGCTCCGAACCCCTGGCCGACGCCCTCGCCTGGTACTGGTACCTGCGCGGCAGGCACGGGGAAGGGCACCGCTACCTCGCGGCGGTGAGCCCGGGGTCGGCGTACGAGGCCGGATTCGCCATGCTCACCGGCGCCGGTCGCGCCGCGCCGGAGAGGTTTCCCGACGCCAGGTCACGCTGGTTCGTGGCGCACGCCTACCTGCACCTCGGCGACGTCGCCTCGGCCGGGCCGCTGCTCGACGAGGCGCTGGCCGAGTTCCGCGCGACCGGCGACCGCTGGGGACAGGCGGCCGCGCTGGCCGACCGGGCCAAACAGGCCATGTTCCAGGGTGACCTCCCCGCCGCCGGGCGGAGCGGCACGGAGAGCATGACGATCTTCGATGAGCTCGGTGACCGGTGGGGGCGGCTGCGGGCCTCCGACATGCTCGCCTACCTTGCGGAGGCCACCGGCGACCACGAGCGGGCCGGCCGGCTGCACCGCGAGGGCCTGCGCGTCGCAGAGGACCTGCGGCTGTGGACCGACGCCTCCTACCGGCTGTCCGGCCTCGGCAGGATCGCCCTGCTGACCGGGGACCTCACCGGCTCGCGGGAGTTCCACGAGCGGGGCCTGCGGCTGGCCGCGGAGCAGTCGAACCGGTTCGCCGAGGAGTTCGCCCGCGTCGGGCTCGGCCTCGTGGCACGGCGTGCCGGTGACCTCGACACCGCCGAGCGGCTCTTCCTCGAATCGCTGGACTGGAACCGGCGGCTGGGGACCGGCCACGGCGTGCCGTTCTACGGGGTGACGCTGATCCTGGCCGAGCTCGGCTTCATCGCCGAGCTGCGCGGCGACGCCGCGCGGGCCAGGGCCCTGCACCTCGAAGGGCTCGCGGCCGCGCACGAGATCGGCGATCCGCGAGCCGTCGCCCTGGCCTGCGAGGGACTGGCCGGGGTCGCGGCGCTTGAGGGCGCGGCCGAGGAGGCCCTGCGGCTGCTGGAGCGGGCGGACGCGCTGCGGGAGTCGGCCGGTGCTCCCCTGCCGCCCACCGAACGCGGCGACGTCGAACGGATCAGGACCGCGCTCGGCACGGGCGGCACCGTACGCCGGTCGGGCGCGTTCCCGCCGGGGTCGCGCCCGGCGTGAGCGACACCGTGCGCCGGTCGTACGCCGGTCGTGCGCGGTTCCGGCCAGGATCGCGTCGCACCCTTCGAACAGGAGCGACGATGCAAGCTCTCATCCACGACCCGGCCGCGCCCCACCGCCTTCGGCTCGGCACCGCCCCCGCCCCGGTGCCCGCGCCCGCCCAGGCGCTGGTCCGGGTGGCCGCCGTCTCGTTCAACTTCGGGGAGATCGCCTTCGGGTCCCCCTCGGAGGAGCCGGGGCACGTCTCGGGGTGGGACGCCGCCGGGGTGGTCGTCCAGGCGGCCGCCGACGGATCCGGACCCGCCGCCGGAACGCGCGTGGTCACCTTCGGCTGGGAGGGCGCCTGGGCCCAGTTGCGTGCCGTGGACACCGCCGACCTGGCCGTCGTACCCGAGGAGGTCGACCTGGGCACGGCCGCCGCGCTCCCGGTCGCCGGGGTCACCGCGCTGCAGGCGGTACGGCGGCTGGGCTCGCTGATCGGCCGCCGGGTGCTGGTCACCGGGGCGTCCGGCGGGGTCGGCCGGTACGCGGTCCAGCTCGCCGCCCGCGCCGGCGCGCACGTCGTCGCCTCCGTCGGTGGCCCCGCCCGCGCCGGGGGCCTGCGCGAACTCGGCGCGGCGGAGATCGTCTTCGGGCCGTCGGGGATGTCGGGCCGGGTGTACGGCGTGCTGGACAACGTCGGCGGCTCGCAGCTGGCGGAGGCCTACAACCGGCTGGAGGACGGCGGCGTCGTCCAGGCCGTCGGCATGGCCTCGCGCGAGCCGACGCTGATCGACTTCGAGGAGGCGCGTACCCGTGTCGACCGGGGCAGGCTGGAGACCTTCAACCTCTCCACCCCGCTCGGCGACGACCTGGCCCACCTCGTGGACCTGCTGCGGAGGGCGGAGCTGGACCCGCAGATCGGCTGGCGGGGCCCGTGGGACAAGGCCGTCGAGGCGGCCGAGGCGTTGCTCGCCCGCCGCGTTCCCGGCAAGGTCGTCCTCGACCTGTGAGGGAACCCGCGACCCGCGGGAGAGCGCGTGACGTGCGAGGAAGTCCGCGACCCGTGAGGGAACCCGCCCACCTTCCCCCCACGCGGTGAAGAATGCCGAACCGACACCGAACTCCGATCACCGACTGTGACGTTTTAACATAATTTGAGTTAATTCTTATCTTTCGCGAGGTATTAGCCCCAAGGACCTTAATTGGGGGCAGGCGATGGCACTCACGAAGGTGGCAACCCGGGACTGGACGCGGCGGAGGACCGCGAAACGCGAGCGGCTGGAAGCGGTGCGTCCCTTCCTCGCGAGTACCTCGACCACCTCGGGCACCTCGGGCCGGGTCCTGGACACCGGGCGGACGCGCGACGCCCTGCAGGCGTTGTTGCGTCCGGGCGACCGGGTGGCGCTGGAGGGCGACAACCAGAAGCAGGCTGACTTCCTCGCCGAGGCGCTGGCCGGGTGCGATCCGAAGGTGGTGCACGACCTCCATCTGCTGATCTCCTCGATCAGCCTGCGCGAGCACCTGGACGTCTTCGAGCGCGGGGTGGCCCACCGTCTCGACTTCTCCTACGCCGGCCCGCAGAGCGTACGCATGGCTCAGCTGCTCGCCGACGGCACGGTCGAGGTCGGCGCGATCCACACCTACGTGGAGCTGTACGCGCGGATGTTCGTCGACCTCACCCCGGACGTCGCGCTGCTCTGCGCCGAGCAGGCCGACCGTGACGGAAACCTCTACACCGGGCCCGGCACCGAGGACACCCCGACCATCGCCGAGGCGACGGCGTTCCACGACGGCGTGGTCCTGGTCCAGGTCAACGAGCTGGTGGACAGGGTCACCCGGGTGGACATCCCCGGCGACTGGGTGGACCTGGTCGTGGAGAGCCCCCGGCCGTTCGCGCTGGAGCCGCTGTTCACCCGGGATCCCCGCCAGATCGGCCAGGTGGAGATCCTGATGGCCATGCTGGCGCTGCGCGGGATCTACGAGCGGCACGGCGTCACCACGCTGAACCACGGGATCGGCTTCGACACCGCGGCGATCGAGCTCATCCTGCCCACGTACGGCGAGGAGCTGGGCCTGCGCGGGAAGATCTGCAGGCACTGGACGCTCAACCCGCACCCGACGCTCATCCCCGCCATCGAGAGCGGCTGGGTCGAGTCGGTGCACTGCTTCGGCGGGGAGCCCGGCACGGAGCGCTACGTCGCCGCCCGCCCGGACGTGTTCTTCACCGGCAGGGACGGGTCGCTGCGGTCGAACCGGGTGCTGTGCCAGCTCGCGGGCCAGTACGCCGTGGACATGTTCATCGGGTCGTCGCTGCAGATCGACGCCGACGCCAACTCCTCGACGGTCACCGAGAGCAGGCTCACCGGTTTCGGCGGGGCGCCCAACATGGGACACGACCCGCACGGCCGCAGGCACCCCTCCCCCGCCTGGCTGAGCCTGCTCACCGGCGAGGCGTCCGCGCCCCGGGGCCGCAAGCTCGTCGCGCAGATTACCCAGACCTTCCGCTCCGGCGGCGTCCCGGCGTTCGTGGAGTCGCTGGACGCGGTCCAGGTGGGCAAGGACGCCGGCATGCCGATCCCGCCGGTCATGATCTACGGCGACGACGTCAGCCACGTGGTGACCGAGGAGGGGGTCGCCTACCTCTGCCGGGCCGCCGGCCCGGCCGAGCGGCGCGAGGCGGTGGCCGCGGTCGCGGGCGCCACCCCGGTCGGCCGCGACATCACCGAACGGCGGGTGGAGGAGTTGCGCCGCGACGGCCTGGTGGCCCTGCCGGAGGACCTCAAGGTCGACGTCCGCAGGGCGGACCGCTCCCTGCTGGCGGCCCGCAGCATCGAGGATCTCGTCGCCTGGTCCGGGGGCCTGTACGATCCGCCCGCCCGGTTCAGGACCTGGTGATCCGCCGATGACCGCTCTCGACGAGACGCTCACGGCGGGGAAACGGACGCCGGCCCTGCTCGCCGATCTGGCCGTCCGGGCACTGCGCCGGGAGGCGTGCCTGAGCCCCAAGCCGGGGCTGGCCGACCGCCGTGGACGCGGCGCGCACGACGACATGGACCTGCCGCTCCTCCTCGCCTCCGCGCGGACGCTGCGCCCCACGTTCCGCGCCCTCGCCGAGGCGGCGGGGCGGACGGCCGCCGGGACCGGGCTCCGGGAGGAGCTGGGCCGGCTCGGCCGCGCGGGCGAGGCGGCCATGCTGCGGACCACGCGCGGGGTGAACACGCATCGCGGGGCGCTGTGGACGCTCGGGCTGCTGGTCGCCACCGCCGCCCGCGCCACCGACGAGCGGGAGGCCGCCGCCCTGGCGGCCCGGCTGGCCGCCCTCCCCGACCGGCACCTCCCGGCGGGGACGCCCTCCCACGGCGAGCGGGCCCGGCTGCGGTACGGGGTGCGCGGTGCCCGCGGGGAGGCCGAGGCCGCCTTCCCGCACGTCGTCGAGGTCGCCCTGCCACGGCTGCGCCGGTCCAGGGCCGCCGGGGTCGCCGAGGAGACGGCCGGGCTGGACGCGTTGCTGGCGGTGATGAGCCTCCTGGACGACACCTGCGTCCTGCACCGGGGCGGCCCCGAGGGCCTGCGCGTCGTACGGTCCGGCGCCGAGCGCGTCCTGGCCGAGGGAGGCGCGGGTACGGCACGCGGCCGCGCGGCCCTCGCCGAGCTGGACGAGCGGTGCGCCGCGCGGCGGCTGTCGCCGGGCGGGAGCGCCGACCTGCTGGCCGCCGCGCTCTTCCTCGACACGGTGCCGTGGCCGGAGCCCGTCACCCGGGCCGGACGGAAGGTGCTCACGTGCAGACGCTGAACTACGAGTTCCCCGCCGACCGGCCGCCCGCCCGGCGAGCGCACGTCGGGGTGGTCGGTTCGGGGGACCTGGAGATCCTGATGACCCCGGAGCCGTCCGCCGTCGCCCGGGTGCGCGTACGCACCAGCGTGGACGGTTTCGACACGGTGTGGCGGACCGTGCTGGAGCGGTTCTTCGCCCGCCACGGGGTCGCCGGGAGCTTCGAGCTCAACGACTTCGGGGCGACACCCGGCGTGGTCACCCTGCGCCTGCGGCAGGCCATCGAGGAGGGCAGGGCATGACGTCACAGGACACCCGGACGGACCGGCCGGACTGGACCGCGTTGCTCTCCCGTACCGGCTTCATAGAGCTGGACGCGCGGGCGCGCGCCGTCGCGCTGCTGGACAGCGGCACCGCCCGCGAGCTGTGCGGCCCCTTCGACCGGATCGAGTCGCCCTGGCTGGAACCCCAGGGTGTCGTCCCGCAGGCCGACGACGGCGTCGTCGTGGTCAAGGGGAGGCTCGGCGGGCGGCCCGCGGTCGTGATCGGCGTCGAGCAGGCCTTCCAGGGCGGCGGCATCGGCGAGGTCTCCGGCGCGAAGATCGCCGCCGCGCTCTCCCTCGCCGCCGCCGACAACCGCGACGGCACCCCGACGTCCGCGATCCTGCTGCTGGAGACCGGGGGTGTACGCCTTCAGGAGGCCAATCTGGGCCTGGCCACGATCGCGGAGGTGTGCTCGGCGCTGCTGGAGCTGCGCGCCCTGCGGCCCGTCGTCGGCGTCGTCGCCGGGGCGCTGGGCTGCTTCGGCGGCATGAGCATCGCCGCCGGGCTGTGCACGAGGCTGATCATGACCAGGGAGGGCCGTCTCGGGCTCGACGGTCCCGAGGTGATCGAGTCCGAGGCGGGCGTCGCCGAGTTCGACGCCTCCGACCACCCGCTGATCTGGTCGATCGACGGCGGCACGCAGCGCGTCGAGACCACGCTGGCCGACGCGCTCGTCCTCGACGACGTCACAGCCGTGCGGTCCGCCGTGATCGACGCGGTGGGGCGGGGCGTGCCCGCCGAGCACCGCTCCCGGCGCGTCGGCGAGCTGCGGGCCCGCCTCCGGGCCGTCGACCCGGCCCACCCGCCGGAGCCCGCCGACCTCGCGGCCGTCTGGGCGAAGGCCCTGGCGCACGAGGCCGCGCTCCGGAAGGCCGTGCCGCGAGAGGCGGTATCGCGGGAGGCCGCGTCACCGGGGGCCGTGTCGGAGCCCGCGGTCCACGGGGCCGCGCCTCGGGAGGCCGTGTCACCGGGGGCCGTACCGTCGGAGGCCACACCGCCAAGGGCCGTGTCGCAGGAGCCCGCAGTTCACGGGGCCGCGCCTCGGGAGGCCGTGGCAGCGACGGCCGCGCCGCATGAGGCCGGAGCGCGGAAAGGTGAGGAGGGACGGGGGGCGAGCCGGGGGCGGAGCTGGACGCGGGCGCTCGCCGACGGCGACGTGCGCGAGGTGGTCCCGTCGGTGATCACGGCGGACGCCGGACTGGGGGGCGACGTCGCCCGCCTGATCGCGGTCGTGCCGGACCCGCGGAGCCCGTACCACCGGGCCCGCGAGGGCGAGGTCGGCCTCCGCGAGGGGCTCGCCCTCGCCGAGGCGGTGACCGAGGTCGTCACCGGCGACGCGCGCCTGCCCGACGACCGCCGCCGCCCGATCGTCGCCGTCGTCGACGTGCCCAGCCAGGCGTACGGGCGCGTCGAGGAGGTGCTCGGCCTCCACCACGCCCTGGCCGTCGCGGTGGACGCCTACGTCCGCGCCCGCGTCGCGGGGCACCCCCTGATCACCCTCATCGTCGGCACGGCGCTGTCCGGCGGATTCCTGGCGCACGGCGCGCAGGCGGATCAGATCCTGGCGCTCGACGATCCCGGCGTGATGGTGCACGCCATGCACAGGAAGGCCGCCGCGAGGGTGACCCGCCGGACCGTCGAGGAGCTCGACGAGCTGGCACGGCGCGTCCCCCCGCTGTCGTACGACATCGCCGACTGGGCGAGGCTCGGCCTGTGCGACGGGCTCCTGGACGTCGAGAACGCCGCCGACCCGACCGGCGCGGACGCGGGGAAGGCGCGGGACGCGCTCACCGCCGCCGTCGAGCGGGCCCGCCACGGCCCCCGTGACCTGAGCGGCCGGCTCACCTCGCCCGCCGCCCGGCGGACCCGGGCGGCCTCCCGCCGCGTCCACGAGGCGCTCGCCGCCCGATGGCGGTGACCGCGCGCCCGCACGACCTGCTGCGGCTCTCCGGAGTCGCCGCACTCGGGGACGTGCCCCCGGGGTGGGTACCCGCGTCGGTCGCCGCCTGCCCGTGGGGCGTCGTGCGGCGGGCACCGCACCCGCCCGGCCTCGTCCCGGTCGGCATCCGCGGGCCCGAGCGGTGGCAGCGCCACGCCGCCCTCGTTCCCCGCGACGCGGTCACCCGCTCCGTACCGCCCGAGGACCTGAGGGAGCGGCGGCCCTGGCTCCCCCTGCTCGCCGTCACCCTCTCCGCCGTCACCCTCCTGCTCGCCGGTGAGCTGGAGGCCGACGCCTCCTGGGGACCGATCGGCGGGGTCGGCTTCGAGCTGGCCACCGGGAAGCCGGTCACCCACCCCGGAAGCGACCTGGACCTGCTGATCCGGGCACCGCGCGGGCTGGACCCGGCACTGGCCACCCGGCTGGCGGCCATCTTCGCCGCCCTGCCCGGCAAGGTCGACTGCCAGCTGGAGACACCGTCCGGCGGTGTCGGCCTCACCGAGTGGGCGCGCACCGGCGGCCCCGTCATGGTCCGTACCGACCACGGCCCGCGCCTGGTGGACGACCCGTGGGCCCCCGGATGAGCGTCGCGTTCCTCTATCCCGGCCAGGGCACCCAGCGGCCCGGGATGCTCCACGACCTGCCCGGCCATCCGGCCGTCACCGCGACCCGCGCCGAGGCCGAGCGGATCCTGCCCGGCTCGTCCACGCGGGACACCCCGGAGGCGCTGGCGTCCACCGTCACCACGCAGGTCGCGCTCTGCGTCGCCGGGGTCGCCGCGACCCGCGCCCTCGCCTGTGAGGGCGCCGTTCCCGACGCCGTGGCCGGGCACTCCGCCGGGGCGTTCCCGGCCGCCGTCGCGGCCGGGGTCCTGACCTTCGCCGAGGCCCTCACGGCCGTACGCCGTCGCGGCGAGCTGATGCGCGACGCCTATCCTCGCGGGTACGGCATGGCCGCCGTTCTCGGGCTGAGCGTGCCCCGGGCCCGGCGGGTGATCGAGTCGGTCACCACCGGCGACGACCCGGCCTATCTCGCCGTCGTCGACACCGACGAGCAGCTCGTGGTCGCCGGGAGCGACCGCGCCCTGGAACGCCTCGGCGCGGCGGCCGGCCGGGCGGGCGCCCGGCGCGTGCGGCGCCTGGACATCGCCGTCCCCTCGCACTGCCCGCTGCTCGGCCACGTCGCCGACGCCATGGCGGACCACCTCGCGGGGATCCCCCGGCGCCCCCTCCGCGTCCCCTACCTGGGCGGCGCGGGGCGTCTCCTGCGCGAGCCCGGCGCCGTCCTCGACGACCTCGCCCGTGGCATCGCCACCACGGTGAGGTGGCGTGACGTCATCGCCCTGCTCGGTGAGCTCGGCACGACCCTGTTCGTCCAGACACCTCCGGGGGACGTCCTCGCCGGGATCGCCCGGGCCGCCCATCCCCGTACCCGGGTCGTCACCCTCGCCGACACCGGCGTCGCCGACGCGGCGCTGCTCACCCGCCGGGACCGGGGGACGGAACGGACGTCTCCGCGGGGCCGGGACGCGGCACGGGGCCACCGGGCGCCGTTCGCCGGAACCTGAAGATCACTCATCACACCGAGGGGGAGAAAGATGAAATCCGCACGCACCCGCCGGCGGTTCAGGGGGATCGCGCCCGCGGTGGCACTCGCCGCCGTCACCGCGTCCGCGACGGCGTCGCCGACGACCGGCGCCCAGACGGCTACGGCTACGGCTACGGCTACGGCTACGGCTACGGCGGTCACAACGACCAGGGCGGCGCTCACGTCACCGGCGATCGCGGCCGAGCCGTTTCCCTGCCGGTCGCCGGGCAACGCCAGGCCCACGGTCGTCATGGTGCACGGCGCCTGGGCGGGCACCTCCAGCTGGGCCGGCGAGGTGGACTCCCTGCACCGGGCGGGGTACGTCGCACGGGCCGTCGCCAACCCGCTCCGGGACCTCACCGGCGACGCCGCGTCCGTCGCCGACTTCCTGAGAACCCTTTCCGGCCCGATCGTGCTCGTCGGGCACTCCTACGGAGGCTCGGTGATCACGAACGCCGCCGCGGACGTCCCGAACGTCAAGGCCCTGGTGTACGTCGACGCGGCGGCGCCCGACGCCGGGGAGACCACCGGCGGGCTCAGCGGCCGGGGCTCCGCGCTCTCCGCGGACCCCGCCTCCCTCTACGACACGGTGTCCTATTCGGGGGCGGCCCGGGGAGCGACGGACCTCTATCTCAAGCGGGACGCCTTCGTCCGCTCGTTCGCCTCGGACCTGCCCCGGGACACCGCCGTACGCCTGTGGGCCTCCCAGCGCCCCGCCTCGACCAGCGCGTTCGCGACGCCGTCGAAGGCCGCGGCGTGGAAGACGATCCCCTCCTGGTATTTCATCAGCACCGGTGACCGGATCATCACCCCGTCCTCGCAGCGGTTCATGGCCCACCGGGCGCGTTCGAAGGTCACCGAGTTCCCCGGTGGCTCGCACCTGACCCTGATATCGCACCCGGAGGCGGTGACGGCGGTGATCGGGTCCGCGATCTGCTCCGTCCGCTAGGCGATACCGGGTCGGGCGGTACCGGGCCACGACGCCGGCGGCACCCGGCGACCGGCGTCGTTCCGCCGCGTGCGAAGCTGACGACGATCGAGGTGTAAACCGGCCGGGAGCGGGGGCACAGTGAAGATCGTCATACCGGGTGGTACCGGACATCTAGGGCTCCTGCTCGCCGATGCCCTCGGACGCGCGGGCCACGAGGTGGTCGTCGTCAGCCGGCGCGCGGACACCCGGGTGCCCGGCGCCCGTACGGTGCCGTGGGACGGGCGGGCCGCCGGGGAGTGGGCGGCCGAGGTCGACGGCGCCGACGCGGTGATCAACCTGGCCGGGCGCAGCGTGAACTGCCGCTACACCGAGTCCAACCTGCGGGAGATGATGGCCTCGCGGGTGGACTCCGCCACCGCCGTGGGGACGGCGATCGCCAAGGCGGCCAGGCCGCCGCGGGTGTGGCTGCAGATGAGCACCGCCACGATCTACGCGCACAGCCACGACCGGGCCAACGACGAGGCGACGGGGGTCATCGGCGGCGCCGAGGAGGGCGTACCGGCCTACTGGGCCTACAGCGTCGACATCGCGCGGCGGTGGGAACGCGCGCTGTCCGAGGCGCCGGTCCCGGGCACCCGAAAGGTCGCGCTGCGCACGAGCATCGTGATGGCCCCCGGCCGGGGCGGGGCGTTCGACCAGTTGTGGCGGATGACCCGATGGGGCCTCGGCGGGCCGGTCGCCGGTGGCCGGCAGTACGTGTCCTGGATCCACGACCGCGACTTCGTCCGGGCGGTCGAGTTCCTGCTGGCCCGCGACGAGCTCTCGGGGCCGGTCAACCTCGCCTCGCCCAACCCGCTGCCGCACCGCGCGTTCATGGCGGGCCTGCGCGACGCGGCGGGCGTGCGGGTGGGGCTGCCCGCCACGAAGTGGATGGCCGAGCTCGGCGCGTTCGCGCTGCGCGGCGACACCGAGCTGCTGCTGAAGAGCCGCCGGGTCGTGCCGGGCCGGCTGCTCGGCGCGGGCTTCGGGTTCGAGGTCCCCGAATGGCCGGAAGCCGCCCGCGAACTGGTGGCCCGGAGCCGTGCCGGGAGGTGACGGCCGACCGGACGGACGGTGGTCCGTGACGGCGGGGGCCGCACGGGAGCGGCCGCCGTCAGCTCCGGCCGCTCGTCGGCGGACTCCTGGGGGCGGGGCCCGCGCGGGAGTGGCCGCCGTGCCGGGCGCTCGCCGGGGTGACGGGTCAGGCCATGTCCCAGAGCAGGCGGTAGTAGGCGACGCGCTCCGGGTCGGGGACGATCCCGTACGCGTCGTACACGACGCCGTCGAATCCCGGGCCGTAGTTCCAGTCCATGCTCCACGCCGCGACCGCGAGGTCCGCCCACCGGTCGGCCACCCCGAGCGACCCCAGGTCGACGTGCGCGGCGAACGTGCCGTCGTCGTGCAGCAGGGTGTTGGGGACGCACGCGTCACCGTGACAGACGACGAGGCGGTCGACGGCGGGCGGCTCGCCGACGCGGGCCCGCGCCTCGGCGAGCCCCAGGTGCCGGTGCTCGGGGAACCGGTCGGCCGGCCCCTCGCCGTCGGCGATGCGCTCGTCGGCGCGGACGAGCCGCCGATCGACACTCCAGTCGTACGGGCACAGGTCCACCGGCAGGGCGTCGTGGAGCAGGCGCAGCCCCCGGCCGATCGCGGCCGCCGCGGTCGCCGGGTGGGCGCTCCAGCGGGGGTCCACCGCCGAGCGGCCGGGAACCTCCGCCGTGACCAGCCACGCGCCGTCGGCGTCCGTGCCGTGCTCGACGACCCTCGGGACGGCCGCCCACCGCCGCGCCCAGATCAGGCGCTCCGCCTCGCCGGGGAGGTCGATCTCCGGGGTGCCGGTGGCGACCCATTTGGCGTATCTGGTGGTGCCGTGCCCGTCTTCGAGGCGGAACGTCAGGCCGCCGAGCTCGTTGCGCCACACCGGGGTGACGGCGTCGCCCCCGGCGAGCGACGCGACGACGGCGGGGACGGCCACGGGGCCGGTCGGGATCTCGGAGATGACGGGACGGCTCATGAGAACCCGATCCTCCCGGGAGTGCGGTGCCGATGACAAATGGGTTTCCGAGCGGGCGAGCCCGCGTGGGTTTCCGAGCCGGCACGGGCCCGGGTGGGGGCCCGAGCCGGAGAGGGGCGGCGGAGAAGCCGGGGGCGTCGTGAAGCCTGATCCGTGATCCCGGCTTTGACCGTTCTTAGGCTGCGGCGCCCGGGGGGTGGGTAGGAACAGGGGAGTTCTCGGGCGCACGGGCCCGGGTCTCTCCCCGGGTATCGCGAGGAGGACCTCATGAGCACGCGACCACAGCGGGCGACGGCGCCCGCCCGGGTGCCGGCCGGTGCCTCCGCCGACGGAGACGGCATCGTCGTCGGTACGGGCCCGGTCACCGTCGACGTCTACGTCGACTTCCTGTGCCCGTACTGCAGGTCGTTCGAGCAGGCGTCCGGACCGGCGCTGAACGCGATGGTGAAGGACCGGACGATCAGCCTGGTGTGTCACCCGACGGGCTTTCTGGACAGGCTGTCGGCCGACCGGTACTCCTCCCGCGCGTCGGCGGCCTCCGGTTGCGCCTCGGACGGCGGGAGGTTCGTCGAGTACACCCGCGCGCTCTTCGCCGGCCAGCCTCCCGAGGGAGGACCGGGACTCACCGACGACGAGCTGATCGAACTCGGCGGCCCGGCCGGGCTCGGCGGCCCGGCGTTCGGCGAGGGCGTACGCGACGGCACCTACCTCGACTGGACCGCCTACGTGACGCGGAAGGCCGTCGAGCGGGGGGTGAGCGCCACGCCGACCGTCCTCGTCGAGGGGATACCCGTGCAGACGGACCCCCAGGCGATCGTGGCCGCCGTCGCCGCCGTCGCCCCCTGACCCGCCCTTCCCGGCCCCGTGCCCCTTCGGCCTTCCCGCCCGCCCCACCCCCGGCTGTTGGCTTCCGGCTCCCGGGTGAGCGGCCGTCATCCTGCTCGTCGTCGACGGCCGCCTGTCCGCGGTCATCGACTTCGGCGGCTCGCCGGCGACGTCCCTCAAGCCCCACCGCTTGCCCAAGAGATTTTGACGTGATGATCAACAGGTGAGGCGGAGCCGGGGCGCCCGCCGTTCCGCGTGGTGCAGTGGGGGCACGGCGCGGCGCCACCGACGGCCGCCGGCGGCCCGACCCGCGCCGCCGGCGTTCCGGCCGCCCGTACCCGGATCCGGTCCTCGGCGACGGTGACGGGTCCGCCGCCGCCGTGCCTCAAGGGGGAGAAACGATGAAAGAGTCCCACCCGGTGAAGGAAACGGTCGAGAAGATCATCGACAGGCTGACCGACGCCGTGTCCGGCAGGCCGTCCGGCGTGATCCCCGGCAAGCCGGGAAGCGTGACACCGTCTCTGGAGGAACCGACCGAACCCCGGCCGCCCGCGGCGCCCGGCCCCGACCAGAGGGGGCCGGATCCGTTCACCCCCACCGGGCAGCCCACCGACGTGCCGCAGGCGGCGCTGGCGCAGGGCGGCGCCTACCTCACGACGGCCCAGGGGGCGCGGCTGGTGGACACCGACCACTCGCTCAAGGCCGGCCCCCGGGGCCCGGTGCTGCTGCAGGACCACCACCTGCGCGAGAAGATCACGCACTTCGACCACGAGCGCATTCCCGAGCGCGTCGTGCACGCCCGCGGGGCCGCCGCGCACGGCGTCTTCCACGCCTACGGCAACGCCTCCGCGGTGACCAGGGCGGCCTTCCTCGCCCAAGGCGCCGAGACCCCGGTCTTCGTACGTTTCTCGACCGTGCTCGGGTCCCGGGGGTCGGCGGACACGGTACGCGACACGCGGGGGTTCGCGACGAAGTTCTACACCGACGAGGGCGTCTTCGACCTGGTGGGCAACAACGTCCCGGTGTTCTTCATCCAGGACGCGATCAAGTTTCCCGACGTCATCCACGCGGCCAAGCCGCACCCGGACCGGGAGATCCCCCAGGCCCAGAGCGCGCACGACACGTTCTGGGACTTCGTGTCTCTGCACACCGAGGCCACCCACCACACCATCTGGAACATGTCCGACCGCGGCATCCCACGCTCGTACCGGACGATGGAGGGCTTCGGCGTCCACACCTTCAGGCTGGTCGACGCCGCCGGGGCGACGACGCTGGTGAAGTTCCACTGGAAGCCCAAGGCGGGGGTGCACTCGCTGCTGTGGGAGGAGGCGCAGCTGATCAGCGGCGTGGACCCGGACTTCCACCGGCGCGACCTGGCCGACGCGATCGAGGCGGGCGCCTACCCGCAGTGGGAGCTGGGCATCCAGGTCTTCCCCGACACCCCCGAGCAGACCTTCGAGGGCATCGACCTGCTGGACGCCACGAAGATCGTGCCGGAGGAGCTGGCACCGGTCCAGCCGATCGGCCTGCTCACCCTGAACGCCAACCCGGGCAACTACTTCGCCGAGACCGAGCAGGTCGCCTTCCACACCGGTCACCTGGTGCCCGGCATCGACGTCACCGACGACCCGCTGCTCGCGGGGCGCATGTTCTCGTACCTGGACACCCAGATCAGCCGGTTGGGCGGCCCCAACTTCGCGCAGATCCCGATCAACCGCACGCACGCCCCGGTCAACGACATGCTGCGCGACGGCCTGCACCAGACGGCGGTGCACTCCGGCGTCGCCCCGTACAAGCCCAACTCCCTGGACGGCGGCTGCCCGTTCTACGCCGGGTCGGAGGAGGGCGGGTACCGGGAGACGCCCGTGCGGATACCCGCGGCGAGCAAGGTGCGTGAGGCCCCGGCGTCGTTCGCCGACCACTTCAGCCAGCCCCGCCGGTTCTGGCTGAGCCTGACCCCGACCGAGCGCGAGCACGTCATCGCCGCCTACACCTTCGAGCTCGGCAAGGTCTACGAGCAGCCGATCAAGGAACGCGCCCTGACGGTGCTGGCCGAGATCGACCCGTACCTGTGCGGGCAGGTGGCCTTGGGCCTGGGCCTGCCGGCACCGGCGCCGGCGGGCCCGCTGCCGTCGGTCGAGCCCAGCGTCGCGCTCTCCCAGCTCGGGCGGACGTGGCCCACCGTCGGCCGGGTCGTCGGCATCGTCGCCGACGAGACCAGCGACCTGGACACCGTCCGCGCCGTCCGCCGGACGATCCTGGACGGCGGCATGGTGCCGCTGGTCATCGCCCCGGCGGGCGGCCTGCTCGGCGCGGGGGGCGCCGACCCCGTCACCGTGCAGCGTACGTTCGCCACGGCCAGGTCCGTCGAGTTCGACGCCCTGCTGCTGGCAGGTGCGCCCGCGCCGGGCAAGGACGCCTACGGCGCCCGCGACGCCAAGGCCGGCAACGGCGCGCTCGGCACCGCGGCGGGCGTCGACCCGCGGGTGCTGCTGATACTCGGCGAGGCGTTCCGCCACGCCAAACCGCTCGGCGGCTGGGGGGACGCCGCGCGGGCGCTCGGCGCCGCGGGAATCGACACCTCGGCGCCCGGCGTGCTCGTCACCGGCGACGGCGGTGGCGCCGGCGGAGACGGCGGAGACGGCGGAGACGGGGTGCTGGAAGGGGTCGTCCGGCTGCTGGGGCAGCACCGGGTCTGGGAACGCTTCCCCCCCGCCGTCGCCATCGCCTGATCCGCATCGGTCTCGCCAGGAACCCGGCATGTGCCCTTGTACGGTCCCTTTCAGACCGGCGTGGCCGGGAAGGGCAGCGGTTCCCGATCGGACGACGAGCCGTGGTCCGGGCCGGGAACGTTCCCGGCCGGGGGGCGCTCGGCCGGGGTGAGGCCGCACAGCCCGGCGACGGTGCCGAGGGGAACGTCTCCGGCGACGGCGCGTACCAGCAGGGTCTCCATCCCGCGCAGCAACGCGTACACCGTGCTCCGGGGCAGGTACGCGGTGTCGGCCAGCAGGTGCAGCTCACAGGCGTCCCTGGCCTGACCGGTGATGAACTGCGCCGTGGTGGCGTCCACGTGCTCCCAGGAGCCGACCACGGAGAAGGTGGTCCGCGCGGTGAGGGCGGCGATCGCGGCCGGATCCCCCGGCGGCTCCACCGCGGGCAGGTCGGGCCAGTCGCCGCCGCCTCGCGTGTCGTTGAAGTAGGCCGACAGGTCGATGGGGCCGCCCCGCTCGCGGCCGAGCTCCTCGCGCATCGCCATCAGCCTCAGCGGTTCGTAGAGCGCGTGGCGGTAGGCGGTCAGCGCCTGGCGGTGCCCGGCCCGGGCGGTCTCGGCCAGAGTGGCGCCCGGGGGCAGTTCGAGGGCGAAGATGCCGTCCTGTGCGGCCGGGCCCACCAACGCGCCGATCCGCGCGTCGTGCCGATTGGCCGCGATCAACTGCATCACCACCCGGCGATGCCCCGTCACC